>NZ_VRTT01000061.1 GCF_008017805.1 Paenibacillus sp. N3.4 | reverse complement strand
ATTGGGACGGTTCTTGCATTATTTCCGCTGGTTAGAATTAAGGCAAAATAGAATTCATTCCAAGAGCCTATAAACTGAAGTATAGCTGCAGTTGCAGCACCAGGCCTTGCCAATGGGAGTATTATTTGTAAATAAGTTTTAAGGAAACCAGCCCCATCTATGTAGGCCGACTCATCTAAGGATTTCGGTATGCTGAGGAAATAGCTTCTCATAATATAAAAGGTTACAGGTATACTAAAGGCTAAATATACTAATATAAGTCCTGTTTTAGTGTCAAATAAATTAAAGGTTTTAAATAAAACAAAAATTGGTTGGGATATGGATTGCGCTGAAATTAATAGTACTGAAGATATTAGCAGCACCAAAAGACCTTTAAATTTAAAATCAAATCTTGCCACCACATAGGCGCAACAAGAAACTATAATCACACTTAACAAGGTGCTTATTCCACAAATAAGTAGAGAATTTGTAAAGAACTTTCCTACAGGTGCTATAGACATGGCCTTCTCATAGTTGCTAAAACTAAATTGCTTAGGAATAGAAAAAGCCGAATTTCCAAATAATTCTTTATGAGTTTTAAAGGAACCTAGGATTACCCATAGTATCGGTCCTATAGAAATAACTACGAAAAATAACAAAACTATATATTTTATAAGAACAATTACAAAACTTTTAAACATTTTTAGCCCTCCCTTCTATTCATTTTTTTTACCGAATTTAAATATTTTACCAATAGAGAATACTAAAAATAAGCCAAAGATAATTTGAACGACACCTATAGCATTAGCCAAGCCATAATTCATTTCTAAGTTTGCAGTTTTAAAGAGGTAAATTGGTAAATTTAAAGTGGTATTATCTGGCCCACCCTTGGTAGTTATATATAAAATATCAAATTGAGATATCATACTAACAGCAGCCAAAATAACGCAGGTAGTTAATATATTTCTTAACATTGGTAAGGTTATAAATAAATCTACCTGAAAGCGGCTGGCCCCATCCACTTTTGCAGATTCAAAAACCTCCGTAGGTATGGTACCTATTTCGGACATGATTAGTATTGTATTAAAGGCTGAATAGAAGATCCAAGTACAGGTAACCGTTATAAAAGTATAGCTGCTATTGCCAAATAGGTTTGGAGTTAAATCTCCCTTGCCTAAGGCTACAAAAATACTTTTTACAATGCCTAAATCTGGATTTTGTAATAGATAAAACATTAGGCCTGTAGCTGCAGTAGGTATAATATTGGGAATCATGTAAGAAGCTCTTACAAATTTCCAGCCAAAAGGCTTTCTGTAAAGTAAAAGTGCCACTAATATTCCGAATGAAATAGATAGGGTGGTTTGAAGCAGGATCCAAATTGTAGTGTTACTTATGGCCTTCCAGAAGTCGCTATTGTTTATAAACAAAGTTTTGAAATTATCTATACCTGCAAATACAGGGCTTTGAAAAGGCGTGTAATTACAAAAGGCTGTAACAAATACAGTTACTAATGGGAGAGCAAAAATTATAGTAAAAAGCAATACTGTGGGAGCTATAAAAGCAATCACCCAAAAATTTTTATTTTTAACCACATAAATCCTTCCCTCTAAAAGATAAATCCCCACATTCCATGAGGATTTATCCTTATTTAAATTCATATTATTTATTTTTTCGAGCTACTTCTGTGATTTTATTTGCCATATCCTCAGGCGTTAACTTTCCGAAAGCAAGGTCTGGAAGCAGATTACTTAATGCGTCTAAAGTGTTTGGATACCATAAAGCTTGGTTTTCTCCATAGGTTGTTTTTATCTTGCTGCTAAGATCAATAATATCCCCTAGTAATGGATTGTCTTTTATGATATTAGTCGGTGCTGGAATCTTTGGCGACTCATAAATATTTCCAGTGATTTTCATGTATTCTATTTGATTTTCCATAGAGGTCTTGAATTTTTCAAAGTTTATAGCCGCCTCTATTTTGGCTTTGTCCTTAGCACCTATCATTTCACCAAACTGTGGAACTGAAATTATACCTTCACCTGGGAAGGGTGCAACTGCAACTTTATCGTAGAAACCAGCTTCCACCTTTGTAGTATCTTTAAAATCTGGTACCATCATGGTCCATTGGCAATCATAGCCACCTCACCTTTTTCAAAGTGATTTGTAGGAACTACCCAGTTTCCACCTACTGCATCTTTAGTTGTATAGTTTTTGAACAGTTTTTGAATGTTTGCAAACGCACTAATTACTTCTGGAGAAGTATAGTCTTTAGGAAAGGCCGTATTCATCCACTTGTTACCATTTGTTCCACTAGTGCCAATCATGGAGCAAAGCATTAAGGAAGTGAACCATCCATACTCTGCGGTATCCAAGGCAATTGGAGTAATATTAGCTGCTTTAAGCTTTTCACAAACTATAAAAAACTCATCCCAGGTTTTGGGGAATTCTGCTATACCTGCTTTTTTAAACAATTCTTTATTATAGTACATAGTACCAACTTCCTTAGTATAAGGAACTCCGTAAATCTTGCCATCTCTAGAGTTATAATCTAATGACTTTTGGTCAAATAAACCCTTCCAGTCTTCATCTGCATTAAAGTAAGGTGTCAAATCCGTTACTTTTCCTGATTTTACAGCTAAATCTAAGTAATTAGCACCCGTGGCTTGAATTATATCTGGAAGGTCTCCTGATGAAATTAGCAGCTTCATCTTCTGAGCATAAGCATCCGCTCCTGGTATTTCTTCTACTTCAAGGGTTACTCCCTCTCCCAATTTTGATTTTGGAAATTCCTCTACTAATTTTTTAAAGAAAGCTGCCTCTGGTAAAGTACCTACCCAATAAGTAGCTATTTTAAGGGTTACAGGTTGTTTTTTTGTGCTAGTAGCTGTACTAGTGGAAGCACTTTCCGTTTTAGTGTTACAACCCATTAAGTTTAGTGTCATTACACCGCAAACCATTGCTACTAAGATTCTCTTTGTCGTTTGTTTCATTTATATTTCCTCCTATATTTTCAGTCTCAGGTTCTCGCCAACCAGAACCATTATTCATTTTCTGAGGATAAGCGCTGTACAAATGAAAGCGCTGTCCGTCTTTTGCGTAACAACCCCTTAAGTTTAATGTCATTGCTCAGCAAACCAATGCTGCTAAGATTCTTTTTCTGGTTTGTTTTATCTGTATCCCCCTATATTTTCAAGTTGAGTTTATTATAGAAAATTTTAAGCCTTAAGTTAATTGAGTAAAATGTTTTAAACTTTTACTTTTATTGCCTAGTTTTTTGAAAATTCAGTAGACCTTTACTTACAAATAAAAAATTTTTTTATTTTTACTTTCTTTTATTAATTTTACCCTATTTATAAGGAAAAAGGATTGGTAAAAGCTATGTCGAATTACTATGCATTCCTTATGCGAGGTGCTGTTATGAATACTATTAGATTTAAGCTTTTTCTTCTTATAACCTTTATTGTAATACTTATTACCTCTGTAACTGGTGGGTATTTTTATTTTACGATGTCAAATACCCTAAGATCTAATGCAGAAAGGGAACTTTCTCAGATTTTAAATCAAACCAATAATAATCTGAAAGCGCAATTTGATACTATAGATTCAACCTTACTATTTTTCATGTCCAACCCTTTAATTAGAGATAATTTAGATAAAGAATCTCCAAACTTTGAGGAAGTTCATCAAGCCATGCAAAAAACCAATATCGAAAAACAATTGTCTTATTTACTTATCTATAACTACTTGTGGGATGCACAGCTAATAAAATCTGTATATATATTTGATAGTAAAAACGCCCATTACCACATTGAACATAATAGTTTAACTACGGAGGTTTCTCTTCAACATAATGTAAGGGCTTACCAGGAAAGCTCCTTACAGCTTGAGGCAACTCAAATAATACCCCCTACTGAAAAAGATGAAACCCTTTACTTAGTTAAAAACATGAAAAGTGAATACTCTTTAGAGCATATTGGCACAATTATTTTTGCCATAGATGTGCAAATTCTATCGAAAAACTTTAAAGATATTACTCAATATAAAGGTGCCCAAGCCATCCTTGTTAATAAAAACAAGGAAGTTTTGCTTCATACCGACACTAGTATGCTAGGCAAGAAAATAAATGCTAACCTAGACGAGGGCTCTTCTACTGAATTAAAGGAAGTAACTAGTAAGGGAGAAATTTATTTGACCATGGCTAAACCAATAGAAAAATATAACTTTATCTCCAGTATCTCTGTCTCTAAAAAGCAGGTATTTTCTAAGTTTTCAGAGGATCTTTTAAGATATATTGAAGTAATCGCTCTAATTCTACTACTATTCTTAGTGCTTACTATTTTGCTTTCAGCTAAAATCTCCAAACCTATTAAGGATTTAATGAAGAATATAAATCATATTAGAAAAGGAAACTATGCAACTAAAATGCCTAGTTATAAAGCTTTAGAGCTTAGGCAATTATCAGAAACCTTTAATAAAATGACAGATGAAATTCAGTATCTTATAAATGATGTATATATAAAGCAATTACTTTTAACGAAAGCTGAATTAATGTCCTTACAAGCGCAAATAAATCCTCATTTTCTCTTTAACGTACTAGATACCATTAGCTGGCATGCTAGAGCCACAGAAAATAAAGAAATAAACGAAATTATCTCCCCCTTAGCGTCCTTTTTGCGCGCTAACCTTTCCCTTAGTGGCAAGGAAAAAATAACCATAGAAGAAGAGCTCCAATATATACAATTTTACCTTTCCATCCAACATAGCCGCTTCAAAGATAGGTTTGAAAGTAAGGTTAATGTAGATGACAGTTCCATTTTATCCTACTATCTTCCTAAGCTTTGTATTCAGCCCTTAGTAGAAAATGCAATAATCCACGGGCTTGAAGAGAAACTTAGCAAGGGCTTGCTTACTATTAGCTTTAGGTTCTATTCTGAGGGAATACAAATTGAAATACTGGATAATGGAGCTGGTTTTGAAACAAATAAGCTTACTACCTTAAAAAGTGAAAAACATGTAAGTATAGGATTATATAACTCAAATAAACGGATACAGCTTTTGTATGGTGAAAACTATGGAATAAATATCACCAGTGAATTAGGTAAAGGAACTGAAGTCATAGTTAGAATTCCATTAGATAAAGGAGAACTTAATAATGCATAAGGTATTAATTGTAGATGATGAACGTGCTATCAGACTTGGTTTAGTTAATTTTGTAGCATGGGCTTCTGCAGACTGTGAAGTAGTTGGAGAGGCAATTAATGGGTTAGAGGCTATAGAAAAAATCCAAGAGCTAGCTCCTGAAATAATAGTTACAGATGTTAAAATGCCTGGAATGAATGGAATAGAATTAGCAAAATATATTCACGAAAAGGTTCTGCCGATAAAGGTCATAATTTTAACAGGTTATACTGACTTCTCCTATGCTCAAGCTGCCCTTAAATATAATGTAGTAGACTTTGTCCTTAAGCCAACAGAACCGGTGCAACTGATTGCTGCAGTAACAAAAGCTAAGGCACAGCTGCTTGCTGCAGTAGAAGTAGATTATAGCCTTAGCTTGCTTAAAAATAAAATTATTGATTACTCAGAAGCTTTAAGAGAAAAATTTATTAAGGATGTCTTTGATGGAGTAATAAAAACAAACAGCGCTATTGCTGACAAAGCTAACGAGCTCGAATTAAATTTAACTTCCTATTATGTACTTTTATTTGAAATCCATAATACAAATGTTGAAGATATAAAACAGCTGATTAGCTTAGTTTTCAAGGACTATACTTTTTATACTGTCTGCTTGAAGGAAAGCCAGTTAGGTACCCTAATCTCTTTTAAGGATGAAAATTCCTATCTCCTATTTGAGCTATGTTCAGAAATTCTTAGAACTCTAGAAGGCTTTATAAGCGCCCCTATTTCTATTGGAATTAGTAACCCTCACTTAAATATTATGGAGCTTAAAACAGCTTATGAAGAAACTAGTATCTCTCTTTCTTCTAGGTTTTATAACAAAACTGAAAATAGCCTTTGTATATATTCAAACTATGTCAATTCCTTGTGCCATGAAGAAAAATTTTCAACAAATACTTCTATAGAGAATATCCTAGATGAGATTAAAGTAGGAAATGGACCAGAGTTTTCTAGACTTATTTCTGAACTATTTGAAAAGCTAAGAGCTACTAAGCAGCCTATAGACTATATAAAAAATATGGGCATCAATCTTTGTTTTGCTTTCCAAGCTTTGCTTTCAAATTATAATTTAAGTTTTTCCAGCTTCACAAAGGAGGAACAACCTATATATAAACAAATAGTAGCTTGTACTTCAGCTTTAAAACTTTCCCAGCTAATAGTTGAACTAGCTTCTGAGGTTTCAATAAAGCTAGCCATCATAACAAAACAAAATAATTTAATAATCATAAAAACTATGAGGTATATTAATGAAAACTATAAAAGTTCCATTACACTAAAGATACTTTCAGACTATGTACACACTAATAGTAGCTATTTAAGTAGGCTATTTAAGAAGGAAACCGGTGATACCGTTACTAAAGCTATTAATAAAGTTCGTTTAGAAAAGGCTAAAGAACTATTAAGCACTACTGATTTGAAAACTTATGAAGTAGCTGAAGAGGTTGGAATTCCTGATCCTTCATATTTTTCTATTATTTTCAAAAAATATACTGGTGTAAGTCCTAAGGATTATAGCAGAAGATAAACTCACCATATCCATAAACACCTTCTAAAGCCTCAAAGTTTCCGAAAATGCTAAAGTTAATTATCCAGACCCACGAGATTCTAAACGAGAGTGGGGAAATTTTTAATAGTAGCCAAGGAACGTTTGTAGGTCCAGTCTTTAAATACCGAGGTATACTCGGGGAACCTAATATCCAACCAGCGGATAATCCGGTTTTGCAGTCGGACACTATCCGTTACCCAAAATTCCGGATCCCTCATCATGATACGTAACCTTTGAAAGACGGTAGCCTGTCGTGTGTATTCACTCGGCAGACGACGTCCGCTGGAGAATGCATGTACTCAGATACCCATTGTTTTGTCACAGAATTTCGTGAATAAAACAAAAAAAACACGATATAAATTTTTAAGTATCGTGTTTTTTTCAATTATCTATTAATTACTGAGATGCCTTAAATTGATAAAACATACTTCTTTGATATATTGAGTTTATGTGCTTCTAATATTTCTTGTAAGTGAGCACTTTCCGGAGGTATTACCAGAATTTATCTTCAACTGCATAACACATGAGGTTAAGTTGTACATTCTATTTCTTACTAGGTGAAGTGTGACGAAGCAGCAGCACGGTAATCATACTGTGCCTCTGGTAAGGTTGCGGTACTGGATCGGCGTCACACCTTCGACCTTCTTGAACTTTCGAATGAAGTTCGTTATATCGACATAGCCGACTTCTTCCATGATTTCCTTGAGGGCCAGTTCGGTCGTTTTTAGTAATCGCTTCGCTTCCTCCATGCGGAGTGAGTCGATGTAGCGCATAAGCGAGCAGCCCGTTTGATCCTTGAAAAACCGAGTCGCATACGAACCGGAGAGTCCAAACTTCCCAGCGATCGTTTCAAGGTCGAGCGAATGATCCATGTATTTACGCTCAATGTAAGCTGTCATCGTTTCCAGCAGGACGACGTTTTTACTTTCTTTTTGCTTTGTAACATATTTGCAAACTTTGAGACATATGCCGACGACAAGATGCTCCAACTCATCCATGTCTCGCAGCGGGGTACGAACAGTTGCTGCAGCGTTTCATCAAGGCGGTCGCGAGCTCAAGCTCGAGCTCGATGACCGTCTTGATGGTGCTGTTGACGATATCGAAGCAGATACATTCCGACGCTTCGACAGAGATGTTCGCCTCCGTGATGTGGCTAAACGCGCCCCGCACCGCTTGCTCGACCTGACTGACGTTACCTTGCTTAATCCCCTTGACCAACAGGTCGATCCATTCCACGGGGTAAACATAATCGTTCGTTTGAGTCGGGCCGATTTCGTCAAAGGAGAAAACTCTGTCGCAGCCCTGCACGAATCGATGCCGGGATGCATGGGTTGCTTCCACGTATGACCTGGAAATGGATGCCACCTCATCATAAATACCACCGAGCCCAATCGAAACGGTAAGGCGAAAGTATTGCTTGAAAAACGATCTCGCTTTCTCGGCCAGCTCCCGAAGCACTTCCGGATCGTCGAACCCTTCGTTCAGGCTCACGAGAAACACTATACCGTGACCGTCTATCATTTCTGTGCCGAAGCCGCTTCCCGCCTCCAAAGACAGCTCCTCGACCGCCTTGATCAAGCCGTACGTGAGCAGTTCCTGCATCCGACCGGAATTTTGCTTGCGGAAGGAGGCGTAATCGTCGATTCTTAGCAACATAACGGCGTAATAAGGCTTGTCAAGGCTCAGATTTGAAAACTGAAGCATGTCGTCGATCTCTGCTTTTGTTTTCAGCCTCCCTTTGATTAGGGAGATCAGTACTTGTTCCGAAAGCGCCCGGCTTTGACTGCGAAGCCGATGCTGCAAGTTCTCCTTCTCCTCCGCCAATTGGCCGACAGCACGTGAAATGTAGTCGATCTCATCGCCGGATTTGTGGAATAATCCCAACCGATACTGGCTCGATACGATTTGGGCCAGCCTGCTCAACGGACGATAATGTTGGATCGAGAATCCGATCGCCATCGCAACCCCGATCAGAAACACGGCAACAACCGTCGTATTAAAGATGCCTCGTATGTTGGAAACCTTGCCCATCCATTGGTCGTTTGGCAACGCAACCGCGTAGGACCAATCCTGCAAGCTCGACTGTTGTGTTAGCAAAGAAAACTCCCGTCCGTTCGTTGACACCTGGCCAATACCATATTGTCCATTGATCTTGCGGATTTCTCCAAGCAAACGATCCCCAGTTTGCTCGGACACCCCACTCTCCTGCCGAAATATAACTTCCCCTTTTTGATTCAATATAAACAGGATACCGCTCGATTTGGTCAGAACGCCTTTAGCAAGACTGGCCAGCGTTTCCTCGCGGATAAGAAACAGCGCAACGCCATAAGGGACTTCCGCATTCAACGGGATCGGCGCCATGTACGTAGCAACGCGTTGTTCTGCGACGCGGTTGAACGATAACGGTTCTACCGGACGCATGAAAGGAGTGGACAAAGTATCGGCCGTTCGGATGAATTCAGAGGAGCTCCAGTTGCGGTATCGGTAAATGTCTTCAAAAAACAAGTTCATATCGTACGTCCCGCTGGCGGCGTAAAGTTTCGGAACACCGTTTTTTTTGTAATAGAGAACAACGTCATTGATGAACAGGTTCGTAGACAAATACTGCTCCAACTCGGCTACCGCTTGAAGCGAGCCGTAACCGCCGTCAGTTGCCGTATACGGCATCAGCTGCGGATTTGCGGACAATTGGGAGGCGAGTCGGTTCATTTCCTGTACACGCAAATCGACGGCATCTCGAAACTGGGCGAGAGAAGCTACGGTCGATTCCTCCACCTCGCTGCGCAGTGTTTCGAAAAAGCTCCGGTGCACGACGCTGCTTACGGCGACAAGCAACAGGACAACAAGCAAAATGTAGGAGAACAAAAAGTGGTAAAATCGTTGACTCCGGATCAACCGCAACCCCTCCCTCCCGAACGATGCCTATACGATGGTTACCTTCCCGCTGGCCCTGTCGGGTCAGATGCTGGAAGCCATTATTTCTTATATCGATCGTATGCGGCTTGGTAGATGGACATATATTCGTTCAGCTTCATTTTTTTCAACGTTTCGACATAGCTGTCCCACTCTGAGAAAGGAGTTTTGCCAGTGACGAATTTGGCGTTCATCTCCGTCACGTATGTATTGATATCGGCGCTGAGTGCGGCCATCTTCTGATTTTCCTCGGCTGTATAAGAGAACGTTGGCCAGATCTCCTTCGGTATATACTTCACGAACTTTTCCGCCGCTGCGATCGACTCCGGCAGTGATTCGGCGCCTTTGAAAAACTTTTGCTGCACCATGTTTGGATAGCCGCCGCCCGGCCATACGACGTATTTAACAAGCGCCTGCTCGAACGTTAAGCCACCCGGATTGGCGGTAATTTCCTTCGTGTACTGCAGTTCGCCAGAGGGTGTCTTCTCATACGACTTGCCCTCGAAGCCCATGAAGAACATTTTGCTGCCTTCCTCACCATACAAATAGTCCATCCAGCGTACGGTCGCTTCGGGATGCTTGTTTTTGTCGGTGATGACGAATGCCCCTGGATCGGCCAAAGGGGATCCGACGGCCGTGTACACCTGATCGCCGTGAGGCCCTTTCAACGCGTTAGCGCCGATGTATCCCGGCTGATTCATCAGCGTCTGCGGGCTTGTCGTACGGATTGCGCCGTACAAGCCTTTCGAGCCAGTCGCATAAAACTGGTTCGACTTGATCGTGAAAATATCCTCGGCGATCAGCTTCTCGCTATACAACTTCTGTACATACTGCAGCATTTCCTTGTATTTTGGATCCGTTGGAATAAATCTTAGTTTACCTGAGGTATCCACGTCAACATTGGCATGGAGAATTCCTCGTGTGCCGAGTCCCCAGGCGCCTTTGAAATAATTGATGATGCCGGGCAAGCCAACGCTCTGGAATGGAATTTCGTCCGCCTGGCCGTTGCCGTTCGGGTCTTTTTCCTTAAACGCTTTCAGCATATTGTAAAAGTCTTCGGTCGTTTCCGGTTCCTTCAGGTTGAGCTTGTCTAGCCACTCTTTTTTGAGCCATACTTTACCACCGCTAAGCACCGATGTAAACTTGGGATCGAACACCGTTGGGAACGAGTAAATGTTGCCGTCCGGCATCGTTAGCCCTTTGCGCACCTCCGGATATTCGTTCAGAAGCTTTTTGATATTCGGTGCATACTTGTCGATTAGATCGTTCAGCTTGATGAAGGTGCCCTGTGATCCGTATTTGAGCAAGTCCGGCGTAGGAATTCCCGCAGTGAAGAAGGCGTCGGGATAATTCCCGCCAGCGAGCATGATGTTGCGCTTTTCCGTCAAGGTTTCGTCCGGAATCATATCCCAGTCGACATGAATGCTCGTCAGTTTTTCGTACTCCTGCCAAAGCATGACATCGTTCCAATTGGAAGCGGTCGTAGGTGCTTTACCGGCGATCATCTTCAGGTTTATTTTTTCGGGTGCAATGGGCATTCCCGTTGTGCTAATTCCCGCTTCTGGTTTTTTCGTATCGCCAGGACTTTTCGCCCCGCCTCCGGAGCAAGCGGACAACAAGTTGATCGACAAAACGAACGATAATAATATGGTGACATTTTTTTTTGAGTCATGTGATTGGCCTCCAATTTTTGCTGTATATTTCCACTTTCAAAATACCATTTATTTTCAAAAAAAATAATCAACCCTTCACCGCACCGATCGTAAGACCTTTGGTGAAATACCGCTGCAGGAACGGATACATCATCAGTACAGGCAGGTTGGCTATGATCACGACTGCGTATTTGATCGATTCAGCTTCCATAACGCTTTTTGCGAGTGATTCTTCCCCGCTTGCGACCATATCTTTCATGTTGCTTTGGATCAAAATTTCGCGCAACACGAGCTGCAGCGGATACTTCTCACGACCCGTCAAATAAATAAGAGCATTGAAATAAGAGTTCCAATGAGCTACGCTGTAAAACAACGTCATGACGGCGAGGATCGGAAGCGCCAAGGGCAGGACGATACGCAGCAATATTTGAAGGTTGTTACAGCCGTCAATTTGCGCCGATTCCTGAATTTCTCCTGGAATGCTTTGCTGAAAAAACGTGCGCATAATGATAATGTTCCAGACAGCCACCGCATTCGGAATGATAAGCGCCCACATCGTGTTCACCATGCCGAGCTTTTTGACAAGCAAATACGTCGGAATAAGCCCGCCGCTAAAAAACATCGTGAATACGAACAACGCCGTAACGAAGCTGCGTCCGTAAAGCTCTTTGCGCGATAGTGGATAGGCGGCGCATATCGTCATGATGAGATTGACGCATGTCCCTAACAAGGTGTAAAGGATTGTATTCGCATATCCTGTCAAAATATCTTTGTTTTGAAACACTTTCTCATAGCCGTGAAACGTAATGCCCTCCGGCCATAGCCAAATTTCGCCGTTCACGACTTTGCCCGGGTCACTGATCGAAGCGACGAGCACGAATACGAGCGGGTACAGGACCGTGATCAGGACCAGTACGAGCAAAGCGTGCACGATAAAGACGAATATTTTGTCTCCGAACGATTGCTTTACCATAAACTCGTTTCACCCGCCTTTCGGGCAATAAAGTTGACGGTCACGAGCATGAAGAAATTAATAACCGAGTTGAACAGACCGACAGCAGCGGAAAAGCTGTACTGTGCTTCCAAGATCCCGCTTCGGTATACGTAAGTAGAGATGATGTCAGACGCTTCCATGTTGAGCGGATTTTGCAGCAAAAACACTTTTTCGAAGCCAACGGCCAGGATAGATCCAACGTTCAAGATAAGTAATATGATGATGGTCGGTAAGATGCCGGGCAGATTAACATGCCATATTCGCTGCAAACGGCTTGCCCCGTCGACCTTAGCCGCTTCATGCTGCTGAGGATCTATGCCGGTCAAGGCCGCCAAATAAATGATCGAGCTCCAGCCCATCTGCTGCCAGACGCCTGAAAATACATACACCGTCTTAAACCAGCCGGGCTCCGTCAAGAAGGCGATTTGATCCCCGCCAAACCATTCGATGAGGGTGTTGACGATGCCGTAGCGCGGCGACAGGAAGATGAGCAGCATGCCGACCATAACGACGGTGGACAGGAAGTGGGGGGCGTAGGTGACGGTTTGCACCGTTTTCTTGAACGATTTTGACTGAACCTCGTTTATGAGGAGCGCCAAAATAATCGGTACCGGGAAGCCCACGATCAGCTCGTACAGACCGATTCCAAGCGTATTTCGAATCACCCGCCAGAAGTAAAAGCCGTCGAAAAACCTCTCGAAGTGCTGGAAACCGACCCATGGGCTGCCATTAATTCCTTTAGAGGCGATAAATTCTTTGAACGCGATTTGTACGCCATACATCGGGATGTAATGGAAAATAATGAAATAAATTATCACCGGTAATAAGAGCGCGTACAAATCCCAATGCTTGCGCATCGAGGATACGAAGGGGGACCTTCGGGTCGCTGCCGTTTTTGCCGGAGCCGTTGCCAGCGTAGTATGCTTCAAATAGATACACCATCCTTTCCGTATAGTTGTTCGGGTGTTGGACTCCCTTGCCGTTTACGATAAAACAAAGCGCTTTCAACGTCCATCGGCATTTTTTTCTCACATCTGCTTTTCTTTACAGAATGCTGGAACGGCGCGGGTTCGGAGGCATGAGTATTGCAAAATCTGGGCTACCGAATTAGAAATTCAATTTTTATAATTGATTAAGGTTTTTTCGGTTGTGGAGCGACTTGCTTTGGAAACGAAATTGGATTTATTTAAATGGAAGCAATATGAATCGGCAATCATTTTACTTACGGTGAGATGGTATTTGATTGAGGATTAAGGATTTCCCATACAAGATTATGAGATCGGCCCATGAATTTGGACCCGAAATCGACAAACGAATGCGTCCCTTATTGAAACCTACAAACGATTCTTAGAGGAACGACGAAACCTACATCAAAGTTAAAGGTCAGTGGAAGTATTTATACAGAGCGGTTGATTCTATGGGGAAAACCATTGATTTCATGTTATCTAAAAATCGGGATAAGCGCTTCTTTACAAGGGCTTTGTCCTCTCCACATACTTAAATCCCACGTGTAATCACCTTGGATAAAAACCCAGCAAATATCGGTCTCCTTTAAATAGATTTTCATTAAATGATAACGCTATCAATTATTTACAATGCGTCGTCAAGAGAACCAACGCTATGTTTGCTGGCTAACGCTATTTTTTACTTCATTGCATTTGAAGCTCATTGAAGTCAACATCCCTAGCATCCCCCCCTGCATTTGGATAACCCGATCGTTATGGATTCTTTTCCTCCTGATCGATATGAGGCTGAAGATGCGGACCAATGGACGGATGCCTACGAAATATATCTAAAAGTGATTACGAATCAATCGGTGAGGAGCTGAAAGGGTAATGTCAGAGCAGCAAACAAGAGGTAGAAAGACGGATGTGAAAGATACTGAATGGATTAAAGACCTTTTACGTCACGGATTACTTACTGCCTATATATAATGTTGCCTTGAACCAAAGATATTGGATAAAAGAAAGAAGGATACTCAATGGAATCTGCTGTTCAAGAGTCAATACCTTCATCTTCCCAGGAGTCGGGATGGAGGAGGAAAAGAGTCGGGTTGTGGTGCAAAGCTCTAATACATGATAAATTGATTTTAATGAATACATGAGATGGAGCAGTTACATTAAAAATGGAATTAGATTTTATTAAATGGAAGCAGTATGAATCAGAGGTTATCTTGCTAACAGTAAGATGGTAGCCAAACGTTTTTTCAAGAAAGCGTTGACTTCACCTTACAATCAATCGCCGCGCGTGATCACGGTCGATACCCTATCGCAGTCCAGTAATTGAAGGACGAGAAAGCTATGAATCAGGAAGCATTACTACGATAACAGAAATATCTAAACAATATTATTGAACAAGATCAGCGATTCATAAAGAAAGCTATTAAACCAATGCTGGGATTCAAGTCTTTCAGTACTGCGGAGAAAACAATTGTTGGGATAGAAGTCATGCATATGATAAAGAAAGGACAGGTCGAATGCAATCATTCGTCTGTCCTTTCTGCAGTTGAATTGATCAATAAAATGTTTGGGCTGATAGCATAGTCAAACAACAAATATGATGACTGTCTTTGATCCGTTTTAATGTTGCACCAAGACCCATTTATGCCTCACATATCTTTTATCATTTGTTCCGCTTGCCTCAAGACGAATTGTTGTTCAACTTTGAAGTATTCCGCCAACATAATAAGCCCTTCGCGCAAGTAAGTAGCCATATTTTTAACTTCATTTCTAGATAACCATTCCTTTGGTGTGTTCGTTTGATCGATGAACATCGGAAAGTAAGCGCGCGCTGAGTGAAAATGTTGTTCCATCAACAAGGAGGAAAACCGAACGGATGGATAGGTATGTTCCGCTTTGCAATACAATTCCATCGCAGGCAGTAAAATTTGCTCTTCCATCTCCAAGTGCTGGCCCAATTGCAAAGTGTAACCAAGCACTAGCCTCCGTAAGGCAGGGATCATGTCTATCCACCCATTTTCGTCTTGACTATTGTTACCATTAGCGGTTTGTAAGGTAGTATAAAATTGATTCAACTCCTGCGCCAAAAAAGCATGCTCTTTCTCCAATCGGTTGACAAATTGCAACCATTCACCAGAGTTCATCGGTTCAGTAACGTACCCATCATTTTCCACCGTATTTTTCATAACCATTCGCTCCTTGATCTGCCTTATATATTAGGGGTTCTTTCGTTTCCGTTTTGGTTCTTTTGGGATGTTGGTGTTTCTCAAACCAATTGTAAAGATAGGGAAGAATAGAATGATCCAATCAGAAGAATATTTGCGGTTTGATAACCCTGAGTTTTTGTATAATGTAATTTATTATTTGCTCCATAACCCGTTTATTTACATTCTCATCCTTTTGTAAAAAATTCTTTTTGTGTATTCCGCTGTGAGGATATATAGAACGATAATGAGACCAACTGCTACAAGAATTTCGTTTGGGATTGAGGTAAATCCAAAAATTCTGCCAATGGATGTAAATGGGAAGATGAGTGTCGCAACCATAATAGCCAAGGTAGCAAAAATGAGTGGTTTCGAAGGTGTACTTTTCAATGCAGACTTTTGGGTGCGAATAACCAACACATCAGCGATGCTGAAATAACGGATTCGATGAACCAGCCCGTTCTAAATTGTTCAGGCGTCGCATGAAGCATAAATTTAAGAACTCCAAACGTCATAAAATCAAAGATAGAGCTGACGATTCCAAATGTGATCATAAATTTGCGAATGAATTTAATATCCCAACGTCGCGGTTTATCGATCATTTCAGAATCTACATTATCCGAAGCTATGGTCATCTCAGGGAAATCTGTAAGTAGGTTAGTCAATAGAATTTGTTTAGGCAGCAAAGGCAAGAAAGGGAGAAATAGTGAGGCTCCAGCCATACTAAACATATTTCCAAAATTAGCGCTTGTCGCCATAAAAACATATTTCATCGTATTAGCAAACGTTTTTCTACCTTCCTGAACCCCTCGAACTAGTACATTCAGATCCTTGCCAAGTAATACAATATCCGCTGCTTCTTTGGCGACGTCAACTGCACTATCAACGGAAATACCGACATCTGCAGCGTGTAGAGCTGAAGCATCGTTAATACCGTCACCAATATAGCCGACTACATTACCTGCTTTTTTTATTGCATGAATAATTCGCTCTTTTTGATTCGGCTCAACTTCAGAAAATACATCAATGATATTTACTTGATGCATTAAAGCTTCATCGCTCATCGCGGCAAGCTCTTTGCCAAGCAGGACTTTTGGGTGAACCAAGCCGATTTGTTCACTAATATTAGCGGCAATCAGGTGGTTATCACCCGTTATTATCTTTAAAGCAATGCCAAGCTGTTTTAATTGCTTAATTGTATCGGGGATTCCAGGCTTGGGCGGATCTTTAAACAGCAGGAAACCGAGAAACACCATATCCTTCTCCTGATCCTTAGTAATTTTCTCCGAATCTACTTTCCGTTTAACTGCTATGCCTAAAGTCCGTAGTCCTTTTTGGCTGTATTCTTCAAATTGTTTTGCAATACGATCCTTCTCTGGGGCAATCGCCGTTTGAGCTCCATCTGCCGCTTCGATGAAAGAACAAATGTCCAAAATATTTTGCAATGCGCCTTTCGTCACAATAAGGCGTTCATTATCCTCTGAGACAAGAATGCTTAAACGTTTTCTCATAAAGTCATAAGGTATTTCGTCCAGCTTCGTATAGCTGCTAATATCTATTTTTTTGTGGGCCAGAATTGCTTCATCGATTGGGTTTGAATAACCCGTTTCAAAGTGTGCATTTAGATACGCATACAGCTCCAGCTTTTCACTGGAGGCGCCATTCGCATCGACAATCGAATCTATTTGCACTGTACCTTCGGTTAGCGTACCCGTTTTATCGGAACAGAGTACATTCATGCTGCCAAAATTCTCAATAGAGGCGAGCCGTTTCACGATAACATTATTATTTGCCATCTGTTTGGCGCCGTAGGACAAGTTAATGCTGATGATCGCAGGCAGTAGCTGCGGTGTCAGACCTACAGCTAATGCTAATGAGAATAAAAAAGAATCCAGAACCGGTCGATCCAGAAATAGATTTATTGCAAAGATTGCGAAAACTAAGATTAACGTTATTTCCATCAACATATAGCCAAATTTACGGATACCATGCTCGAATTCTGTTTCCGCAGGTCGAAGCTTTAAACGTTCGGATACTTGCCCAAACTCCGTTTTATTACCTATACGGATGATTAAAGCTTTAGCCGTACCGCTTACTACATTGGTCCCCATATAGAGAGTGTTTATGCGTTGTGCTAGAGCTGTATCTTCTTCCAATACGCCTGGAGATTTCTCTACGGGAAAGGTTTCCCCGGTTAAGGCAGCTTCGTTTACAAACAATACATTGGCCTCCAGTACGAGGCAATCTCCTGGAAGAACATCCCCGGAATGCAATTGGATCACGTCGCCAGGAACCAGTGTATTTATAGGAGATTCCAGCGATTTTCCATCACGTATCACATTGGCTTTGATTTGTACAATAGCCAATAATTTATTCATTGCGTTAGCTGCTCCTCTTTCCTGCAGGAAACCAAGGAAACTGCTGATAAAAACGATCACCAAAATAATAATCGCATCCGTATAATCATGCAAAAAAAACGATAAGATTGCCGCTATGAGAAGAATCAACGCGATTGGACTTCTAATTTGAGAAAAAAAAGGGATAACAAATCGAACCTTTTCTGAGGCTTGATTAAATCCGAACGATATTGAATTAATCGTTTTGCAGCCTCATCTTGCGTTAAGCCTTGAGAGGTTGTCTCAAGGCTTTTTAACAGTACCTCAACTGATTGACTCCAAAATGATTGTAGCGGATTATTCATACATTAACCTCCCCATTTATTTACGAGCAATCCCGATCGAATATAAATCGAACCAGTAAGTTGGAAAAAAGAAACGGACTACAACTAACTCCCTGCTTGGATTCTGATATGATCGATAAATCGCGACGCTTGGATATCAAATTCATTGCAAATTTATGATCACATTTGGAATCGTCAGCTCTATCTTTGATTTTTATGATGTTTGGTTCATCGAATCCGTTATTTAAGCATGCTATAGATCATTCCTGATAAGAATGGGATCAGCCAGATGATCCAAACGATCACGCTGAGCTTATGGAATTTTTGCAACATTTGCTTGGCATTTTTGTACAAAACAATAAATGCCCAAATGGCATGGATCAGCATTAGAATAAGTGCAAGCGCCCCTGTAATCAGATGAAAGGAACCATTTTGATTTGAACCTGCCTTCGCTAGTTGCCCCATGACATAAGTACCAGATGTATCAAATACTAACCCTAAACAGAACATTCCTAGATGCCATTTTTTCAAAACTCCCTGGATATTTTCCGCCCAAACCCCAATGGTGTAGAACACCAAAGCAAGAGTAATTAATATAACGGCGTACGGTAGCATACTCATAGCTTACTCCCCCCTTCAGATTCCTATTTTAATATTTAATCATTCCCAAACCACTGAAAATTGATATGTGTTCATTGTATAGGTCATGAGGTTCAGTAAGATGTGATACAAATCACAGTGACAACCAATTAGTTTATACCTGTTTGAAGATGAATGATGATTCGAGATTATCAAGTCTTAGCAAATACGTGGTTTCCGAAGGGCAACAGAAATTCCAACTTACGGAAAACATCCTGATGCAAAACTGATGGGCACACTCGACTATGAAGCAGGTGAAATCTATTGGAAAGAAAATTTCCGGAAAACATCGTTGCCAAATATCCTGAAGGAAAGACCGTGATGATTCTGGACAACACCCGGATCCATCATGCAAAACTGATCCAACCGTTCCTGAAAGCTCATGTGCAGCAACTTGAACTCGTTTTTCTGCCTCCCTACAGTCCGCAGTTAAACTGAATTGAGGGCTTATGGGCTTGGTTGAAAAGGTCGGTCATCTATAATGTTTTTTTCGCTACGGTCGAGGAAATACGAACTGCGGTCAAAGCAAATTATTAATCGTCTTTGCCTTAAGTTATAACAGAGTACTGCAAGCCTTACTAACCAGTTGCAGCCAATACCTGATAAGAGCGCCACTGAAAACGGCTCTACAGTTTTAGCTTGGACAAGCTTTACAAGCTTTGTTACATATACGCCATGTTCGGTTAAACCAACCAGATGTCTGAACACATAAGCGATGAACACAGCTCCTATGAGGTTCCCCACTGTAATTAATCATAAATTAAACCCTGATATACAGCAGAAAGCCTAAGGCAATATAAGCCCCGCCCAAAAAGCCGCGCATCAATTTGGTTCTTGTACCCTAAATGGGCCTTTTTTAAACCAACTTCAACCGTTCGTTCCCATATTGCTCTGGTTTTGCAAATCCCATGATGACTCCTCCTACACGACTAATTACCTCAATATAGAACATGTATAAGGAAAGGTATGTGAATTAAGTTACTATACAAAAAGGATATGCCCCCAACATGATATGGAGGCACATCCTTTTACAACACACGAATGATCATTTCAAAGGAACGATCAATCTGACTATTGTTCCTTGTCCCGGTTCTGAGTGAATATCTAACTTGCCGCCAATACTTTTGGCTCTCTCTTCCATACTAAAAAGGCCTACCCCTTTTGAAATGCTCTTTCTGACAAATCCTTTTCCCTTATCCTCTATCAGAACCTTAACACTCTCATCTATCTCGTGAACGACAACACTGGCTTCTGACACATCCGCGTACTTGGCAATATTGGTAAGAGCCTCTTGTATCACACGGTAAATGGTGGTTTCCACAAGTGCTCCCAATCTTCTACGCAAGCGGCTATCCAACACGATCCGAATCCCGTAATGGTTGGTATAATTTTCAATATAAGTTCGAACAGCAGGCACAACACCTAAATCATCCAATACGGAAGGGCGTATCTGCCAAGCCAGACTTCGCACTTCTTCGATGATTCCGGAAACATGATTTCTAAGTAGCATCAACTCCGAATTTTCTGTCTCTCCGTCCCCGATCAATCTATCCATTTGGATCAACAACGAGAAAAGGCTTTGACCAATGCCATCATGGAGCTCGCGTGAAAACTTGCGGCGCTCTTCCTCTTGAATTTGAATGACCTGCGACATCAACAGTTGGAGTTCTTCTTCCACACGCTTCAATTCCGTTACTTCATTACGAATGGCCAGATATTGGTAGGATTGTCCTTGTTCATCCACGAATGGAACGATGGTTGTATCTACCCAATAAAAACTTCCGTCTCTAGCTTTGTTTTTAATTTCGCCGCGCCATACCTGCCCTGAGGAAATGGTTTTCCACAACTCTGTCATGAATTCCTTCGGGTGATAGCCAGAGTTGATAATCCGATGGTCTTGACCGATAAGTTCAATCCGGGGGTACTTGGAAATTCCACAAAATTTGTCATTCACATACAGAATCTTCCCTCTTTGGTCAGTAACGGCTACAATGGAGGATTCGTCGAGAGCAAATTTAACATTGGATAATTGTTTAAGCGACTGTCTCAAATCCTGTTGAAACAACGAGTCCGCGATATGATTATCAAGAAGACTTAATAGTTCAGTCACATTCTCACCGATTACTTCAGGGTACTCCCTGTTCAAATTCTCACTCAAAGTTCAACAGTCCTTTCTTCACAGCGTATTTCACGAGTTCCGGTCTCGTCTTGAGGCCTAGCTTCTCCGTCACGTTGCTTTTATGTGATTCCACTGTTTTAACGCTGATGATTAATTGTTCTGCAATTTCTTTGTTTGAGAATCCTTTGGCAATAAGAGCTAGAACTTCCCTTTCACGCTCCGAAAGAGTTTCAAATGTGTCCGTATTTTCGCCTTGCTTCAATCGTTCTATATATTCATTCATGAGCCTCTTCGTTGCTGTTGGATACAGATAGGCATTTCCCGCAGCAACAGAGCGGATAGCCGTTAACAGTTCCTCATGCGGCGCACTTTTCAATATGTATCCTGAAGCGCCAACGTGAATAGCTCGGAATAAGTACTCGTCATCGTCATGCATGGTCAATATCAAAATGGCTAAGTTCGGCATTAAACGCCTCAGCTCCGTGGTCGCAGTGAGCCCATCCATGCCAGTCGGCATATTAAGATCCATTAAAACTACATCGGGTTTCAGCAATAGAGCTGCCTGAAAGCCTTCTTCACCGTCCGCTGCTTCCCCAATTACTTCTATGTCATGCTTGCCATGGAGAAGCATCATTAAACCTGACCTAACTACTGCGTGATCATCCACGACCAGAACTTTCAATATCCCCATCCTCCTAATAACCGGATAATGCTCCCGATTTATCTTAGTCTGCACTAATCATAACAAAAAAAATGAATTCCAGTAAGTAATGGAATTCATTTCACGGATTCTTTTTTAATTTCCACTAATATTGAAGCTAATGTGTAGAGATTATCATGGGCTGCAAGCCATTCATTGGGTTCAAATCTGGTTTGTTCTCGTTTACCCATATAAAGCAAGCCCAATATCACGGGGCTGGAAGTCGTCACAAGCGGAAACACAGCAGCAGTCTTCAGTTGTTCAGCGAGCATAAGAGGACAATGAAGCCTTTCTTGACTACTCTTAGGATGCGTATCATCGAGCTTTACCCATCTGCCCAGACGTAGAGCATGACCCGCTAATCCATTGCCTGATTTGATAACCATTTGCTGATAACGATCATTACTGTTTCCCAACACATAGTCCCAGCCGCCCCGCCCCATGTTTCCCTGAAGATGTGCCAATGCAATGAAATCGCTTGACGTCAAGCTTCGCAAAAGCTCCAATTCTGCTATCAGGTTTGCATCGCCAAACGCCATATCGGCCACCTCCCATCGACGAAACGTTGCAGAATATCCATACATCACATTGTAGTCGTTTCTACTCTTCTTGTAAGTCAGGGAAAACCCTGATTTCCGCATCAGGAGTTTCAGCCCTAATTCCGATGTTTTGCCTTAGCGTATCGCTAGGGAAATAAGGAATTGTTCTGTGATTTTTCTCACACGAAGATAGGGAGTTTCACCTTAAAAGATCAGTATAACTCCCGATAACCAAAACCACGAAAAGCCGTTATGATGAAGATAACAAAGAAACGTTGAGGAGTTGGTCCAGATGGCCATGAATCATATAGCGAAAAAAGAATGCAACACTTGCGATCACACGGAAACGAAAGCTCATAAAGGAATTATGAATTTCTTCTCTGAAGAAAGTTTTGAAAGACTTCAAAGCATCATGTATGTGAAGCATGCAGCTAAAGGCGACTACTTATTCTGGGAAGGCGACACTGCCGACAAATTATATTACGTCATACAGGGTGGGGTTCGCATTACCAAGCTGTCCGATACGGGTAAAAGCTTCATTCTTTATCTGCATCAGGCGGGTGATTTGTTCGGCCAGATGGATCCCTTTCAGAACTCTTTGCAGAGCTTTAGTGCCGAGGTGACAGAAGATTGTAAAATTGGTGTGATTCAGCGAAAAGACCTCGAGGTACTTCTATGGCAGCACGGAGACCTAGCTATTGAATTTATGAAATGGATGGGGCTCATGCACCGCATGACAGAATCGAAATTCCGCGATTTAATGATGTACGGCAAGCCAGGTGCGCTTTGTTCTTTATTAATTCGACTAAGCAATTCGTATGGCATCCCTAATGGTAAACATACCCTAATTAATTACAAGATCAGCAATTCTGAAATGGCCGATATGATTGGAGCTACACGTGAAAGCGTCAATCGGATGCTAAGCGACATGAAAAAAGAAGATGCTGTTGAGTTTCATAACGGGCAAATTATGATTAAGAATGCAGCATACCTCCGCGATATCTGCCACTGCGAAAACTGCCCGTTGGAAATATGCCGCATGTAGCTCATGTGGGATTTTTTCAATATACATGAAAAGGACTCCACATTTCTTGAGAAGAGTGGTGTCCTTTTTTTGCTTGATTCCCTTTATTTTATGACAAGTACAGGGAGTTTGGCGTGCTGAACAATATTATGGCTGACACTGCCCAGAACAAATTCACTAATGCTACTAAGACCTCTGCTGCCAACAATAATAAGATCTGCATTAATTTCATCTGCATAATCCAGAATTTCTTTGGTAATCGAACCGCTTCTCACTTCAATATGAATGTTGGAGAAGTCCGCAATTTTTTCATTGATTTTTCCAATGACCTGCTCAGAGTAATCCAAATAATTGGTTTCAATGACACCTTCATTATATCGCTTGTTTCAATTCGAAGATGTGAGAAAATCACTATTCCCTTATATCGCTCAGCATTTGATTTGCAACCGGGAAAAACATCTCCTCTTCGGATGATAAATGCTCGGATAGTACGGAACAGGCCACACTAAGCAGCGAAATCGCCTTTTTCAGTTTGACGCTATCAGCCCCTTTGCATTGCTCAGCATGGTCAAGAAATGAGCGAACAAATCGTTCTGCTTGTTTATGATCCTCTTCCAGAACCCAAGTTGAGGTCAAAAAAGTGGGCTCCATCCCCTGGTTCGCATACTCAGCAAGGAGGGGCAGCACCTCCTCTTCCTCCCAGTGTTCATGTGCCTCGAGCTGTTGCATAAAAAGTTCCATTTGTTTTCGAATTTCTTGAAGTAAACGCTTCGCCTCTTCTGAGCCAAGCATTCCCACCATATGTCTTGTCATGTCTTGAACATGGTCAAGCTCCTTTTTCAACGCGCCATGTTCGTCCTTTAACCGCTCCAGAACCTGTTGAAGTCTTACCATACATCATTCCTCCTTTTATTGCTGTAATCACATTATAAACCTTTATTTCAGAATTCACTGTGAGGAGAATCACAACCCATCTTATCGTTTCGTGACTTTAATCACTGCGGCATGCCAGCCCTGGAATTTCCCCAAAAACTTCCTTCTGGATGTTCAATGAATCAAAAATCTGCAGATGATTTTTTACCATTATCTCATTTTCCAATCCTCACCCATGTGCACACTGCTTCGCAAATGACACTCGTCCTGCTGTTTGCCGTCACGCTTACTTGGCTGCTATCGCAAGAATGGGTGCGTCGGTTTAGTCGACCACTTATTGAACCGAATCTATCTTTAAACGCTAAGCTTCCACTCAAAAAAGAGGTACGGGAATAACCCATACCTCCTTCTATCATACAGTTGTAATAAGACCGTAAGTACCGTCATTCCGACGATAAATAAGTTCTGTTTTCATGGAATCTCTATTAAAGAACAAATGAAAGTTATGGTCCAGCATATTCATTTGAAGAATGGCTTCCTCAATATCTTCCGGTTTGTTCGGAACGGTCTTAACGCGAGCAACTTCAAATGGGGAGTCATATTCACTGTTTGAAGGCGCCATGCTTTCAAGCACCTGCTCCTTTAATCCGTTTTGTTGGCGCATCCTAATCTTGATCTTATCCTTTAACTTTCGTGACTGTCTTTCTAACTTGTCTGCGACAGCATCAATCGATGCGTACATATCATTCCCTTTTTCTTCCGCGCGAAGCAAGGTGCCTTTGCAAGTGATCATCACTTCTGCAGCCTGAATGTGTTTATGGCCTTGAACAGATAGGGTAACATGCATATCACAATCTTCTTCAAACCAAGGTTCCAATCGCCTTAATTTACGTTCCACATAATCTTGTAGTGAGGGGGTCACTTTAACGTCTTTTCCATGTATAATCAGTTTCATCAGGCTCATCTCCTATGAGAAAAAATACTCCAAATCTGTTAATACTTTTTCCGTTAATGGGAATATAAGTTGTTCTTCCATGGTGAAATGGTCGTTTAATATCAGACATGCCTGTACGAGATGCGCTGCGGCATCGGCTAATCGCTTCTTCACAACTAAAGGTGTTACATCAATAATAGCCTCTTGAAAAGACTGAATAAACGAAATGCCAAGTTGGTGGTCCTTTTCCAATACCCAGAAGGAAGGCATCATCGAGGGAGCCGGTTGGCGATCAAAATAAGTTAACAGGAACGGAAACAATTCCTGATCTTCCCATTCAGAATGTCTTTCCAGCTCAATCATAAATTGATCGGTCAGTAATCTGAGTTCTTGGACCAGCTGTATGCCCTTCCCCGAATCATCCAATAGAATCAATTCCTTGGCACTCGTTTCAAGCAGCCTTAGCTTCTCTCTCAATTCTTTATGCTCTTCCTTTAAACGATCCGTAGCAAAAGCAAGCTCCACTGGGTTTGAAGAAGCAATCCCCGAAGTGTAGCCTGTAGCATGTGTGGCCATACAGAATCCCTCCCAAGGTTCGTTTACTATCTTCCTTTAGTATAAGCTTTGCCAATAGATTCGCGCTGTGCTGTATATCACATTAGCCGCCAACATTTCTGCGTTTGCATGGAAAGCTTTCGTATTACTTTCTTCCTAATAACCCTCCGCATTTTCACCTTCGATTTCATATCCTATTATCTTCTCTTTAACAATAGTAACTTTACCCCCACTGTTTTGCAGCGTAGTTTTAACATCTCCTATTTTACAATCTGCACAAACCCAACTATTTCCTAACTTCCTATATCCATTTGTCTTACCACATTGTTCGCAAGTAATCATTTATCATCACCTTATCTAAAATTATTTTCTTTATCGGCTACTTATAATGTACTAATTTTGTAATTAGCGTTCTATGAGATATGTCACAGACCGTAATCGAAGGATTCGCAAACTTTTTAGTGTTCGAAAAAGCTTCAGTAAAACGGATTATTTTCATCAAAAGAATGATTGAAGAAGTCAGAGGATTATTGGATGAACTTTCTCTCCTTGAAAAGAATGATACAATCGTATTAAACAATTCGGGAAATATAAACATCCTGCAAACCCACCGCCAACTTACACTAAATTTTACAGCTTGGGTTACAGGACTTTCAATGTAACGGATGATATATATCCTCTAGCTAATGTGAAAAACAAAGAATGCGATGGGTTTCAGTCATATGATTAAGATCTATTAAGAGAAGAAAATAAATATAGTTCGAATAATTTTAATAGTCTGATTATTCCAATAAACTTGACTATGAGTAATGCATAGTTTATGATAACGACATATGATGATAATTATCGCAATTTCATAGGTCTTAAGTAATGGGTTATTTACGAGCAGTAATATTGTTCTTACAACAATCAAAGAAATCGTTAACGAAACAAAAGTTGGAGAGACAGGTTGAGCATTCTTGTTGGACAAGAACGGAACCTACCTTGCAGGTCCCGGATAAAGAATTGTTGGCGCCGCTATGAATGCAAATGTTAACCAAAATTTCCAATCACGCAAATTCCGTGGCATCTACCTCCAAACAATTGACTGCAAATGCGGAGCAATCGAGTTCTTTCAATGGAGGAAATTTCAACTGCTTCGAAATCCTTAATTCAAATGGTTCAGGATCTACAAGATCAAATATCACAAATTTAAATTTTTATATTCAAAAATACTCCCCACGTGATCTTTTGATTACGGGAAGAAGTTCCCCCTTTTTCTAAATCCGTTGTTGAACACATCCACCGGCAAATTATACATTAACATTACAAGTTCGACATACTAATACATGAATTCGTTATGTTTTTAAAAAATAGTATAATTCCATTGTGGGAGCGGTAATAGTAATGATCGTTGTAATAGCAACATATTTATCTTTTACTCTAATCAATATATGTTCATACCCTATATACTTCATTTTTATTATAAATAAAAACACTAAATTTCGGGAAGATGGTCACTTGTTTGCATGGATGGCCAGTTTATGGGTAGGTGGTATTTATTTATTACTTTACTCCGTGTTTGTTTATATAGTAACCTTTTGGTTTTTTAATAGAAGAAAAAATAAACCTGAGTATTCTCGGAATTTTTTATTGCTCATTATGCAGACTTTATGCCTATACATAAGTTTTCATCTAATGAATAATTTAATTTTTTTTAACATCCCCCTGTTGGGTATGTATGTAAATATTATTAGCTGTCTATACAGTACCCAGATTGCCACAATGATCTCCTTTCACTTGCTTAATCAAATTCCTTGGGAGTTCCGAGAATGGCGGCGAAAGATATTAATACTAACATGGGTAGATGCCTTCTCCTTATGTACTTTTATATTAATCAGTAAGATACTTCCGATTATTGAGGGAAATGTAACATATCAAATTATTGCTCAAGCCTTTCTTTTATTCTTTGTAGTTATTCGATTTACCTTGAGAAATATTAGTATTCTGCATCAGAGTAAAATTACAGAAACATTAGAAAAGGTAAATGTATTAAATCATAAATTGGAAGTTACAAATGATAATATATTGGCTGCTTTTGCCGCATCCCTTGAAAAAAGAGACGCATATACCGCAGGACATAGTGAACGAGTCGCCAAATATGCATACCATATTGCAGCAGAAATTAAATTAATTCCTGATCATCGACAAATTATTTATTTAAGTGGTTTATTGCATGATATAGGAAAAATAGGTATACCGGATTCTATTTTACATAAAGAAGGACCTCTATCGGAACACGAGTACCTCATAATGAAACAACATCCAGTAATAGGAGAAGAATTATTACGAGGTGTGTACCAATTTCTTCCATCCTTAACTGATAATGCGAAAAAAATGATTTACGAAATCGTGTTGTACCATCATGAACGTCCAGACGGCTTGGGATATCCAATGGGGTTAAACGATAAAGATATTCCTATTCATTCTAAAATCATGGCGGTAGCGGACGCATTTGATGCCATGACAAGCAATCGTTCATATCGTCCTGCAATGACGCAAGATAAAGCAATAGATATATTGAGAGAAGGTTCGGGTACGCAGTTCTGGACACCAGCAGTCCATGCATTAGAGGTATTATTAAAGAAAAATTATACTGTGTACGAGAAAACATACCGTCCGTCGGTATCCAAAAGAAATGAAAACAAATATAGAAATGAGAATGCGGACGTATAATGAAACCAAATAGAAATCAACATTATAGGAGGTCAGCATGCTCAATGAATCCTTAGTTATAAGAAAAGTGAGTCAAAGTGTGCTCCAAGGTTATTTAGGATTACATTCGGAGCCTCTCCCGCATCTTGAACGGCAGCAAAAATTCGAAAGTAACGAGGTAGGAGTCATCATCCAAATTGTAGGTCAAATGGAAGGGCAGGTCCTCTGTACCATGGGTAAGGAAACTGTCAAACAAATCATTAGTCGAATGATTTGCGGATTCGAGATCCACCAATTGGATGAGATGTATTGGAGTGCATTTCAAGAGTTTGGAAATTGGATTGCCAGTGGTATTGCCACCGAGCTTTCAGCACAAGGAATCATGGTTAATATTACACATCCCATTATCCAAGAAGGAAACTCCATTATTCATTCCCCTTATAAGTATCTGGTTGTTCCGATCTCGACAGAGATTGGAATAATCAAAATTTATATAAAACTAGATATAAAATAGTATTTTGAATTTGGGAGTGTGTTGAGAATAGCTAAAACTATGGCGGTAAATGCTGAAGCTTTTATGAGAATGATGTTAAGAAACATTTTGGCTGAAGGGCATTGAAAGAATTAAGGATTGTTAAGCCCTTTCAGAAGATAGAGTATTGGAATCTGTGAATTAATTGTTATTAGAGAAAAGAAAAATTTGAGGTAAACACATTTTTTAGAAAGTGGGAACTCTCTTGGGCTATATCGAAACATTTGAAACATACATTCAAGCAACAAACACACATGATTTTAACTATGTCAAAAGTATTTTAGATAATAATGCTGTGTATTGGTTCGCCGACAAAAGCTTTACTTCAATGAGCGAAATTCAAAATTATTTTGAGAGTACTTGGAATGTAATAAAGAATGAAGTGTACTCTGTGATCAATGTTCAATGGATCGCTGTAGATAGTAATTCTGCTACATGCATCTATACTTACCATTGGGAAGGATATCACGAGGATAAGTTTGTTTCAGGAAATGGCAGAGCCACGAATATATTTATTAAGAACACTCACGGACATTGGAAAATAGTTCATGAACATTCAAGTAGCAATTAACCAAATCTTTTATTTTTGGATATCTGTTTCTGGCAAATGCTTTCTTACTCGTTCCACTCTCTTTACTTGTAGTATATACGCTGACCACCTTCGGGCTCCTGTATGAAACCAGAACCAAGGCAGTTCGTGGCAAATCCTTAAATAGCAACATAAATTAATGACTAATTTGAGAATTGGCTTAGCCTGAACTAGCTGTATTAATCAATATTTAAATGTAAGAATTTCATAATTCAAGATTAGACCTTCTTCCCTTCAGCCATTGAAGAGTTGTTGATTCGATATTATTTTACTGTGTATGTACGGATAAGCACAAAATGAAAGGTGATGAAACGAATGAGATTGAAGCAATTGACTCGCCATGTTTGGGCAGGATACGTATATTGGCCGCTGCCTGTGATGGTATGGATCGTCGAAGATCGTGACGGATTGACTCTAATAGACGGGGGCTTTCCTTCCATGTGGCATCCGATGCGTGATGTTCTGCGCACCACATTCCACGGTCGTCCTCTAAACCGTGTTCTGCTAACCCATGGACATAATGACCATGTAGGAATGCTTTATGCACTGACGGAAGATATACATATTCCTATCACGGCACACGAGTTCGAAATTCCATTTCTCACCGGAGAAAGGTCTTATACAACACTAAGAGAAGGAAGCAAGACTAGCGACATCAAACCGTTTGCTAAAAATAAGCTAGAACTTCTAGACATGAAGGGCAACTACGGCGGGATTATCCCTTTCCATACTCCTGGACATAGCTTAGGACATGTTGCCTATTATCACCCCGAAGATCGTATTTTGCTTGCTGGTGACTTATTTACTTCATTATTCGGTAAACTCCGAAGGCCGATCGAAAAGTTCACGGCAAACATGAAAGAATCACTTCAAAGCGGAGTAATTGTAGAGAGATTGCAGCCGAAGCTAACAGCCTGTGCCCATTTCGGAGTGGTTAAAGAAGCCGCGATTCAATATGGAAATCTGGTCAGAACAACTGAAATGTTGGATTAGTTCGTTCAACTGATGGCAAACCAGTTCAATAATGACAGCGGCAGTCTAGGGCTTTATTTTCCTATCTCAGGCTACCGCTGCTTAAAATCTTAGCGTCCATCCCTACTTTGTTAGCTAGGGTTAATCCAAGGAAGATGGTAAAAAATGCTCCGGATCATCAAGTCTATTTCAATCGGGTTTGAGATGCATGGGATCCATAAAAAGTGAAGCAGTTTTCACCGGACGAGGCCGACTTGTCTTATAATCAGAAAATTCACAAATACTTGACCGCTAGTAGAGTTGAATATATAATAGTCGACATTGAGTTTTAAATCGATACTAGGCCCGCCGACGCAAAACTCAACATCCATTAACACTGAGGCAAAAGATTCATGAATCAAAATTAACTGTTCGCTGCCACCCATGGTTATCATAAAAAAGCCATGCTTTACTAAACTAACCAGATTATCAAGTAGGCGAAATACTACTCAGAAACTACAAATCATCCCAAAGTGTAATAAAAACGTTCTATTCATGCATAGTTACTTTACCGCAGTTTATTTCGACAGTATAATAAATAAGGGCTATTGAATTCTTAGGAAATGAGTAGGAGAGTTAATATGAATAGGGAAAGAAACAAGGAATATACGAAGAGAAAGATAATTGAGTCTGCAATCGAACTCTTTTCCATTCAAGATTATCAAAAGACATCGTTGGAAGAAATTTCAAAGAAAGCGGGAGTTACAAAAACCACCTTTTTTGCATATTTTAAAACGAAGGAAGAATTACTTTATGATTTTGATCTTGAACAGTTAAAAGTATTTGAACAGCGTATGGAATTATGTGTAAAGGACAGTCAAGAACTATTGTCTAAACTAAGAGAAGCAATAGTGGATATGGCAAAAAATCTTCATAAGACTCGTATTATCACGCAGAATTTGATCCATTTAGGTACAATAAGCCCAGTTTATAAAAAACTTTTATCAGAGATTTTTAACATTTTGCCACGCATAATGTATAAAACGATTCAACACGGTCAAGAAATTGGTGTTATTACTAAAAATATATCCCCCATGATTATCGGAGAAAATTTAGTGAAAATATATATTGGGGTTATCGTACAGTGGAGTTTTCTAGATGAAGCAAATAAAGATTTAGCAGAAGTTATGGATGATACTATAAAAAATTATATTAGTGGGATTGAAGGATAAGGATAACTTTTCGCAAGCTTATTCAGGGTGCAGGTGAACTCCCATATAATGAATAGTCAGATATTTCAATCTAACCTGACTTAAAGGTATGTTAATATGTATTAGGCCTACTAGGGATACATCTGGCGGGTCTATTTGTGTACAATTAAACAATTATAGAATAATTTGGAGATTAACAAAAAAAGATTTTTAGATTTTTCAAATAAACTTGACTCTAGGTAAAGTTTTGGTTTATTATATCGACATATAATGATAATTATTTAGTTTGTATAGGTCTAAAGTAGTGAATATTTTGAGGGGGTTATCAAATATCTTATAAACTTGTTTAGTTTAACTCAATTAACAGATTGATACCGGAGGTTTACCAATATGAAAGTACCAACACTTAAATTCAGAAGTGTGAGAGCAAAGACGTTATTCATTATTTTACCCTTAGTTAGCCTTATTCTTGTTTCCGTGGTTTCGTTGGCTTTTATTTATTCGGATTCGATAATTGTGAAACAATCAAATGATCAAATGAATCAACAACTCCAAACGATAAGTTATAATATTCAAGATCGAATTACAGCTGCTAGCAAAGTTCCGGAAGTTTTCGCTAGAACAGTGGAAGATTTGCATACTAAATTTTCCTTGGATGATTATCACACTATCGCTAGCCATAATTTAGAAATAAATAAGGACTTATTTGGGGTTGGTATTTTCTTTGAACCTAACGCTTACCAGACCCGTACGAAATACTTCTCTACATATGCTTTATGGGATAACAATAAAATTATTACATCGGAAGAATATAGTGATCCAAGCTTTGATTATCCCAACCAAGATTTTTATAAAACGACAGTAGAACAAATTGAAAGTAGTTCAAATAAAAAAAGTGTCATATTCTCAGACCCCTACTTTGATGATGTAAGAGAATTGTATATGGTTACTGCGACAGTCCCTATGTTCAATTCCAAAGAACAATTTATTGGAGTTACGACTAGTGATCTAATTCTTTCTAAGATTAAACAAATTATTAGTGAGACCAAAGTTGGGGAGACGGGCTGGGCCTTTCTGTTGGATAAAAACGGAACCTATCTTGCTGGACCTGATACAGATAAGATTATGAAAGAAAAGCTTCAAGAAGATAAAGACGCAACTCTAGCAAATCTTGGTAAAACTATACTTGCTCAAAAGAATGGGAATTTACATTACGGAAAATCTAATGAGAATGTTCATGTTTATTTTCAAGAAATGCCTGGAACGCATTGGATTTTAGCAATTGCACTTCCGGATAAAGAATTGGTGGCGCCCATTCATTCGCTGATTGAAAAAGTTATATTGGTCGGTCTGGTGGGTATAGCCCTAATTATTATTGTCATATTTTTGTACAGCCGAGATATTACCAGCCATATTAAAAAAGTTAATGAGTTATCTCACTATCTTTCTCAAGGAGATTTCACACAAACAATTCCTGTCACTACTAGAGATGAGTTCGGACAGATGCTTACTAATTTCAACCAAACAACGGGATTATTAAAGCAGATGTTTACCAAAATTTCCGATCATGCCAATTATGTAGCTTCTACGTCAGAGCAATTGACGGCAAGTGCCGAGCAATCTAGTGTAGCAGCTGAGGTCATATCATCCACCATTCAAGAAGTTGCAAACGGAGCGGAGCATCAAATGCAAGGTTCCAAAGAAAGTGCAAGAGCCATGGAAGAGTTAACACTCGGGGTTCAACGGGTTGCTGCGTCATGCTCAATTGTGAGGGAAGTCTCTCAAGTAACCTCCGATATGGCTTTTCAAGGTAATGAGATTATCCAAAATGCTGTAATGAACATGAATTTAGCTAATCAAACTGTTAACGAGACTTCCGATATTATTACTAGATTAAGTGAACGCATAAAAAAGATTAATAATATCATTGAAGTAATGAGTGAAATCAGTACACGAACAAATTTACTTTCTCTAAATGCGAGTATTGAAGCTGCACGTGCCGGGGAATACGGACGAGGGTTTTCGGTTGTCGCTACAGAAATTCGTAATTTAGCCGAACAAAGTAGAAATTCCGCTACACAGGTTAAAGCAATTATTGAAGTCATACAAAGTGATACGATGGATGCGGTTAATTCGATTAAAATAGGTACTCAAACAGTAGAAAGAGGCACAAATCTTGTCCAAGAAGCAGGTGAATCATTTAACCATATTTTGCAGGACATCGATTCAATGGTAGGACAAATTGAAGAAATATCAGCCTCAACGGAGGAAATGTCAGCGGGCTCAGAACAGGTTACTGCTACTGTAGAAGAACTTTCAAGAATTGCTGCTGGTGCATCGGATAATTCTCAATCTGTTGCAGCCTCCAGCCAAGAACAATTAGCCTCTATGGAAGAGATCACAACTTCCTCTAAATCCCTAATTCTAATGGTTCAAGAGTTACAAGAACTTATCTCTCAATTTAAAGTTTAGTTAAATTTTAAATGACCCCTCTCCCCTCAATTTCAAGTGTATTAGCTGCTTTTGCTTTATCCCTTAAAAGAAATATAGCCATAGCGGACGTGGACGGAGAGTTGATTTCAAGGGTAAACATTCCAAGGTGGCCATTTTTGAAGAATATTAAATACTTTCTCCGAAAATTTTAAAACCAACGGTCGGTATGTTATATTTGAAGATGAGAGATATTCATCATATGGGAGGTTGAGCATGTATATTAACTATTCGCATAGGTTGTTGGGTTCGATGAATGACACGCGCACAAATGTCTTTAAAGAGATGGAAATGCATGCAATACCTGTTAACGAAATTGCCCATCGTAACATACCTATCGAGGCGAGAATTCCTGTCGATCATGTAACTATTTCTCAAGAGGCGCTAGATTTAATGAAGAATCCACCACGAGATCACCAAATTAATGCATCTGCCCCTACAGGCAAAAACTTGACTGATTTGGGACGTTTTAAACAAGCATTCGAGGACTCTGAAAATTATCAATTGAAATTTGGCGAATCTGTATACCAGGATCCGTTAGAAAAAATGGATCAACTAGTCGAGTTGGAAGCGAGATATCGGGATAATATCAAACAATTCATTTTGGGTGATGAGCAACAGGATCAATTAAATAAACTCAACGATCTTGTTTCTGAAATTAAAGATAAAATTGTAAACGGTATAACAGATGAAATGGGTATTTTTTTTAAAAGTACTGATTTCGATATATCAAAATTCAAGCAGCACTTAGGGAATATATATGATAGTAAAAGACAATATTTCAAAAACATGAGTGACTCTCATGACGCGGACTGGAATAAGTATCGAGTTTTTGGATTGTCTGCATCCAATGTTGATTTTTTAGTGATTTGGTAAGTCATGATAGCGCAGATGTAATGACGGATCAAAAAAAGCTTGAGAACCTCGGAGAAAAAGATCTTTCAGCACTCTTAAATATTGTTCGTAGAACAAATGACGGTATTTCCCGTGCGGATGATATACCAGCGAAGCCAGATGATATGACTGCTCATGAACTAATATTTAGCGCATCATTAGGTTTGACTAAAGCCAAAGCAACAATGATGATCAATAATGTCGAGATTTCGGATTCTATTCGTACGGCATTTACTAGATCGTTAGATCGTGTAATCCTATCAAAAATAGATACAATGGCAAATAATAGTGTTGCATTCGGGCGAAATATCGACCGCACTCTCGCCCAAAACATCATGAAAAACATTGGCGATATATTTAACGGACCCGGTGAACAATTCAAAGGTAAATTTGATCAAGCGTTCGCAGACTTTGAGCGAGTCTATGTCAAACAGTCGAAAGAACTAACTGCAAATCTATTTAAAACAGGATACATTCGTTCAGACGATCCTCACTTTGATGAAAAGTTTGAAAAGGCGTTACTGCTGCAAACAAAGACGAAGACTTCCTCATGGTCTGAAGGCTGGAACTATTTTATCGATCTTTTAGAACCAAAAGAACGCAGCAAAATACAGATTATAATTTAAAAGTGTACAGCGGAATTTTAAAAGATCTCAACTTAGGGATGCTTCCATGGATACTTTTTAAAGCTCCTTTTGCGCTTGATTCATTAGTATGGGTGCTACACTCTTCTTTTTAGTAGGTATATATTGGTTCTTTGAAGCGATAAGATGTGTTGTTAATCATAAAGGGCTTTTTGTTAGCTCTCATATTTTATATTTTCATCTTCTTGCTGAAAGAAGGAGTGTATGCGTCCTTTCATCGGTCTGTACTCTTCTCTCTTACATCGTGCCGTGGAACGTACGATGAATCCACATCAAGCTGCTGCTTCCGCGTCAGCTTGATAAAGTTTACCGCATAGCCGGAAACGCGAATCGTCAATTGAAGCGAGCGCCCCTTTCCGATCGCGTCCGTGCATAGGATTAGCGCCTGGCGCGAAGGGTTCTCCGGCTTTACGTCCATCCGGGGTGCTCCCCGTCTTCTGCCCGTAAACGGCGGGCACCGAAGAACTGCATTTGCTTGTCGATGCGCATAGCGGATACACAGCATGCAATACCGTAATCATCCCCAAAGTAAGGCCGCATCAGATCATCATTCTCATATTGAATAGAACTGGTCTCCACCGATACCTTGGCACAATAAGCTTTAAAGCCTTCAGGCAGCTTGGTCGACCATAGCACAGTCAGGTTCGGCTCAGGCGCATGCCCCAGATTGTATAAGGTATGCAGGAAGCGGAAGGAATTTTTCGTCACGCGCGCTCTGCCGTCCAGCCCCATGCCGCCAATCGATTCGGTCACCCAAGTCGGATCTCCGCTGAAAAGCTCGTTGTAATCGGGCGTGCGCAAAAATTTGACGATGCGAAGCTTCATAACAAAATGGTCCACAAGTTCCTGTGCTTCTGTTTCTGTCAACGTCCCCGCACGCAGATCCCACTCGATATAAATATCCAGAAAGCTGGATTCGCAGCCAAGACTCATTGCTGCACCATTCTGCTCCTTAATAGCGGCTAAATAAGCGAAATACAGCCATTGCACAGCTTCACGGGCATTCATTGCCGGTTTAGCGTCGAAGCCGTAGGTCTTGGCCATCAGCTTCAACTCACCCAGACTGCGGATTTGTTCAGAGAGCTTTCGATCCCATGGTCGAATTCACGATCAGATCCTTAACGGTATCGTAAAAGGTGTGGCTGCTTACGTGACTGATTTCATCTGGAACAATCATCATGTTGACGTTCGCACCCGGAATTTCAAATCCGTGTACCACATCTGGGCTTGTCGAAAGGCGCCGTCACTTGGACCTTGACCGGATCAATGGCGTGATGGTGCTCACTCGGCGGCTTGACGCCCCTTGCAAATGCGGAGATCCCGAGCACACCTAAACACATAAATAACATGACGATCCCAATCGTAAGCCAAATCTTTTCAAGCTTATCATGGTTGAATCTACCCTTTACAGAACGTAGCTCGTTACTAACGTTGGCTTTCCAAGTGCAGCATAGTTTCGTAGTCCTCGAACGTGTTGATATTGGAAATAAAATTCAATTGGATACCGTTCTCACGTAAGAACTGATCTCCTAATTCACTCCAAAAAACATGTTTTAATAAGGCTGAAACTCGAGTTCACCTAGTTGTAACAGAGGTCCAATATGAGACGCGCAGGCTTGATCATAAATCCCATGCAAGGGATACATCTGCCCAGCCACCAAAGGAACAACGGCTTCAAATCCATCCAACTTTCTTTGCAGCAGTAACTGCGCAGCTTTACTGGATATAAAGGGCATATCACAACCTACGACCCAGATGGAAGCATGTTTAGCTAAAGATAGTGCTGCATGCATTCCTCCAAGAGGCCCTTGACCCACATAAAAATCCGTAATAATACGTACTGAACGATCTACTACGCTTAAATAAGGTTTAGGCTCATTTGTTACAACAATGATTTCATCACAAATTTCCCTCATTATATCAATCTGCCGAGCAATGAGAGGCTTTCCGCCAAACGGAAGCAATGCCTTCAGTTCTCCTCTCATGCGACGGTTTTCCCCACCAGCCAGAATAACTCCCGAAAGCATTTTCCATCACTTCTCCCTCTTCGAAGGCTTGGTATAGTTTCACTTTAGTCAAAATAACATTGTCTGTAAGTGAAAAATGTCACACCGCCACAATACCGTCGTAACATAGCCACACACCTACGCTAATACATTTATTTTAAGTGAAGTTTCAATGACGGTACGGTTGCGGCCTTGATTTTTCGCTTTGTATAGTGCTATGTCTGCTCTTTCAAGCAGTATTTTCAGATTATCAGGATGATCTGTATTATCCGTTATTCCGATTGAAACCGTTACAGCTTCCCCTGTAGGACTTTTGGTCGCGGCAATCTTCTTGCGAAGTCTTTCTGCAACCGTTCTTCCAAGCCTTGCATTAGACAAAAAACCTATTCTTAGTCTCAGCTACTGAGAAAGAGAATAGGCTTTTCAAAATATGATCATTGATGTGACCCTCAACTTATCTGTATTTAGGCTTTAAATGAAATCGATCTACAATTTTATCGAACCATTTGTGAAGGTAAGGAAGAATCACATGATCCACACCAAACTTACCTGCGTTAGCACCTGCCGCTAAAATGATGAAACCTAGCAACATTAACCAAGGATTCGTGCTGACCGTACCAGCAAACATGTACATCACATTCATCAATACGCCAAAGAACATCGCTGTTGTCGTTAATGCGCCTATCAGTAAACCTAATCCAACCAAAAGTTCACCCCATGGAACTATAACATTGAACCAACCCGCATGCGGAAGCGCGAAATTTTTTAAAAAGCCCACATAATTTGCATAAATCATATCATTTGTGCCCGTTTCAAGAACAGGTTTAGCAATAGCTCCCTTTAAAAACCCTGTAGCATCAAAAGCTTTTTCTCCGGCGATTTTGTGCCATCCAGCAATCATCCATTCCCAACCTACATATAAGCGAATGATCGTCAACAATATGGCAGCGTAATTATTTTCCCTCAACCATTTCATCATTTGAACCATCTCCTTCGTTCCTTATGATTTGATTATATCTCTCTAAAAATGAAGTGTATGTGAGATATATCACAACCTGTGGTCATGACGTCATTCTGCTAACAAAGAAAACGTCATTTATAAAGCTTCTAAACCGGGTTCACATTTTGGAGGAGAAAACCGACATTTTTCAAGATCAAATCGTGGAAAATCCGGTTAAATATTTGATTATTTGATTCTCTCAATGCTGCTTTTTCTGTTAGAATGGCTTCAGCTTTCGGATCAGGAATTTATCGTTTCACCTATTGATCATGTAAGTGACTCTTCCTGAAGGAAACGGTGTTCATTATGCTGTTACCAGCGTAGATGTTTGCACTATCCCCATCCGTAAGACTGAATGCTGTTGGCTACAATTTCATACCGAAAATGGGAAAAACCCGCTCCAAGAGCGGGTTTCAAGATGGAGGTGGCTTGGCCATGGCCGTTTAATGAACTCATTGCCGTTTCTACATTCACAATTGTTTAAATTCGATCCAGTCGATCTGCAAGCCCGGTTTAACGAAATCCAATTTCAATTCGTAAAGGCCAGCTTCCAGTTCGATTTTCACAAGCTTCTGTCTGACCCATTTGCCTTCCGTCCCATTCGTTTGAATGGTCGTCATCAATTGATCGTTCAGTGTTACATTACAAGCGCTTTGGGCAAGTTCCGGTTCCGGTGACATGATGTGGACGATGATCCGATATTGTCCGGCTTGATCCACTCTCATAAATGTTGATCCGGCTGTGGCAGGGTTAACCTGTGCATGTTCGGTTAGTGCCTGCACCCGCTCCGGCGAAAGAGATGGATTCGCCTTGAAGGCAGCAACCGATTCTACAATCTCGTGTTTTCTGGAGAACACCGGTGCGTGCATAATGAACTCGCAAATATTCATGGCGGAGCGCTGAAGTTCCCCACGGGTTAATGAACCATTTTCCAGAGATTCAATCGTATTGTCATCCCAGCCGTTGATTTCTGCCCCATAGTTAGGAACAACCATGTACAAATCGTTTTGGGCACGAACCATCCAGTTCGTGTACTTCCGATCTGCAGTTCCTCCCTCGGCGACATCATTCATGATAGCCCACCAGTCCGTCATTACAATACCTGCGAAGCCCCATTCCCCGCGAAGAATCGTGGTATTCAGATCATAATTGGACGCTGCCCAGTGCCCGTTGATAGGATTATAGGAGGTCATAATCGAATTCGCGCCGCCCTGCTTCACTGCAATTTCAAAGCCTTTTAGATAAATCTCCCGCAGAGCGCGTTCGGAAACGACGGCATCTACCTTGCTGCGATGCTTTTCCTGGTTGTTGCAGGCGAAATGCTTCAGTGTGGCGTTAGAGCCGCCTTTCATAATACCTCTAGTGCATGCTGCAGCAAATACCCCGGAAATCAGCGGATCTTCTGAAAAATACTCAAAGTTGCGTCCGTTGAGCGGACTGCGCCGGATATTGAGGCCGGGTCCGAGCAAGGTATCCACGTTGTTGCTCAATAGTTCCTTGCCTTCCATGACATAAAGTTCTTCAACTAGCTCCGCATTCCAAGTTGCCGCAAGCAAGGTTCCGATAGCAACCTGGGTCGCCTTCTGCCCGCTATCCATACGAATCCCGGAAGGTCCGTCTGCGGTACAAGCCACTGGAATACCGTAATTGAATAACTGATCGCTTACTCCCCCGAAAGCCGAAGCGGTACCCGGTGTAACGAGCGGACTGCTCATGCCTTCTCCTCTGACGATCGCAGCCAGATCCTGGTCGCTGAGTTGGGCGATGAAGGTTCGCATACCGATTTTTCCGTCCAAAACATCTCTTAATTGATACCCCTGATTACCGGTCTGCTCCAAAGTTTCGGGTTGGTTCTTCTTGATCCGCTCCGCCATGGCAATCTTGCGTTTTGGTACCTCTACAAAAATAAGTTCATACGAACCGTCTTCCATACGAGCGCCCGGCTTCATTCTCGTAAAGTCTTCTATCGGAGCCATCGCCTCTTGCAGCTGCTCCACCACTTGAAGAGTTTCCACAACATAGCCGACTTGACTTTCCACGCTGACTTCCTCCACTAGTTTGACACTGGTTCCCACATACAAGCGGTACGTCCCGGCTTCCATCACATAAGCCGAAGAATAGCCCGTCACACCGGCGTCATCATAGGAGGCCATAGAACGAACAGGGAAGCTAACCGTAAGACGCTCTGATTCGCCCGGCTGAAGGACTTTTGTCTTGCCGAATGCCGCCAGAGCTTTAGCCGGCTGTCCCAGCTTTCCTTGCGGTGCTTCGTAATAGACCTGTACGACCTCTTTTCCCGCAAAAGCAGTTCCCGTGTTGGTTACCGTTACGCCGATTTCAACGTATGTTTCTCCTTCTCGGGTGGTCATCTTGGCTTCTTCAGGCACGACTTGAAATGAAGTATAAGAAATACCATAACCAAACTCAAACTGCACCTTATCCGGGCAAAACGTCTCAAAATAACGATAGCCCACATAAATATCTTCCTGATACAGGTTCTTAAATTCATTGCCATAATTGCGGGTCGATGGATAATCTTCTATGGAATAAGCGATCGTATCCGTTAATTTACCGCTCGGTGTCACCTCTCCGGCCAGTACGTCGGCAATCGCATTGCCCCCTTCCATACCGCCCTGCCAAGAGTAAATAGCGCACGGTATCGGGTGTACATAACTGTCATCGTTCAGCCAGCTCATATCAATAATATTCGATACATTCAACACAACAACGGTTTGTTCAAAATAGGCAGTAACCTGCTTCAGCATCGCTTGTTCATCGGCCGTTAATTGGTAGCTGCCCGGCGCGTCGGCATTATCCTGGTCTTCTCCCGCCGTACGGCCGATCACAATGATCGCCTTGTTCGATTTGCTTCTTGCCTCCGACACCAATTCATCGCTCAAAGGCATTTCCTTCTGGTGCCACGGCTCTGCCGCCCATACTTTTCCGCCATCATCAAATGGATTTTGCTCAATCCACTTTTCATAGATAGCCGCCAGTTCTTCGTTAACGGTAAGGTTCTTTTTACTGCGAAGACCGTTCAATAAATTGGTCGTATATGAAACATGGACACTCCCACCCGAACCTGTACCGCTGCGATAATAATTAACTTGGGTTCTGCCAAAAACTGAAATGTTGTCGCCATTTCGAAGCGGAAGCATCTGTCCTTCATTCTTTAACAGCACGGCGCCTTCTGCGGCTACCGTTCGACTAAATTCAGCAAAACCTTCTAATGGAACTCCCACACTCTGTGTACTCATTTCGTTTCCTCCCGATTGTTATTTCCATGCATATTGGCGGTTCTAAGGGAGGGTAGCTCGACCCTTTCGAAACTTCTAGGTTTTCGCGAACCTATGCATGTTTTCTACAAAGTACTTTACGGATAAATGCCATAATATTATTAAACAAGCATTGCTTCTGAAAAAGCAAAATCCACAACGCTTACAGCTGTGGGTTTTTCCAGCATGTCGAGAAACCCGGTGCATTTAAAACCCCGAATTTCTCTTTTTGATGGGGAAACTGCAAAAATCATTTGGCTTTGTACGGTCATTTTATATGGTATTGTTATTTCAAACTTTTCCTTTACCATCACTTGTGATACGGTTCACCTTATAGCATCGGCACTGACCGAAGGCAACTGATGATTACCGAGTGATGCTACACTTTTATTTCTTCCGGTATTCTTCGCTTCATACAAAAATAGGTCAGCCATTTCAAATAAAACTGAAAGATTAGTCGTGCAAACTGGATAAGAAGCGATTCCTGAAGATATTGTAATTATGTCGCCGCATGGACTCACTGTGCTTTCTACTTTCTTACGTAATTTTTCAGCAACTTGAAACGCTTCGTCACTATTCAGGTCGTGGAGAAGTAACACAAACTCTTCACCGCCATAGCGGCAACAAATATCTTCTTCCCTGGATACTTCTCTCATTTGTTCTGCCAAAAATTTTAACACCTCATCACCTTTCGTATGGCCAAATGTATCATTAACCCTCTTAAAATGATCAATGTCAAGTATAATAATTGAAAAAGGTGTCCCATTCTCCGCCCACTTTTGAGTCTCTTCATCTAACGTCCGCCGATTTGTAAGTTTTGTCAACGGATCTGTTTTAGACTGATATGTAAAATAGTCTACTTTATCATGGAAAAAACCAAGACTATAGGTCAGTGCTTTTTTTAATTGAATCGCTTCATAATACCAAGCTCTAACCTTTTTCAAACTTTCATCTTGATTATTTTGGGTGCTTGATTCCGTAAAGAACGCTAGCTTCTGTAAGGGTTGAGCAATTACCTTGGAAATAAGCGAAATAAGTATTAAAGATAACAATAAATACGGCAATGATTTCATAATCATTTCTTTCATCATGTCCGTCGTTGGTGCTAATGAAACAGCCGTCGGTCGCTGTGATACGACTCCCCATCCAACCGCCGGAATATAGGCATATCCTGCAAGCATGTCCACATTTTGTGTGTTTGTGACACGGATAGATCCGCTCTCTTTTTTCAGCAGTTTCTGTACGACCGGATTTTGCGGGACATGATCATTGATCCGTTCTTGCATTTGATGATAAATAATGCGACCGTCCTCGTCTACAACATATACATAAGATCCATCCTTGTAGAAATGCTCTCCTAAAATTTCGCTCAAAATATTTTCTTCCTTTAAATACAAGGTGCCGCCAATTAAACCAAGATATTTCCCATCTTCTTCAAAGATCGGATACGAAATAAAAATAATTAACCGCCCCGTGATAGATAAGTAGGGCTTTGATATAAGCGGACGTTTCCCATTTAAAGCTTGCTGTCCACCTGTAGAATCTAGAGATTTCCCAACTATATCTAGAGTTTGCGGTGACGCCGCTAGAATTTCACCATTGGCAGCGACAATCACTACCGAATTAAACGTATTGGTCTGATTTTTCAAACGATCCGCCTCTTGAAAAAGCTTTGGCTTAAATTCATCGCTTCTCATGTATAACGAAATATTCTTTGAGCTCAGCTCCAACGTTTGAAGTGTCATTTTAAAGAAAACTTCTGTTGTACTGGCAAGTTTTTGTGCATAGACTCGGTTAGTTTCTAAAGTATTTTCAATAAGTGTTTTCTGACTTATTCGATAACCAGATAAAGTGCTGTTACACAGAGTAAAAATCACCGAAATCAGTGCTACTGATAAAATTAAGTGCTTTAACGAAAGCTTCATGGATGTAATTTCTCCTTATTACATTTCTATAAACTAATATATCATATTCTGATATATTTAATTACTCAACTTTCGCACCTACGAAAAACTAGTTGAGCCTTATGGTTGCGAGGTTTAATGGAGAATTTTTGCTCCTCTTGACAAAAAAACACCCTCTTTGTTTGGTATCATGGAAGTGGCGAGCAACTCCTGTGGTACACCAAAAATCCTTGTCTGAACAGGCAAAGTAAGTAGGCCAACTGCTTCGAAATGCTGGAATCATCAAATCTTTTTTGCTTTTCTAGTTTGGATGTTTTTCAGCTTCTATTTTCCATGTTTGAGGAGCGAAATTGGTTTCGTCTTTTGGAAAGTGATCGCGGTGATTCATTGCCTGGTAAAGATGTCGTTTATTGCTTTCTTAATCCCGTTAGTCATAATGAACGAGGCGGCCCTCATTCGCCTAACGTAGGTTGCTTTTGGTTAGAATGAGTAGTGGATTCTACTTAAAACCAAATGCAGAG
>NZ_VRTT01000060.1 GCF_008017805.1 Paenibacillus sp. N3.4 | reverse complement strand
TCCGGTCTTAGCTATCGTTTCCGATAGTTATCCCAGTCTTATAGGCAGGTTACCTACGTGTTACTCACCCGTCCGCCGCTAAGCATTCCCCGAAGGAAACACTCCGCTCGACTTGCATGTATTAGGCACGCCGCCAGCGTTCGTCCTGAGCCAGGATCAAACTCTCCATAATAGCGGACAATTGCTTGTCCGTATATCTGAAAGCTGAAATGCTCATTGATTTGCTAGCGAGATTTTACAATCTCTTTTTTGAACGATTGCTCGTTCGTGCTTACTCACTCGTTGTTCAGTTTTCAAAGATCAATTTCTTTCATTTGCTGCCGTGTTACCGAAGCAGCGAGAAGTAATATACCACAGGGCGTTCATCAATTGCAAGCTTTTTTTCTTGCCAATTTTTGTCGTTCTCTGTCGTCTATCATAATAACAGATGATGTTGTTTGAAAGCAAGCGTCATTGGTTCGTGTCATTTGCTCGTTCAAAGCAACGAGGAATAATGTAACACGAATGCCAATGTAATTACAACCCCCTTATTAATGTTCCGCAATTGCCATTCTTTTGAATGTTCTCGCAGCTGCGAACAAATTAGAAAAGGAGGGCATCGATGCCCTCCTTTGTCCTTTAGTATTCCATAGTAATGATTGGCGTTCCAACAGTCAGTCGCCATAAACCAGTCGTCGATTCCTGATGAAGAGCAATTTGTACATTTACCTTATGATTTCCGCTCATTATGGATGTTTGAAACTCGTCAGAAGAAAGAGATACACTGATTGTCTTTGCATCCCTGTAGCTGTCTACGATTTTGCCCTTAAACGCTTGAGCTAATTGACTTACCCACTCATTCGTACTATATAGCCGAGAGGCTTCTTCTATAGAAGTATAACCTTGCGTCATAACATTCCAAGCGCCATGGATGCCAAGCTTCATTAACTGCTCACTTGCTTGCTGCTGCCACTTCAGAAGACCCGCCTGCGCAGGTTGTCCGGACGCATCTAAGCGTAAAACCATATAACAAGCTGTCTGTCCTTGCGGCCTTACGAGTGTCAGCGTGACCTCGATTCCTGTTTCTAACTCCTTTTTGACCGTATAAATAGGATGCCCATTGGCTTCACTTAAGACATCCGTAAGGGGAACACCGAATGATGGGGATAGCTTCCTTCCTGTCTGCAAAAGCAATTCATCGGAACCCTCACACGAACCATAGTATCCTGTATATTTAAACGTGATGCGAGTATCCGCACCCATATAGGGTTTCACTGTATTTAATAAACGTAGAGCTTCTTGCTCTCCTTCGGCATTCGCCTGACGTATCCAACCGAAAAACAAACCTGCAATGGAGATCCAAATGAGGGACAGCAGCCAAAATTTCTGCATAATAAGAAGCACCTCTTTACTAGAATCTGTAACTCTAGTAAAAGGATGCCCTTATCTAATAGATTGTAAACCCATTAACGCATAAATTGAGAGAATACGATAAGTTGAGAATTCAGTCTCCCTACCATTTACAGTACAATTAACTCTTCGTCGTAAAGCGATAAAAACGAATCAACAATTTCCGAATCAAAATGCTTACCTTTTTGTTCGACAAGATATTGAACGGCAAGCTCAATACTCCACTTTTCCTTATAGGGCCGCTTGGTTGTAAGAGCATCAAATACATCCACGACACTAACGACGCGTGCTTCCAACGGGATATCTACACCTTGCAATTGTTGCGGATAGCCGGTCCCGTCCCATTTCTCATGATGGTGAAGAATAATGTTCTTGGCTGTGGATAGTTCACTTTCAAACAGATCACCATCTAATTCAGCATAGATCTTATCGACAATGTCTACACCGATTACCGTATGCATCTCGATAATCGTTCGTTCATAATCGGCAAGCGGCCCTGGCTTATACAATATGCCTTCAGGAATGGCTGATTTCCCGATATCGTGCAAAATACTGGAATGGGCAATAAGGGACAAAGCTTCCACTGATATGTTCAATTGATGTCTCTCATTGTGTCGATGAATCAACAGCTTCGTTAAATACTGCACGCGGGATAAATGTGATTCAATGCCCGGATCGCGAATTTCGCAAGAAATCGCAAGTACTTTTAACAATGATCCTTGTACATTCCGAACGCGCTCTTCATCCAAATAAAACCCGCGATCTAACTGCTCCAACTCCCGAAACACGCCTACGTAATAGATGATTCCCTCAACAGAAAATGGAGTGATCGTAATGGATGAATGCCATAAGTCTTGATTCATTTTACGATTCGTAAATACACCTGACCAAGATGTACTAGCTTGTAGAGCTGTCTTCATATGAATGTAAGTTTCTTTGGGCGTGTACGGAGTTCGTAAAATACCTGCTTTCTTTCCAATGATATCATCTGAGGAGTAGCCCGTAATCCTCTCATAGGATTCATTTACAGCGAGGATTCTATGTTCCGAATCTGTAATAATGACGGCATCTGCCAGCGCTAAAAAAATAGTTAGGTTGTTGTTCATGCTGTTCTCTCTTTCACTATAAATACACCGCCATTCCGCCAATGTATACATAAGCGAAATTGGCGGTGCATGAATGATTGTCACATGTTTCTTTCCCTTAATCAAGTTATTAGCGCGTGCAGAGTGCGGCCCTTGGCTGACTTGAGTTCACCTAGATGAGCTATAAGCGAGGATCGATCTCTTTCTCTAGGCTAACCTCAAACAATAAATTCGCAACAGCTTCCTTATAAGATTCATTATCCGCCGCGATATCGCTGAACTTAATTTGAAGCATCTTTTTACCTTATTGGTGTTCATTTATAGAGGTACGAAGCTTCCTTGATATGTTCTTCTGTTTCATGAGCTTTTTGTACTTATGTGGAAACTTGTAGTCATACCCATAGATTATCGACAAATAGTCCTCATTTCGCACCTTCATATAAGGGACACTTTTGCCTTCTTGCACTTCTGGTTTAATAACAACGCCTTCCATCTGATTGTCTATGGTTAACTTGGAGAAATAGCGCTCTGCCTTCTCAAAGCTATCCGATTCGAATAAGTCCAATGTGATGAAGGCATCATCTGACAAGATTATGATCTTCCCCTTGGATTTAAACTTGTCATATCTCAGCTTAAACTGATATTTGTGTGCCTTTCTTTTTGAGTATTGCTGTTCTTTCATAGATAGGGGAAACTTTAAGCTTCTTAATAGAGGACCGTAACCAGGTGACTGTATTAATCTCCATAATTTGGTACTCGTCGATATTAGGCGAAGCATCAGCAATTCGCTGGAGAATTTGCTGTTTTTGTTGCGTATGTTGATTAGAGAATTCCACAATCACTAGATATATATGTTTATCTACGGTATAGGTTGTCGTCTTTCTAAGTATATGCGCCCTCTCAATTGTGGGATGATTGTTCATTTCATCTCTGATTAAACCGAGAACTTCTTCACTAGGCTCTTCCCCGACAAGAACATCCTTAGAAATCAATGTGGACGATTCCCTGTTCTGATGAGCTTGTAGTTCGGATGCAGCAACGGCTTTGTCAAGATATTCGCTTGCATAAGCCTTATTTCCGATGTGCATATAATACAAGAAAAGGACACGACAGGCGTGGGGCACCGATGCGGTATCAAGTTTCATACAATACTCCAAATGTTCTACTGCCTCTCTTCGGCCTTTCTTCGCCATGATACGTCCTATAGCAAAATGAGCTGTAGCTAAAGAAGGTTCATGCATAACCAAATCTTGAAAATAAGGAAGCGCTTCTTCGGAAGATTTCAAATCCTCTATCATATTGGCCAGTTGTAAGGATTCATCTACTGTCAACTGACGAGTTGACTTTGCTTTCTCCAAAGTAGAAAGCGTATCTTGTAAATTTTGATAATGGAGGTATCGTTTTTTCCACTCTGGTCCAATATCTGCTCGCCATTGCTTATCAAAAAATTCAATAAACTCTGCCACGTTGCTCAAATAACTTTGACTGGACCTTTCCGCGGTACCATCGTCATATTCGGCCTCCTCGTTTAAGGCTTTCAGCCTTTCAGACAACGAGGGATGAGTATCCAACGGATTCGTATTACGGTGGAGTGCTACTCGGCAATAAAAATCAGCTTCGCTTTTTTGTACAGGCTCATCCAAGAATTTCAACATTTGCTCATATACATCAGGTGCTTCAATTTGTTCAGAGGCACGTTTGAACATATTCGGCCAAAACTCATCATTCAAATGAGCACCTTTGACATTCAGTGAAATCAACGCAGATGCAGCATATTTTTCACCTACGATTTTGGCGCTGCAGCGATCTGCATCGAATTCATTAGCCCTAGCTAATACAAATGTATAGGCATTGAAGTAAGGGGCGTATAGTCTCAAAAATCCATGAAACAAAAACTTCCCCCGTGCTTGACCTTCCTCTAACTGTTCCAATAAATGGATCCAGCTCTTGCGCACACGGTAAATCTATGTACTGAATCGACCATGCGCACCTGACAAGTGTCCCAATTCATGAGCCAGCACTGCCTGGAATTGTTCCTTCGACAAAGCCATCATGAGAGGAAGTCCTACCACGAGGATATTCTTATACCAGCCGAATACCCCTAATCTGGGCACCTGAATAATGGCTGCATTGAAGTCGTTATTTAGCTGAATTTCATCTACCTTAAAACCTTTAAGCTGCTTTCTCATTCGCTCGATTTCTTCTATCAACAAGGGAGTATTCTGCTTATCCAAACGCAGCCCTGTTGGAGCCTCGATATGAATCCATAAAGATTTAACGAGTACATATAGCAAGACAAACACGGGAATGAGAAGCTTCGCAAAAATCAAATGAAACGTCTTTGTATAAATCGAATAGACCACAATTCCGACAACAGCAAATAAAATAGCGAGCACTACAAATAAATAAAGGTATCCAACCATCGCTAATCCAAATACTTTCGTTTTGTACCACCTTGGATTTTTTTCCGCCTTTATTTTTAGTTTTTCGGTGAATTTTTGAAATTTTTCATTTGTCATCGCTATCCCCCATTAATCCTTATATGGATCAAATTCATCTGCTCCTGCCATACAAACCCCTATCGGCTTCAATACATGCAAAATCTCAACAGTCTCGCTATGAGCATTCAGAACATCCTGCAGCTTGCGGTAAACGAAGGGGCTTTCATCTGTACCAGCGCCGCGCAGCTCAACACCAAAATCCTTAACGACATCCATCATTTGATTCGTGGATATTTGTCCGCCACTGCGGGCGCGCGTTTTCCAGTTCATTTTGCCTGCCGCTTGGGTTCGGCTCATGATTCGACCGGCCCCGTGGACCGTACTGTAGAACGCATCGCGATTTTCATCCGAATCCTTCCCACTAACAATCACCGAGATATCGCACATGCTGCCCCCGATAAAGCCAAACTGCCCCGGTGCAGAAGGCGTCGCCCCCTTGCGAACAACAACGGTCTCCTGACCATTATGATTCTCTTTCCAGGCAAAATTGTGGTGGTTATGCACTTCGAAATCTGATTCCGCCCCAAGAATAGCAAGCACTTGCTCAATGACATAATCTCGACCGGCATACGCGTAGCGCCCTGCTAGCTTCATAGCTCGGTAGTACATGTCTCCAAGCTCGCTGGCGATATCCAGCAAAATCGGAGGCTGATCCATCTTTTCCCCAGGAGCATTCCCAAGAAAATCTCGACCTGCCGTCACATTCATAAAACCGCTAGCTGTCTTATGCCCAAACCCCCGACTGCCAAAGTGATTGGCTACCCAAATACGGCCGGTACGCATTTCCTCAAAAATGTCCACAAAATGATTACCGCTGCCAACTGTGCCCAGCTGTTCCCGCGCCAGAGCCTTTAATTTGTCATGCTCTTGTTTCCCAATCGCTTTATATACGTCCCAATCAGGGTCATCGAACAATTCATGATCTACCTTTTCATTGTTTACTCGCCCAATACCGAATGATATCTTGCGTGCTATTTGATCCATAATACCTGCTATTCGAGGACGCACATCGCTAGCCAGTAAATTCGTTCTTACCGCTTTATTGCCGCAAGCAATATCATAGCCGACTCCAGAGGGAGATACTTGCCCGTCGTATACAACAACTCCGCCTATCGGTTGGCTGTACCCCTTATGGTGGTCCGCCATTAGCAGTGTTTGGATGACATTCCCCGTTGCTGCACAAGTTTTCGCTTGAGATAAAGCTCCTTCGTCCGGTTGTCCCCAGACACGTACATGATCTATCGTTTGGTATGCCATTAGATGTAACTCCCTATCTGTTTATTTGATGAAATGTCCATAAAAAAAGGCCACGGACGCAAACGTCCATGACCGATTACTTCTGAATACGTCCTAAAACTAGCATGTTAAAACTAGCTTAGGATACCGTTAAACAGAGACCTAATGAGTCTATGAGCGTTACTCCATTTATTCCATTGTTCACTTATTTGACTATAATGATCATGATTGGAACTGAAGAATGACTGGAATAACATCTGTATCGACTCCTTTACTCTGTGATTGATATTGAAAATACTAACGTGATTACCGGTTACTGTCAATCAAATTTTACAATTTATCCCACTTGTTTCAGTTGCTTAATATTCATCACATTAACTATTTCGGACTCGTGGACGTCGTGTCCACCTTCTTGATTTATCTTCGCTTATTTGGGAGCTTATGAACATGGTGGAAGTATTACGACAAAGAAATGTTTTCCAGTGAGGGATATGTACAAGCGGATAAAAAGATAACCCCATCCAGTTACGATGGAGGTATTTGAGCTATTATTTTCTTGTAAATATCGTAATTATCTATTTCCAAGCAGACAAAGATGATCTTGCGAATAACAGCTTTTTCGCCACCCAAATAACTCACGACTTCCGCAATAGCAATTTCGGCCGCATCTTTCTTAGGAAATCGATATATGCCCGTACTTATATTGGGAAATGCGATGGATTCAATAGCATACTGACCAGCCAAGGCAAGTGTATTGCGATAACATCGAGCTAATAATTCTCTCTCACCCTTATTTCCACCAGACCATACAGGTCCAACCGTATGGATTAGGTACTTCGCATTCAAATTACCCGCCCCGGTAATTACCGCCTCCCCAGTAGGACAACCTCCTTGCTTATTTCGTATCTCCCTGCATTCCTCTAAAACCCGCTTTCCTCCTGAGCGATGTATGGCCCCATCAACTCCACCGCCACCCAACAAGCTTGAGTTTGCTGCGTTCACAATGACATCCACATGCATCGTTGTGATGTCTCCTTGAATGACCTTTATTGGTTGCTGCATATCCATCTTTTAACCCCCCACTAGATTACGGGATACCTCGCCATAAACTGATTTAAAGTCTCCCAGAGACTAATGTCGAGTTTCAATTTAACCGCAAGCGCAATATCAATTGGTATATCTTTATAGTAAGCATGAGCAATAGCGCCGGCTATGCAAGCGATGGTGTCGCTATCCCCACCCAAGGAAATCGCTTTTCTGAGCGCGTCCATGAAATCCGATGACTCCAGAAATGCTATAATCGCCTCGGGTACAGAGCCTTCACAGCTTGAATCGAACATATAGTTGGGCCGAATACTAGCAAGCGTTCGATCCAAGTTATAACCGAAGTTTGAGGTAATAAATGTCCGGATATAGTCCTTGGTCTTTCCCGTACGAGCAAGAAAAACTGCACTCGCGACCGCTTGCGCTCCCTTTATCCCCTTTTTATGATTATGAGTCACTTCAGCACTTCGCTTGGCTTCCTCCAACACTTCTTCCATGGAATCGAAAGCAAGCCCAATTGGACTCACTCGCATAGCAGAGCCATTGCCATAACTTCTGTACGGTCGGAACGAATCACCTTTCATCCATTCTTCAAATCGTCCGCCATATCCCGCATCGGGATATCTTCTTGCGTATTGTTTCATTTTAGTTGCATACAATTTTCTGTTTTTCCTGGAATCCAACATGGAGTTTGTATTCACTCTATTTAGGATCGCGTCCGCGACGGCAAGGGTTAATACCGTATCATCTGTAAAACGAGAAAATCGATGAAATAAAGGGAATTCCTCACTTTTCACATTATGCCACTCATAATAAGACCCAATGACATCTCCCACAATGGCTCCGAGCATGCCCACCTCTCCCCTCTAAACTAATCTTTATAACGATGATCATACAAATGGCGGCTCAATTCCTCTATGAATGAACGTTTAGCGAGTATTCCTGTCCATTTCTTAGGTATATGATCATATCCATAATAGGCACCAGCTATTTGTCCATAAATAGCTCCGGTCGTGTCGGCATCATTACCTAGATTTACGGCTAGAAGCACTCCCTCTTCGAATGAGTTCCCTTTTGCAAAAGCCCACAGGGCGGCCTCTAACGATTTCACCACATAGCCGGAGCCAATAATTTCGGGCGGTTCTTTTTGCAGATAGCTGCCTGTTGCAATTTCTTTGATTTTGGGTGTCAGACTATCCTCCTGCAACCAATCTCGAAAAGCATCGGGCTTCATTAACCTTTCTTTGGTCCAACCATTTAAAGCTCCTATAATAAAGACGGTGAGCAGTCTGCAGGCATCCAAACACTCTGCTGCGCTATGTGTTATTTTCGAACTCTGAACGGCATAATCGATCGCCAAATGAGGATAATCCATGAAAAATAATGGTACCGGCGCTAGTCTCATAATGGAACCATTACCCGCAGCGCTTGGGTGTACGGATCCGCAAAACCCTTCTCCCGTTCGTTCAAATTGTAAAATTGCCGCGCGTACGGTATTGCCAATATCGAAACATTCACCTGTACTGCTAAGATAACCTTCCCGGAACCAACGCCGATAGCGGCTCATTTGATCCATTGGGTCGAAACCGCACCTATCGACTAAGCTTTCCGCCAAGCATAGAGCCATCGAAGTATCGTCTGTCCATTCCCCTGGATTAAGATCAAAAATGCCGCCTCCCACGATATCCTCCACGGGAGGAAATGACCCCGGCTGCTGAAACTCAACAGTCGTTCCTAAGGCATCCCCTACAGCCAAACCGATGAAACAGCCTAAGTATTTATTCCATGTGTTTAACATGTGACCCCTCCTAAATTCACCGTGATCGAGACTTATCAAAGGCTTATTGTTCTTCTCCGGTTTTTAACAGCTCCTCACGAAGCTCCGTTAAAATTTCACCCAACCAGTTAGTTCCCCGCCATTTTTTTCGATCCAAAGCATCAGGGTGGTCTTCCGCAAGACCGATCCCCCAGATGGTATCAACTGGACTCGCCTCGACTAAAGTCGTCCCAACCGTCGATAAGAGGGATTGCTTCAAAGCCGAATTTTGAGTGAACTTTGCGTAGTTGGCCTCATATACGAACTTTTTACAGACTGCTGCCCATATCGTGCTATCGAAATTTTTGACTTGGCGGCCTAACTTTTTCTGATCTGCGGGAGAATGCGCTTTGAGAATTTTAGCCGCGATGTCGGCATCTTTAAAGATCAGCGCTTTTTGCACCATCATATACTGCTCCGCACAATTGTACTGAACGCCATTTAATGTAAATAAACTCGGGTGCCACTGTGAAAAGGGAGATTGGCTTCTCCAGAAAAAAGTGAAATGTTCCATTTTCATTCTCCTTCATCATTTTTCAACCACAACACTTTATCATGTATTTATAATATTATTAATTAGACATAATCAAAATCTAAAAAAAGAGCCTTAGCTGTAAAACGACAACCGAGGCACAACATCAGTAAAACGGTATAACTGCGCTGCTCGCTGTGAGTAGCGATTAGATAAGCTCAAGTTCCCATTCGCATCCCGCGCTTCTTCTATAATTCCCTTCCGGCTTTGAGTTGAAGTGATTTTGCGAATGAAATTCTTCTCCTCAAATTCGGGCACAACCGTCTGAATGACTTGATACAGCTCACCAATTGTAAATTCCTCTGGTAAAAATTCCTTAGCAATTGTCGTTGTTATCATTTTCTCCTGAACTCTATGGTAAGCATCTCTGATGATGTCGTAATGGTCAAATGCCAGATTCATTTGCAGTGCCTCTTTAATGGGAAACAAGCCGACATCCTCCGCATCATCATCCGCCTTCATCGTAGCCAAGTATCGTTCATGAACGAGTGCAAAAAAAGCATGTGATATAATCCAACCGCGTGGATCTCGGCCAGGCTTACTGTATGCGTTAAAGTACTCCATGTGAACCTCAGCTACTCCAGCCTCTTCGCGAATTTCCCGCCTAGCGCATTCTTCAATCGTTTCCGTTTCCCGAGTAAAACCACCCGGAAGTGCCCATTGCCCGATAAACGGCCATACCTTACGCTTGATGAGTAGGACCTGCAATTCCCGAATTGGCAGAGACTTTTTCACCGCACTCTTTTCTGTAGATGTAATTGTAAAAATAACAATGTCCGTCGGCGCACCGTCAGGCGTTCGATAATTTTTCGAAGAATAGTTCTGTTCATTTTCATGTTGATTCAAGGTAACCGCTCTTTTCATCTCATTTTGTATGTATGATATTATCATTATGACATGTTAAATAAAGAAGTGTCAATTAATTTTCAAAAGGCACAGCATAAAGCAGCGGCTATTCGCACAAACGTGCATACTAACCGCTGCTTTATGGATGACATCGGATTTAAAACTAGCCAGGATCCACAACCATACGCCTACAGTACTTGCATACCTCATCTTCGATTGGGATTTCCTCTTTGCAGAACGAACACTTCTTATGTGTTTTCAAATCAACGGGCGGCACTGCTTTTCGACTCTTCACATTCACATAAATCAACAAACCCACCACTACAACGATAACAGCCAGTAACCAATAAACGATACCGAAACACCTCCTAGTTGATTAACAACTTCTGATGATTCCGTATATGTATATTCAGTTATTCTTATTTATTTGTCTTTGTTGTGAATAATCCTATTAAAGTCACCGAGCTCCGCGAATTATCACCTGATGCTGTGCTCAGACATTCAAAACTTTTCTTGCTATAACCCATAAGGTTTAAAAAAGTAAACATGCGCCCCTCGAATTCGATGGGTGCTTTTTTATGGAATAGATCATTAAGAGGGAACTATTCACATGATCTACCAGAATTAATGTTATGTTACATGACACACAATTATTATTTTAATGCAAAAGGAGATACATCGAAAAATGAGGAAAACCTAAATAAATCGTCGAACTGTGTCGATGTATGCGATTTATTTGGGTTTTTTCCGTTTGACTCAAGTAAAGACAAACTTTTAATATGTTAGTATATCTATCATTAAAACGAAAGGATGGCCTACAAATAACACAACGCGTTATGTTTCCTCGTTTTACAAGCTTAATCTTTTTAAATGATAGCTCCAAGCCAATTTTATCACATCAGATTGCGAACGACGACGAACGCATCCAAGGAGGAAACCATGACTAAATCTTTATCCAAAAACGTTAGTGCACTTCTTCTTAGTATCACATTACTATCATCGGTTTTGTATGCACCGTTCGGAGTAGGTACAGCGCACGCGGAAGGAACAACCACTCCCCAACCAGATCCTGCTGTCATTTCGGAGCAGCCATTACCACCAGTACCTGTGTCAACACCGACACCAACACCAACACCAACACCAACACTAACACCAGTACCAGTACCAGTACCAGTACCAGTACCAGTACCAGTACCAGTACCAGTACCAGTACCAGTACCAGTACCAGTACCAACGATAGTACCAGAACTTTCGACTAATGTTTTGTCGACGGCTTCCATTCATATATCTGGTCCAACGGCAACGAGAATTGGTGAAAGCTTTGATTTGAATGTTTCATTGTCAGGAGCTGCACAAGATACGACAGCAGGCAAATTTATTTTTCAATACAATTCATCTTCATTTGAATACATAAGAGCAGCTTCGAGTTCAGGAGTAAGCATCGTTGGGGAGAATAATGAGCCAGGAAAAGTCACGCTTGTTGCAGCCGACCAGTCTGGTGCCTTTGCGAGCGGACGAACCGTAGTTACGCTCACCTTTAAAGCAAAAGCGAAATCGGATGTGAACGGGATTAGCGCATCTGTCGAGCTCGGACAAGCATCCAACGGAACTGTACAGCAAACAGCTGAGAATTCCATCGCTTTACAATATGCCAGTACGATCCCAGGGGATTTAAACGGCAATATGATAATCGATGTTGGGGATCTGGCTGTGCTAATTAAATATTTCGGCATCGGATCTGACAATCCGAACTGGAGTAAGGTGGCAAATGCTGACTTCAACAAAAATAATGTGATAGACATATCGGATTTGGCTGCTTTAGGGAAACTTGTCCTCTACGACAACGGACAACCGTTTAAGCTGCTGGAAGCCGATATTATGGGCATTCAAAATGCGATTGCGGCTGGTAAATTAACGTCAGTGGAACTCGTTCAGATGTATTTGGACCGAATTGCAGCTTACGATAAACAAGGCCCGAGCATCAATTCCATTATCAGTATCAATCCTGATGCGTTAACCATTGCAGCCAACTTGGATAAGGAGCTCCAAGAAAAAGGGCCGAGAGGATTACTACACGGTATTCCAATTATCGTGAAGGACAATTACGATACGTTAGGCATGCCAACAAGTGCAGGCTGTACCTGCTTGAAAGATAACAACTCAGTCAGCGATGCTTATATGGTTCAAAAGCTGAAGGATGCAGGAGCGATTATCCTGGCTAAGGCCAATTTAAGCGAGTTCGCTATCAATACGGACACCAATAGCTCTTTAGGTGGCCAAACGAAAAATCCGTACGATTTGACTAAAAACCCAGGTGGTTCAAGCGGTGGTACGGGAGCTGCGCTTGCCTCCAACTTTGGAGTAGGCGGTCTCGGTACAGACACAGGTGGCTCGATCCGCATTCCTTCCTCCTATAACAGTGTCGTTGGTATTCGGCCGACTATCGGACTGACCAGTCGAGACGGTATTATTCCGCTAGCTTTGTCCCAAGACGTCGGAGGACCGATGACTAGGACAGTCGCGGATGCGGCCATTATGCTAGATGTAGTCAGCGGCTACGATTCCAACGACATCGCGACAGCAGCAAGTGTTGGCCAAACGCCAGTAAGCTACACGAAATATTTAGACAAGAACGGATTGAAAGGCGCCCGTATTGGTGTCATTACGGATTCAGGCGTTACCGGAAACAACACAGAGGTCAAGGCCCTTCTGAGTAAGTCCGTTCAGGATATGCAGGCTCAAGGCGCGACAGTCGTGGAAGTAAGCATTCCGAATATATCTACAATTTTAAGCTACGGAAGTCTGAGCGGGTATGAATTTAAATTTAATCTGAACGATTATTTGTCCAATTCCCGCATGGTAGACACGACTAAACTTCCATATCACTCACTAACCGACATTATAAATTCAGGGACAGATTTCCTTCAATCGCTGAAGACCACACTCAACACACGCAATGGTATTGCATCCTTGGAAACACAGGAATATAAAGATATTTTGCTCTACAGAACGCGAATCACCCAGCAGTCGCTGCTTAAGGTTATGGCAGATAATAAACTCGATGCGCTTCTGTACCCATCAACCTCTGGTCCTACTGGCTCCAGTACTGGCAGCGCGAACCGATTGAGTCCTTTCTCCGGCTTCCCTTCCATAAGCGTACCTGCTGGTTTTGTGGCAAGCGGTACTCCGATCGGTATTGAACTGCTTGGCAGACCTTACGCAGAAGGAACACTCATCAAGTTAGCTTATTCCTATGAGCAAGCAACACACAAACGGGTGATGCCAACCAGTGTTCCCGATCTACCTGTACATGTTGTTCCGGCACCCTAAACATAGCTAGTTAGACAACGGATTTGCTCTGGAGGGGAAATGATCTAGCCCCCTCCTATCATTTAAGAAAGTGAATATGAGTTTCTATCCATTTAACTGCACGAGAAAGGACAAACTTGTATATGACACGTAAAAAAGCAGCTTTACTCACATCGATCGTGTTGGCGATTGCCATTATGCTGCCGCAGCTCGCGATGGCCTCGGCATCTTCGCCATCTCTCTCCATACAAGCCTCTTCGAGTTATCTGAGCAAGGACGAAGAGTTCACAGTTACTATACAGGGCAATGACCTTGATGATTTGTATGCATACCAGCTCAATCTTTATTATGATGCTGATAAGTTCTCTTTTAAATCGGGCAGCGAGATCGCATCAACTGTAGGTTTCAATGTACCAGCCAAAGTCTCGGAAGACGGCGGCCCCCATCTTGTATTCGCCCACACCAAGACAGGATCCGCAGCGGGGGATAACGGTTCTATTAAGCTAGTATCGTTCGTCTTCAAGGCCACGAAGGACGCAACAACTCAACTTAGCCTGAAAAACAGTCAATTAATCCATTCGAACCTTACTCTGACATCGCTTCCTGATTCGGTTAGCAGTGCTATTCTAATTGGGCCCAGCTCAGACAATTCAAACCCTAATCCTGGCACATCGGCACCTGTATCAACTCCGAGTGAAACGCGCACTACCGTAACACCGGATCAATTAAAAGATATTGGCACAGGTAAAGTGACCGTGGAAGTAAAAGGAACTTCGACCGAACTCACGCTGCCGGGCAACACATCAGAGCTACTGGGGAATAACGCCTTGGTCGTTAAGGCCGAAGGCGCGAAACTCGAACTGCCAGCGATTGTCTTTAGGCAGTTAGAACAGCAATTAACTAGTGCTCAATTTAAAGACGGGACCGTCTCTTTGACCATTAAGCCTACCGAATTCCGGAAGGAAACCAAATTCGCTGCGGACACCAAGCTAGGTGGACATGTCTATGAGTTCAGGCTGCAATGGAAATCTGCAGATGGCAGCACTTATGACCTTCATCAGTTCAACCAACCTGTTACGATCCGAATGCCCTTAGACGTCTCCATGAATCCAAAGCTGTCCGCTATCTACTATTTGCCTGAAGGTGCTGAGCCTGAATATGTAGGAGGCACATATACGGAAGGTGAACTAGTAGCTACCATTAATCACTTTAGCTCCTATGCCATTCTTGAGGTTAATAAATCTTTCTCCGATGTTCCCGAGAACCACTGGGCATCTAAGGTTATCAAGGAGCTGGCAGCTAAACAAATCATTGGCGGTACCGGGGCCAACGCATTCGAACCTAGTCGGAATATCACTCGCGCCGAGTTTACTGCCTTATTGGTAAGAACCCTTCACTTAACAAAAGTAGGCTCTGACGCCTTTGAAGACGTACCTGCGCAGATTTGGTATGCCAGAGATATCTCCATTGCTTACCAAGCAGGCCTCATACAAGGAACAAGCGAGACAAAGTTTTCGCCGGACGCCACCATTACCCGCGAAGAGATGGCTGTCCTCGCTATGCGGACCCACGAATTACTGAAAGGCAAATCGGAGGCAACTTCGCAAGGTTCGTTTACGGACGAATCGCAAATTTCATCTTGGGCATTAGGTTACGCGCAAAAAGTTAATGCACTCGGTTTGATTCAAGGACGCGAGACAGGAGCGTTTGTTCCGCAAGGTAGCTTAACTCGAGCTGAAGCTGCACAGGTGATCTACAGGTTATTAAACGAATAGAATACCCAATTGTTTAAGGTTTGAGCGTTCCTCCACCAAGCTGGTGTAGGGACGCTCTTTTTATTTACTTAAACCAAAATTGACATTCGTTGATTACAGATGTAATATCAAAAGTGTATTACACGTGTAATCAATGAATGTCAGGAGGAAGGCCCTTGAAAAATGTTCCCCAGATTTCAGACGCCGAATGGGAAGTTATGAAAGTGCTCTGGACCAAGACACCACGTACGGCAAATGAAGTCATCGAGGCTTTAGAAAATCAAACAGATTGGAAACCAAAAACAGTACGAACGCTTTTAAACCGGTTAGTCCACAAACAAGCTATTTCTTTTTCGCAAGAAAACAGGGTTTATGCCTATTTTCCGTTAGTATCCGAAGACGAATGTGTAAAGTCCGAAACTGATTCCTTCCTGAAAAGAATTTACGGAGGAGCGTTTAAGCCGTTGCTCGTTAACTTTTTGAAAGAAGAGCAGCTATCTCCGGAAGATATTAAAGAATTGAAAAATATTCTGGATGGCAAAACAAAATGAAAGATTATCGGTTAACCGAACATCTTATGCATTTCTTTGATTGGGTTTGGCCCGTCTCTACCATGGCAAGTGTTCTGGTTGTGCTGATTATCGTGATGCAGCAAGTGTTAAAGCATCGGTTAAAACCAAGATGGCATTATTTGATGTGGCTGTTGGTTATTGTTCGACTCGTTTTGCCATGGAGCCCGGAAAGTGAATTCAGTATTTATAATTGGATCGGTTATGCCGATTCCGCTCACTCTGCTGTGCAAGTGAATCAGGAAAAAATACTTACGAACGCTGTTATACCCGAAACCGCTGCTCAAACTGTTTACCGAACTTTATTCGTTATCTGGTTGGTTGGCATGTCTGTATTGGGAACATACACAATCCGAATCAATAGAAGGTTTGCCCATAAGATGAAAAAAGCGACGGTATCCATAACCGACGCAAGAATATTGGAAATTTTCAATTCATGTAAAAAAATGATGTCCATAGATAGACGCATTGCTCTTCTTCAATCTTGCGATTTGGCAACGCCAACCCTTTTCGGTTTTGTGAAACCTCAGTTAATTATGCCTCAAACCATTTTAAACAGCTTAAATGATGACCAACTGCAGCACGTGTTCCTACATGAACTGGCTCATAGCAAGCGCAATGACATTATTGTCAACTGGTTTATGCATGTTTTGCTCATTATTCATTGGTTTAATCCGGTTCTTTGGTATGCGTATCGTCGCATGCGAGAAGATCAGGAAATTGCTAGCGACGCTCTTGCGCTAAGCTACCTTGCTCCTGACAAAAGCCAGGACTATGGATATACCCTCATAAAGTTATTAGAAAATTTCGCGCAACCTGTTCGAGCGGTAGGAAACGTAAATCTTACAGGAAGCAAAGGTCAACTACAAAGGAGAATTAAAATGATCAAACAGTTTAAATCAAATTCGTATCGCTGGTCATTTCTTGGAATGGCAACCATCCTTATTATCAGCGGGTGCACGTTAACTAGCCCTAAGGCCAGTGAGACATCTACACAACCGCCAAGTACGTCAGTCTCTGAACAAAAATCGGAAGTGTCCTCTTCGCAAGTGCCTTCGTCAACCTCGGATGATAAAACGAAACAGACAGATCTCGCGGTGACACATCCGGCAAATGGGGATGATAAACAGGGATCCGTAGGAGCGCAGCCTACTATGACGGATGACAAGTCGAAACCTGCAGCCGCCTCAGGGGTGCTGTCTTCAGGAACCGACGAACAACCGAGAACTGCGGCCCCCGTTAGAGCGCTGCCTTCAGGAGCCGATAACCAACCCAAAGCTGCGGCTCCTGTGAGAGTACTTCCTTCAGAGGCTGATAACCAACCAAAAGCTGCCCCCGCTAGACTGCTTCCTTCAGAGGCTGATAACCAACCGAAAGCTGCAGCTCCTGTGAGAGCGCTGCCTCAAAGAGATGCTGACTTGTCGAAACAAGCGGCTCCCGTAGGACCGCTACCTGTAGCCTCCACTGATAACTAAACGCTCTATATATAAGCAAAAGGAGACCACAAATCTGCAAATGATTTGTGGTCTCCTTCTGCTATAAACTTTAAATTTCCGAATGAGCCGAGATAAATTAGCGTAATCTTCATTTAATAGCTAGGATCATTGTTTTATTAGCTTCCCCTTCTCATAGAGGTATTGTACCTCCGGCTTCTCGCCTTTGTTCTCTCCAATTGAAATTTTTTTATCATCTCTAAGGATTGCATAATTGTCCACAGTGCTTCCCAATGCCGCCTCTTTCAGGGATGTACTTACTTCATGTCTTCCATCCTTCCAGGTATACACCTTTACGTCGGGAAATTGTAAATGAAGTCCTTCAAATTGAATCACAAACTCATCGTTTCCATCCGAATCTAAATCGACAAACCGCGGTTTCCCCAGTCCTCAAATACTAACCAGTTATTTGCCATACTATCATACACGATATAAGCCACACTTCCAGGCCCATTGGCCAATAGCTCAATTCCCCCCAATAAAACTAGCTGTTTATCCGAATGAGACAAGTATGCTGCAACAAAAATAGTGTTGAATGCTCACCTCTAGGTGTCTCCGATAATTCAGGGGAAATGATCTCATTTATTATCAAATATCTATCATGAAATCGGATAAAAGCATGTTGAGACGCAATTGGATCGTCTGGTCTTTGCGGTTCTTTATAAATACTCAAAGTAATCTTCTGTTGCTTTACCTCGCCAAAGGGAATTTCTTTGACCAATTCCCAATTGCTATCCGGCATGCCTTCCATGAGTTGGTCCATTTGAAGCGGCTTAAAAACGAGATTGACCAACGAAGGAACCGAATCCCCTGAATTCTTCACTAATTCCACCTTTTGGCTGCAAGCAGTCAATAACACCCCTATGATAGCTAATTTGATGATCATCTTAAGGTTCATTCTTCAGTCCTCATTTAACCAATGAATTTGCAAACCCTAGCCTCAACAATGATATAGAGACAAATTATGATCGGAATTCACCTTCGTCAGAAGCAATAGCAATGGTAAATAATTGTTCAACCGGGACTCCAAACACTTTAGCGATTTTTAATGCAAGTATCGTACTGGGAATGAACTTCCCAACTTCAACCGTATTTATTGTCTTTCTTGTAACCCCAACAAGATCTGCTAATTGCTCTTGAGTTAAATTTCTTTTGGCTCTTTCAACTTTGATTGTATTTATCAAAATTTCATTGGACAACTATTATTACTCCATTCATCATGCATATTTAAGATCTATACAGTTATTTTTTGTGCCTTTGGGTGCGGAAAAGCAACTTTTTTCACTCTTTTTCAATCCTTAAGAATGCCAGCAAACAGGCAATAACAGCAACAAAGATACTGATCTCAGGAAAAGCCCGAGCAGGTAAATCCAAAAATGAGGAAAGTAGTAATAAAATAACTTGCAGTGCGAGTAAAACCCAGAAACCGACTGCAAAGGACTTCAAGCGAACAAACTGAAATAACTCGTCGTTCAGGGCTTTGTTTAGTTCTGGATGTTGCTTCATGATTTTTCCGAATCGAATCACTTTAATCAGATAGAATACCCAAACACACCAACCTATTAGAGAAACAAGTGTGATCGTCAGCCCTACATATTTATTTAATATAGGCTCCGCGAGAAAATATTTCAATATACGAGGTATTTCCCAAGCTGTTATACCGATAAGAAAACCTATCAACATAACCCGCCTGCTTTGATAAAGCTGTTCCTTGCTTATACTTATACTCATGCGCTAACCTCCAAATTATATATTAGGTACGTAACCCTTGTTACACATTATATAACCTATAGGTTATAATGTAAATCCATTTTTTTCCTTCCACAACTATTAGGACAATGTCTCTCAGAAAAAGGATGACAAATAGTAATGGACACCCTTTTATAAAGATGGTACCCTAAATAGAACCAATCATCCTACGTTTGGAGGTTTAATCTATGCTTAAGAAGACGATTCGTCTCACACTTGTCGATCAAGTGATTTTACAAATTGAATCCTTAATTGAATCGGGAGATTGGCCAGTCGGTAAAAAAATACCAGCTGAGCCGGAACTTGTGACTGATCTTCATGTTAGTCGGAATACGTTGCGTGAAGGCATAAAGGCACTTTGTCATACAGGCGTATTAACGACACGACAAGGAGACGGAACCTACGTAACCTCTAGCAGTATGCTCGGTGCAGCCATTCAACGACGTCTTCGCAAATCAAGCTTGCTTGATACGCTGGAAGTCAGGAATGCGCTAGAACAGGAGGCAGCGAGACTATCCGCTGAAAGACGGACCGAAGAGGACTTGGAGAAAATCCTTTATTATCAGAGGAAGTGCAATTCATTTACTGCAGCTCGTGACATAGAGTCGTATGTGGCCGCAGACATGAAATTGCATCAGACCATCGTAGAATCAACCGGTAATCAAATGCTAATCGATCTGTATGCGCATATTACTGAATCCATTAAGGAATCTATCTCCACTTATTTAAAAAAACGATTTACTGAAGATCTTCCCGAAAATGCACATCAGCAACTGGTAGAAGCCATTACCGCGCAAGACACAGCAACGGCTGCCAACATCGTGAAACAATTTATTGATCAAATAAAACGAGATGTAGAAATGGAGGAAAACTAAGTGAGCTCCTCTCAACTAGAATCCCACACAAAAGTTATCTCAAAATCTAAAAATTGGTTGCTTGTATTAGGGATTATTTTAATAGCGGCGAATTTGCGTGCTCCTTTAACTTCAATTGGTCCGCTCATAGGAACCATTCGGCATGAATTAGGCATATCGAATACATTAGCGGGTTTGATTACCACGCTGCCGTTACTGGCGTTTGCCATTCTTTCACCGCTTGCACCTAAATTAGCCCGAAGATATGGAAATCCTACAGTTCTCTTCGGATCGATGTTCCTTCTAATAATAGGTATAGCATTACGATCTTCTTTCGGCATCGGTTCACTGTTGATTGGAACAGTTATTCTGGGCCTTGGGATTTCAATTTGTAATGTTCTGATGCCGAGCCTTATCAAAGAAAGTTATCCTTTAAGGATTGGCGTAATGATCGGTGTTTACTCAGTTGCAATGAATTTAAGCGGCGCGATCGCATCCGGAATTAGCGTACCATTGGCCAATCAAGTCGGTTTGGGCTGGAAAGGGGCATTGGTCATATGGATTCTCTTAGCTTTGTTATCTCTTTTCGTGTGGGTTCCTCAATTGAGGCATAGCCATCAGCAAAAAGATGTGAAAACATCGGATAGGAATGAAAGTCGGACTAATTTGTGGAAGTCATCACTTGCATGGTACGTGACACTATTCATGGGATTGCAATCCATGCTTTTTTATGTCGTTGTTTCTTGGCTGCCAGATATTTTGAAAAATCAGGGAACAAGTCCCGACTCAGCAGGCTGGACGTTATCTATCATGCAACTGGCTTTACTTCCAGTAACCTTCATCGTGCCTATTCTAGCTGGACGGATGAAGAATCAGGTTGTCCTCGTAATTCTGACAGTAACATTTTTCTTTATAGGAATTAGCGGGCTTCTCTTTGGAAATCATACATTAACCGTTCTTTGGGCTGTTTCAATCGGTATTGGGTCGGGTTGTTCGTTTAGCCTAGCTATGATGATGTTTGGACTTCGCACTACAAATCCTCACGACGCGGCCGAATTATCCGGAATGGCACAATCTGTAGGTTACCTGCTGGCAGCTGTAGGACCAACGCTATTCGGCTATCTTCATGATGCCACAAATGGATGGAAAATACCGCTTATTGTGCTGCTTGTGATGACGGTGTTGATGTTGATTTTTGGTGTAGCTTCAGGTCGGGATCGATGTATCGGAAATACAAATCCTCAGGAATAGATGACATAGAGAAATAGGCCGCTCGAATTACAAACTTCAAAACCGCGGCCTCACTATGGAATGTGATCGTGTGCCTTTTACCTTCAGTGCCCGCCTGCTGGCCTCTTTTTCTGTTCTTTAATTCTACTTACGGGATCTCCAACAAATATTTGTGTATGGGAGGGTACTCCTTCACGAATTTTTATAGCTAATAAGTTTAAATTCTTGATTAATTCTAACTGTATATTTTCTTCGATCTGAAATTGAACGCCGTATTCATAAACTTCGCCATTCTCCATTTCGTTAATCCAAGCAATATTCCCATAAAGCTCATAGACCTGATTCAATATTTCGGTCCCAAATTTTAAAATAATATCATCATTGATAGGTAATTTGACGCCCATTAAAAACTTCAGACCACCCGGACCTATATCCGTAATAAACACATCTGTAATGCCAAGATCAACCTTTCTTCCTTTAAACATATGAATGGTCATTCCTGCCACTAATGGGTTTGTAAGCTGAACTCGAAAATACTTTCGACGGTTTGAAATCTGTTTCTCTTGTTTGATTTTCGATGATTGGTTTAAATACTGTTTATTCCTCAATAAATGAACAAAGGCTTCAGCATCTAGAGGACGACTGAAATAATAGCCTTGAATCTCATTACAATGCTGTTCCTTCAAAAATGCATATTGTTCGGCACGCTCTACCCCTTCAGCAACAACCTTCATATTAAGCGCTTTAGCTAAATTCAGGATGCATTCAATGATGGATTTATTAACCGGATCCGTTAGAATCTCCTCAACGAATGTTTTATCGATTTTTATCGTATCCAGAGCTAATCGTTTAAGTAAATATAATGAAGAGTATCCTGTACCGAAATCGTCCAGCGAGACTTTTATTTTCCGTTTCTTTAGCTCAAGCAATAGTTGGGTTACTTCTTTTTCATTCTTAATAAAGGAACTCTCTGTAATTTCAATCTCCAAGCGATCAGGCAATATGCCCGTCTCTTCCACGATTTCATCGATAACTTGCAATATATTTTGTTTCAATAATTGTTGTACGGAGAAATTCACCGAAATTGTAATTGGCGGAAGCCCCATGTCCTGCCACTTCTTACTTTGTTTACAGGCTTCACGCAATACCCATTCGCCGATAGGAACGATAAGTCCCGTCTCCTCTGCAATCGGTATAAACTCTGTCGGAGAAACCAGTCCCCAGTCAGGATGATTCCACCTTACCAAGGCTTCTGCTCCCAGGATTTCTGTCGTCTGGGCATCTACACGTGGCATATATTGTAGGAATAGCTCCTCTTTATCTAAAGCCTTCCGAAGGTCGTTGCTCAAAGTAAACAGCTTAAACGACTGAATATTTAAAGAAGAAGAGTAATATTGAGCTTGATCCCTTCCTTGTGATTTAGAGAAATATAGAGCCGTTTCCGCATTTTTGAGTAAGCTCTCAACCGTTACACCATCTTCAGGTGATAGACTGATGCCGATACTCGCTGTAATATGTAATTCGTAGCCTTCTACGATAAATTGTTTCTTCGTTATTTGTATAATATGATCCGATAGGGACATGACATCGCTATGGCTCTTCACTTCAGAGAGCACAATGCAAAATTCATCGCCACCTAAACGATATACGGTTTGATTGTTTCCTAAGCAATTTTGCAGACAGCCCGCAAGTTGCCTTAACAACGCATCGCCTGTCGAATGTCCCAGCGTATCATTAACTAACTTAAAACGATCCAAATCAATTAAAAGAACCGCTAGCTTTTTATTATAGAACTGGGCCAATCTTAACTGTTTATCCAGTTGATCTTCAAACATTCTTCGATTTGGCAGATCGGTTAAATAATCATGATAGGCTAAATATTGGTTTAGCTCCTCAGTCTTCCTACGATCTGTAATATCTAAAACAGTACCTATCGTTGCTATTTCCCCATTGTGCATCACTTTCGTATAATGAACCTCGACGATAATAATCGTGCCGTCCTGTTTGATCGCCCTGTGACTAATATTCTGAATGGATTGACCTTCAGATAAACCAATGATCTTATCAAGGAGAGCTTCCCTATCATCTACGTGTATTGTCCGACTTACCTCTAGACCTAATAAAGATTTATAACCTAGCATCTTCTCCAAATGCGGATTTGTATATACAAACAGGCCATCACGAATAATAAATACACCGACTATGGATTGTTCCACAATACTGCGATATTTTGTTTCCGCTTCATGAAGAGATCGTTCCATCGCTTTTTTCTCAGAAATATTTTTTGCTATCCCATAGATACCTACCAGTTCTTTATTAATTATGATAGGGATATTCGTAACATTAAATTCTACGATTTCTCCATTTTTATGAATACCTGCTGTGTCATAATTTTGCGGAATGAGCGTCCTTATTGTTTCCTTAAAGAAATGCTTCGTTTTTTCAACCGAATTCGGCTCTACAACATGCACGAAACTTACATTTAGCAGCTCCTCTTTTGAATACCCTAACGTTTTTTCAAGCTCTGAATTCGCCGCTACAAAATTCCCATGAAGATCAAAGGAATAAACAGAATCGGGATTATTATTAAATAATGACTTATAGTATTGTTCCTCCTGATGTAAACGTAGCCGCAGAGTTTTATTCTCGGTTATATCTTGAATTGTTCCTATGGCACCATGCCATTCATTGGACTCATCAGGAAAAAACTCGGTACTCTCCAGTACATATCTAACTTCTCCATTCGGACGAACGATCCGATATTCAACTTCATAAGGCTTTTTCGCTTCCGCAGACGCTGAAAATGTTTCAAATACGCGCTGCCGATCATCTGGATGCATAAAATTAAAAATGTCTTCCAACGTAACCGTTAAATCATGCTCCATACCATGTATAAGAAACATTTGTTTGGACCATGACACCTTGTCAAGCACTTCATCATATTCCCAATACCCCACATTGGCTATTTTTTGGGCCATCTCTAACCTTTTGCTTTTCCTTTTCAATAATTCAATTAACTCTTCTTTATTATCTGTGGTTAGCTGTTCATCCCTTTTAATTTCGTACTTCTTTTCCAATTTCCTTATTCACTTCCTTTTCCAATGTTTTTTCGTTTGGACTGAGAGCCTTCCTTTCACGCATCCGTAAAAAAACAAAAGACACTACCCTTAGATAGTGTCGCTCTCTAAATGAAGGGTAACCCGGCTGCCATTGCAATTTCTGCAGAAGACCCGTGGCTTTGCGTCCCTATCTTTCGAATAGGTTTGCTATTGTCCTATTTTTTTATTTTTCCAATTCTGTCAAGATCCTATAGATACATTATAATACGAAAACATGATATTTTCATCATAGGATTAAAGAACTATATCACGGGACATTAAAATAGGTTATGGCTGCTTTCGTTTGGATATGTCTTCCCCTTGCGCAGGGAGTCTTTTCTCTTGGGACTCTTTGCCATGCATGCAATCCCTAAAAGTACACTCGCGATTCCAATCAGGTGTGACCACATGAAGGCTTCTTTTAAAATAATGTATGAAAGCAGGATAGCCGAAACAGGTAATATGCTACTTTTCGTTCAGTGTAGTCACCCTCGAAAATTCAGAAATAGTGGATATATAACCGTAATGTTTCCAGCTCATTGAACTAATTTAGGCTTTTGAAGCAGTGATTGATCTATGTTCACATAAAAAGGCACCCATTCACTAGAGTCTTCAACTCTAGTAGAAGGATGCCCCTTTCTATTATAAGATACCCGATTAGATTCAATAAGGGTCCGTAGAGGAAGATTACTCCAGCTCTTTTTCCCTGCGCAATATCTCTTCCATAGGTGTGTTAAGTGCTGCCTGCGGTCCCGGAAAATGATTTTTGTAGTAAGCCAAATCCATAATAACCAGAAGAACGAGCATCCCGGCTACCGCATAGCCAGCCATTTGATTCGGTGGAATCACCATAACGATGCAAATGAAAATGATCCACAATAACGCGACTACGGAAATGAACGTGCTGTATTTCCCTAGATTCCAAGGTCCTAGATGTTTGGCTTGAAACCTTCCTTCCGCTTTCGCTCTAAGCTTCAAATAGATCGGAATACCGTAAGCGACATATAAACCAACAACACTGACCGCAGTTAGGAACGCAATGGTTGTGTAAGTCGCATCCGGGTTTACCAGCTTAATTATATAATCAATGAATGCAAGCAAAAATGACAGGATGATAGCCAACCAAATGGCTTTAGCCGGTGTCCGGTATTTCTTCGAAATTTGTGCCCATTGATGGCTAAGCGGCATCCCTTTGTCACGAGAGAAGGCATACATCATACGGGAGAATGAAGTGATGGAAGCTAGACCGCAGAACCACATCGCAGCGGTGACCAGCCATAGAATAACGGAGCCGAATGTACCGCCAAGAGCTTGGCTGATAACATAAATGAACGCATTGCTGGAACCGGCGGCGGCACCGGCATCCTTGATGGACAAGGTAACGAAAGCAAGCATAATGAATCCAATGACAAACGAATAAGCAACGGATGTGAAAATACCCCAAGGAGCACGCACACGAGGGTTGACGGTCTCTTCAATGGTATGTGCGGATGCGTCATATCCCGTAAACGTCCATTGCGCTTGCAAAAGTCCGATCAGAAATGCAAACATGTACGGTTTATCGGAGAACGTTTCCCCCACTTTGAATAAATAAGTTACAGGATTTAAGTGACCCTTGGTGAAAAAAGCCAGCGACAAAACCAGCACCGCCACCACAGCGATATGGTACCATGCGGAGAAGTCGTTAAGTCTCGAAACAATACGAATCCCGATGTGATTGAGAATACCATGCGTAAGTAAAATAATTGTAAAACAAATCAACGCGGTTGTATTGTTCGATTCATATCCGAATACACTGCCGATGAGAGGATCGGCGAATATCGCGACCGAATAATCGATACCGGCCACAATCCCGATTTGACCAATCAAATTGATCCATGCGGTGTACCAACCCCAGCGTTTATTTTTCAAAATAGCTGCCCAATGGTACAAAGCACCTGCTGTCGGAATGGCCGAAGCTAGCTCTGCCATGACTGCTGCAACAAACATGACAAAAAGGGCGACAATCGGCCAGCCAAAACCCATCATCCCCGAACCGCCATAGGTTAATCCGTGACCATATAAGGACACAGCGCCGGTAAGAATGGAAATAATGGAAAATGATATAGCGAAATTGGAAAATCCGCCCATACTGCGCAGAAGCTCTTGGGCATAGCCGAACTTGTTTAAATCACTTTTGTCTTTTTCATGATGATTGGAAGGTACGCTCATCTTGAATCCTCCTCATCAGATACAATATGTTCAAACAACGAGCAAGTCTCATTTTCCCAAGAAACTTTCATGTTTGCTTTCATCGAATTCACGAATGCTTTTATTGGCGATTTTGACAATCCATAATGCAAACAAACACGTTACAACAATAATTACGATGCCAATCGTCAGTTCCATACAGCCTCCACCTCCTTTTCTGGGTAATTGTATGAGAAAACCTCTATCGGAGCCATTCGAAGAACGACTACCATGATGATTAGATATCCAAATTAACTCCGCTCGTCTTTTGTTCTAACATTTTTTTCACGATGGTGCCGATATGGGCCCCGCCTTCCAATGGAGAGGTTCCTCCGCGATGAATGTTGGAAATGACGGTCCGATCGCTCTCTACCGTGCCTTTACGCGGCTTGTAACAGATATAAGCACTAAGTGATTTCGATGAAACGAGGCCGGGCCTCTCTCCGATCAACAGCACAAGCACTTCCGGCTGCACAATATCTCCAATGTGATCCATAACGGCAACCCTGCCGCCGCGGACGAAAAACGGAGTACCTGTGGATAACCCGTAAGCACTTAGCGAATCTAGCAACGAAGGATAGACATCGCCCAAATTGGCATCTACCGCATTAGCGCTTAGTCCATCCGAAACGACAATCTGCACCTGTGGCTTTAATCTGCACTTTTTCTGAATCTCAGCGATACCTTCATCAGTGACGATACGTCCCATATCAGGACGTTTCAAATAGTTTTCCGTATTCTCATATCGAGTTTCCACGGTAAACAAATCGAAAGCGTCCAGCAGTTCCTGACTCGCTTCCCCATAAATGGAATCAACTGCAGCGGCATGATCTCGGCGAAATTTAAGCACCTCTTTGGTCAGTGCCCTCGTACCGGTACGCCATACGCCAATGCGTGACGGAGTACTGGCAAGCAGCTCATTCATCCCTGCCTCCCATTTGGGATTGGGTACTTTAGAAGTCGATATGTCCCATTCGGAGGTGACGTTTACTTCTGACATCATGGACATGGGGGTAGCTAACGGCTGCCGCTCCAAATTAGCAATAGTTAGGTTATTGACATGAGGGGTCGCCGGATGATCAACCGTCGTTGCTGCGGACAGCTTCTTTTCAAGCTCCGCCATCACCCTATCCACAAGCTGATCCATGGGGACCGCATTGTTCATGTATGCTCCTCCTAAAAGTTTTGCTGCAGCAAAAACTCGTTTCGTAAAAATCATGTAAGTTACATAAAAAGGGTCGGATCTCCCGCCAGCGCCGTTAATCGACCGTTTTCCATGAGTCCCATGTTTACCAACCATTGTTCAAATGCAGGAGCTGGGCGCAATTTCATCAGCTCCCTCAAAGTGGCTATATCGTGATAGCTGGTGGATTGATAATTGAGCATGCAATCATCTGCCATGGCCACTCCGATCAGGTAATTGACCCCCGCCGCGGAAAGCAATACCGCCAAATTGTCCATATCATTCTGATCCGCCTTCATGTGGTTGGTGTAGCAGACATCCACACCCATCGGCAATTGTTGGAGCTTGCCCATGAAATGATCTTCTAAACCGGCCCGAATGACTTGCTTGCTGTCATACAAATACTCAGGCCCGATGAAGCCCACAACCGTGTTGACAATAAACGGCTTATACTTGCGGGCAAGGCCATAACAGCGAGATTCGAGCGTGACCTGATCGATACCGTGATGCGCCTCGGCCGATAATTCAGAGCCTTGGCCCGTTTCAAAATACCACAAATTCGGCCCAGTCCCTGTGCCTTCCCTGGTGATAAGCTCATCTGCTTCGTTCAGCAGAGCGACATCGATGCCAAATGCTTTATTGCCGACTTCCGTGCCTGCCAAGCTTTGAAACACCATATCCGCTGGAGCTCCTTGGCGAATAGCGCGCATTTGGGTTTTGATATGGGCCAAGACACAATTCTGCGTCGGAATTTGCCATCTCTCCATGACTTCCTTCGTGACCTGCAAAATATTCTTAACACTATCCGCTGAATCAATTACCGGGTTAATGCCGATCACAGCATCACCAATCCCATAACTTAAAGCTTCAAATAAAGCGGCCTTGATTCCCTGAATATTGTCTGTAGGATGATTGGGTTGAGCCCGACCGGATAGCACGCCTTTTTGACCAATCGTAATGTTGCAATGCGATGTGACTTCCATTTTGGATGCCGCTTGCACAAGATCCAGATTGCTCATCAATTTGGCGGCAGCAGCAACCATCTCACTCGATAAGCCGCGGGAAACTCTGCGTATTTCATCATTCCCCGTTTCCTGCCGCAGCAGATATTCCCGCAGATCCGCCACCGTCCAATTGCGAACCTCGGCGTAGATTTTCTCATTCATGCCTTCCTCGATCACCCTCGACACTTCATCAGTTTCCGGCGGCAGCAAGGGATGATTGCGGATATCAGCCATGGTCAAATCAGATAGCACCAGCTTGGCGGCGATTCGCTCCTTCGCATCCTGAGCGGAAATACCCGCCAGCTGATCGCCTGATTTCTCCTCGTTGGCCTTCGCCATGACTTCTTTTAAATGCTTAAACTGAAAGGTTGTACCCAGCAGCGTAGTTTTCAGATTCACGGACTTATCTCCTCCGCTCTGTTATGAAAGGCCAACGTCTTCACCACAACGGGAATCATGATTCCCGATATCAGCTCACCTAAATCCACATAATCCCCATGCTCCACACTAATTTGGTCAATGCAGATGACCTTCGGACGTTGTCCGCAGCGTCTTGCCAGAGATTGGCCGAGCGCCTTCGCAATATCTGCTTCACAGATAATCACCATGACTTCGCTCGCAGAATGATGGTGGATGAAGCTTGCATGCAGTTGGTCAGCTAAGTATTGAAGCGATGGATATGTAAGGTCATTCATCCCTGATAAAGCCAGCCCAAATGGAGGTGACTGGTCTTGATCAAAGAGTCTTGCACCGCTTTCCATGATTGCATCCAGTACTTCCGCAAGCGGCCCAGTAGGTTCAAGCATCTGCGGCGTTACATTAAGCCCTAGCACTGGCAGATTACGTATCGGCAGCAGCGAAGCATCCAAATGAACGGTAGCCCCGCTGATTGACGTATTTTGCATCCCTGCGCCGATCACGGTCGCTCGGACCGTCTGATCAGCAGGCATGAGCCGAATCGGATAGTCAGCCGAGCATTCTTTCCAAGTGTGCGCCAGCAAAGGACCCATATCCTGATACACCGTCGTATCCGCCAAGCTTTGCGGTTTTTTCTCCGCCATTAACTGGCCAATGCCACCGGATATCATCCACTCTTCGATGGGAGGTATGGAAGGAAGCGGTTGGCCGTTCAGTAAGGAATGCAGCAGTGTGTACCCGTCTGGAGTCGTACGCCCAGCTAAGTAATCCATCATGCAGCGGCACATGCCTATGCAGATCTCCTTGATGGAAGCAAAACTAAGCATATCGCCAACGTTAATGTCATATCCGCTTGTCTTCAGCCACGGACGGATCGACGGGGATACGTCCAAAACAGTTCCTGACGCATTCATCCGGATGAGCCTTCCACCAACGTGAAAAGTGACCGTCCCCATCAGCTTGCCTCTCTGAAAAATAGCCGCATTAGCCGTGCCCCCGCCAATATCGATATTGACGACTGCCCCTCGAATCAGCATGGAGCGGCGTTCCGCTCCGGCTCCTTTACCGGCAAGCAGTCCTTCCAGATCAGCCCCTGCCGTTGCTACAACGAAATCACCCGAACGCTCGGCGAGCAGATGCAAGATTTGTCTCGCATTTGTTTTATTCGCTGTTTCTCCGGTAATGATCACGGCCCCAGATTTCAATTCTGCTGGACGGATTCCTGCCTGCTCGTATTCTTGGGTCACGATTTCCCAGATTCGCTCCGCATGAACTTCATCGCTGTTCTTCAGCGGAGTGCTGTAAATCGGACTTGCGTATAGTAATTCCCGCTCTGCGATCTCAAATCGAGGCAAGCTGAGAACGCCAGACGAACGAACTAATTTCAACCGGCTTACCACCAGTTTGGTCGTACTCGTCCCGATATCTAGGCCTACACTTGTGATCCATTGGTTCTGCATTTGTCTGTTCACCTGTCCTAATGATGGACAATCTCCATGAGTCTCTCCTTCAGCCGTTGAATTCCCTCTGTAGACTCAGCTGAGGTCAAGAAGATTTCGCCGTCCGGCAGAGACTGCCTAAGAAAAAGAATAGCACGATCAATATCTGCGTTCGCATGATCGATTTTGGTCACGGCTCCCATCGTTTGCACAGGAAAGCCCTGTTCAAACCCCGGAGGAAAATAGCTTCTGTTCCGAGTAGCATCCTGTACAAGTAAAACCGCGGCGGTTTCATGTGATGTCGCTATGAGCGAACGATAATACAAAGGATTCTCGCTATATTCACCTGGGGTATCGATCACCCAATCCCGGTATAGGAGACTTTGCGTTTTGGTCGCAGGCTCCGTTTCTCCAAACAAGGCCTTAATTAACGTTGATTTGCCAGCACCGACTGCACCGATAATCATTACTTTTTTCATAAACTTATGACCGTGTAATAGGTGCAGTCGCAAATTTCAGCTTATCCTGCAAAAAAGCATTCACAGCCTCAATCGCCATCTCAACAGCTGCAACTTCCCCCGTGAGCACGAGCGAGCCGGTGAACCGATCCAGATAACCAATCCCCACATTGGCAGCTTTAGTCGCTATATCCGCAGCAATAATCGCGGTTTCTGTCGGGGTAAGCGTTAAGATGCCGATGGCATTCTGATCTTCTATACCCAACTTTGTATACAAAACTGGATCGGGATTGGCAATTACGTGAGCCAGAGTCAGTTGTTTGCCAGGCACATATTCCTGAATCACTCTTTGTTTCTGCTCTTCCATACATTCCCCTCAGTTTCTTTAGATACCTCATAGCTATCTACAATGCCTACGATCATCGCATCGATCGGTACCATTTTATCCGTGAACAAGGTTCGCGCCGGACTCCCTCTGGATACAATCACGTTCTCACCAACACCGGCTCCAATGCGATCTGCCGCAATGATCGGAGTGCCAGCTTCGCTGTCCTTGAAATCCATCGGCTGGATGACCAACAATTTCAAATTGTCCATACCGACTTCTTTTGCGTTGCCCAAACACTGCCCATAACTCTTCCTAAGAACATAGGACCTCACCCTTCAGACACATAGTCGATTGTGATCCCTTTTTCCTTCAGCATGTCTTTGGCCAGGGAAGAAATAATTGTTTTTTTGCCCACTTGCAGGTAAGAAGTTGTGGTCTTGATTTCCCGCGTCACCCAATCCGCAGAGATGAGCCTTCCTTTGTAGATAATAGGCTTTTCATCCTCAGCGTGCTCGTCTGTTTTCACTGATTTGTCCGCTTTAGCGAGACGAGTATCTGATTGAATGTTATTCACCGCCATCTCCGCTAACTGCTTCGTCGGTCCAAATTGAACGCCATACATTTGCAACTCCATTTTGTAATAATCAAAAAGATTTACATAAGGCTTTGGCAGCGTTAACGTCTTGAGCGTCCGTCTGTCGGCCCGTTTTAACCCTGAACTATCATCGCCAATCAGTACGAATTTATGCTGAACTAAAGTGGAAAAGATGATTTCCGATATGATCGTCCCTTTCATGCCAAGAGCTGCGCGTGCCGCATTATCAAGATCTATTTCTGGAATCACGATGCCCTCATATTCGAGCGGCACCTCTAGAGGCGACGGGGCGAATTCATCGGATGCAATCGTCTTTCCACGACCAGCGCATTCAATCAAGTGCATCCCCAGCCAAGAAGACGCTTCACCATCCAAGAACAAAATGTCATGATCAATGTGGTGATTATTTAACCATATAAAATGATCGGTAAAAGCTTCATGAGCCTTACTATCGTAAAATATGTAAAGCACCTTAGGCTGCTTAATCTTTTGATTCTTCATAGAATCAAAGAGCTCCCGAACAATAGATTCGACCATTTGCTTGATTTCCACCAAGAGCTACCTCCTTTCGGCACTCGTGATTTCACCGTTTTTGCCGATCACTTGAACCTTGTCTCCCGTGCTCAGATGGGCTGCGTTCGCTTCATCCATATCGATATGAAAGTCCAGCGAAAAATGCGTATTAACCCGTACAATTGTTTCAGCAAAAATGACCGGTCGATCGCCTATTGTTTGAACAAGGAGACGGTCTCCTTGACCCACATGGAAGGCCTGGGCCTCTTCAGGAGACATGTGCACATGGTTTTTGGCAATGATCAGTCCTTCCTTCAAAACGACCGTTCCTCTTGTTCCTACGATAGCAACTCCGGGTGAGCCTTGAATATCGCCGGATAAACGGACAGGAGGGTGAAGACCCAACGCATATCCGTCTGTACGTGAAATCTCCACTTGGGACGCCCCACGCGAAGGTCCCAGAATCCGCACATGTTGGATGATACTTTTCGGACCAATCAGTGTCACGGTTTCCTGCGCAGCGAACTGACCCTTTTGAGACAGCTCGCGCAGTGGAGTTAGCGCGTAACCACTGCCGAACAACACTTCGATATGCTCGCGTGAAAGATGAACATGTCGATTCGATACACCAACCGGAATGAGCATCCGTCCCGAATTCAGGCTTTCGGGGAGGATTTTGGGCTCCTTCGACGTGACACGGCGCACCACTTGGATTCCCCGATCTTTTAAGAAATCAACGGCTGCCGGCGTCAACTTATCCCTATCCGTTACTGGAAACGGATTCGGCAGCCCTTTAACCAGCTGCGTACGCAGATGCGTTTCCGTAATAAGCGCCATAGACGTGTTTATCCTTCAAGCTTAGGAAGAATGAATTCAATATCTGAATGCGGACGAGGAATGACGTGAACGGATACGAGTTCTCCCACCTTTTCCGCAGCTGCAGCTCCCGCATCCGTAGCCGCCTTCACAGCTCCAACATCTCCTCTCACCATGACAGTAACCAGACCTCCACCAACATGAACTTTACCGACCAACCTGACATTGGCCGCCTTGACCATCGCATCTGCTGCTTCAATTGAACCGACAAGTCCCTTAGTTTCCACTAAACCTAACGCTGCCATTTCTCCCGCCATTTGTAATTCCTCCTCAGATTAGGTATTCACATGCATCTCCGCAAGCACGCTTTTTATGATTTGGGCAACTTCATCACGTGTAATACCAAGTTTATGAGAGACTTTCAAGTTTTCCGCCACTTGCGTCACGATTTGGTCCACATCGGGTTCTGTTCTCATCTCTTTCGTTCCAAAAGCAACCCGCTTGATGTTTAGCAAATGCTGGGGGCCAATGTTGTCGGATGTGATGTTGTTGCCATATGAGCCGCAGCCCAGCGTCATCGATGGCATAATTCCCGTCGTAGCACCGATCCCCCCGAACGTTGTGCCCGTATTCACCACGATGCGCGATGCCGGTTTCTCCAGCCCGAACGCCTCAATGATCGACAAGTCCTCTCCATGTAGGCCAAGTGTATGTCCAAGTCCACCAAGCTCCAATAGCTGTATGCAGCGTAAGCAGCCTTCCTGCCAGTCACTCACGGTATACAATGCAAGCACAGGACTGAGTTTCTCCATCGAAAATGGATACTCATGTCCGACCTCCGACTCTTCCGCGACTAGTACCCTTGCATCCTCTGGAACGGTTATGCCCGCTTTGCTCGCAATCACCTGCGGTGAACGGCCAACAATATTGGGATTCATCCCTTTTCCTATGGTGAGGATCGCGCCAACTTTTTGTTTTTCCTCAGCATTTAGAAAATAAGCTCCTTGCCGCTTCAATTCAGCGACAAGCTCCTCTTTAACCGCTTGATCGACGACAATTGCTTGCTCAGAAGCGCAAATCGTACCGTAGTCAAACGTTTTACTTTGTAGAATCAAGCTCACAGCTCGGCTGATATTCGCGCTCTCGTGTATATAAACCGGAACATTGCCAGGCCCCACACCGTATGCGGGCTTGCCTGAGCTGTAGGCGGCCTTGACCATTGCGGTTCCACCGGTTGCCAAAATGATGTCGGTCAGCTTATGCCTCATCAACTCACCGCTCGCCTCAACAGACGGATGCGATATACAGTGAATTAATCCTTGCGGGGCTCCCGCCTTCTCTGCTGCAGCACGCATGACGGCTGCCGATTCCTGCGAACATCGCAGTGCCGATGGGTGCGGACTGATCACGATGGCATTTCTTGATTTAAGTGAGATCATGCATTTAAACAAGACCGTCGAGGTCGGGTTTGTCGAAGGAATAATGGCAGCAACAATCCCAACAGGTTGAGCGATTTCCCAAATTTGCTTCGCCTCATCTTTGCGAATGATGCCAACCGTTTGTATGTCCTTGATTGCCGCATAGACGTCCCTCGCAACGAAGAGGTTTTTGGCCTTTTTATCGAGGGCTTTTCCGAAGCCAGTCTCCTCAACAGCCATGATACCGAGCCGTTCTGCCTCTGACTCCGCAGCCTTGGCCATAGCCTCTACAATGGTGTCAATTTGCGATTGTGTCATTTTTTCCAGTTGTTTTTGAGCCGCCTTGGCCTCTTGAAGGAAATGACGGACTTCCTGAATCGCTTGTAAATCACTATCCAGTCTCATGTCACGGAATCTCCTCCTTGAGCATCCATCTCGGTGAAAAGTCTCACCAATTCGACTTTACTGACCAATTGGATATCCCTGCCGGCTATTGGGAATTGGGGAGTATTGTGCGCAAGCTCTCTGAGCTGTACCACACTCATCTTGCTCCAATCCGTTGTAAGCCTTTCCGGCAGCGCTTGTCCCTTATTCGGCTCCTCCTTTGACGAAGCTTTCGGTTGGTTGCTCAGCCACGCTTCCTGAATCATTGCATGTACAGAAGGATCCGGACGTGGAATAACATGTGTGGATAACAGCTTACCTACCCGCTTCGCTTCGGCCGCACCTGCATCCACAGCCGCTTTGACTGCTGCTACATCTCCCAAGATATAGATCGTAACGATGCCTGCATCTACTTTCTCATAGGTTTTCACCTTCACGTCTGCGGTTTTTGCTGCGGCGTCCGCAGCCGCAATCAAGGCAGGAAGACCATACGTTTCGATCATGCCTAGAGACATCAGCTTTTCATTCATAGGAAACACCCGCTTCTTAACCTATTTTCTTTGGCTCTTGAGCAATACTCCTTACGGCTTCCGCGAACGCTTCTGCTGCTGCCGAACAGGCAGATTGACTGCCTGTCAATAATCCTCCGGCAAAGTTCGTCTCCGTCGGAGGCCCATAGAACTTGCACATTCGCACATCGGCTGCTTTGAGAGCAGCATCTAGTCCATAAATAGCTTCTAGTGGCGGAGCAATTAAATAGGCAAGTGGCTCTCCTTCTTGAATGTTCGCCAACGTGGATAGATAAGAACCTGATCTGGACACCACATGCGCATAATAAGCATGCGTTCCCTCGTCATTGAGGGAGTAAAAACAAGCTCCTGTCTCCATCACTTGAACAGCAGCATCAAGCCCGCTTTTCACTTCAGCAGGAGATGCTCCACCGATGATCCCAATAAACTCACCAGATAAAGGTCCAGAGGCATGTCCTGACCCCGCATAAAATGAACGGGCATACACCACATCTACCGCTGCATGTTTCGTCGCTTCATCAATAGCTGTATAGCCAACATCATCGATACTTGACGTTAACAAACCGAGGCTGCGAATGCCTGGCTTCAATTCCAACTGAAGCGCCAAACCGGCATCGACATGAGGGATAATCCTGATGGCGAGCGGAATGGCTCGAATCGGTTGTAGTTTCACTCCTTTCACCTCTTCACCCCGAATGATTAGAAACAAAAAGGTGCCTCGGTGCAGAGAACAATATGACGTTCTTAGACCTGAGGCACCTTTGCCTGCTGTATGCTTTTGTTTATGGATATGCGGGTTGTGAGACAAGTATTCCTACTATGTGGAGCTTAGAAAGTTAGTCGCAAGAAATGTGGCTGGTTTATCTGTAACAATACGTGTACATAATAGATATAATGGAATACAATAATAAATAACTATAACCCTTGCTATATAAGCATTTTTAAGTGTAAAGGAGTGATATACAATGACTTACACTTTTTCATCCGAACATTTTAAGTATGAAGAGGACCGATTGGTGTATCGGCCTAATGTTAACCCCTTCGACTACGATATTCAGCAACTTATTCTTGAAGCAGAAAGAAATATCGGTGCACTGGCCAGATTGGGACTCAAAAGTCATCCACTGAAACCAACCATCCTGCGTAATTCATTAGTTAGGACTGCACATTTCACAACCAAAATAGAACAAAACAAATTGGAATATAAAGAAGTCGAACAGCTTTATCAACACTACAAAAAAAATCCAATAACTATAAAACAGAAAGCACAACTTGAGGTAAGAAATGTTTTTGAAACTTATGAGCTCATCTATGATTTAGATCCGTATAGGGATTTTTCTGATATGGATGAACCTGTTTTGAAAAAAATACAACAAGTACTCATGAAAGATTTAACCGGGTATCCGGATGGGTATCGGCATATTCCTGTTGCTCTTCACGACGGTGACGGACACGTTAGTTATCAACCACCAGCCTTTAGTGAAGTTCCCTATTTAATGAGCGCATACTTTTCTTGGTTATATACTAGTGTAACGGGATGTTTAAATGCCTATGATTCTGAAGTTAAACATGAGAGAAAGATTCATCCGCTACTGATATCCGGCATTACCCATCATATAATAGGATACGTCCATCCATTTCCTGACGGTAACGGACGAACGGCTCGGGCATTTTCCACTTTGGTAGGATTCATTCATAACGATCTTTCTAAGATCAAAGATGCTTTTTGTGTTGAAGAATATTTCGACAAACGAATTGAAGATTATTACGATACTTTAATGCTAGCTACACAAGGTGATTTAAAACCTTTCCTTATTTTTTATCTAGAATGTGTGAATGCTTCTCTCACAAAAGTACTTAATGAGCTACAAAGATATGACAAAATCAAACATATTCGCGAGATACTTGGCAAAGGCCATGCGAAGACAATGTTTGAGCTTATAGCTAGAATGGAGGATGGTGAAATGTTCCACAGGCAGTTATTTGATGATACTTTAGACGCCTCTTCATCAAGTATTGCTAAAAATTTATCAAGGCTGAAAGATTTAGGGGTAATTAGACCTGGTGAAAATCGGGGAGAATATATGATCTCTATTGTCGATTGAGATTCTAATTTAGTATAAGACAAAAACAAGGGAGATACGTTTATAACACGTGTCTCCCTTGTTTTTTAAACAATTGCATTTACTTTAGATCATTAACTAATAGAGGGTAAGTTCTTTTATACCGCTATGTCAGCGATGATCTCTTCATCCAAAGTCAATTGGATCTGATCCCAAAAAACTCGCATCTGATATTGACTGAACAAATATTGCACGATGGTTTCAAACAGGTTTCCTTGCGTCAGTATTTGGCTGCGACCTCCGGCAAAAACTTCCGCTGAAAACCCTAAATCCTCGTCCCACATCAGCTCAACGTCAACCTCATCTGGCTTGAGACCTTTGCGTTCGGCCATATTCAAACAAATTGCATTCACGATTTCTTGTTCGGTTAAACGCATGCTTAGTACCTCGTCTGATCCTGATTAGACTTCCTTCTTTGTCTGAAGAAAGTTACAATCTTCATAATCACGACAATCAGGGCAACAACGGCAAGTACGTTCACTAATAGCCCAAGTATATTACCAAGTGCCCCCATCCCGCCAAATAAGCCTCCAAACAACAGACCTGCCATTCCACCGATTAACATCCCTTTCATTAAGCCGCCGCTGAAAAATCCGGGTTTAGTCGGTGTTGTCGCAGCGCCGGGCGTTTTTGCCGTTGAACTGCTAGGCTCATTTTTAGAAACGTTATTGGCAGGCGCCTTTTGTTGCTGTGTCGGTGTGTAGCTTTTGCGAGGCGCTTTGTAAGAAGACTTTGCTTCAACCAGCGTTGGCACGGTAAAGGACAACACCAACATACTTGCCATAATCAGCACTACTAATTTCTTAAACATTGTGTCATGACCTCCACGTATGGTTAATATGAAAGTTTTATCACTTTCGTCCTATTTTATACGTCTCAGCCTAGATTTGGTCTCAATGAAGCAGTAATTTTCGACATTTACAGGTAAAGTGCTTATCAGGCATTTATTTGATGGGACCTTGGATACTTTCCAATGGAAGTAAATGAATGGAGGAAATAACCATTTCACAAAGAAGATGTATTACTATAAATATTTTGTCTTTCGGGGGGAGCAGGAAACATGAATATTAAAAAAAGGCGTATTCTACTCAAACTTGTAATGCTACTTACACTAGCTCTAACTTATATGGTGATTTCTGGTACAACCATTCAGGCGGAAGAAGGTATGAACGGTTGGAAAGATATTGCTGTAGGCGGGTCATTCAGCTTAGGCATCAAACAGGACGGTACGGTTTGGGCTTGGGGGGAAAACAATCGCCTGGGTGTTCTCGGAAATGGCGAACAGGGTGAAGAAGCACTGAATACGAAGATTCCAACTAAAGTAAGTGGATTAGAAAACGTGAAAGCTATTGCAGGAGGTGCCTCGCGTGCACTTGCAATAAAAAATGATGGAACCGTTTGGACCTGGGGTAGTCAAAAAGCATTACCTGTTCAAATTCAAGGTCTTTCTCATATCGTACAAATCGCTGGTGATTGGACTCACAGTTTTGCCATTCAAGATGATGGAACCCTTTGGGAGTGTTCCAATACTCCAGTTCGGTTAGAGTTTAAAAACGTCGTTTCCGCATCATCAGGTTATGGTAATAATTTAATTGTACTCGAAAAAGATGGAAGCGTCTGGACTAGACGCTCGGGAAAATCTCTACAAATTAAAGAGTTAAGTGAAATAACGAAGATTGCTGCAGGAGGACTCGAATCATATGCGTTGAAAAAGGATGGCACCGTATGGGTGTTTGGTTCCAGCGGTCAAGGAGTTGTTGCCGATAAAGATACAGCAAATGCTGCGCCACCACGAAAAATAAAAGATATTCAAGATGTTATTGATATTCAAGCTACTGCAGGTGGCCCTCTTTTTCTGAAAAAAGATAGAACTGTATGGGCTAGTGGTGATAATCGCGGAGGCCAATTAGGGATAGGATCTTATGAAAATAGCGACGTACCCGTTCAAGTCAAAGGGGTTCAAAAAATCAATAAAATTGCTGCTCAAGGAACAGGATTTCGCTCTATGGCACTTCGTGAAGATGGAACACTATGGTCATGGGGCGGAGGATACAGTGGTGACGGAACTGAATGGTACAGAACTGTACCGGTTTGGATTAAAAGCAGTGATTCCGATTTCACACCTCCCAATGAATTAATTAGTATACAACTTGATGGATCTACACTTTCCTTTGCGCAGCAACCGGTTATAGTTAATGGAACTACTCTGGTCCCCTTGCGAAAAATATTTGAGTCTCTAGGTGTTACTGTATATTGGGACGAAAATACTTCAACCGTAACAGCTACTAAAGGAAAGCATACCATCATCCTAACTAATGGGAATCCCATAGCCAAGGTGAACGAACAATCCATTGAACTGGAGACTCCTCCTACTGTAATTAGTGGCAGTATACTTGTACCTGTTCGCTTTATCGGAGAATCCCTTGGAGCGAATGTTCAATGGAATCCACAAACCAGTACGGTTGAGATATCAACAAAATAACCTAAACCTGAGGGATGATTAAACTCATGACCGTGATAACGATGAATGGAAATCTCTTTGGAGCATTTCAGGTGATTGTATGATGCAAAAACCGTAGGAGCCGGATGACCAATGTGTAACGACCACCCAACATGGTGGAACAAAAAAGCTGCATGCCCACTCAACAGCAGGTATGTAGCTTTTTAACTTACTTCATGCTCCTTACTCTTGAACATGTCCATCATCATCGCTACCCAAAGTATCTGCTAACCCGACAATATCCTCCCTGGTCAAAGGGGTAATGAGCGCAAGTTCTTTCTCAAGCGCCTTTTCAATTTGCTCCCGAGCTTCCTGCTTTCGGCCGAGTTGCTCCAGCGTTAATGCATAATAATAATAGGAATCAGCGTGCTTGGGCGTTTTTGCCATCACCTTGGAGTACATCTCATCTGCCTCATGGAGTCTGCCGAGCAAATAATAGTTTTGCGCAAGATTGTCCATAATCGTCAGATCGCTGTCATTAAAGGCATAGGCTTCGAGATTATACACAAGAGCTGCTTCCAGGTCGCCGCGCAGTATTTGAAAATAACCAAAATTCCCATAAACCAGCGTGTTCTTAACCTCCTGTGATATCTCCTCCAAAATGCTATAAGCCTCGTCCCGTTTGTTCTGTAACCAGTAAACCGTTGCCAAATTGAGCTTTGCCTGCATGAGCATGTCTTTAGCTTTTGTTTTATGAAGAACCTCATCGATCACGTTCTCAGCCTTGCTAAGGTCCCCTGTTTTCATCAACAAATAGCCATAGCCGATCTGATGTTTCGGCAGCATGGCTTTGGAACGATAAGCTTTTTCCATCAACATCAATGCTTGGTCGCGATCACCCTTCATATAGGCCACATTCCCTCTCTGCGCATACAAGGCAGAACGGTTTGTATAAACAAAGTAACCTACCATCACTACTATGATAGCCGTTCCTAACAGCCAGTTCATCTTAAAACCGATCAAAATAACCGCAAGTACAAGGATGTTTTTAAGTAAGCTTTTTAAAATTGGCGGCATGAATTCAACTCTCCTCTGCAAGACTCTTAAGTTACATATATTGTATCAAAAAATCCGAGCCTTAACATGGCGGCACTTTATTATAAAAATAAAAAGCTTCCATCCTCACTGCACTCTACCAATAATCACCAAACACCTAGGAGCTTTAACAAAAAAACAATAAATGAATTTATTGGGAATAGAGGAAACATCTTCATTAGGTCGAACTATAATAGAAGTTATATTTTATATTACAGATCAATGGAGGATGCTTCGTCATGCAATTACGTCAGGCTATAAGCAAGACAACTCTTGCTTGGTTAATCATGTTATCTTTATTTTTCAGTGGATTACATACAACCATTCCACACGCTCATGCGGACACAGCAGCAGTCACTACAGATAAAAATCTGCCAGTTAAATCTCTGGCCTTCTCACAGGGTATTAGCGATTGGCTAGCTGATTGGGATGCAGGGTATATGTATGCCGTATCCAGCAGCACAAACAAGCTTTATTTTATTCGTGCAGCAGACTTATCTATTCAAAAGGAAATTGTGGTCGGCTCACAGCCTGTAAGCATTGCACGCAACGGGAATACACTATTTGTTGCTCTATCAGGTGCGACTCTTATTCAGCCTGTAGACCTTATTTCGCAAACATTATTAACCCCCATCGCGATCAACGTGCATCCCATATCAGTCGCTGCAACATCCGATTACTTATTTTACGGCACTTCCAATTGGGAGAGTTATGCATATAATCGAAGCAATGGTACCAATGTAAAAATAAATACAAGTCAATTTGGTGCTGTCTTTGCAGCAGATGAATCTAAGCATATCCTTTACGTTGGTGAAACTGGCACTTCTGGTTCCAAGCTTTCTGCATTCAACTATTTGACCAACACACTTGTAAGCTCAAGCAACTATAATGGTGGCTACGGGTTTGCTTACCCTAATAGTAAATTGTTCTTTGACGGTAATAACGTGTTTTTCGGTGGTTCCAAATTAAATGCAGGTGACCTCACAGAAATTAATGGTGCCTACAAACGCTACGGTGGTTATAGCTATCTAATTTCTAAAATACTGGATGTTAACGGAAACTATGTTTTAACAAGCCAATCTGTTTTTAATAAAGAAACCGGTGTAAAACTGGCAGATCTTCCGTATGAAATAAGTAGTGGACTTCTAGGTAGTAGTGGAACTGTTTATGTGTACGATAGCTCATACAGCCATAATTCTATCGAAGCGTTCCAACTTGACCTCTCACACTCCTACGCCATGCAATCAAGCTCTTACGGAAGTTACGTCAAAATGAGTGATCCTATATCCTCCTGGACGACAGACGATTCCTCCCCCTATTTATATGTCGTATCGAAAGCTACCAACGAACTGCTTGTCATCCGCAAAAGCGATATGTCTATTGTGAAGCAACAGGTAGTTGGTGCTAATCCAACTGATATTAAACTACAAAATGACAAGTTGTTTATAGCACTTAAAGGAGAGACCCATATTGTAGTAGCTGACACGATATATGAAACCGGAGGGGCGACACAAATCGTCCGCTATTCTCTTGGTTCCAACCCCGATTTTGTATACCCGGCAAATAATCTGATTTACTATTGGAGTCAAGATTCTGTAGGCGAAATGAGAGTGTATGATTCAGTATATGGAACGAACCGCTCCTTGGCGGACAAGTCACTACCAATGAAATTCAATTCAGGTGGAGCTTTCTATGATACGGTCACGAGCGCCATATATGGAGTAGGGAATGTTTATTACTCTAACAGCATATTTAAAATTACTCCTACCACACCACTTACAGGTGAAGCAATTTTCCCTCTAAACTCTTTAGAATATAGCGGGAAATTATTGAAAGATGAAAACGAGTTTTTTTATGGAAATAAACGATACAGTGTTACGGGAGTCGTGTATGGCACTTATCCCGATTCTGTTCTTTATGCTAAAGGTTCTCTCGTATTTGGTCAAAAAGCGATTTATGATCGAAATACATTCCTAAAACTTGAAGACTTACCTTTTCCAATTACTGGTGCATTCGTTGGGGGGGATGGCCAGATTTTCTTATCAACCAAATTAGGAATTTACAGATTCTCGAGTTTGTCAGATATCAATTCATTCATTCACACACAATTACTTCCAAAAAAACCGTTTCTTTGGGATGACGACACACAAGAAAACCGAATCAGTGGTCATATATATATGAAACCTGCTGGAGATAAGGACAGCATTTCAAGGTATCAAATTAATTTTCTGGATTTAAACCAAAAGCCTGTGGGATACATGAACATTATGAATGTGACAACTCTAGCCGACGGAACCCTAGATTTTAAATTAAATAATAACTCTGTACCTGAAGAGGCTGTTTCTTTAGGAGTCTTTTCTTATGTAAAGGTGGATGACTCTGAATCTATTATTAATACACCTGTTGTTTTCCCGCTATGGGACACTCCAACTTATTTGCCAAATCAAGTTACTCTGACTGCAGATAAGGATGTTTCTGGTGAATTCAAGGGCACACTCCAGTGGAAGCCCGCTAAAAAAGAAACAGCCGGAACCATATACCGGGTTTATTATATTAATGATGACAGCACTTTCGGTACACCCTTGGTTGAAGTTGCAGTAGGAAAGGCTGCTTATTCACTTCAATTAGATTTGAAGCAAGTACCCAATTCTGCATATGGTATAGCTATTGTTGTCGAAACGCCTGACGGGAGACAAGCAAATTATATATACCCTAAATTTTTCTCGAGATATACAACGCCTAATCCAGCGACCGAATCGATTACACTCGTCAAAAATGCCACATCAAACGATACAGTCACAGTAAACGGTTTACAGGCGGGCGACCGAATTCGCGTATACAATGCTAACCTCTCGTTGATCGGTCAGGCCATTGCAGGAACAGGAGCAAACTCTGTCACTGTTTCTATTATTAATTTCGGTCTTCCTGGAGAAACGCTCTATGTCACCAAACAAAATATCGGTAAGACAGAGAGTACTCCTACCCAAGTCATTGTACCACCAATCAAAGCCGGTGGCGGCGGTAGCCGTGAA
>NZ_VRTT01000005.1 GCF_008017805.1 Paenibacillus sp. N3.4 | reverse complement strand
TAAATAATGGCGAATTCTCATTCAGATTGAATGGAAATTCGCCATTATCAATTTAGATCTATTTCAGAAAATTAAAAGCGCACCTTTTTCAGTGGCCTCCAGATTAATGGAGAGTCCTTTTTCTATGCCTTATCCAACATCATTTTTCTCGTAGATCCGGAAATAGTAGACATAAGGATTTTTCTCGTTTTGTTCTCCCTGCTCACTGGAGACTAACGTCCATGAAGAGAGGTCCATTTCAGAGAAATACGTATCTGCTTCAAAGTCATGATCAATCCAGGTGATGTACATACGATTCACCTCTGAGGTAAATAAGCGGAAGATTTCCGCCCCGCCAATGACGAACAGCTCTTGATCGACAAAGGCTTCCACAGCTTCTTGCACCGAGTGAATGATCTCACACCCCTCAGCATGAAACTCTTTATTCTGTGTAAGAATGATATTCCGTCGGCCAGGAAGCGGTTTGCCAATTGAATCGTACGTTTTTCGCCCCATCAAAATCGGGTGCCCCATTGTTATCGATTTAAAAAATTTCAAATCCGCAGGAAGATGCCAAGGCAGTGTATTGTTCACACCGATCGCACGGTTACGGTCCATTGCAAAAATGAATGAGATACTCACAGCACACTTCCTTTCGTAACATTGTCAGTTGTGGTTACACAGCAACAGGAGCTTTAATCGTTGGATGTGGGTTACAAACCATAAGTCATAGTACCATTAAATCGCAATTGGCGCCTTTATGCTAGGATGCGACTGATAATCAACGATTTCAAAGTCTTCAAAACGGTATTCAAAGATCGAATCCGGTTTCCGCTTAATTACAATTTTAGGCATTGGGAATGACTCTCTAGAAAGCTGCGTCCTGACTTGTTCGATATGATTCAAATAAATGTGCACATCGCCACCGGTCCAAATCAGATCCCCAACCTCCAAATCACACTGTTGTGCTACCATGTAAGTTAATAGAGCATATGAAGCTAAATTAAATGGCAAACCGAGAAAAGTATCAACAGACCTCATTTGAAACATGCATGATAACCGTCCATTTGCCACATAAAACTGAAAAGCATAATGACAAGGCGGCAATGCCATACTTTGAATCTCTGCAACATTCCATGCACTAACTAAATGTCTGCGTGAATCGGGATTATTTTTAATTTGAGTAATCAAGGTTGATATTTGATCAATAGCTTGACCGCTGGGAGCCATCCAAGTTCTCCACTGTGCTCCATAAACTCGGCCTAAATTACCTTCATCGTCTGCCCATTCGTCCCATATTGAAACACCATTTTCTTGTAAATATTGAACATTTGTACTTCCACTTAAAAACCAAAGCAACTCATGAAAAATAGATTTTACATGTAATTTTTTGGTTGTTAACAGTGGAAAACCTTGTGATAAATCTATTCGCATTTGGCGTCCAAAGACTGAAAGTGTCCCAGTCCCTGTCCTATCTTCTTTTTGTACCCCGTGCTCCATAATGTCATTTAGTAATTCTAAATACGCCTTCATCTGCCACCTCAAGTATCATAGTTATTATAAAGTTCATTATAACAGAGGAGCTCCATATTCGGAATTATGATGCCCCCTAATTTGCACCTAAATCATTCTTTATTGTTATTTTCTCACCTTTCTCACCCTGAAATACCTAATAAACCCTTGTAGAAATCGCTGGATGTGTATATGAAAATCATATAAGTAACCGGATGAACGCCTTGTTTAAACTATCCTGTTACTTTAACAAAAGAAAGAGGAGTTGCCTCAAAGCAAACTCCTCCGCATTCATTTTCCGTTAGCAATAAATACCTATCCAAAACACCTTTTGTTGGACTCTTGTCGTGGAAGCCATAGCACTGCGCTGCCTCGTCATCAGCAAAGGTCACATCAATTGGTTGGCCTACTAATTATTATTCGTATCCGCCGACAGAAACAATTACGGACTGACGGAATGCCGTTCGAACTTGACTGCGTCAGCCCTCGTATAGATCATATCGGCAGGAAGGGTTGGCGGATCTACAGTTGTCGAGGTCACCCTTGTTAAACGAACATACTCGCTTCCGTCTCCTGCAAAGTCGAACGTTCCGAGATTAACCCAACCCGACGTGCCAGCTGTCGCATCCATATACGTGACCTCGGTAACCGACTGATGCTTCACTTCCACTTTGACATGATTATCGTTTGCCGTAGTGTGTACGATCTTGTAAATGGAGACGGTATACCTTCCCTCTGGGAAATGGGCCTTCCATGACGCCGATGATCCTTGGACCGTAGAGTAACGGGACTTAACACCAATTTTGTATCCGGCTAAATTGCTTTGGCTCCATGACCCTTCCGTAGCGTATAACCCGGTCGTATTCGTGCTGTCGACAATAACCGTCAGGTCCCTGATGATTATTGTCATAGGCGGTGTTGTTAAGGTCACTCCATCAATCGTTACAGTGGCCCATACCTCGATGTGATCCGTTTCCCCATCGAGGCTTTGAAGGGTCAAGACACCGTTGCTGTCCACCTGAGCCAGATCGGTTCTGTTGACAAAATACTGCACGTCTGCAAGTCCCAGATCACCGATCACGCCATTATCCAAATAGCCGGTTACGCTCAACTGAGCGGCTTGAGTCATCTGCAGATCTCCCCGATCCGACATGATAGCCACCGACTCCAATTGCGGCATTCTATTAGGGTTCACCCACATGACAGCATCGGCAACTACCCGTGATTTGTTGGCCTTATTGGTTAATTCGACATACCCGCTATGGCCTGATGTAAAAGGAAAGGCTCCCAGGAACACCCACGTCCCGTTGGACATTGTCTCATCAACCGTAACCGTCTGAGAGCCCCCGCTATAATAAACGGTAAAAGAGGCATTTGTGGACCAATTTTCGCTCGTCGCCGTTATTTGAGGAATCTTGTAATACACGCTATAAGTTACGCTTTCCGGCAGCTCCGGCCGCCAGAGAATCCTGCTTGTCGCTGTGCCGGCAGTTGATTTCGCATATACATAGTTATCGTAATAATAGTTATTAGCCGTAGTATCGCGTATCCAGACGCCTTCTGTCTCCGCCTCCGTATTATCCACAATGATGGATGATCCAGGCTGCCATTCCGGTTGAATCGGAGGAACAGCTACCCGATCAGACAGGTATAGCGTCCGTTTACGGGTCTGCTTTCCGTCCGATTCCACATAATAGGTGAACGTTTGGGACAAGTCGTTTACCCGTATCGACCATTCCATCGGATAGATCGTATCTGGAACGGTCGTGTACGTGGCTCCTCCATCCAAGGAGTAATGGATCGTCGCTGGTTTCGTCGTTTTTGCCTCCACGTAAGCATCGTAGGACGTTTCGTCGGGCTTGACGATTAGCATGCCTTTAACAGCATCTATTGGACTGTGAACATCGAAGAAATAGCTTGCATCCGATGTATCGGCCGTTCTAACCTGGTGCAGCGGCACATCAATGTCTAGTCCCTCCACAATGATAGCTGTTATTCCCTTGCTTGAAACCTTGGCCTGAATGATTCCACCACTCATAACCGCTTGCTCTGGTATGCCATTATCGCGGATGATAGTTACGGTATAATTTTGTTCCGGGTCGAACCCAATGATTTGCGCATTCAATTTGATCGGAGTCTGTACTTCAGCAGTTGATTCGTTACTTAATCCGATGTAGAACTTATTTCCGCTCTCCCCTGTTATCCAATTCAATTGCGGATGGTTGGTCTGGATAATCCCTTTGGGCATCCAGAGCCAAACGTTCGAATTGCCGTAGAACCGACCTGGTTTATTCCCATAGAGGTGATATTTGAACCACAAAAAATTAGTTTCGAATACGGAAGGGAATGTAATACTCCCATTCGATTTCAGCGATTGTTCGCTAATCAGATAATCCATCGTTTGCCCGAGCTGCGCTGGCATATGGTGATAATAGATGGATGTAGCCCCACTTGGACCTTCCAGAGGAAAATCCGGTTCAAGTTGACTAACGGCGAAGCCCTTATAGTAATAACCTGGATAGCTGGAATATCGTCCGATGACCGCATTATGAGCGATATCCTGCAGCAGTTTGTCGCCTGTGTAGAGCGACAATCTCAACATGAATGGAGCCTCCTGCGCATTCATCCGATAATAGCCAGTTGTACTTCCTGCTTCAAACGTCAACCCGTTGGGTGAAACAAGCCAACTGTCTGCTTGTACGCCCCCGGCTACGTCTTCAGGGAGCTTGCTCCTAGGATAATCGTATTTACCGCTTGCCGGCCAATGGAATGACTCCGCGTAATTATACGTCTCCGGCTGCGGAATCGTAACGGTGCCTCCGGGAACCGGACGAGCAACGAACATGGTAGCGTACTGTTTGGCTTCCTTGTACGCGGCATTCAAGTATTTGGGATCTTTCGTTTCCTCGTAAAGCTCCAAGATCTCCATCCATAGCTTGCTATAATAATAAATAAACTCATTTTTACTCACATTCACGGATTCCGGGGTATCAATATTTTGAATGATATAGCTGTCGGCTGCATCCTTGGCAGCCTGTAAATACTGCGCATCCCCCGTCATACGATACATCATCAGGGGCTGAATGACAGGACCCCGATCTTTCTGATCAGGATTGCGCACAAGGTACTCTTGCTGCCCTAGCGCTTGAATTCCAGCCGAAGTGCCCATCATTTGATTGACAGCAGCTACGCTTGAAACATCGAACGGCAAGGTTGCCATTTTCCATAACGACGGCACGCCGTACACGGGCTTCTGCGTCGGCGACCAACCGATACCATTTCGCGATACACCGTACTGGATGGACGGCAGCGCCCTCGTATCGTAAAGCTGGTCGTCTCCGGTCAAGTAGTAAGCCCCCAGAAGAACCGCATTCGATGTTGTTCGAACGCTATCCTCGTTCTCGATGTCAATGAAGCCCTTGGCTCGGTTCCACCACCCGCTGGGCGACGGAACATAATGAACAGAGTCGTCACCCTGAGGCTCAATCTTGAGCAGATCGATCATATTGAACATCGCATCCGTAAGCGACTGATCAGCAACATTTTCCCGGTATGCCGAATAACCGTATTCACTGCGGAGAATATCCCGGTAGGTCTCATACAGACTGCTGCTTTGAGCAATTAACCCCATATGAAACTGATACGTGCTTTCCGCGGTCATTTGCGAATAAGTCCCTAGCTGAGGAGCATAAAGAGTCGGCTGCACGCTGCCTTCATTGTTGACAAGACTCATGCCCAGCCGTTGTTTCGTAACGCCTCCCGTCGGTTCAAATTCGACCGGAAGCTCTTCCGACGGTATAAATAGGCCATACGTCAAAGCGTTCCCCGCGCCGTCATTCTTTTCAACCAGACTCATCGGAGCGGTCAGTTCCCTTAAGCTTGTTGATTCCACAGAACCTACCATTTTTGCATGCGACCTGAAACCATTCAACACTTCATTGATGCCAGTGATTAGTTCTGTTGTGAAAGACTGATAGCCGATCACATAATTGCCATCCCGGCGAGGTGTAAAGGCGAAGGAAACATCCGGTTTATCCCCTGACATGGACCAGTTCACTTGTAAATCGTAATCGCTTCCATGCAAAGAATCGGTTAATACTGCAGTATGGCTATCAGGGAAATTGATCCCGTCGAAAGTAATCCAGCGTTTGTTCATCGTATCGTAGTAATTGGTTCGACTCCCCGCATTCCCATCCAATAAGACCCATTGTTCTTCAAGTCTTTCCGCCACATTATTGATTGGCACCCAGTTCCCCGTAACCGTGTCCTTGTAGAACAGATCACGAACGATGGATTTGCCTCCATCCCAAGTAGCTTCATAGAAAGTCGCCTTATATTTTGCGTTTTCGATGCTGCCTTTTTCCGTATAACTAAGATTCGCCAATGTGCGGCTGCGCAGCGGAGGCAACGGCGGAGCTTGCTGCCGGATATTTCCTTCGAACTTGACCGCATCTGCACGAGTAATGATGGTGCCCGTCGTAGGTTGCGTTCGAGTCAGCCTGACAAATTCGGTATCATTACCACTGAAATAATACTCCCCCAAATCTACCCATCCGACAGATGGGCCCGAAGAGGGCCTGAGATCCATAAACATGACATCCGTAATCCCATTATGAACAATTTCGATTTTTACATTACTATCTGCTTTATCCGCCCAATTAAGCTTGTAGAACGATATTCTCGCCGTTCCTGCTTCCAACCGCGGATTCCATGTGATGCTTCTCCCCACAGCATCCGTATATTTGGAACTAGAATTATTGTATCCCTTCACTCCCGTACTTGTGCTCCAATTCGGAGCCGAGTACCCATTATTCTGGTTATCGGCATCCAAGGTGACGACTCCATCGATCGTGATGCTCCCGTCATCGATGATGATCGTCTTATGAGGCTCTTTTTGCTTGATATTTCCTTCGAATTTGACGGCATCAGCGCGCGTAAGTATGGTGCTGGTGGAGCTGGCAGTTCGGGTCAATTTAACGAATTCTTCACCGATCCCGGAGAAATAGTACTCTCCCAAATCTACCCATCCCGCAGGCGCCCCGAATGAAGGCCTCAGATCCATAAATCGTACATCCGTCGTTCCATTATGAGCGATTTCTATTTTTACATTGCTATCCGCTTTGTCCTCCCAGTTAAGCTTGTAGAACGATATTCTCGCCGTTCCTGCTGCCAAACGTGGATTCCACGATATGGTTCTGCCTGCTGTACTCGTATATTGGGAACTGGAATTATTATACCCCTTCACCCCGGTACTTGTGGTCCAATTGGGAGCCGAATATCCGTTATTCACGTTATCCGCATCTGGGGTCACAACCCCATCGATCGTAATGCTCCCGTCATCGATGATGATCGTCTTATACGGTAAGGACTCCGCATTAGCGGTCCTTATTCCGAATAGGCTTAAAGGAACTATCATCGTCATGATGAGAACGATTAAGAAAAACAGCTTCCTTTTTATCATACAACTCACATCCTCTCCATATTTTGACAGCGCTTTCAATAAATAATAATAATACCCTCCTTTGTTCGAATGATCGCAAAGAAGCAATTATCCGTTTCCTACTGGCTAATCCCCCCTCCGTCTTTGTTATCGTAGCATGTCATATAACCGTAAAATTTCTTTAATTTCAAGAATTTCTTATAAGATTTTATGTCAAAAAAGAAACCTACGTCGTATTGGACCGCTCCACTGCAGTCAGATACGTTGTAGGTCTTACAATGGGAACAAAGCCGATTTTAACTATGATAATGGCGGCTGCACCAACAACAACTTCCCAAGCTGGATCACCGTTTGATTGTACCAATCCGGATGCTGCCGTACATGCTCCAAACTTCGTTCATTGCCGCATGCCTCAAACACGGCCGCTTTGTCTGTCTTCTCGGTATCGACTTCGAAGCGAACCGTATGTTTCCCATTCGGGAGCTCCGGCAAGAAAACATACTGATTCCGATTATGATCGTTATATGACGTGAATCGATCCACAACGAAGGGATCCCCGTCATCCACCGTCACCTTCAATCTGCCGGAATCAGGCCCCCCGATATCGAACAGCCCGATCTGTGTGCCTTCGAACTCCACCGTGACAGCCTCCCCTGGATCGACCGCTCGCCATAGGCCGGGGAACAACCAATCGTACTTGCGGGCCAAATCTGAATCATCGGGAGTCACGTATGACCATCCTGCCGATAAATGGGTATGGCCATCCAGCGGCAGCATAGTCGCGTACTCCCATGGATTTGCCGGAACCAAATGGGCCTGAGGCAAGTTATGTTCGACCCTTCCCAAGTGACTGCGAAGTTCGCTAATTTTCTTAAACGACCGAGTGATCGTATCTGTGTAAATCTGGTGTCCTTCGGGAATTGTCGGATGGATCGAATCATGCGTAAAAACAATGGCTCCGGAAATGGACTTGTCTGCCCCTGAGGTAAAAATGAGCTTTCCCTCCGATACCAAATGACTGACCGCTACGCCTAGATGAATCGAAGGAATACCGTAATAATCGGCCACTTCCTCTTGCATAAGAGCCCCTTTCTGGTATACCCCAAACTGAAATAAGGCCACATCCCGCTCCTTCAGCGTGTAAACGAACAGGATATCGGTAAACCGGCTCCGCTTGCGGATTTGACGGACGATCCCTTCGATCCGCGCCTTGGACTCAGGTACTCCGCCATCGTTACCGACAAATTCAACAAACACTAGATCAGGCTGATGACGCAGCACGTCCGTCTCCAAACGGGCGCAGCCCAAATCCGATCCCGTTCCGTCAATGCCTGCATTCACACAGCGGATATCCGCTTTGGGATATTGCTCACGAAGCCATTCCGCCGTCATGACCCTGTATCCTTCAGAACGCGTATTACTGCCGCCAAAATAGACGATTGTCACGGTTTCCCCATTTTCCAACTTCTGAATTACATTAGGCAACCCTCTTCGAGGGAATAATTCCTTCATCGCTACTTCACCTGACCTCACTTATCGTTGTAGGAGCAAACAATTTTACAGCAAACACTTCATGATAAGGCGAACCGTAAGTTGCGCAGAAGTTAATCCGAATTCGGGTTACACCTTTCGCATCCACCTTATGTTTATTCAACGTGAGATAATTGTCACGGATTATGATTTCCCTTTCGGTTCCGTCTTCTAAGGTCAAGGTCACATCATAATCTTGGATAAGGGGCTCGATCGGATCGTCGAAATGCTCCAAATCCAGCTGTGAATTGAAAACAAGATGGATTTCGTCCAGATTTTTGGGGCTTGCAAAACAGAATTCCAACCATTCCTGTCCTTCCGTACGTTCGGAAATCCAGCCGTTCGGCAGACCATAGGGCCTGGAGTAGCCGTTGACGACATTCTCGGGATTATACATATTCTGGGATGGCAGCAGGTCCTTAAAGCAAATGCTCTTATTGAATTTCTTTAGCCTGGACGGCACTTCCGGCCTATAATGGAAGCTGACCGCTCCTGTCATTTTCTCTTCATTGCCGTATACGGCTATGCTAGCTGTACCTTCCAGTACGATATAAATTTTGTCGTCCGCCGGCTTCTCGCAGCTCAAGTCCAGCGTAATCCAGTCGTCATGACCGGCTGCAATAGCCAAGCGGTACTCTTTCAACTCGCTGGTGGGAATGTAGTTTTCCTTCCGTTCCCCGCCAAACAGCTTCACATGCAGAGTTTCCGAATGCTCGGAAACATTTTTTATTTTGATCCGTACGCTTTCTGCCACGGACGTCTCAATCGGCAAGGCCAAACATAACCCTTTCTCCAAGGGAATCGCTTCGGTTGGATGAAGATTGTCATAACTGCGCTGAGACGAGGCACAAATTTTTAATCCTTCAGCGAAGTAAGGATCCAATTCCTCTTGAAGCCCTACAATCGTTTGTCCGTCTCGAAGCAGCAGCGCCTGCAGCTCCCCCATATGAGCTTCGACTATGGCTGCGGGGTCTACCTCATATTTCAAGCATAACGAAGCAGCCGTTCCAACCGCCTGCCCCATACAACCGCAGGTTGCCATTACTCTGGTAGAACCGAAAGCAACATGGGTAGCACTTATATTGCGACCAGCGAACATGAGATTAGGAATATTCTTGGAAAATAAACTGCGGAACGGAATATTGTACAATCCAGGCACGAAATTCCATGCTGTAGCCGGCCCCTCATCATAGATGCCCTTTGCAGCATGTAAATCCATATACCATCCCCCAACAGATACAGCATCTTCGAAATGCGGCTTTGCGGTGAGATCGTTCTGAGACAACATGTGATTCCCAATAAACCGCCTCGACTCCCGTTTTCCTGGAATCGGGCATACATAATCCAAAATGAGATTGTCCACATTATCAAATTCGCCGCTATTTTTGATATAATCCCAAATCCCGTAAACCAATTTCCGCAGCTCCAATGCGATGTCTTCATTGTTTTTGATAACATCCATATGCCCGCCGTATTCCAGCCACCACAATCCGCCAAGCCCGTTGATTTTTCTTGGAAAAGCCCGATGGTTCAAGCCTTTTCTGATACTATCAAAGAAGGCCAACTTCGTAATATCATACGCAAAGCCAGGCCGCTTGTACGGAACAGAATATTCTACGTCACGGGCTTGAAACAGGATCGTGTCTCCCATGGTGTAATGATCCGCTACTTCGGGAGCCAAGTCTTCCTTGTATTCATGCTTCGCTTCTCTCCCCCATCGGAAGAGAGCACCTGCCTGATATCCGACAACCCCGTCTCCGGAGCAATCAATGTAGGTTCGGCTTTCAAAACGGAATTTCCTTTCGGAAGCCAATTGAAGGCCCTCCACCCATTTGATTCTGCCGTTCTCCATTCCCGTTTCATGCACGCATGTATTCAGAAATAGAGAAATGTTAGGTTCATCGTAGACCATATCCAACAAGACCATATCCGAAAGCGAAAGCATAAGCTTCTTGTTATATAACGGATTATAGTGGAAAATCTTCAGCTTGAGTTCTTCCACCAACCCGCCCTCGCGCGCATAATAGGATGGACTGTTTCCAAGATAGGCCGACCCGTTGATATGAACCCTGACCTCGCTGCTGGCATTCCCCCCAAGAACCGATCGATCATTAATGAGTGAAACTTGCAGCCCTTGACGTGCGGCAGCAATGGCTGCGCATAGCCCCGCAATACCTCCGCCTACGACCGTTACATCCGCTTTAATAAGCTCCATTGTGATAACCTCCATGATTAGATACATGTATCATGGTAGTCCTTTTGATCCCCGATTTTTTACATGATTTCGAGAAAAATTCATACATTTTTTTGCAACCTTATTTGGATTCATAGCGCGTCATTTTTATCCGATATTGCTTGGGTGTATCACCTGTATATTCTTTAAATAATTTACAAAAATACCCTTCATTCACAATCCCTACTTCCTCGCACAATTCCAATAAAGAATAATCCTGAACGTTTAACAGCTCAAGAGCCAATTGAATTTTTTTGCGATTGATGTAGCTGATAACGCCTTCGTTCATTGTTTTTTTGAATAGACTGCTAAAATACGATGGAGCTAAATTCACATCCTCGGCAATAGCCTCCAACGTTAAACGCTGTTTCAGGTTTTTCTCTATAAACCGCATGGCACTCATGATTTCTGTACGATGTAAAAGTTGGCCAGCGTGTACGTATTCGAATGTGAAGTCGCCAATATAGGCAAGCTGCTCCCGAAATGCCATGAATTCAATGGGAAACTCTGCTACATCTGTGGTCAACGTATTCCCTGATTTAAATTTCGCAGTAATGTCTCTGTACAAGTCTCGAAGCATAGGTGCCATGATGGACTTATGGATTTTATGATCTGTAGCAAATTGGTTTAAAGCAGCAAATTCTTTCTCCAGCTCTTCCTTGGAGACCTTTCTTTGCAGCCAGGCAAGAAAATCAGTCAGCTTCTGCCGAAAGTCCTCCTTTCTGTCATTACGGTATTGGAACCGATGCGAGGGTGTTTTCACTACTTTCTCTGTATGATAATAGAAATCCTCACTCACATTATTAGCTTCCGTGTAAGCTTGTTTGATGGATTCCCAGCCTCGGTGCGGACCGCCAAAAGCGACGGATACCCTTTGATTCAAATATTGATGCAAATGGGAGACGATCTGACTCCCCAATGTCTGGCAAGCATATTCCGTATCCATCTCACTGCGATTATTTTCCCAGGAAAGAAAGCCAATAAAACGATTATCGGAGAGATCCGTAGCTACACCCCTGCCACAATTCATCACCGTTTCTTCGATTACATTCGTAATCGCATATTTCAAGATGTTTTGGTCAACCGCTGAATATTCATTTAGGAAACTTTCATACAGATTCATTTCAACAATAAAGCAGCAATAGTTGGCTTGAAAGAAATGGAACTGCATGCGATTAGCGAAATCCGATGCCCGATGAGTTGGTATTTCGCCTCTGATCAGCTCGTTAAAAAATTGCTTGCGGACTCTATATTTATTTTCAAGAACGGATACGTTTAAAGATTGCAATTCCTCTTCTTTTTTCTTAACCTCATCCAGAATTCCGGCTGCCTTATCCAAAGCTCGATCCAAATCCGCTTCCCTGAGCGGAACCTTAACAATGTACTCCAATACGTTGGCATGAATAGCTCGCTGTGCGTATTCAAAAGACGAATAGGCGGTCAAAAGAATGTATTGGGTATGGGGCAGCTCCGGCTTTAACTGCTCAATCATGGAAATCCCATCCATTCGCGGCATGACGATATCAGATATAACGATATCTGGCTTTAGCTTTAAGATCTCCTCGATCCCCTTCTGCCCATTATTCGCTTTTCCCACTAACTGGAATCGCCTTTCCTTATGGGAGAGCTCGCTAAAATATAGTTCCAATCGTTGAATAATTAGATCTTCATCGTCAACGATGAAGCACGTGTAGTCTCTCACCATCATGCATCTCCTTTAAACGAACCTACCGGGAATACGGCGCGGACACGGGTTATTTCCTTCGGTATGCTTATGATTTGGAGCCCGAACTGCTCCCCATAGTGAAGTCTTATTCGACCATGAATATTATTTAAGCCGATTCTTTTCCTTTTCACTTCCAGATCACTGGGTTCTGCCGTTAAAATATGCGTTATTTGATCCGATGGAATTCCCTCGCCTTGATCAATGACTTCGATCATGACGATGCCGCCCTCCCTGTACGCATGAATAGTAATCGAACCTTCGATTCCCCCTCCGTTATAGCCATGGAAGATACTATTCTCCACAATGGGCTGCAGCAGCATTCGAAATACGGGGAAATCCACTAACCCATCTTCGATATTCTCAATCAAATGGAAGTGCCTGTTATAACGGATGTTCTGGATCGCGATATAGTCCGCTACATTTTGCAATTCCTGACGCAGTGAAACCTTCTCTGAAGCGTCGGCGATCCCGTATTCCAATAATGAAATGAGAGACCCGATCACCACATCTACTTTCTCTATTTGTCCGAGGCGTATGACATTGCTGATAGAACCAAGCGTATTATATAGAAAATGGGGGTTTATTTGAGACTGCAGCACTTGGATTTCCAACTTCCGCTCAAGTTCATTATGAAGCTCTGCTCGCCGAATCAGTTCCACAATTTGCTGCAGCATACGGTCGAAGGCTCGGGAAAGGTCGCCGAATTCATCATTTCGGTTAATCGTCATTGTCGTTGTCAGGTCGCCTTGCTCTACCCGCTTCATTTTTGTTTTGAGCGCATAGAGCGGATTCCTTATATATTTGGCAATAAAAAAGGAAATGAACAAACTTAATAGAAGACCTGCGGCTAGAAGCCCGATATAATAGGTTTCCAGTCTGGACAACGCAGCTTCCAAGCGAGATTCATCGTTGATCGAGATGATGGACCAATTGAATTTCTCCGTCGATTTCTTCAGAATGGAGACCGGCATGCCATCCTTGGTATGCAGTTGAAGGCTTGTTCCCGTAGTATCAAGAATTTGTTCCGCCGACGTTTCCCCGATTGAAAAAGTACGGTCCTGCACATCCAGGGGTCCTACATTTCCCGAAAACCCGGCAATGATTTTACCGGAAGCTGTAATAAGCGCCAGATTCATGTGCTCTTGTTTATTAATCTTGAATAAGGTGTCCTCAATCGCTTTAAGGTCCAAATCTACAGCAATGGCCATAGGATTCGACGAACCATTCAGATATCGGACCATCGTAACCGTCCAACCGGAATACTTGGATTGATAAGGCTCACTCACAATCGTAGTTAATCTATTCTTGCTTGCCTCAGCAAACATAGGTAATCGATCAGGCAGAGGTTCATCAAAAATTCGTGTAGGCGTACTGCCGCCAATGATGGATAAATCATCCTTAATCAGGTAAATGTTACTGACGTAATTACTATTGAGCTCATATAGTTCCCTTAATTGCTTCTTTATCACTTCCGGATTGTTCATGTTTGCTTTCACTGAAGTTTCGAATGAGAACAAGATCGTTTGAAAAGACGAAAAATTAACCGTCAAATACTGGTCGACCTTGGCCAGTATTTGGTTCGTGAAATAAATGTCGTTCGTTCTTATTTCCTTTTGGACATAGCGATAGGACAATTGGCTTATCAAGATGATGCAGCTTAATACAAACGCGAACACGATCAAAAATAGTTTTATTGGCAAGCTGATTCTTCTTCGCATCGGTCATCTTCCTTTTACATCTGTATTAAACTAAGCATAGCATAGGACAACAAAGAGAGGGGCTATTTATCGCCACTCTCTTCGTCTATTACTTGATTAGGCCTGCTTCTTTAAATTGTTTAACTGCTGTATCCTTATATTTCTGCATGTCAAACTTGGTATCCAACGTTTTAAGGAAATTATCCCAGTTGGAAAGAGGGTCTTTGCCCGTCATAAATTTGACCAAGCTTTCATTAATGAAACGTTGGCGGTCAGCTGCCAATGTATCGCTCGGGTCTGTAGTCAATAAATTCCCAGGCAAAGTAGGCGCCACATATTTCTGGTTGTCATTAAAAGCTTCTGCCGTCTTTGGATTCTGGAAGCTGAAATACTCGGCATCATCGCCACGACGCGCCATTTTATAATGTTCGACCCACTGGTACTTTTCTCTCATATCCTTCGATAACTCGGGGGTTTTGTTTTTGACCTTGCCGTCCACCAGATCCCAATGAATCCCTTTAAGTCCGTATGCGAAATACGGGTATGCTTCTTTGTCCGTAAAGAGATATTCCAGCATAGACAAGATCCGAATGATTTTGTCCTTGTCCGCTTTCTTGGAAATGGCCCATGAATTGACTTGGAACGATTTTCTCTCCAATATTTGATCGCCGTAAGGCCCTTTCATTGGAGGAATGACGATCCATTCCGGTACCTCTCCGCCGATTTCTTTCATTTTCTGTTGGGCATCCGGTTCCAGCTACGGGCATCTCTGATCATGAAGCCGACTTTACCCTTATATAACTTTTGATCCAACAAATCGGGCGTATTCATCGTCACCCAGTCTGGGTCCACAACTTTGGCTGTCATCATTTTATTGATATAAGCCAACGCCTCCTTCATTTTGGGATCGGTAAACAGGAACACTGGTTTATTGTCTTTCACTTCAATAGCTGCAGGTGGATTGACACCAAACATATTCATTAAATAATCGAACCCGTAGGTTTGCAAAGTGCCCTCTTTATTCATACCGCCAATGAAGCCATACGTATCGTTCTTGCCGTTGCCGTCCGGGTCTTTCTCCGTAAAGGCTTTCATCACTTCGAACAGCTCGTCAGGGTTTGTCGGCACTTTCATATTCAACTTTTTCAGCCAATCATTTCGGAGGAAAAGGCTTCTTACACCATTTACATTATCATAACCTGGAACTCCTATTGTTTTTCCTTGATAGGTCATCGCATCCCAGGAGTCTTTACCGAAACGCTTTTTCAATTCGGGAAATTGATCCAGATACGGCGTCAAGTCTGCAAGAACGCCTTGGTCATAATATTGCGCGAGATCAGCCCTGCTCTTCAAGAAGATCATATCTGGAATATCTCCACCTGCAATGAGCGTATTCAATTTGGTCGTTGCTTGCCCCCCTTGGGGAATCATCATATCCAGTTCGATATTTACCGCCTTCTCTAACATTTGGCGTTGGACATCTTCTTCACGAGGAGGAATCGGAGCAGCAGCGTTGAAAGTACCTTGGTTAAACATCGTGATTTTCATTTTGTTCGCAAACTTGTTAGCCTCGGATTTAGGGCTGCTTGAAGCTGCCGGCTTCACTTCATCTTGGTTCCCACATGCCGACAATAGCGTTCCCAGGCCTACCATTGCTGTCAGAATAGTTAATGAAATCTTTTTACGTTGCATATTGACCTCTCCTTTTGCTTGTTTATATATTATCACGGTTTTCCCGTAACAACCTAGGTAGGAATTGCCTTATTAACCTTTAATTGATCCCATGAGCATACCTTTTGTAAAATGCTTTTGCATAAATGGGTAAACGATCAAAATCGGAACCGTAGTCACGACTACAGCAGCCATTTGCACAGCGAACTTACTAACCATTCCGGTACTGGCAATCGAATCAGCGCTTTGCGTCGCGGCGTTAAGCAGAATGTTGCGCAAGACCACTTGAAGCGGCATTAAGTTCGAATCATTCAAGTAAACAACTGCATCGAAATAACTGTTCCAATGCCCCACTGCGTAAAATAGGGAAATCGTGGCAAGGACGGGCATGGACAGGGGCAAAATGATCCGCCATAACGACTGAAGCTCACTTGCACCGTCTACTCTCGCCGATTCCTCGATTTCAGCAGGCAATTGCTCGAAAAAGCCTTTAATGATCACCAGATTAAATGCACTAATGAGATGCGGAATAATCAATACCCACGGACTGTTTAGCAATCCCAGAGAGCGGATTAACAAATACGACGGAATTAATCCTCCGCTAAACATCATGGTAAAAACAATGAATAGTAAAAATGATTTGCGTCCCGGCAAATATTTTTTGGATAACGGATAAGCCGCTATTATTGTAAAAAACACATTTAGCGCTGTGCCTACAATCGTTCGAAACAACGTAATTTTATACGCCTGCCCAATACCATGAGAAACGAATACTTCTTTATAGGCTCTAAAAGTAAAGGATTCTGGTATAATTACAATTCCTTTTCTTAACACTTCCGATTCTGGCGTCACGGAAACAGCAACTACATATAGAAAGGGAAGTAAGCAAATTAGGGCTAGCAAAATAAGAATCATATAAACGACTGCTTGCCATACTTTTTCCCCGATTGTCAAGTTGATCATTTTGAAAACCACCTCACCAAATTTGCCCATCGAATTTCTTGGCTAGCTTGTTCGCAGCCAAAACTAACACAAATCCGATGACAGCTTTAAACAATCCCACAGCAGTAGCCAAACCAATCTTAAGACGCTCCAACCCTTCACGGTATACCCATGTGTCGATAATGTCGATCTTCTCCTGGTTAAAGCTGTTGGCAAACATGAATATTTGGTCAAATCCAGCATCCAGAATATGGCTTAATTTAAGAATCAGCATTAGAATAATGACTCCACGAATGCCGGGTAATGTGACATGCCATAGCTGTCTCCCCTTGGAAGCGCCATCAATCCGAGCCGCTTCGTATAAGCTTGGATCGATTCCTGCTAATGCGGCAAGGTACAATATCGCTCCCCATCCAATATCCTTCCAAATTTCAGATAAGATGATCAGCAGTCTGCCCCAGGCGGGTTCCGTTAGAAAGGAGATCGGCTGAACACCATTTTCCTTCAAAATCATATTAAAAAGGCCATCTCCTGGGGCTAATAAGGCCACCATCAGTCCATAAACAATGACCCATGACAGAAAATGGGGCAAATAAGTGATCGTTTGTACGATTTTCTTAAACCATTGGGTATACACTTCATTGAGAAGCAAAGCTAGTACGATGGGAGCGGAGAAACCGAATAATAACTTATACAGCGATATGATAATCGTATTTCTCATGATGTCCCAGAAATAAACGCCGTTAATAAAATCTTTAAAATTTTTCAATCCCACCCACGGGCTGTCCCATAGTCCCAAAGCCAGGTTGTAGTTTTTAAAAGCAATAATGATTCCCGCCATAGGAATGTATTTGAATACGGCAAAGTAAACTAATGCTGGGAATAAAAGAGCATACATCACTTTATATTTTCGTATCGTTCTAATCAAAGATTTCCACTTTTGGAGGAGGGGAATGGCTTCCGCTGCCAATTTCATTTGCATATCATCACCTCATCATTTATTTATTTTTATAATAGCATGTCAATTTTGGTTTGTTTTCTGTAATTTTAAGAATTTCTTATAAGATCTTAAGTAAGAAAAAACCTGAGGCTGCGCCTCAGGTCCTTTGGTGTATTGCATACTTTTGGTGCATGAAGAGAGGCTGGGATGAGGTTTCTAACCCGATCATAATGACCATTGCTCCCTGAGCAAGCTGCAAAGCAAATTCAAGTTTTCCACTTCCAGCCTTTCTACGGCAGTTAAGGAACTATATTCCTGACAGCGGCTAACCAGAGAAATAGGCATCCCCATTCGCTGCAAATGGTATTTCGCGTTAACAGGGTACTGCTGTAATCCGATCAATGCGGCCGTACTAAGAAAAGATTGAACCCATTCCGCCTTCTGCGGCTCGCGCCTCCAGTTTTTTGTTAGCCACACATAGAGATCAGGATGAAAATTACCCATTATGCCGCTGAACCCCGCAACCCCCATTTTCAAAGATTCAAGCAAAGTGGCGGAATTAGCGTTATATATTTTTAACTGACTGCCTTGAACCACTTCCATCTTCGCACGGATATCGGTTAGGCTGCAGGAGGTATCTTTCAGGAAATAGAAACGGTTCGTCGAAGCGCACCAACTCAAAACCTCCGGGTTTAACAACCGCTTGTATGGGTATGGACATTCGTATAGTCCGAAACGAATATTAGGCAGCCTTTCCAACAGCATTTGTGCATGACGAATCCAAACCGCATCCGGCTCTTCCGGTTTGGCAAGGCGGTTAGTCACCAAAACAAAAGAATCGATCCCCGTGGAGGCGATGCGCTCGATCTCATCGATTTGGCGTGTCAGATCATCCGAGATGTGACCTGAGGCAATGACGGGAATTTTCCCTTCAACCTTCTCCTTGACAAACCGGGCCATCTCAACTCGCTCCTCCAAACTGAGAAAAAACATTTCGCTTGATTGGCAAACTGTAAAAAGGCCGTCAACCCCATGGTCGAGATACCACGCAATCAATCGTTCGAGACCCGAATAATCGATTTTCCCGGACTCTGTGAAGGGGGTGATCATCGTAGGCCATACTCCGTCAACCATTTCTCTCATCTTCTTTTTCCTCCGTTGTTTCATGATGGGCGGAAACGGTTGTTAAACTGCTTGCGTCCCCACTCTACTGCCATTTTTATATTCCCGCTCCCGGCAGGCGTTGCCGTTTTGAAGGCGATTGTAATATTGTCCTTATCAGCTGTTATCGAAGAGATTCCAATGGAATTGGAGTCGGCGGATAACGCCGTTGCCGTATACCACTCAGGAGTGATGCCTAATAGGTGAGCCACTTGATAAGTCATATTACCGCCGTTTACCGTTACGATAGTCCGCTGCCCCGAAAATACAATCTCATCACCGATGTATGATGACTGAGATGGGTATGTTAAAGAGTCCCATACCTTTATCAAGGAAGCATCCGACTCTGGCGAATCTACCTTATCCCAATATTCGAACGTACCCTGCGGATATAGATCGTACGTGTACTCAAACACGCAATAATTCGTGTATTTCGGACGGCGGAAATATAGCCAGTATTTCCCGCTCGTATCTGCATAAATAGTAAATTTTGCATACAGATCACTGCTCCCGTTAAACCCGTCACCATCAACAGTAAGTATCGGCTTAAACCCACCAGCATCATTACCGCGAACTCCGAACGCAAATTCAGCGGATGCTGAACGGTAAGAAGCCTTGCCGTAATCCGTAACCATCCGGACTCGGCCGCTGAATAGTGATTTATCACTTCCAATACGGCACACCCGAAACCATTGCGCATAGTTCTGCACACCGGGCTTAGGCTCGCCGATATCCCGCAGCTTCTGGTATCTCAGATCGCGCCAAGTATTTTTCCAGTTCTCGGCTTTACTCAAATGCGAGGTTCTTACAGGTCCATCAAAATTAAATATTCCTGACGTTTCCGGATAATCGGATTGAATGAAATTGCCTGTGAATGTCGTCCCCTCTGGCGGCGTCTCGCAGCGGAACACGCCGCTTGAGTCTCGAATGGTGCCATTCTTGCCGAAACCAATGCCTATCGAGTTACCTGTTGACCAGATGTTTACTTCCAGAATCGCGTTATAGATTTCATGTGGCGCGTTGTTGTACGCATCGTCTCCAACCAGCATCCCGATCTGGCCGTCGCGAACATTAAGCGCAACGTTACGAAAAGTGGTATACCCAAACGAAGGCATATTGGCCGTTCCCGGTTGACGTTTGAACACGATATGACGCTTGCAGTTGCTGATCGAAACGTTTTCCAGCGTCGTTCCTTCGACCCAGAAGTTACGGGAGTGGAGTACCAAGCCAGCACCTGCCAAAAATCCAAACACGCTAATATTGCGAAGCTTGAACCCGTAGGTATCCGAGACCTCTACTGCGATTGAATTCAAATTATTTCCGCCATTAATCGACAAATCCGTGATCGCATGGTTAGTGCCAACAGCACCGCTCCATGTCGTCGAGCTTCTCCAATAACGAAACAGGTAGCCATCGCCATTCCATATTAGATTCGTTACTCCGACCCCTTCACCGGAAATAATTACATTTGGCGGTAAATCAATGTTGCCGCCCGATGCGGTAAAGTCGTATGAACCGGCGGGAATCAGGACTACACCACCCTCTACGGCTGCCAATCCCAGGACCGTCTTGATTGCGGCAGTCGAGTCGGAATGCCACAAAGCCGAGTCGATAACGCGCCAAACTGGTTTCGCACTGCCGACAAGCAATACGCCGCTGTTTTCAGCCAGCGCGTCCTCAAGTCCAGCCTGATATACCGCTACCCACGCCGTATCGCTAATGCCGCCATCAGCAGTTGGGCTATTTGCGGTAGTAGTGTGCGGTCGTGCTCCGGCCCACCGATATCCTGTCGTTATGCCGTCAGCTGATGTAAATTCCAGAACGTCCCACTCCTGATTAATCCGCACCTGAGGTCTGAAAGCGCCACAGATGCGAATCAAACCACCGAACTGAATGCTCCCCCGATCGTGATTGTTTCCATAGACGCTATCCTGAACGGAACCCTCGCTGGCATTTACTATTCCCCCCGAAGCGCCGTATATTAACGCTGCGGCCCCTGTCATACCCATCGAAGCAAGCAGCTCTCTGCGGGTTAGTATTTTGCGCGAATCCTTTTGATCGGTCATAAGACATTCCTCCTCGGAATTTTTCATTATTATCCGTTATCAAAATTCTCTCTCTCTTGTCAATAAACAAGCTCGCGAAACCGCTTAACGGTATGAAACGATATGAAATTGCCGTTGTGTGAACTGAAGGACCGCTCATCGCCCGATCGGCTCAAAATATGCAAGTCCTCGCCGTCGATCACCATGGAGGCATAGTGCCTCGATTGCTTCGCCGTTGCTCCTGCAGCTACCAAACCAGCAAAGCACCAATCGATGCAGTTTCTTGAAAAATGCAGCTGCAATCTTGTCCGCTCGTTGTTTGGCAAATTGTACCGGTCGGGCGGCAGTCTGTCCGCTTTCGTCATGCTATCCGTTGCCTGCGTACTTAGCAGCCAATACAATTGCGTACGTTCGTCGAACAGGATATGAAATTTCATTTGTCCGCCCGGGCAGGGCACGAAAACAACGTGCTTCCCCGATGGAACGGTTTCGAGCATGGTCGTCATCGCGCCGTTCTCGTCTTCCACTACTTTGGCGATGGCCGCATAACCGCTTCCCCCCGTATGAGCGCGCATCCACAAATGAAACGTTTTCCCCGCAGGGTCGTTCCACACATGGTCTTGGTCGACGAACTGCACCACGTTCGTTTCCAGCCAACCTGCCGGGGCGCAGCCCCTGTTCGGCGCAACATCGATGTATCGCTGCGGATTGCTATGGAAGAACGGAACGCCGAAATAGTCCAGCTTCTCCACAGGAACGGCATCGCAGAAGGCGAGCTCGGAGGCAAATGTCCAGTTTGCCGCAGCAGTCAGGTCGGAATCCGTCCTTCCGCGCATCAGGATTGGCGCCAATTCGCCTACGGGCCAGCTTTCGATGCTTCGGTATAGGCGCTTTTCCATAACCAGATACACCGATCCATTAGCGTAATGGACATTGCAAGGTGCCTGATGCCATTCCTCGCCTCTGGTCAGTCGAACCGGGTCCGTCCAGTTTTCTCCCTCGTCATCCGAACGCATGATCGTCAAATCGCCGTTATGGCCGATCACGTAAAGAACATGACCGACGACAAACGGTCTCGCGTGCACATACGGATAATCCGTCCGATGCGTCCACGTCAAGCCCTGGTCGTCCGAGGTAAACACTTTTCCGTGAGCCTGCCTCACTCCAGGTCCGCCAAGATCCAGCGTAGCCGCTAAACGGCCGGACGGAAGCAGAGCGAGACCGGGACTATAGCAGTAGATGCCGGACGGATCGGCAGATTCGTATACTTTGACAAACTCGTCGGCCAGTAATTTCATTTTTACACCTCTTCGTCATGTATAGGTTTCGTTCATTCAAATCCCGTTTTTACCCTTTCAGCGAACCGATCATAACTCCCTTGACAAAATACTTTTGCGCAAACGGGTATATGCATAGAACAGGCAAGCTGGAAATGATAATGATGCCGTATTTGACGGACTCGGCCAAAAACGTTTTTTGCGCCATATCCTGGTCCACAATCCCGAGATCAAGCTGCTGCATCATTTGCGTCTGGCTCGTCAGTATTTCCCTGAGCACCAATTGAAGCGGGATATAATTCCGGTCGTTCAAATAAATCAATGCGTTAAAAAACGAGTTCCACTGGCTGACCGCAGTAAACACGACCAGCACGGCAATGATCGCTTTGGAAAGCGGCAGGACGATTTTGGTAAAATAGCCGATATTGCCGCAGCCGTCCATCTTCGCCGCTTCAAACAGCTCCACGGGAATGGTAGATTGGAAAAACGTTCTCGTAATGATGATATTCCACATACTGACGCTTCCGAGAATGATGACGATGAGCGGATTATTGATCAGATTCAGATTTTTTACCAGCAAATAAGTCGGGATCAGCCCCCCGCTGATAAACATCGGGATAATAAACAGCGTAACAATAAAGCCTCTGCCAACCATGTCTCCCCGCGAAAAAGCATATGCCGTCATTAGTGTTAGACTGACGCTGAGCAGCGATCCGCCTATTGTGTAAAGCACCGTATTGCCGTATCCGATCCATAATTGCTTGTATGCGAAAATAAGTTTGTATCCATCCAAATTAATACCCTTGGGAAATATAAATACTCTGCCCGTTCCAACTGCGGAAGGGTCACTGAAGGAAGCAATCACGATAAAATACATCGGGTACAATACAATGATCAACATCAGAAGTAAATAAATGCCATTCAGCGTATCGTAAACCATATCGGATCGGCTTTTGCGCGTTATGCCTGTCACCCTGACCCCCACCTTTAGAAAATTCCGCTTTGTCCTAATTTTTTTGCCAGTTTATTGACCGATAACAACAGAAGCAAATTCACAACCGAATTAAATAGGCCGACCGCCGCTGAAAAGCTGTACTGAGACTGCAGCAGGCCCACCTTGTAGACATAAGTGGAAATCACTTCGGAGGCGCCCAAATTCAACGCATTTTGCATCAAAAACGCTTTTTCGAAGCCGACGCCCAACATCCCGCCGCAGTTCAAGATCAGCAGGGTAACGATCGTCGGCATGATCGAAGGCAGGTCGATGTAGAAGGCGCGCTGAAATTTATTCGCCCCGTCCACAATGGCCGCTTCATGCAGCGAAGTATCCACGCCCGACAATGCCGCCAAGTAGATGATGCTGCCCCAGCCCATGCCCTGCCAAACGCCGGACCATACATACAGGTGCCCGAAGAAGCCGGGATCGGAAAGGATCATCAACGGACCGCTCGTCAGGCCTATGAAATTCAGGAACTGGCTGACAATCCCTAAGCGTGGAGCTAGAAACACGTTAAGCATGCCGACCAATATGACCGTCGATATGAAATGGGGCGCATACGTTACCGTCTGCACGATGTTTTTTAACCGCTTGCTGTTCGCGCTATTCAGCGCCAAAGCAAGAATAATCGGAATCGGAAAACCTGCCAATAAGGAGTACAGGCTCAGTGATAGCGTATTTTTGATCAGTGTCCAAAACATATCCAGCTTGAAAAACCGTTCGAAATGATACAGGCCTACCCATTCGCTTCCCAATATGCCTTTAACCGGTTTAAAGTTTTCAAAGGCAATCAACACGCCGTATAAAGGCACATATTCGAATAAAAGGACATAGATCAGCGCAGGAAGGACCAGAACGTACAAACCGAGATTTTCTTTTACTTTGAGCAGTTTTCTGCAAAACAACCGCGTTGGGGCTTGCGCCCGGATCGCCGGATTCGAATCGATCATGTTGAATTCCTCCCGTACGTTCGATGGATGCGGAAACCGGGCTGCTGCCCGATTTCCCGATGTCGGTTACTTGCCCAGCTTGGCGGCTGCATCCAACTGTTTTTGATTTAGCTGCATGAACTCATCCAGGCCAAGACTCTGCAATTTTTTTACATAAGCATCCCATTCGGTATCTACATTGCCTTTGCCCGAAATCCAGTTTGCAATGGTCGTCTTGATATAATCGTTAATGGCCTTATCCAGATCCGCCATACGCAGTTTTTCTGTGTCTTTCAGCAATCCGGCAGGCACCGGCGGGTAATTCAGGTTTTTAGCCGGCAAATATTTTTTATAAATGTTGTCGTATGCCCATTCTCTTGTACCTTCCTTGTTGACATTGGCATTGACAATTTTATTTTTGAACATATTCTCGTCGAGCAGCGCAATGCCGTAATTGGCAAGCCCTTTATCGGCGTCCGCTTCGATTTTTTGATTCGTCAATTGATATTTGCCGTCGGCTCCTTTCGTCCATGCCACGCCTTCCTTGCCATAGTTCATCATCATGGACCAGTCCGGTTCCGCCAACATATCCGCTAACCTTGCAGACGCCACGGGGTATTTGTTGTTTTTGAAAATGACAAAGTTTCTCGGCCAAATGCTGCGGGTCTGGCGGCGAATGTTCGGCTGTTTGCCGTTGGGAGATTGGAGCGGTGCCATCGGGTACCACCATTTCCCATCCTTATAGCCTTCATTCTGATCGTTGTAAGAGGTCATCGAACCGATCATCGGCGGATTGGACGAAATGGCGGCCGTATATTTGCCCCAGTCATCTGTGAAGGCTTCCGGAACGATCAGCCCGTTCTTGTATAGATCGGCCAAATAGCGGATCGGCTCTTTCAAGTCCGGATTGGTCGCCTGGGATTTGAATTTGCCATCCTCGACAATAAAGTAACTGCCAGGGGCATAGACTCCAAACGAAGCGTACATATCGAACTGTCCGCCGATATTGCTGCCGTACTGAATATAGTAAGGGGTCGCGTTTTTAGGAATCGAGCCCTTGCCGGCGTTCTCTTTAAAAGCCGTCAGCACGTTTTTGAATTCTTCTGTCGTGGTTGGTATTTTCAGTCCAAGTTCATCCAGCCATTTCCGGTTAATAAACCACTGGTCCCGCAAGTTGTAGCTGTATTCGTCAATCAGCGCAAACGGAAAGCCGTACAATTTGCCGTCTGGCATCAAAGCTTGCTGCTTCAAATCCAGATTGGACTCGAAAAACTTGCCCCAATTTGGAGCATACTTCAAAAGGTCGTTAATGCTGACGATATCTTGCGCATCAACCGCATCGGAAATCGCCTGCGGCGCCGAGTCCATTCGCAGAATGATGTCCGGATAATCCCGGCTGCTAAACATCAGATTGACCTTCTCCACATCGCTGTACACTTTCAGATTGATTTTGATGTTGGTCTTTTCCTCAATTTTTTTCCAAATATCGTACTTCGTAAAATCTCCCATATGAGCGCCGTAAACGATGCCCACATTCAATGTGATCGGAGATGCCGCTATCGGATAGCCCGTCGCATTCGTCACGCCGCCATCAAGCAGCTGCGTTTCCTTGCCGCTGCCGTCGTTTGAGGCGGACCTCATCTCCCCGGCATTGCCGGCGTTATCTGAACACCCGATTAAAAAGCCGCCGAGCATTGCCGTGCAAACGATTCCTGAAACAATCCTGCCCATTTTCCCTCTCATTTGTGCTCCCCCCAAAATCATATTTTTGGCGTATTGCCACCGATATGTAACCGATTTCATTTTCAATTTGCGGATCGATCGCTTCTTCAGGCTAGCAGATGTGTCGCAGAAACGTAAATATGTCGTTAAATGACGGTATGCTTTTCTTCCACAGGCTGAATACCCAAGCACCGCAAGGCTTCCGCTTGCATGAGCGGCTTCCTTTGTAAGGACAGTATGCTTTTCTTCTAATCATGTGCATCACAACAAAACAACCGGCTTCCGATAATAACGCATCAACGATGCGTTGTTATCGAAAGCCGGCTGATCAATTCCGCTTTATTCTTCGGAAGAACCTATCATATACTTTTATACATAAGTTTGCGGAAAACGCCAGGCGTCGTGCCGACTTCCTTCTTAAACTTGCGCACGAAACTCGATACGTCGCAGTACCCGATCTCAGAAATGATCTCGATCAGCGGTTTCTCCGTTGAGCTAAGCAATTGCTTAGCTTTTTCAATACGCAGGTAATTCATGTAATCGGAAATGTTCTGGCCAAAATATTTCTTGAAATAGTAGCTCAAATTGGAAAGGGACATGTTAAAATGATCGGCCATGTTCTGGACCGTAAAGTTCGTGTCGTGGTAATTTTTTTCGATATAGGCGATCAGTTGCTGAAGCAGCTCCTGATCATGCTTCTCGCGATTATCCTTAATGTACTTGCAGATTGTCTGACAAACCTCGTTGATGCTCCGTCCGAGCTCCTTCACGGTTTCAAATTGAGCTAGCGAAATGACATCGATATATCCTTTGTCCAACCAGACAAACTTTTTATTGATCATCTGCATCGTTTTCAGCACCGTATTGATAATATCGAAACACAGACAACGGGCTTCGAACAAGGGCATGTCACACCGGGTAATTTTGTCCACTAGTTCCGTCACGGTCAATGAGATTTGCTCGGTGTTACCTTCAATGATGGACAATTCGAGCGTCCTCAGTTCTTCTACCGGGTATGGAAACTCCGCTTTGGTGCTGTTTTGGATTTCTTCGAAGTAAATGATTTGGTCCGTTCCTTTGATCAGCCGGTAATCGAGCGCCGTATACGCTTCGATGCAAGATTTGCCGATCTGTCCCGCTTCCGTACAGCCGTTGCCGACACCGACCGCAACATTGACGCGCAGCCGGCTCATCATGATCTGCTGCATTTGCGTTAACGTGTTGTGCATCGCCTGACGGTCCGATTCCTGGCCGTCAGACAAAATAAAAATTAGATGATTGTCGATGTTCATGCGGCCATAGCCTTCGATTTCGCCAGGAAGTACTCGTTCTAACAACTCGACGAGTTCGGGAAGCAAAGCAGCTGACTGCTTCTGCTGTCGATCCGAAAAGCCCGTGGAGAAGATGACGACGCGAAAATCTGGGTTGCTGAAGGAAATGCCGATATCTCTGCCCCTGTCGTTAAAGGTATCCACATGCGGGAAAGAACCTCGAATCAGGTTGTTCAACAGGAAGTCTTTGACCGCGCTGTGATTGCTTTTAACCTGATCGTTCAACAACTTGTTCGTATGATTGATCCGGTTAATGGTCATCCGTACCGCTTCGAACTCGTTGCCGGTTTCAGCTATGCTTCCGGTCTCCGATTCCGCAAACAAGCGCAGCTGGCGGATGGGACGATAATTCACACGCATATTGAACAAAATCAGCAAGCCAACGGCGAGCATGATGAGAAAGAGCGTCCACTGGAAGGCATTCTTGGCAGCGAATACCTGGCTCATCGCTTCTCCGACTGGCATCACCATTAAGTAGCTCCAGCCGGTTTCCGCGGACTGGATGTAAGAAACGAAATTGGACGAGGAGCCGACCTTCTTTACTGTCGAATGCTTAAGCTGATCCGGTTGAATAATAGCCATTAACTCCAACTCGTCGGGACGAGTGACCTCTTTATATGCGGCGACGGTCTTATGATCCGGATTTATCGCCATTATATTGCCTTTATCACTGCTCATAATCTGTTGAAATGCCCGCTCCTTGATGACAAACAACACCATGCGTTTGTCATAATTGGAACTGTTGGGTACAAGGTAGCTCACGACACGGCCTAATTCGCCTCCTCCAGCATCGCTCTCCGGTACCCAAACCGCATTGCCTTTTGTGTTCCGGGTCGCGGTTTGAAATTGTTCCTCCGAGATGGCTCCGTTATAAAACGTTTTCAAAAATTCTTTCATCGTATAAGTTCGCGTTGAGGAGACAAACCTATTCAATTGGTTGTAATATACGACGACATCGCCTACAAAGTTGCTGCCGGAAATATAACTCTTTAATTGATCGATGCCTCTGGATGTATGATACGGATCGTCGCCGATTTGCTGTGTAGTCAGGTCCGGATTGCTGTATATTTGGTAGGCAACCGTGTTCATGCCGGTAATATTCGTATCGACGGTTGTGACGACATGCTGGAGAATATTCACGTTGTTCTTGATCACTTCTTCTTTCAATAATTGGAAGAAATAATTGTAAACCAGCATGGTGATGATCGCGAGGGGAATGATCAGTACCAGCATATAGGAAAACAAATAGCGCAGAAACAGTCGGTTCGTTTGCAAAACGTTTCGTTTTGGCCAAAGCATCGCACTCCGCCTTTCGTGTAAGCCCTTACAGTGTAACGACCGATAAAGCCCCTTCCGCCGAGGCCCCTTCCCCGATGCATTCACAGTTGCGCTTTCATGCCGTATTCGTAATTAATATAACGCATCCTTCTGCAATTGTACATTCGTCAAGCTGTCAATTGGCCATTTTGGAAGAATGGACTATGCCCCAACAACCGCATATTTACGAAACAATATTCCCTTGATATGATAATTAACACTATTGCATTCGAACGATGAGCCGAAAAACAAAGGAGGAGTTGGAGTCGTGAACAAGAGCGCCAATTTGCTTCTCGTCGTCTCGTTAGGGTCCGCCATCCTCTTGACGGGATGCAAACAAACGGCAATTTCCAATTTCAGCGGCACTTCAGGCGGTTCCAGGGAAACGACTGCGAATCAGATTATGGAGAATGGCGTCGCTGTCAATTTGACCGGGTATCCAATCGTCAACCAGCCGATTACGCTGAAGACCGTTGTCGTCACGTCGTTTAAAGGCGACTACAACCAATCGAAATTTTTTCAGGCTTTGGAGGAGAAAAGCGGAATTCACCTTGATATCAGGCAAATCTCCGTCGACAACAGGGACAAGCTGAATCTGATGTTTGCCTCCCGGCAATACCCCGATCTCATGCTGCGTTCCGACATATCGCCGCATCAAATGGAAGCTGCGCAAGCGGCCGGGGATATCGTAGCGTTCTCGGATATGCTGCAATATGCGCCCAATTGGATGAAAGCGCTCCAATCGAATCCGGCAGCAAAGAAAGCGATGACTGCCGCAAATGGCGATATTTACAGTTTAGGCCTTATTCAACAAAATAACGTATATTTGGGCATACGCGATCAATGGCTGATCAACAAGAAATGGTTAAATCAGCTCGGTTTGGAGGTTCCGAAAACAACCGAACAATTTGCATTTGCGCTTGCGCAATTCAAGGCGAACGCCGGAACTGGAGACATTCCGAAGGAAATTATCCCTTATTATTTCCGTTGGGATCAATATGTGGGCGGTCAATTGGACTTATACGGGGGTTCCTTCGGCATCCTGGTGCCGGACGAAAACTATGTGTCGATCGAGAACGGCAAAGTCCGATTCCAGGCAATAAACCCGGAGATCAAAAAGCCGCTGGCCTACTTGCATAAGCTGTATGAAGAAGGATTGATTCCTCCTGAAGTATTCACGGACGACTGGAGCGCTTATTATGCCAAATTGATGGCCAGACCGGAGATCGTCGGATCCATTGAAGCCTACAGCAATCCTAATCCCGACGTATATGTGCCCATGCTTCCACCAAAAGCCCAAGACGTCTCCAAACAACTGTTTCGGCAGCAAACATGGATCGTCCGCAATAATCAGTTCACCATTTTCAAAAATAATAAGTATCCGATTGCCTCAGCACGTCTGGCAGATTTGTTGGCCGATCCCGATTGGACTGTACAAGAAACGTATGGATTATTCGGACAAGGGACGAGGAAAAATAGCGATGGTACTTACGACATTTTTCCGGAAACCGGGAGCGAGGGCGATTTTCCCAATGTGGATGCTCTCTCGGCCATGACGCCGGATTTGGCTGCCAAACTCCGCTTTTTGCCGGGAAACAGCAATTCTAATCGCTCCCAAGCCGTAGCGCTTTACGAGCCGATCGTCGCTCCGCTCGACAAGTTCTTTCCTGACTATGTCGCCTACTCGCCCGACGACCGCGACAAACTAACGCAATTGCAGATAAACGTCAAGGCCTATGTAAGGCAGACTTTCATTCGCTGGGTCGTCAAAGGCGGTATCGATCAGGAATGGGAAGCTTACGTCAATAAACTGAAAAGCATACATGTGATGATATGATCGAAATCATGCAGAAAGGTTTGGAAAATTACAACAAGCCATGACTAATTTTTGAACCTCTCATGACTACAGTCACGAGACAAGCAAAAAGAGACATTCTTTTAAAACATCTCGAATGCCCCTTTTACACGTTCCCTGATGATAAAATATAATAACCATCTACCCTGTTAACCGTGTTCAACTCAATTTGACATATGGTAGCTTAATTGTGAATACAGCGCCCCCGCTTGGGTCATTATGGACATTAATACTTCCCCCATGGTTCTGTATGATTTTATAACTAACGGTAAGGCCCAGTCCTGTCCCATTCGACTTCGTTGTGAAAAAAGGTTGTCCGATCTGACCTAACTGTTCCGGAGGGATACCTGGTCCTTGATCCATTATCGCAATCTTCACCTGCTCATGATCCGCTTCTGCTTGAATCCTAATCTCGCCGCCTTTTGGCATGACTTCGATCGCATTTTTGAGCAAATTAATGAATACTTGCTTCAGTTGATTTGCATCACACATCACGCTTAAAGGCGATCCGGAATAATCGGTAATAATTTGTACATTATTCATGATGCCTTGCGATTCCAAAAGTGTACTGACCTGATCCAGAATTCCACATACATCCTTGGTCTGAGCGGACTTCATCTCTGGTTTAGCCAGTAGCAGCAGCTCCCCGGTTATAAGTTCAATACGTTCTACTTCGGATTTAATAATATCAAAATAATGACGAGATTCCGGATACTTCCACTGCGTCAATTGCACGAATCCTTTGATCGCCGTCAACGGATTGCGAATTTCATGGGCAATGCCTGCTGCGAGCTGCCCGGCCGCATTCAATTTATCCGAAATACGCATCAGCTCTTCCGTTTTTATCTGCTCCGTGATATCACGGAGCAATAAGTGAATGGCTGGATCTTCCTCATACATAGAAGGAATAGCGGTGAACTCAACATCAATGGAACGGCCATCCACGCGATAGAACTTGTATGGTATATTCCGAAGCGTCTGTCCACTAAGAATCTGCTCCATCATCATCTTAATATCTTCATAATTTTCCTTATACTGAAATTCATATACCGAATGCCCAATAAGTTGCTCCGGATATTCGGCTCTCATTAACTTTAAACCGGCTTGATTACTATATACACATCGATCTTGTTTGACAACAATAAAGGCGTCCGGCCAGTTTTCAATCAACTGTTTAAACGACTCTTCAAGCTGTTTAGTTTGACGTGTCAGTGCACTATGAACTCGGGTATCTCTCAATGTAGCAGCTAGCAGCACGATCTCTCCATGTACATTATGAATGGGCGAAACTGACATGCTAATCTCGATAGGCGTTCCGTCCTTATGCTTCTTCAAAGCAGCTATGTTATGAACGACTCCGCCTAAGGTCACTGTACGCATCAAATCTTCTGATAATTCCAATTGGTCATGAAACGTGATCGGGAACTTAAGCCCCTTTACTTCACCTTCTTCCCAGCCAAATAAATCCGTGAAAGCTTTATTAATTTCAAGGACATGACCCTCTAAGTCATAAATAACAATCCCATCCGAAGCGTGTTGGACAAACGATTCATATTTCTCTTTATTTGCCCGAAGTTCTTCCTCTTGCCTTTTAAGAAATGTAATATCTTGTATAAATGCTAAATAATTAGGCAAAAAAAGTTTATGCTCGACTAGACTTCTATTCAACCCCTGAACAAGTCCCCAAATCGTATGTCCATCTTTGTGCACGTATCGTTTCTCTAAACGGAATCCCTTATCTGATTCGTCCGTTTTAGAAATATGTTCCAAGCTAATGTATCTGTCCTCCGGATGTGTGATTTGATAAACATTCATATCTTTCAGCTCTTCCACCGTATGCCCAATAAACTCGGAGAATAAGCGATTTGCCTTCACAATTCGTCCATCCGGCCTAACCATAACGACACCAATCGGTGCATGAGCATACAGAGCAAACATGGAATTGCTATCGGAATTTCCGCTCTTTCCCATCATTATAAATGTCACCCTACCTTACGCGTATGTCAGAAAAGTTGTCTTGCTTCCGGAAGATGAGATCTTATTTTTTCCGTGGATTAGATCTTATATTATTTAGTAAGTATACAATGTCTTCCCTTCCCTTGGCTACAGACCTGCCGCATCATTATCCATAATATGTAACGAATAGGTATAATGCATTTTAACAGCGTTTGTGGTAAAGTTTTTAAGAAAACTAAAGAAGACACATCTACGAGCATAAGCTGCTCCTAGGAGAGGTTCGTGAACTCCCTCTATAAAAAACTAAAAAAAAACGTACCGTAGGTATCGTTCTTTTCGTGTTTATTAGTTGGAAACAGAGTCCGTTTCTAGTATCTCAGTCTTCTTTTCGTTCAGAAAAAGAAAGGGGATTCCATCCATGTCCACAGGAAGAAGCAACGAAGATTTGAAAGAGATTACCTTATTAGGCAATCAAGGAACCAAGTATGTGTTTAATTATGACCCTACTTTATTGGAAGCTTTTGACAACAAGCATCCGGATAGAGCTTACTTCGTAAAATTCAACTTCCCGGAATTCACAAGTCTTTGCCCTGTAACGGGACAGCCGGATTTTGCTACGCTCTACATTTCTTACATCCCGAATATTAAAATGGTTGAAAGCAAATCACTTAAACTTTACTTATTCAGCTTCCGCAACCATGGTGATTTCCACGAAGACTGTGTGAACATTATTATGAATGATTTGACCCAGCTCATGGAGCCACGCTACATCGAGGTTTGGGGGAAATTCACCCCACGTGGCGGTATCTCTATTGATCCCTACTGTAACTGGGGCCAGCCAGGGACCAAATATGAAGCCATGGCTGATCACCGCCTGATGAACCATGATTTATATCCGGAGAAAATAGACAACCGCTAAGGTTTTCATCCATTCGCATAATTCGTTTTGTACAACAATAGTCAGAGACAAACAGACCACGTCATCTACAGATGTAGATGACGTGGTCTGTTTGAGCTCTGATTGCCTATTTCTTAACTTATTCCAGCTGAAACTTACCTACACTTTTATGTAAATCTTCGGCAATGTGGCTTAGCGTTCCGGCTGACGCCGTGATGGTGTTCATCGAAGCCAACTGCTGCCCGGCTGTGGAAGCTACGTCCTGGGCATAAGAGGAAGAATTATTCGCGTGTGAACTGGTTTCTGCAACAGATGCCGTTACTTCCTCCGAGGTAGCAGCCATCTCTTCGGCTGCCGCAGCGACCTCTTGAATGCGCACGACAACTTTCTCAGAAGCTGTATATAAACGATGGAATGAGGCTTCCGCTGTATGAACCCTCTCTTTCCCGAAATCTACCTCCCGCAAACAATGCTGCATCGTTTGCACAGCAAACTCAGTATTCGTGAGAATTTGCTGAACCAGCTCTGTGATTTGCCCAGCGAATTGGGCAGACTGCTCCGAAAGCTTGCGAACTTCAGCAGCCACAACCGTAAAGCCTTTGCCCGCTTCCCCCGCGCGTGCTGCTTCAATAGCGGCATTCAAGGCAAGCAAATTCGTTTGCTTAGCGATGCTGCTCATGAAACCAATCATCTGATCGATTTCCTGTGAGTGACCCTCCAAGTCTTGAATGACGCCATTTGCTTGGTGAACAGTGTCACTTACCCCTTTCATGCTTTGAGCAAGAGCTTGCAGATCCTGTTCACCTTGCTGCGCTTCGCGGAACGCCTCCATAGAAATATCTGATACTTCCGATGAGGTCTCGGCAATACGCCCAACACCAATCGACATCTCTGTCATGGCGACGCTTGTATCCTCATAATTCCTCACTTGCAGCTCGGCCCCATTTGCGACTTTTTGCATGACTTCAACCACTTCTTGGGAAGATCGTGAGGATTGTTCCGAGTGAGACAGCAGTTCCTTCGAAGAGCTAGCCACGGATGTGGAAGCATCACGAATATGAGACAAAATCTCTCTTACATTCGATTTCATTAGGTTCAAAGCAGCAACTAATTCACCAATCTCGTCCTTGTTTCTAACGTATACATCAGGTTCGGTTAAATTCCCGAGAGCTACAGCCTGCAAAGCGCGTGACACCCGCCTGACAGGCTTGGAAATGTTTATCGTAATAAGAATCGCCAGACTTAAACCAACAACAACAGCGCATATAAGCAGGTAGAGCATCTTGATCTGCCCTGACTTATAAATGTCGGTGCTGCTTGCTGCTGCTGCCATGGCCCCTTCGTGCTTGATGGTTACCAGAACATCCAAATATTTTTGCATGCCGCTAAAGGTTTTATTTGCCTCATTAAGCAGCGTCTGAACCTCTGTATCCCTTTTTCCCAAACCTTTGCTCAAATTATTTTCCTTGGTGAGTTCAACGAAAGTCTGATGGTAACCTTTATATTTCTCCCATTGTTTTTGAAAAGCATCAAAATTTCGCGTCTCCTGCTCAGTGGCAAGCGTTCCTTCAAACTGCTTTATCCGCTCGTCCACATTGCTTAATGCGGCCATCCCTTGTATTTCCGTAGTTTGCAGCTGGGAAGAATCGGTCAATATAAATAACTGCATGTCCAAGGCATGAACATTTTCGATTAAGTAGCTAATGGCATTGACGGCCTCAACGCCCGGCATCCATACTTTGCTAATTTCATCGCTTTGCTGCTGCATGAATCTCATATTTTTGAAACTCATCCACCCTACAATACCGGTAAGCAGCAAAACAAGGATAAAACAAAGAAATAATTTCCTGCCTACCGTAACCCTCAGCAATCGATTTCGCATGGTATCCCTCTTCTCTCATGATCTAGGCTCTTCTCCACCTTAAACTATACAAAAGATTCGTTAACTACGTATAAAATAAGCAGCACTTTTGGAAAACATGTTCCATTACTGTGCACAGCTCCAAAAAAAGAGCTTTCAAGCACACAACAGCTAAACCGTTGTGTTCCTGAAAGCTCATCATTACTCATTTTGGCGCTTCTCTACATGAACACGCCCCGAGAAAAAGGTCGCCCCTGAGCCCATATCCGCAACACGGTCAGGAGTTAAGGCATTGACCAGCGCCTTACCGTCCTTTGAATCTGCCCACAAGCCTTGACTCACGACGACGCCCGGTAGTACATCCGTTCCGGCGTGTACGACCAACTCGCATTCCCCGCGATCGTTCCAAACCCTGGCCCAATCCCCACTTGCTAAGCCCAATGTCTCCGCGTCTTTCACATTCATATGAAGCTTCGGCTTTCCTTCCATACGAACGTGCTTTTCATTGTTAGCGAATGTGGAATTCAGGAAATTATGATTAGGTGCGGGAATGAAAAGAAACGGCAAATCTCCCTCATCGAACAAGGGGACATATGTCGGCAGTGCCGGGAACCCTTTTCGCGCCATTGTAGTCGAATATAATTCAACTTTCCCGCTTGGCGTTCTTAATTGCCCAGGGAATAATGGTTTTATCTGCGCTTTAGCATACTGAGTTTTCAGTAATCCTTCGTACGTAATATCTTTCAGCGCAGGATTTCCAGGATGATCGAGTGCTTGTCGGATCAATGCTTCATCTGTTTCCAGTAGAGCCTGATCCTCATATCCCATCCCTTTTGCCAACAACCGAAACACATCTACATTCGCTTTGCTTTCCTCATAAGGCGCAATAACAGGCAGCTGAATTTGTATATACTGGTGCCAGTAGGAACGGTAGAAATCTGTGTTTTCGAACGACGAGGTGGCGGGCAGCACAATATCGGCATACTTCGCAGTTTCGGTCAAAAACAAATCATGCACGACGGTGAATAAATCATCCCGCTCCAGTCCTGCCCGCACCTTGTTGGCATGGGGGGCAACTAGCGCTGGATTGGAATTGTACACATACAGCGCATGAATAGGCGGGTCCAGCTCCAACAAAGCGCTCCCCAGCAGATTCATATTAATTTGGCGCGTTGACTTCTCACGCAGATCCGGCCTTTGCAGCGCTGATACATTATGCTCCAAATAAGCGCCATTGCCTTTGATTGCGCCTCCCCCTCGATGCAGCCATTGTCCGGTTAAGGCTGGCAGACATGCGATGGTTCGAACGCACATGCCACCGTTATCATGATGCTGAATCCCATTGCCGATCCGAATAAAGGACGGCGAAGTTTGGCCATAAAGGCGTGCTAGCCGGTAAATGTCTTCCACGGGAACACCTGTTATGGCAGCAACCACAGTCGGCTCATACTGGCGAACATGCTCTCTCAGCTCTTCGTGCCCGACCGTGAACTGTTTTAGGAAGGCATCGTCTACCCAATTCTCCGAGAACAGAATATGCATCAATCCAAGGGCAAGTGCGGCATCCGTTCCCGGTAAAATCGGGATGAACCAATCTGCCCATCGGCCTGTCTGATTTTTGTGAGCATCGATGACGATGATTTGAGCGCCATTTTTACGAGCTTTCTCAGCCAACATGACCTGATGCATATTCGTACTGACGGCATTGATCCCCCACATGATTATCAGTTTGGCATGTACCGTATCCTCCGGGTCAGTTCCAAAGCTGCCCCCCATCGTATAGGTGTAACCTTCTGTTCCCGCCGATTCACATATCGAATACAGCAGCCTGCTGGCTCCCATTCGGTTAAAAAAACGGCGGTCCATGCCCTCCGTGCCGATCCTTCCCATATTGCCGTAGAAGCTATAGGGCAATATGGACTCAGGGCCATTCTTTGCGATTAGATCTTTCCACCGATCCGTAATCGTAGCTATCGCTTCGTCCCAGGTAATGCGTTCAAATCGGCTGTCTTTGCCCTTAGGCCCGACCCGCTTTAATGGAAATCGCAACCGGTTGTCGTCGTACAATCTCTCTTTCATATTCCTGACTTTATTACAAATTGCGCCTTGTGTGACCGGATGGGAAGGGTCACCCTCTATTTTCACAATTTTACCAGCTGTTTTATGAAGCAATAGACTGCACTGATCCGGGCAATCTAGCGGACATACGGCTGGGAAGATACCATTTAATTGTTCACTCATTTCATAACGATTAACGCTCCTGCCAATTGTCGAATTCTTTTACTTATATCCAAGTACCAGAATCAATTGTTTCTAAACCATTACTGTGATTGTACATAAAAGCTTCAGCCTCATAGGAACTGTTATCTGTATGAACAGTAATCGGTTTTAGTGAAAAAACATGGGAAGGATTTAAATCATTAAGGCTGTCTGCAATTCCCAGAATCACCTTAAGCACATCCTCAGATTCAATTAAAACCAGCTTACCTCGAACCTTATTTTCCCCCTCTACCAAAGCAGGGAACCCTAGTCCGGTATCACATAGTATACCTCGAACCCAGCAATCTGAGGAAATTAGTTTTAAATCCTTGGCGACTAGTGGGTTATTTAAAGCCATTGTTCCGTACGTAAATAAATACAAATAATTTCCCCCCTCAGCATATATAGGAATATTCTTTCTGTTCAATCGCTATATATTCCTGCCTATAAAATGATCAAATGCCGCATTTCCTATTAAAATCGATGGATCAAATCCATCCTATCATACAAAAGGATATATTTTCCTTTTTCAAGCGGTTTTCAATCTGCATGTATGGTTCCAATCGTGAAAAAGAACCGTTTGGGTGCACTTTCACACTTACACGGTTCTCTTTGTTGTAGGACAAATTACCGTCTTGTTTTCTCTACAGCCATTTTCCCGGATTGTTGTTTATACAGATTTGGCCGGCGATCATAGAAGGGGGCTACTGCGCCGCCGCGCCGATTTTCACAAAGCTTAGCAAAGTCTATTTCAGCCATGACAACCATATCTTCATTGAGCTTTCCTACCCGCTCCACGCCATCTTGAGCAAAAGGGGAATCGCATGGCGTAAACAAGCCCGCCTGACAATATCCTTGGTCAACCTGCGGGCGACCCTCTGCAAGAGCGCCTACCAACCCGCTTACGACTACAAAAAGCTGATTCTCTATGGCTCTGGCTTGCGCGCAAAACCTTACACGACTATAGCCCGATGCATTATCTGTATAGGAAGGGCACAAGATCAATTCTGCCCCACGTTCCGCGGCGGCTCTGGCTAATTCCGGAAACTCAATATCATAACATGTCAAAATCGCTACAAGTCCCCATGCCGTTTCAAATACGCTCAGCTCATCACCTGCTGTCAAAGGCCAGCGGACCTGCTCCTCCGGAGTCAAATGAATCTTGTTTTGCGTTTCCATGCGACCATCCGGAAAAAACAAAAACGCTTTATTGACGAACCCCTTTTCTTCTTTGCAAACGTGCGTGCCTCCGAGTATGAGCACCTGCCACTCCTGGCTGCAGTGTTGAAAAAAGCGCACATACCTTTCTGTACAGCTATCCAGATAAACGCAAGCTTCTTCATTCGTCATAGTCGGCTCCAGGCTCAACAAATGCGCGGTCACGTACTCAGGAAATACAACAAGATTAGCACCCTTTTCCGCTGCTTCACGGATTTTGGAAGCCAATCCGTCCCAAAATTGCTCCTTAGATTGTAGATCAGAAAGTCCGTATTGGACGGAAGCAAGTGTTATTTTTCTCAAAATCGGCTCCATGTTCACGACCGAATTTGCAGCGAATAGATGTCTGTACGACGATCCCTGAACGTCAACACGTCATTCGACTTGCGATAACGCTGCAAAACTTCCAGGTCGACCTCGGCCATAATAACGGTCTCCGTATTTTCGCTGCATTCACCTGCAATACCGTCTCTTGGGAACGAGAAATCCGCTGGCGTATAAATACCTGATTGCGCATACTGGATGTCCACGTTGTCCACATGGGTCAGGTTGCCTACTGTCCCCGATGTGACAACGAACACCTGGTTCTCAATCGCTCGCGCCTGCGCGCAATATTTAACCCGCAGAAAGGTCTGTCTATCCTCCGTACAAAAGGGCACGAAAATCATTTGCGCTCCTTCCTCAGCGACAATACGGGAGATTTCGGGAAATTCAATATCACTGCCCAGCTGTATCGATATTTTACCGCAATCGGTATCGAACACTTCCAATTGCATGCCTCCATTGATTCCCCACCACCTGCGTTCATTCGGTGAAATATGGAGCTTGTACTGCTGCTCAATCGATCCATCCCGACGAAACAGATGAGCCACATTATAAAGGCGGTTATTGTTCTCGACAAAATGAGAGCCGCCGATAATATTCACATTATATTTGACAGCAAATTCCGTAAACAATTCGATATATTGATCGGTAAAGGTGCTTAATTTCCGAATAGCTAAGCTTGGCGAACGCTCTTCAAGAAATGAAAGCAGCTGCATGCTAATATTTTCCGGAAATACCGCGAAGTCTGATTTATAATCGGATGCCACATCCACATAATGTTCGCACTGTGTAGCGAATTCTTCGAAAGAGTCAATTTTTTTCAGCATATATTGGATGACGCACACGCGGACGGGAAAAGACTGCTTATAGTGAATTTTACTTATATAAGGTTTATAGTCGATATTGTTCCATTCCAACAAAGCTGCAAAATGTTCCGATTCTTCATCATCGGGCAAATAATTGATAAGGATTCGTTTCAACGTGAAGCCGTTCATCATTTGAAATGTTAACACAGGGTCATATATATTTTGCTGCAGCACTTCTTCGGCATATTCTCTCGGCGACATCTTATCGCTGTAGTTATGGTAACCTGGAATGCGACCGCCGACGATGATGCTTTTGAGGTTTAACTTTTCCGCCAAACGTTTACGTGCCTCGTATAAACGTCTGCCAATTTTCATCCGACGATACTCGGGATGCACCATAACCTCCATCCCGTACAAATTTTCACCGCGGGGATTGTGATTCCGAATATAGCCCTTATCTGTAATTTCCGCGTAGGTGTGCTGTTCTACATAATGGTCAAAATTGACGATCAAGCTCGAACAGGAGCCTATGATCTCCCCATCGATTTCCACACAGATCTGACCCTCTGGAAAAATACGCGTATGGCTTTCCATTTGATCGATTTGCCAAGGCTTCATGTTAGGAAAGCATATTTTTTGCAGCTCAATGATTTGCCCAAAATCTTTCTGCTCTATATTTCTGATAATAATTTTCGTCTCGAATTGTGAAATTTGTTCAGATGTCATAGCGACTCCTTTTACAAGTATTTGCAGGTATTATTCCCCGTTACTTGTAAAATAAGACACAAAATCCCCCATGATTCACATGGAGGCAGGTTTGTGAAAAAGCTTATAAGACAGACCTAATTGACTAATATTTCGTTTATCTTCTTCTCTAACGCCGCAAGGGAGCGCTTTTTTATGTAATTTTTGTACATACTACAGATGAAATGACTCAACCTGGGAATAGGAGCTTGCTATCATGAATCTGGACGAAATTATCGTCAACCAAATTAAAGAACAAGCCGTGCGCTTGCATAGAGCAGATGATTTGGACGTTCTGGTGGAGGCGATCGGAGACAAGCGGTATGTTTTACTTGGTGAGGCGACGCACGGCACTTCGGAGTTCTATAAGCTGCGCATGGAACTAAGCCGCAAATTAATAGAAACCAAAGGCTTTAAGTTTATTGCCGTTGAAGGGGACTGGCCTTCCTGCTATGAAGTGAATCGGTATGTGAAGCATTATCCAGATGCCAAACCCAGCGCGCGTGACGTGCTCGCAGCCTTCGATCGGTGGCCGACATGGATGTGGGCGAATGAAGAGGTATTGGCGCTGATCGAGTGGATAAAACAGCACAATGTGGACAAGCCCATGGATCAACGAGTCGGTTTTTATGGACTAGATGTCTACAGTCTATGGGAGTCATTAGAGGAAATCACACGGTATCTCCAAGAACATGGCACACCGGAGCAATTGGCTCTTGCGCATAAAGCCTTTGCTTGTTTCGATGCTTACGAAGAAGAAGGGCAAAGCTACGGCGTTGCCGCAGCTTTCTATGGGGAAAGCTGCAAGGACGATGTCGTGAAGCTGCTCCAGGCGCTTCACGACAAACGCGTGCGGTATGAGGATGACAGCGAAGCGGCATTAAGCGCGGAGTTGAACGCGCTTGTTGCCGTGAACGCGGAGGACTACTACCGCACGATGGTCCGTCACGATGCGGAGTCGTGGAACGTCCGCGATCAACACATGGTCGAGGCGCTGCGCCGCCTCGCCGAAGAGCACGGCCCAGACGCCAAGGTCATCGTCTGGGCGCATAACACGCACATCGGCGATGCGCGTGCAACGGATATGGAGGCCGACGGCATGGTCAACGTCGGCCAGCTTGTGCGCGAAGCGCACGGCGAAGCCGATGTGTTCGCCATCGGCTTCGGTACTTACCGCGGCACCGTTATGGCCGCGACCGCCTGGGATGCGCCGGTGGCGACGATGCAAGTGCCCCTTGCCCAGCCGGGTAGTTGGGAAGAGCTGATGCATCGCGCCGGCGCGCATGACCAGATCCTCCTGCTGCGCAGGGAGGATCCGATTCTGGGGCACGAGCCGTTAGGGCATCGTGCCATCGGTGTCGTGTACCACCCGTCGTATGAGAGGGGCAACTATGTGCCCTCTCTTATGGCGCGGCGGTATGACGCCTTCTTGCATTTGGACGAAAGCCATGCGGTTCGTCCACTCGCCATTCCTTTGTCAACAGGTAGGTTTTAAAAAGGGCTGCTCTCAAGGCTCATCTAGCTTTGGGGCAGCTTTTTGTCGCAGAAGCAAGGACTTCTATTCGCGATTTGGCGCCATCACGCGTGCGCATGTGTTGTCTACGCTAACGAACCGTAGAGTCTTTATCGACGTGAAATGAGCCTGTCCACTCTTCTAACGAACTGAGGCGACGTTATGGAGTCAATGATGAATGATTTGATGCGCTTTTACTTGCAATTACGCGTCTGGAGTTCGTTAAAACGATAACTCTTTGTTATTTGATCCAATAAGGCTTGCTGAGTTCCTTAGGCGTCCCCGTCAAAAAAAGGAAAGGCTCTCTCAACATATTGAAGTCGATCCCGACGCCAAAAGCACGTTCGGAGTTGGATAACACGCTCAGAAGCTAACCATTTCGCCGCATCATAAAGAGAAAAATCTCCGGCAGCCGAGACTTTCTCGACACCCGGAGATTCTCCATGAAAAGAGTAACTAGCCATGACCACGTTCATCGAAAAACTATTATCTCAAACATGCTCGATTCCAGACTTTAATTTCAACAAAAAATTATTAAAGGGATAACCCCTCAGTCCTCGCCTGAAAACATATACGTTCTAAAATGTTGAAAAAACTGTTATCAAAAGATAACAGCCGCTCACAACATATAATAAATTCTCATCACCATATCCTGTTCATGGTCACCAAATCGTTTGCCGAAAAGATTTAGTCCACCCTTAAATCTGGCATTTTCTTTTACACCGATCCTCATGCCAATAAAGCTGTTGCTTAACAAAGACAATTGCTGGAGCGTTGTCGTGGAAACTTCAACGTCATCCAGCGTGCTCCGTGTCTCATCGACACGCCAAGTCTTCAGTGACCCAAACTGCGTACTCAAATCCGGCCACCACGCTGGATTCAGCTTCCCGCGCCGCCCTCCAAAATCTCCCGGCGAAGTCCAGGTCCCTATCTCTAAACCATTCACCCATACGGTTATATCGGAAGGCCAATCATTATCGTAATGAGGGGCTTCCGAGCAAAGCTCCATCGAAAACTGTATAGACGGAACAACAAAGTCAAGCCAGGGGTCAGAAACCCCAAAATAGAAAAGCTGTATTGCTAGAATCACGATTACTCATATACGTAAACACATATTTTTAGTTAAGGCGGCTAGAGCACTCTGCAAATGACAAGTCACCCTTCACGGGCGCTGTTCGGACCAGGGATCACCATACGCATCTCAAAGTACCCATTTACCATGGTGTGTGCAATATATGCTGTTAACGAGAGTTATTTTCCCACATAGCATCAATAGTACTATAATAATTTAGTACTTACTTAATATTTTCTTTAATCCTATTATAAGAATATAGGAGTTTTATCTCAGGACTTGGCGGGTTAACTTACATTTATTATTGGTGAAATTTGTAGTTATGGAGTTGAATTCAATGCAAAATAACAAACCTCAAATGTTATTAATTTCACTACTTTCATTGTCATTTGGGATCTATAGCTTTTCATATTTTCTATACAGCGTGATCAATATACTTAATCATTCTTGGGAAGGGCCTATTTTTTCCAACTTCATTTTATTATACTTTAGTACATTCATATGTTGGATAGGTATATACATGAGTATATTTTCACTGACTCGTTTCAATAAATATAAAATTTTTCCGATTATTAGCCTTGTTCTTTCTTCACCTACATTTGTAGGATCAATCCTAGTAATTAGACCTATATTAGATAAATACATGTAAAAGAAGCCCCTCCGATCAAAGATGAGTGGGCTTCTTTTACATGTAGTTAACAGCCATTTCTAATCAAAATCGTATCTTTGCTCGAGAAAAGGATCGCCGTACATATGGTATCCATTGCGCTCCCAGAACCCCGGTTTATCCTTCGGCATAAACTCAATGCCGCGCAGCCACTTGGCGCTTTTCCAGAAATAGAGATGCGGCACCACCATGCGTACCGGATACCCATGATCCGGCGTCAGCCATTCGCCATTGTGGCGAATCCCGAGGAATGATGTTTCCTGAAGGAAGTCCTCCAGCGGAAGATTCGTTGTCCACCCATGCTCGGCATGGAGCATCACATGTGTCGCTCCCGGCTTCAGCTTGACCTTGCTCATAAGCTCCGACACAGCAATGCCTTCCCACACATTATCCAATTTGGACCACGTGGTTACACAGTGAATGTCATTGGCGAACTCTTTGCGCGGAAGATCCATAAAATCCTCATAGCTCATACTAAATTCCTCTTCAACCAAACCGAAGAGACGCAAGTCCCATTGGCTCATATCCTTATAATAGGGCACCGACCCATAATGGAGCACAGGCCAGCTTTGTGTTAACGTTTGTCCGGGAGGAACGCGGTCATTTCTTTCCTGTGACTTCTGCCCAAATAACATGGGATAGCCTCCATTCCTAGAAATTTTCTAGTCGTTACCGATGTAAGAAGCATATTCATCCGCGGTAAGTAGCCCTTCCAACGCTTCTGGCCCTGAAACTTCCGCTTCGACGATCCAACCTTCACCAAAGGGTGCACTGTTCACCAGTTCCGGAGAAGTCTCTAACGAAAGATTAACAGCTGTTACTTTGCCCGATATCGGTGAAAAAATATCCGAAACTGTTTTAACTGACTCGACACTGCCGATGCTCTCTTCAGCCGTTATGCTTGCTCCAACCTTAGGAAGCTCTACAAACACAATATCACCCAACTGATCTTGGGCAAAATGGGTTATACCTACACGAACTTTAGTCTCCGACAGCTTCTGTACCCACTCGTGCTCTTTGGTGTATAACAAATTGGCTTGTACCTCACTCATCGTTTTACCCCTCACTTTACCAGCAAATTTTGCTTTTAGCTTAATCTAACAGAAACATCAAGTCAAGGCCGGGCAGTAAATGACACCCATCTTTCCAAACTTATCGGATCGTTTCTCTTCACAAGTTTCAATTGACAATTTCCCCCAACATGAACACATAATAAGGATAGGAAATCTAATTTCATATTGGCGAATGATGGTACAGGGAGAGACCGCAGAGCAAGCTCGCGGCGCCGAAGGAGTAAGCCCCAAGAGGTGGGTGAATCTCTCAGGCAAAAGGACCTGTATCGGACGCAACTCTGGAGAGCTTCGTGCTGCCGTGCATAGCGGGAAAACGAACACCAAAGGGGAAACTTGACGGACGGGAAGTCCACAGGGTAACTCTCAGGTAAAAAGGACAGGGCAAAAGGTATGTTTGTGTTGCATACGTTTTGCTCTTTTTTGCTTTTTGGGCAAAATACGATCAGAACCCAAACTTAGGATCGAAGGTGAGGATAAGCGCATGCTAAAACGAACACCGCTCTTCCCGATTTATGCAGAGCATGGAGCGAGAGTCATTGATTTTGGAGGCTGGGAGCTCCCCGTGCAGTTTGGTGGCATCCAAAAGGAACATGACGCCGTCCGACAACAGGCGGGACTTTTTGATGTTTCTCATATGGGAGAAGTCCGTATAAACGGGGAAGACTCCCTTCCCTTTTTACAGAAACTGACCACGAACGATGTAAGCAAACTAGAAACAGGTCAATGCCAATACAGTCTTATTTGTTATCCGAATGGCGGTGTCGTTGATGATTTACTTGTTTATAAGCTCGGAGAAGACGACTATATGCTCGTCATCAATGCTTCGAACATCGATAAGGATGTCGATTGGATGCAGCAGCATATCGAGGGAAGCGTACAGCTAACTAATATATCCGATGAAACGGCAATGCTCGCTTTACAAGGGCCTCATGCCGAGCAGATTTTGGCTAAAGTGACAGACGCCCCCATTCAGTCTTTGCAGACATTTCGGTTCTTTCCAGAGGTTGATGTTTCAGGGGTTAAAGCGCTCCTATCGCGCACGGGATACACAGGCGAGGACGCTTCGAACTTTATATCGATCAAAAGGATGCTGTGAAGCTCTGGAAGCTGCTCCTAGTGGCTGGTCATGATCATGGTCTTGTGCCAGCAGGCTTAGGCGCTCGCGATACGCTGCGATTCGAAGCTCGTCTGCCCCTTTACGGGCAAGAGCTTTCCAAAGATATTACACCGCTCGAAGCCGGACTTTCCTTTTTTGTAAAGCTGGATAAAGGTGATTTCATCGGACGTGATGTGATCGCAGGACAAAAAGCTAGCGGCACACCTCGCAAGCTCGTCGGGATCGAAATGTTGGAACGCGGCATCCCCCGCCCGCATTATGCGGTCTATGCCGATGGGAAGCAGATTGGCGAAGTGACCACAGGGACCCAATCCCCCACTTACAAAACAAACGTGGGTTTGGCATTAATCGAATCAGCCTATAGTAAACTGGGTACGGAAATATCCATACAAATTAGAGGGGCACAGGTAAAAGCCACCATCGTTGCCACCCCTTTTTACAAAAGAATAAAATGACCGCCGTGTCGAAGGGAGCCTAACGCCTCATGAAGCATCGCTATTTACCGATTACCGAGCAGGATCAGAAGGAAATGCTGGAGATGATTGGCATTTCAACGATGGAAGAGATGTTTCAAGATATTCCGCAGCAGGTACGCTTCCGGGGTGAACTGAATGTATCGAAGGCGCTTGACGAGCAAAGCCTGCTGCGCTACATGAGCGGTCTGGCGAATCGCAACGCCGACTTCCATCGGTATGCCAGCTTCCTTGGCGCTGGCATCTACGATCACCACCTTCCGGTGGTAATCAATCATGTCATTTCACGCTCCGAGTTCTACACAGCGTATACGCCCTATCAACCGGAAATCAGCCAAGGCGAGCTGCAGGCGATTTTTGAATTTCAGTCGTACATCTGTGAGCTCACCGGCATGGCCGTAGCGAACGCCTCGATGTACGATGGGGCGACGGCGCTGGCCGAAGCCGGCGCATTAGCCAGCGGCGCGACGAAGCGCAGCCGTCTGCTTGTTTCGCACGCGGTACACCCAGAGGCACGCGCGATCCTGCGTACCACCGCCCGCGGGCTGAACTTGGAAGTCGTGGAGATCGGGATCACGCCAGAGGGCGTGACTGACTTCGACGATCTCACTTCCAAGATCAGCGACGCAGCAGCAGCCGTCATCGTCCAATCGCCGAATTTCTTCGGCTGCTTGGAGGATATCGCGGCTGCAGAGTCCTTCGCGCATGACGCGGGCGCGCTGCTCGTCGTGAGCGCGAATCCGCTCACGCTTGGGCTGCTGGAGGCGCCGGGCAAGCTCGGCGCTGATATTGTCGTCGCGACTGCCAGCCGCTCGGCATCCCAGCTGCGCTGGGCGGGCCGACCTGCGGCTACTTCGCCGTCGCCGAAAGCTGGATGCGCCGCATGCCTGGGCGCATCGTGGGCCAAACCGTTGACCGCGATGGCAAACGCGGTTTCGTGCTTACGCTCCAAGCGCGGGAGCAGCATATCCGACGTGAAAAGGCTACGTCAAATATTTGCTCCAATCAAGCGCTTCTCGCGCTTTGCGCATCCGTGTACTTGTCCACGATGGGCAAGCAAGGCATTCAGGACGTTGGCAAACTAAACGTCCAGAAAGCTCACTATGCGGCGAACCGTTTAGCCGCGTCCGATAAGCTCACGCTGCCCCTTTCCGGCAGCTTCTTCAATGAATTTGCCGTCAAGCTGCCGGACGGCACGAATATAGCGGAGCTGAACAGCAAGCTCCTTCAACATAACTTCATTGGCGGCTACGATCTTGGCCGCGATTACCCCGAGTTCGCCAATCATATTCTGATCGCCGTCACCGAGCAACGAACGCGCGAAGATATCGATGCCTTCGCAGCAGCATTGGAGGAACTTATATGAAAAATGACGGCAAAGCGCTCATTTTTGAAATGAGCCATCCCGGTCGAACCGCTTACTCGCTGCCTGAATCGGATGTACCCGAAATGGACTTGAACGATGCTCTGCCTGCCAAATTCCAGCGTCAGAGCCCGCCCGATCTGCCTGAAGTCTATGAAGTCGATGTCATCCGTCACTACACCGCTCTCTCGCGTCGTAATTTTGGTATAGATAACGGTTTCTATCCGCTCGGCTCCTGTACAATGAAATACAACCCGAAAATTAATGAAGACGTTGCCCGCTTCCCCGGCTTCGCCAACATACATCCGTATCAGCCTGAAGAGTCGCTCCAAGGCGCTATGGAACTGCTTTACAATCTCCAACATGACCTCGAAGCTATCACCGGCATGGACCGCGTAACCCTTCAGCCTGCCGCCGGTGCTCATGGCGAGTGGACGGGGTTGATGATGATTCGTTCCTACCATGAGAGCCGCGGCGAGAAACGGACCAAAGTCATCTGTCCCGACTCCGCTCACGGCACCAATCCTGCCAGCGCTTCCGTAGCTGGCTTTCAAACTATCACGATTAAATCCAATGAACGCGGTCTCGTCAATCTGGATGAACTCCGCAAAGCAGTTGGCCCCGATACGGCTGCGCTCATGCTAACTAACCCAAACACGCTTGGCTTGTTTGAGGAACAAATTGTCGAGATTGCCGAAATTGTTCACACTGCGGGAGGACTGCTCTATTATGACGGCGCTAATGCTAATGCGATTATGGGTATCACTCGCCCAGGCGATATGGGCTTCGATGTCGTACATCTCAACCTGCACAAAACCATGAGCACCCCGCACGGCGGCGGCGGACCCGGAGCAGGCCCTGTTGGCGTCAAAGAAAAGCTGATTCCATTCCTGCCCACTCCGCTTGTCGCGAAGCATGATGACGGCAGCTTTTACTTCGACTACAGCTACCCTCAAACCATCGGCAGAGTCAAAAGCTTCTATGGCAACTTCGGCATCCTCGTCCGGGCTTATACCTATATCCGCACGCTTGGTCCGGAAGGTCTGCGCAAGGTTTCTGAATATGCCGTTCTGAACGCCAACTATATGCTTTCCCGCTTAACCCCTTATTTTGATGTGCCTCATCCCCGCTTCTGCAAGCACGAATTCGTGCTGTCGGGCAATCGTCAGAAAAAGCTGGGTGTTCGTACACTCGATATAGCCAAAAGATTGCTCGATTTTGGCTATCACCCGCCAACCATCTATTTCCCGCTCAGTGTCGAAGAATGCATCATGATTGAGCCCACTGAAACGGAAAGCAAACAAACGCTGGACGCATTCATCGACACGATGATCGCCATCTCTAAAGAAGCTGAAGAGAATCCCGATCTGGTAAAGAACGCCCCTTATACCACCGTCGTCAGCCGTATGGATGAAGCTCTCGCAGCACGCAAACCTGTTTTGAACTGTACCTGTGGATAAGTAGGAAAAAGCCTGTCAACCTGCGGGTCAGCAATATACCTAAAAGCCCTGAATCAACAGCATTAAGTTGCTCGATTCGGGGCTTTTTCGGGGCATCATCCTACTATCCTACTCATTATTTCCCGCTTGCCATTCATACAAAAAGAACACATAATCGCTTGAAGCACCGGCATATCCCAATTGACGAAGCATGGAGCTGATGTTGCCGCGGTGGTAAGTACCGTGGTTGACGATATGCTGGATGAGATCTTCTGTATTCGCATACAGGATGCCGTGTACAGGGTGAGGATACTCTTTCACCGCCAGCAAATCCACATCGCTACTTAGAAATGCACGATACATGTTGGCCAATTCATCGTAGACAGTTTCCAACTGCTCCAAGCTTTTGCCGCTTGTTTTCTCTTCAATGCCGCCAAGCAAAGCTTTAGTTTGTTCATATGTGCTTCCCTTCATGGCAGAAAACCAAACGGTGTCAACACGATATATGTGCACAAGACCTGCATGTAAGGTTGGGAAAACATTGCCTATCTCTTGCTGCAAAATCTCCTCGGGCAGCTCCCGAAGCCTCTGGAATACGCGCTTATTGGCCCATACGTGGTACTCATAATTTTTAATCGTAATGTTAGACATCGTTCATTTCCCCTATTTTACCGCTTGATAGAATTCGATTAAAGTTCCGTCTATATCACGAAAATGAGCAAGTCGTGCCTGCCAAGCCGGATGATCAAAAGGCTCCTTCACAAACAAGACCCCTTTATCCCGCAAACGATTGTACTCGGCGTCCACATCATCCACTTCCATGTTCAAGATGAAATTAGTCTCATAGCTTTCACCTTGCCGAAGTTCTTCCCCTATCGCTTCCCCCATTGCCTTGCGGGATAACAGCTCAATGCGAGCAGCACCCGTGTTAAATAAGGCGTACTCCATAGATTCCTCATACCAATCTGCTTTTAACTCCAATACGTCTTTATAAAAAGCTGCGCTTTTCTGAAAATCGTGAACAAGGATACGAACCTGCAATAAATTCATCGTCTTTTTCCTCCAATTGGCTATTCCAACATGTATGCATGCTTCATACACTTATCATAACCAATGTTCACTGACAAAGACGGTCAGTCAACTTTCCCAGAATTCCCTTCATGAAGATTTCCCTTGTAATACTGATGTAAATTACGCGTCACCTCCACCATCTGTTCTTTGAGAAATTGCGGCTCATTCACTTGAATCGTCCCTCCATACTGAAGCAGGAAATACGGAAGACTGTGCAAAATAGCCCCCTCTTCCAGCTTAAAATGTGCTTCTAGCCGTGAACGTTCCACCAGTCCATGACACAAAACCCAATGTCCGCAAAGATCATCGAGCGCTTGCTCTTTTCCTGTTATTCGGACGGAGATGAGCTTATCCTGCTCCGCAGCCGAAGGCAGCAGACCAGATAACAGAAATTTCCGTGCAGAGAAATCCACAGGCCTCTCAAAACGCTTCTCTGTAGCTGTAAGCGTCCGAATACGATCTACTCGAAAGCTCCGAACCTCTTGTCGAAGATGGCAGTAACCGACTACATACCATTTGCTTTTCCAATTAACAAGCCCGTATGGATCTAAAGAACGAGCTTGCGTGTGCGTGCCGTAGCCTTTTTGGTAATCGATGTTATGGGTATAGCTTTGTGCTACCGCAACTTCTAATGCCTGAAGCAGCCCTACTTGGGAGGCATCGGCTTGTGGCGAGATGACGTCCAGCCCCTTTTCATGAAGCTGAATGTAATCGAGTTGATCTTGATTCGTGTAGACTTTTAATTTGGCGATCGCTTGACTAAGCTTCTCTCCAAAAGGGTATCCCGCTTCATGAGCGAAAACGGCAGCTTGAATGAGTGCTTTTTGTTCCTCCTGATCAAAAACCAGCGGCGAATCGCGAAATTCACCAAGTAGGCTGTAGCCGCCATGATGGCCGGAATCAGAAATAATAGGAACACCGCTTGCGCACAAAGCATCGATATAGCGATAAACCGTCCGGATGTTGATTTCCAACTTATCAGCTAGTTGTTTAGCTGTTACTCGTTTTTGAGATTTCAGTAGCCATAAAATAGAAAGCATATGATCTGCTTTGGACATGCCCGTATTCCTTTCCAAGGAAATCTTTTCAAGTTTCTTCCATGATACTATAGATGGCGACAAGGATAAACTTCGTCCCAATGTTCTGAAGGAAGTAGAAAAGAGGAATGGGCGCGGCTCTTGGAACACGACGTATTCCAAGTGAACCACCGGCATGTCGTCTTCACAATCGACGAAGGATTACGTGAGGTATTCTTACTTCATCGGGAAAAATTACTCAAAGAATTTATGGATGAGGCTGTGCGGATAATCAAAGAGCATTTTGAGAAGAAGCACAAGGTGACTCCCGGCATTATAGCTGGGCTGCATACGTTTCGGTCACGTCTCAACTTCAATCCTCATGTACATATGCTCGTGACGATGGGTGGAAGAAGAAGACCGGCGATAGCGGTTAGCCGAATAGAAGAGTATGACGGGGAAATGGTAACGTTTCGTTACCGGGATGAGACGGACGGAGAAGAGAAAAGAGAAGTGATCTCCGTAGAAGAATTCATCGGAAGACTCATACGGCATATCCCGGATGAGAACTTTAAGACGATCTGTTACTATGAGGTTTACTCGCGGCGGATCAAGAGCCTATGCAAGAAGTTGGTCAGTGAATGGCAAAAAGCAGCGAGAAGATAGATTGTCAAGGCAAAGCGAATGCTAAAACGTAGAACGTGGAGTGAACGGATTAAGGAGCAGACGGGGAAGCCGCCATGTTGCTTATAATAAATATATCATAGATAATTAACTTAATCCCTTTTTCCGTGCAGGGAATGTGTACCCCTTTTCACGCTTCCCGCCTACAGGATTTTATTCCTATGAATAGAATATAGCGAGGAACAAGGTCAATTCCATTTTAAAAATAATTATTTTAATATTGTTAATGCACCAACGGGTGGGAGGACAGGCCATGAACAAAGAAGAACAGGTCATAATGGGTTTCAGGGACTTATATAACAAGATGGTTTGGCTTAATAAGGATAAGATGGAAGACAGTCTTAAGGGTTATAAGTCTTCTGAAGTACATTGCATCGAATACATTGAAAAAAATGTAGATTCCAACGTGACAAAACTTGCGGAGTCCTTTTATATGACTCTCGGTGCCATAAGTAAAATAACTAAGAAGCTCATAAAAAAAGGCCTTATCGAAAGCTACCAGAAGTCGGATAACAAGAAAGAAATCTATTTTAGGCTTACTGAGCAAGGGAAAGTAATTTATAAAATCCATGAGGACCTGCACAAAGAGTTTCAAGAGCGGGATAAAGCCGTATTTGAGCAGGTAACCGAGGAACAATTTGACAGTATGCTTAGCTTCGTGGAAAAGTATAGTAGGCATCTGGATGCAGAAATAAAGAAACTGGGTATAGATATTAAGTCGGAATAATTTGAATAATGAAAATGAAACCACAGGCAGCCGGGCTCTATTGAGAACAGGCTGCATTTTTATTGCTATCATTTTGTTGACAAGGAAACAAAATAAAATTATTATTTTGTTGACAAGGAAATAAAATAATAACTTTTGAGGAGAGAATTTAGATGTCCATCTTTAGATCACATAATAAACAGGGCACAGAACAAACCATAGATAAACACGCTTTAATATTCGGTCTTATCTCTGTGTTTCTTTGCGGAATAGGCTTCAGTATCATAGCACCTGTCGTCCCATTCTCAGTTCAGCCTTATACAAGCAATCCGGGAGAACAAGCTATAGTTGTTACGCTGCTGACCTCTGTTTATGCATTCTGCGTGTTTTTTGCGGCCCCCGTACTTGGAGCTTTGAGCGACAAATTTGGCCGTCGTCCATTGCTCTTAGTATGCCTTTTGGGTTCCGCAATCGGGTACTTAGTTTTTGGCATAGGAGGAGCTCTATGGGTACTATTTGCTGGGCGTATAATAGAGGGTATAACAGGCGGGAGCATAGGCACTATCTTCGCCTACTTTGCAGACATCATTCCTCCAGAACAGAGAACAAATACTTTGGATGGGTGAGTGCGGTTGTAGGTGTAGGCACCGTCATTGGCCCAACTCTAGGCGGATTACTTGCCAAGTTTGGTTATTCTGTACCCATGTATTTTGGAGCAGTAATAACTTTATTGAATGTTGTTTATGGATTCTTTTTTATGCCTGAGAGCCTTGCCAAGAATAATAGACTGAAAGAGATTACCTTTGTAAGACTGAATCCATTTACACAGCTTGCAAACATACTTTCCACGAAAAACTTAAATAGGCTGCTTGTCTCAGCGTTCTTACTTTGGATACCCAACGGATCTTTACAGGCAGTTTTTTCACAATTTACAATGGATACTTTCAGTTGGAAGCCCGCACTAATCGGACTTATGTTTTCAATTATGGGCGTCCAAGACATCATTTCACAAGGTTTCATAATGCCAAAGCTTTTGAAAAAACTTAGTGATAAACAGATAGCAATTCTTGGAATGGTTTCGGAGATTATAGGCTACAGTCTTATTGCAGCATCTACTTTGTTCTCGTTCTATCCTCTTCTTATCGCTGGAATGTTTATATTTGGTTTTGGTGATTCGATCTTTGGGCCTTCATTCAATGGGATGCTCTCCAAGTCTGTCGATTCTGGTGAACAAGGAAGGATTCAAGGAGGTAGCCAATCTATTCAGGCTTTAGCAAGAATGATTGGGCCTATCATTGGAGGTCAAATCTATGTATCACTTGGTCATGCCGCACCCGCTTTTATGGGTATGATCCTTATAGCAGCGGCAATACCAGTTTTATATAAGAGAACGCATGTAAATATGTAAATACTTACTTTACATGGAATGACAATGCAATAGAGCAAACCCCGAAAATTTATAAATTCTATAATGTCAAGGATCAACGACTTCGCCGTCCTACTAAGAAAAACACCCAATCTCTAGGAGATTGGGCTTAGATGATCTTATTTATATAGATAATCGTTCAACCAACTGATGCGAGCTTAGAACCAAATCCCCGCGGATGCTGCAAGCGTTGGGATTGTCTATGCTCTCCAAAAAATGCTGAACAACTCCGGCAAAGCCACGACGTTCCAGCACCGTATCCCAACTGCCAAATGAGCGGATTCGCGGTGCTGCCCCCATTTCATAAAACACAGATGTCTCTAGATTCGTTACTTCTACGGATCTTCCGTTTCCGTGCAGCTCGATTTTTTCCAAATCAATGCCTGCCAGTCTTACCATACTATAATTGCCGAGCGAAGAGCCGAATGCCAGTGTTCCTGAAGCGTGCAGTAATTTTCCTTGTTCATTTACTTGTTGGTTATATGTATGAATTTCATAGGGGCTTTCTCCCATCCATAACAAAAGGTCCAACATATGAATGAGATCGTCGTAGAGCGTTTCCTTGGCGCTATGTCCTTGCTGCTTAATGCGATGCTTGACTGCTGAACACCAGTCGAATCCACCAGCTTCTTGCAGCCATTGTTTAGCTTCGATGTAGAGGGGTGCAAATCTGCGATTGAATCCTGCCGCCAGCAAAATACCTTTTCGTTCTGCATAGGCAGCCATCTCCACGGATTGCTCCCAAACATAGGATAAAGGCTTGTCCACATAGACAGCTACACCTTGCTCTAAACATTTCATCGTGATCTCATAATGCGTAGGAGTCGGACTATGAATGAACACGGCATCCAATCCTTGCGCTAGCAGCTCCTCCAGCTTCGTTGTTCCGTATGGAATGCGATATTTGTTTTTCACACGTTCAACCGTTGACGGTGTAGAGCTCATAATCCCAACTAGATCTACTTGTTCATTCACCGACAGCAGCGGTAGATAAACCTTTTGTGCGATGTCGCCAAGACCGACTAAAGCAACTCTTTTTTTAATCATTTATGCTCCACTCCTTATTTGTTTGCCTAATACCAATCGTCCTACCAACAATCCAAGCACGAGTAAAACAGCGCCCACCAGTGTCGATACTCCATATATTTGTATCCACATAGGTGAATCCGAAATAAGCGCATACACTTTTCCGCCAAAAATAGGACCAAGGAATGCTGCAAAGCCGGTTATTGCCGAGTAAGTTGCTATATACATCGGACGCTCACTCTTTGGCGTATCTCCAATTGTAAATGTAAACACCATTTGATTGAATCCGCCTAATCCTACTCCGAGCACAATATGCACGACGTATAACACAACAATGGCTGGAATGAAGGCTATCGCCCCCCAAAGCAAGCAAGCCAAGGCAATAATCGGCAATGACCATAACAGCAAGGTTTGAGCACTGTAACGAGTATTGAGATTACCCCATACATAATAGCTGGCCATCATGACCAATGTATGCACCACAGTAATGAGCGAAACCGTCTCATAATTAATTTGCATAAGTTTCAACATGACGTAGGAGAAGAGGGGCACCGTGATCCCCTGTACGAATAAAAAAACAGCCAGAAACATAATAGCGTTGAGGAAAGTGCGATCTTTCAGTGGCTTACCGATCATGCCCACCGGGTTCGTAGCCGTCGAAGGCTCAAATGGCGGGTTAGGATATAGAGTGAAAGCCAAAATGTTTAAAACCACACAAACGCCACAAATCATAAACAAATATGCAAAGCCTTGACCACCGGGATAACGATCCAATATTTGTCCCCCGACAAAAAGCGCCAGTGAGCTTACTCCGCCTAATATCGTATTCCGAACACCAAAATAGCGCCCCCGTACGGGACCTGGCACGGCATCGCTGATTAAAGATGTCCACACGACACCACCAGCAGCATTGCCCAAATGGGCGGCTGTATATAACACCATATACATAATTACCCATAGATCTTTGGGGAAAATAAACGGGATCAACCCAACAGAGGTCCATAACAACCGGTGTGAGGAAGCGAAAATAAGCAGGATCAATTTGCGATTTCTGAATTTTTGCATCATCACAGCCATGACAATTTGGATGACGTTGACGACCGTTGTAATCGCCAGAACAAAGCCGATCTCCGTTGATGTAGCTCCCAGATATAGCAAATATCCGGTCAGGAAGGGTCCTCCCAATAGTTGAAAAATAATAACGGCCGGAAATCCCTCAAAGGTAGCCACAAGTAAGCTTCGCCGGTTAGAGGATATTTTTTTCCTGGGTTTACCAAATGCACTTAACAATTTCATAGGGTGTTCTCCTCAATTACATGCAAATGTCGAAATGGCTGATCTTACAGCTTACAATATGAGGCCTGGTTATGTTAAAATAGTTCTGTCTACCTAATCTATCATGTCAGGCGGGAACATTGTATCGTTATGAAACCAAAAACATTTGGACTCCTCATAAGCTCGTTACTCTTTTTGATTTTCATTGTACTCTCTCTTCTATTCCAGTCAACCACTTATTTATATGTGGCTAGCGTGTGTCCTCTGCTAATCGTTCCTTTTCTGCCTGATATTCGGACCAGCCAGTTTATTAAGCCTAATCAAGCCAAAGGCGCTGTCCGACTGATCAAAATGGAAAACGCGGATGCTGCGGACTCAGATTTACTGGTTATCCTGTTTGATCCTGGTTATGTGAATTGGAATCGAGCCAAACTTTACTTCCATCTGGATGATATTATGAAAGATGTTTATGTAAAGCCAGATCCATTTGCGGCAACAATGACTGTACTGAAATTTGACCTACTCTTAGATCGCAGCAAGAAAAACTGGATTGGGATCTCCCTCGCCCAGCTTGAACAGCGAACAGAGCAGCTTTCTTATACAACAAATGAAATCAATCGTCTGGTTATAAGCATGTCAGACTTAAGTGAGCTATTGCTCATGCCTCACTCACGCCCTACAGCAGCGGGTCAAAGTATCGGCGCTTAACCGAATAGTCCTGCGAACGAGAGAAGTCCCAACCTAGAAATCATCTAGTCTGGGACTTCTTTTTGTTTATGGCTTTTTCAAAGGCAAAACAAATAGCGTCGGCACTTCCTAGCCAACGCTGTTTGTTTTATTTAATTGTAAAGCACTTGCTCCTCTTATACTTAGAATTGAGGTAAATATTGTTTATTTTCCGCAAGAATGTCATCCAGCAATGGCTTTGCAATATCCACAGAACCAACGAGCGGATGAATGGTTAGTGCCTGAAGCGCAGCATGGTAGTCACCTTTAACCGCCGCTTCGACCGCAAGCTCTTCATAAGCTTTGACAACCTGCAAAAGACCGCGAATTTTGGCATTCATCGGTGTTGTGATTTGCACAGGTTTCGCGCCATCTGAGCTGATCACACAATTCACTTCGATTGAAGCATCGTTAGGCAAGCTTGGAATCGTGCCATTATTTTGGACATTCACAATTTGCACGTCTTTCTTATTGTTGTAGATGGAGGAAATCAAGTTGAGTGCGGCTTCTGAATAAAAAGCGCCTCCCCGCAGCTCCAACTGCTTCGGTTTGATCGCAAGATCCGGATCTTTGTAAAGCTCGAACAGCTCGTGTTCAACTTGCTTCACGATTTCCGCACGGCTTCCTTTGGTTTCGATTTCTTCCAACTGCTTCTTCAACATTTTTTCTTTCATATAATAGTAGCGATGATATCCGCATGGCAAAGAACCCAAGGATTGAATAAATTCTTGACTCCAGGCGAATCCAGGGATATTCGTCATCGTAAATTTGCTTTCTCCTGAGGCTTGGAACAAAATTTCGTCTGTGCGATCCTCGCCATCGACGAAGATTTTGGTCGTCCAGTTCAAATGATTGATGCCGACCATTTCAATATCAATCTTGGACACGTCCACATCCATTAAACCGGCGATTTGCATTTTGGTTTCGATCGGTAAATTACATAAACCAATGGTACGTATTTTGGAATATTTAAGCACAGCTTCTGTAACCATCCCGGCTGGGTTCGTAAAATTGACCAAGAACGCATTCGGGGCAAGCTCTTCCATATCCTTACAGATGTCCAAAATGACCGGAATCGTCCGCAATCCTTTGGCAAATCCGCCAGCACCTGTCGTTTCTTGACCAATACAATTGTATTTGAGTGGAATGCGTTCATCGCGGCCGCGTGCCTCCAACAGACCTACACGAAGCTGTGTAGTTACGAAATCAGCATCCTTAATGGCTTCGCGGCGATCAAAGGTCAAATGGACTTGGATCGGTACGTTCGCTTTCTCCAGCATTCTTTTTGCCAAATTACCAACGATTTCAAGCTTTTCACGACCTTCTTCAATGTCCACCAAATATAAATCCTTGACCGGTAATTCTTCATAACGTTTAATAAAACCTTCTATTAACTCAGGCGTGTAGGATGATCCCCCGCCAATAACAGCAATTTTCAAATGTGGTTTCTTCATGATTCATATCCTCCATTTACAGTAAATTTCCGATGTATCTCTTCACTTGTTGGGATTTGCAAATGGTCCATGGCTAGCAGAATCGCTCCATATACAGGAGCCATTTCGGGAATAATCAATTCAATTTCTCCATTTTCGAGTTCCAATGTCCTGCGTAATTCATCCAAAAGAATCGGGCTTCGCCCCTTCTGAATGACACTGCCTACCAGCACAATCGGAATCGGTTGTTTCTTGAACCCGCCAAGCTTGCGAATCACAGCATTGCCTGTGATACCCAATTCTCTGCCCGCTTCCTTCAACAGTTTAATGGCCAGCAAATCCCCTTCGTTGGCAGCTTCATGCAGAGAAACTGTAAGTCTACCCTCGCGGATTTGGTATATTTCTCGATCCAAGAAATCGTTAATCAGATCTTCCATATGGCTGAATCCAAAGTAGTTAAGCAATTTATCCGGCAGTATGGACGGAATTTCACGGCCTTCCCAAGACCTAACCGCTGCTCGAAACATCGTAGTCGCCATATAATTAGACCCAAGGGAGTCGCCATACAAATAACCGATGCCCCCCACTTGAATACTTTCACCTGCTTCATTCCTGCCCGCCGCGTTCGTTCCGCTGCCGCAGAGAAGCACGACGCCAACATTGTCGGGACTCCCCGTCCGCAGACCCTCCATCGTATCGCATACCATATCCCAACGATTGAAAGGAAGTGTTGCTAAGGCAGGCCTCACAATCTCGTAATCTCTTTCGCGATCAAGGCCTGCCATGCCGTATTGAGCAAAGGCGATATCTGCGTGAGACAGCCCCGCGGCTTGCAGCGCTTGATCAATCGATTCCTTGATATGAGTAAGCGTCTTTTCGATCCCAACAACCTGATGATTGCTTGAGCCTGAAACGCCGCTGCTGATTTTATCTCCTAGGGCGTTGACAATAACCGCATAGGTCTTGGAGCCCCCGCCATCAACACCGAGAATATAGGTGGAATCGCTCATTCTTTCACACCTCCGGCTGTAATGCCTCCGATAATATATTTATAGAGATACAGTGAAATGATAACGGGAGGCAAAGATGCCAAGAATCCGCCTGCTGTCATGGAACCCCAGTCAATGCTATGTTTGCCAACGAATTCCGCAATCATAATGGGCAATGTTTTGGACGCATACGTCTGTGTAAAGGCATTCGCGAACAAGAATTCATCCCAAGAATTCAGGAATACGAAGATGGCTGTTGCCGCAATACCCGGCATCGACAAAGGCAAATGATGCGAAACATCGTTCCGAATCGACTGCTTCCATCCACATAGGACGCTTCTTCAAGCTCCTTTGGAATCGTTTGGAAATATCCCGCCAAAAGCCATACAACATAAGGCAAACTAAATGAAGTATAGGAGAATACTAGCGCCCATACAGAATCTAATAACGGAGGTGTTTGAAAGAACACGCCTGTAAATGGAATTCCCACCTTGATGCCATCGCGAATGATGATATACAGAGGTGTAATAATGCTAATTGAAGGCATAATTTGCATCGCCAATACGACGAATAAGCCGGTTTTTCGAAATGGAAATTTAATTCTGGAAAAAGCGTAGGCCGCAAAAACACCGACAAATATAGAAATCACCGTAACCAATACCGACACGACGATACTATTCTTAAGCGCACTAACAAACACTACTGCATTGCTTCCGGTCAACAAACCTACATAATTTTTCAAGGTTGGCGCGTGCGGAATAATATGTCCATTAATCAGTTCGACTTCTTGTGAAATCGAAGATAAAAAGAGGTAGACAAAAGGTCCTAGCGAACAAACCGTCAACACGATTAAGCCTAGCCACAAATAAAATGGCGAAAACAAATCCGTGCTGGACGCCTTGAACATTCGATCCCACTTACTTTTCTTTGGGTGCATGCTTCCACCTCCGGGTTGCTAATCTTCTTTTTTATTCAGTAACCGTATATAAATGATAGCCAGAATAAGAATGACAATGGCTGTCATCCATGCCATGGCTGATGCCTTCCCAAGGAAGAAATACCGAAACGCATTATTAAAGGTTAAGTACGAAACGGAGGTCGTTGCATCACCGGTAAAGACCGTTAACACATCGTAAACTTTAAAAGCACCCATTGTTCGCAGAACAACCGCCATCATCATCGATGGAATAAGCTGTGGTACGGTAATATACCGGATCTTACTCCAGAATCCCGCTCCGTCCAGCATGGAGGCTTCATACAAATCGGAAGAAATGGATTGCAGACCTGCAAGTAAATAATCGTGATAAAAGGCGTCATCTTCCAAACATCCGCAAGAACAACAAAGTAAACCAAATGACTGGAATCTGCGAGCCATACCGGATTAACATCAGGCGCAAGAATATGAAGCTGATGCAAAATGACCGTCAAGCCACCGTATCCCGGCTGTAAAATCCACTCCCAGGTTAACCCATTAACCAACGTCAGCAGGGCCCAAGGAATAATGATAACCGCTCTAAAAAAAGATCTTCCCTTAAAATTCTGATTAAGCAGCAGCGCGCTAACAAAACCGAAGATCAGCTCCAAGACGACGGAAAGCAGTGTAAAAACAAGAGTCCGATTCATCGCCAGCTGGAAATCTGAACTCTGCAGGACATCCAGATAATTTTTGAATCCGACAAAATAGGAGTCTGAACCATCCATGAGATTGTAATGGTAGAAGCTCCAAATAATCGTTTGATACACAGGATATACAAACGTCTTCACTAACAAATAAGCAGTAGGTAAAATGAATAATAGCGCCAACAGCACATTTTTCTGATCGTTATTTAAGGATATCTTTTTTTTGGCTCTATACGTTTTATCCATATATCCTCCTTATGGAGAATGCTGCGGCTAGCCCATTTGAGCTAACCGCAAGCCCCCGTTATCATTTTCCAGATTCAGCAATTGCTTTTTCAACTTTTTGTACCGCATCGTTCAAGGCATCTTCCGGTGTCTTTTGGCCGAGCAGTGCTTGATGCAGATCGGCTGCCAGGATGTCAGACCAGTTCACATAACCAGGAGCATTCGGACGATCATGACCGTAGTTGAATTGCTCGGAGATTTTGCCAATTGTCTTCGTCGAATCCGCCGCTAAGAGCTCAGGATCTTTATACAAGCTTTGCAGAGTTGGATACTGGCCTTCGATTTTGAACTCGTCCAGTTGGTACTCTTTTTCGCCTACCCATTTCAAGAAAGCAAGAGCCGCTTGCTTATGTTTACTGTTTTTCATTAAAGCAAGGCCTTCAGAGCCAGTAACTGCTGAGGAAACGACGCTTCCTTGACCTGGCATTAAGCCAACATCCGTCTTGTCCACGACACTGGATTTAGTGGGGTCGTTCAAATCAGGGTAATGACCTTCCCAAGCGCTAATCATGGCTAGCTTGCCTGCCGAGAATGCGCGGGTTACATCAGACTCGGACCATTGCAGACTCGCAGGATCTACCGTTTTGTCCTTGTTAAGAATATCGACCATATATTTCAATGCATCTAAGCCGCCGCCTTTGTTGAAAGATGGCTTACCATTACTATCGAAGAATTGCCCGCCAAAGCCATAAACCAAGCTTACATAATCGGTGATCAGGGCTTCAGATTGTTTCCACGACCAACCGGATGCATAAATGCCGTTAGCGGTTAGCTTCTTGGAAGCCTCACGGAATTCATCCCATGTTTTCGGAGCATGATCAATACCGGCCTTCGTCAACAGGTCTTTGTTCCAATACAAATGCTTGGTGCCTGAATACCATGGCATAGCAACTAAATGTCCATTATAAGTAACAGACCCAATCGATGAAGGCGTATACAAACTTTGAACATCTTTAGGAATGACATTTGTTAAGTCCTCCGCCAGATTTCCCTTGAGAAATTGCCCGGCCCAAATCGTATCCATTTCGACAACATCCAGGTCCGTAGAATTAGACAACGCGGATGTCGTTATTTTCGAATATAAAGAGTTATAATCGACTCCCATAATATTTACTTTAATTCCGGTCTCATCCGTAAATTTCTTCACCATCGCGACGCGGGGGCTTTCTGCTCCTTTGGAAACAGCCCAGAGAACGTTAATTTCTTGGCCTTTTAATGAAGGGTCACTTGTTTTGTTCCAATCCAGGGTGCTTGCTGTCTGTCCTGTTCCGCCGCTTCCTTTGTCTGTACTTTGAGCAGGACCCGAATTAGGCGTTCCCGCACATCCAGCAAGCAATACCAAACTCATCGCAGAAACCGTTAACACTTTCCATTCTTTCTTCATACGTACACCTCCGAATAATAAATGCATGAACTGCATGATGTGTTGCCTTGATCCGTACAAAAGAAGGGGATTTTTTGAAGCAATGAGCATCACCTTCAAATATGAATTCACTTATTCATATTAATGTAATAACAAATTATGCCAATATGCTTCTTTTTCTTGTGTAAATTTGGTTATCCCCCTCCAATCCCCCAATAATTTAAAATAAATTTCATTCATTCATACTGTTGTTGTAACAAATTTTGATACAAAACTATTTGTTTTTTGATCGTTTAGCTAATCCGAGTATATTACGTCCCTTCGAATGCGTCAACTATATTCACACACATTTTTTTTGAAAACAAATGAAAACGTTGTCCTGACTGGTTTTTTTCTTATATGTTATATTACATGACACATACAACAATTAATTCGTTATATTATGCTTTTTTACAATCAATTATTTGTATGGAACATTCCTCCTGTTAAGCATACTTTTGCAGAAAATCGTATTGTTGTTATAATAACATAGTGGTATGATGGTTCATGATGAAGGTAAGTTATTATTCGGAGGTTTGACCATGGACATCAAAAAAGATGGCGTAGCGCTTTATTATACAGTGAAGGAAAAGCTTCATGAAATGATTGAAGAAGGCAAATATATGCCAGGGCAGCAGTTCCCCACAGAATCTGACTTGTGCGAGAAGTTCAGTGTCAGCCGAACGACGATCCGGCTAGCTTTAAATCAGCTCAAGCTAGAAGGTCACATTTATCAGGTTCAAGGTAAAGGCACATTTGTATCCTTGCCTAAAGTGGAGCAATCAGTAGCTCCCTACCGCAGCTTTAAAGAGCATTTAAAGGGGCGCGGACAACAAATCGAGACCAAGGTTATTGAACTTACCGTCGTTTCGGCAGATAAACGATTAGCAAAAACGTTGAACATTGCCGAGCAGGATGCGGTCTTTCGTTTGGAAAGAATCCGATATGCGGATGATATTCCTTTATTGTTTTCGATTACCTATATTCCATGGAAGGTAACGCCCGGACTTACAAAGGAAGAGTGTACCGGCTCCCTTTATGCGCTAATGAAAGACAAATTTTCTGTACAGTTGTCTCATTGTGTGGAATCCATGGAGCCCATACTAATCGATGAAGCTATCGGCAAGCATTTGAATGCTCCGACCGGAGCTCCAACCTTTCTCCTCAATACCGTTACTTATTCCACAAACCATACACCTGTGGAATATTCACACGAAATATTCCGAGGCGATCGCGCCAAATTCACATTCGAACGAAAATTATAAACGAAAGGTGACCTTTCTATGCAGCCGGAAACGCCTTGTCTTATCGTTGATACGAGCATCATGAGGAACAATATACAAACCATGGCCGACAAAGCCAAGCCGTATGGCGTTCACCTTAGGCCTCATGCCAAGACCCACAAGCTTCCTTCCATCGCCAGGGAACAGATGGACGCTGGCGCCATTGGCATTACCGTAGCCAAAATATCCGAGGCTGAGGTTATGGCGAACCATGGAATTGATAACATATTCGTCGCTTATCCGCTTGTAACCGAGTCCAAAATCGAGAGAACGATCCAGCTAAGCCGCCGGATTCACCTCATTGTGGGCGTAGACAGCTATGTCGGAGCCACGCAGCTATCCGTGATGGCCCAGAAGAACAATTGTACGCTTCATGTGCGTCTGGAAATCGATACCGGGCTTAAGCGCACCGGCGCTCAGTACGAGCAAGCCTTACAATTGGCTCAATATATTCAAGGTTTAGCTTCTCTGCAGCTAGACGGGATTTTCACGTTCCGCGGCGCCTTGTTGGACGGCTTACCGACCCTGGATTTGCAAAGCGCCGGCATTCAAGAAGGAACCTTAATGGTCAAGCTTGCCGATGAAATGAGAGCGCAAGGCATTCCCATTCATGAAGTAAGCGTCGGATCTACACCTACAGGCATTTATGCAGCCGCCGTTAAAGGTATTACAGAAATTCGTCCAGGCACTTATGTCTTCTATGATCAGATGCAAACGAAATTGGGTGTTTCGGCCCTGAGTGATTGCGCAGCGCACATAATGGCCACTGTGATCAGCAGACCATCTGCTGAATATGCCATCATCGACGGAGGCAGCAAAACATTCGCAACCGATGTTCAACCTGGTACACATCCCTTACAACTGCAAGGCTTCGGCTACATCTTGGAGGAACCGGGCGCTGTATTGGAAAGACTTTCCGAAGAGCATGGCATCCTTCGTCTGTCTCCACAGTCTTCTCTGCAAATCGGTGATCGTATCCGTATTATTCCTAACCATATTTGCAGCACATTAAACCTTCATAATCAGTTGTATTTCAAAAACAGTGATCAATTCACAGAACACCCTATTTTGGCGCGCGGCATGTTGGAGTAGACATTGTTGCCAGGCCACATGCATGCTCTAACACCCCAACAAATAATGAATGGATGAGGAGAGTCAACATGTCTATTATTGAAAACCGCTTAAAAGAACTAGGAATCGAATTATCCCCAATCGGTGAACCCAAATTCAGCTACATCCCAGCCAATCAAACCGGTAACCTGCTTTACTTATCAGGCCAAGATTGCCGTATAAACGGCACGCTCATGTTCGAGGGGAAGTTAGGCAGTGAACTGACCATCGAACAAGGCCAACAAGCGGCAAGACAGGTCATTATTAATTGTCTATCCGTGATGAAGCATCATTTAAAGGATCTCGATCGTGTTGTCAAAATCGTCAAAATGCTTGCTTTTGTAAACAGCGCCCAAGGGTTCAGCGATCAACCCTATGTCATTAACGGAGCATCTAACTTGCTGATTGAGGTTTTTGGAGAAAATGGCAAGCACGCTCGCTCCGCAATAGGAACCAATGAGCTTCCTTTTAATACGCCCGTAGAGATTGAACTTATTGTTGAAGTTAGAGAATAGACGCTTGTGTTGCCATGCAAAAAAGCCCTGAGTAGGGCTTTTTTTCGTGTGCAAGCATCAACTTTCTATACATCTCCTCCGTTACTGCGTATCGTTTGACCGGTAATCCATTGAGATTCTTCGCTGGCCAAAAACAGCACGAGGTTTGCAATATCATCAGGTTCCCCTAGGCGTCCGAAAGCATTCATTTCACGGATACCCTCAATTTGCTCCTCCGTCTTACCAACAGCGAATAGCTCAGTGTTTACCGGCCCTGGGGCAATTGCATTAATCGTAGTAATACCCTTTGGACCCAACTCTTTGGCCAATTGACGAGTAAACTGCTCTACGGCTCCTTTCGTTCCTGCATACACACTGTAGGTTGGGAACATTTGACCAATAACTGACGTAGAGAAATTGATAATACGACCGTTTTGTTCCATATGATGAATAAAAAATCACCCCCTATTGAGTGCCTGAACCTTCATGAATTTCATGAAAGTGTTACGCTAACTCAAAAGCGAGGTGATTTTTTTAAACACAATTTGCTATTTTTATTTTAGCGCCTCACCGCATAAATAAGCAGCTAAAGTCCGAACCATCACACCTGTTGCCCCTTTGGGCTCGATCCCTTTGTCCGACCAAAGCCAAGCGGTGCCGCCAGTGTCCAGATGAATCCAAGGCAGTTCTTCGGCAAAATAACCAATAAACAGTCCGGCAGTAATCGCTCCTGCCCAGCGATCTGAGGATGTAGCGTTTTTGATATCCGCGACATCGCTCTTCAGCATGGCCCGGTATTCCGGATAGTTCGGAAACTGCCATACTTTTTCCCCGGCATCAGCGGCTGCTTGCAGCAGCGGCTTCAAAAACTCATCATCGTTCGTAACCGCGCCGGTCGCTACATCAGCAAAAGAAATAAGGACAGCACCTGTCAATGTGGCCACATCAATAAGATGAGTAGCCCCCAATTGCCTGGCATAAGTGATACCTTCAGCCAAGATAATGCGGCCTTCTGCATCGGTGTTCAGTACCTCAACGGAATGGCCGCTAAGCATGGTGACGACATCACCAGGGCGATATGCAGCACCTGATGTCATGTTTTCTGCTGAAGGGATAACCATAACGAGATTCACTTTAGGTTTCAATTGCCCTACGACATGCAAAGCCCCCAGCAAGGTGGCAGCGCCACCCATATCGCTGATCATCTCTTCCATGCCGTCGGGCTTTTTCATCGAGATCCCGCCGGTATCGAAGGTCACGCCCTTGCCGACGAGGCCCAGCACGTCGGCGGAGTCCGGATCACCCTTATACTGGAGGGTGATCATGCGCGGCGGGTTGGCGCTGCCCGCGCCAACTGCGGTAAGGCCGCCCATCCCGCGGGCGGCAATCTCGTGCTCGTCCAGCACTTCGCAGGCGAAGCCGTAGTGCTGGGCGAGCCGTACGGCTTCCTCTGCAAGGGAAGCCGGAACGAGCTTATTGCCCGGAAGATTCGTCAGATCCCGGGCATAGTTCGTGCCCTCCGCAACCGCCTCAGCGGTTGCGATGGCCGACTCCAGAAGCGCTGCATCCGCAGCCGCTTCTGTGAGCAAAACTGCCTGGCGCAGCTCCGCGCGCGCAGGCTCGTTCTTCCGGTACGCCGCGATGCGGTACGTACCGAGCAGCAGCCCTTCGGTCAGCGCCGAGGCGGCTGACCGGCTGTCGAAGGCGCTTGGCAGCTTCACCGCCAAGCGTTCGAGCCGCAGCGCGAGCGCCTCGCGCGCTGCAAAAACCGCGGCTGCGCGCAGCGTATCGCGGTTCGTGACGGGGCCGAGCCCCGCCACGAGCACGTACGCGTACGGCAGCAGCCCATGCGTCGGCAGCGCCTCAAGCTCTCCCGAGGCGCCCGTGAATATCCCCTTATCGCGCAAGCGCTGAAGGGTCTGATCCAACTGCGGCTGACCCAGAATCACCTCTTGGCTCAGGTCAAGCTCACTCAGGCAGACGAGTAACCCGTCTGCCCCCCACTCATTATTCGTATACGACTTGAAGATCCCCGTCGTTATTTCCGTTGTTTTAGCAAACATATGTTATTCTCCTTGCTCTTCTAAAGCACGAATTAGTAAAAAGATGCCGCCTTCTGCACAACCGACTGCATAGGAAGATGATAGGGACATTTCTCTTCGCATAGTGGTTTTTCTATGCAAGGCTCATAATCGGCACACCCTATTATTCTATCCTTTTGTTTTTGGAAAAATCCGTCGCCCTTTGGCAGCAACCCGAACTTCTCCCGGAATTTACTGGCAATCATCACATCGGGAATCGAAATTTCCAATGGACATGAACAGTAGTTGCAACGTCTGCAATCGTGCTGCCCCAGTTCAACAGCTAACTGTTCAAGCTCATGACGCTCTTCTGCGCCTACCTCAAGTTCTTGTGCAGCCAGATTCTCCTGCACTTCCTTCACACTGACCATCCCGGAAATGGTGACATGCACATCTTGGCTGTAAGGATAACGAATCGCTCTGTCCACTGGCTGAATAAACCCACCGGACAGCGGCTTCATGGCCACCTTCATCAAACCCATCTCCGTCGCTTTTGGAATCAATTCTTCCAAAGCAAAAGGCTGCGCTAAATTCAAATGGAACAAAATTTGAGAGAATTGCCCCTTCGTAATCCATTTCGCCAACAAATCCGGACGATGTCCGGAGATACCAATAAATCTGACTTTCCCCTCACGCTGAGCCTCAAGCGCTGCTTCATAAGCCCCGCCTGCATCCATCGCTTTTTTATACTCACTTACATAATTGACATAGTGAATTTGCAACAAATCCACATGATCCGTTTTCATCCGCACCAGACTGCGCTCAATCTCGGCTTTCGCCGTTTCATAATCCCGCGCTCCCGTCTTGGTAGCCAAGAAATACTCGCTTCTGCGATGAGATATGCACTCACCTATAATTTCCTCACTGTTCCGATAAGCGGCTGCCGTGTCCATATAGTTAATGCCGTGATCCAAGGCATAATTTAATGCTTCTCTCGCTTGCTCTAAAGGTACACCCGGAAGATTCATGGCACCAAATCCAAGTGAAGATACTTTATAGCCGGATTTGCCAAAAGTTGAATAACGCAATACCGAAATCTCCCTTCCAAAACCAACTAATTTGATAATTGCATATACAATCATTGTAATACAACTCAGCAGTACGTGCCATGCATTCATCCATGGCAAGTGCAATCCGCGTGAAGGAGGGCCTATCGTGCGAAGATCGCTTTTAAACTTTTATCTGCTATGAGCTCTCTGGAATAGCATAAAAACAAACACCCCAAAAGCTCCTCTCGTTAAAAAACGAGCTTTCGCGGTGTTTGTTTTGACTTTGCATTTGCCGATTCATTTCTAATCATCGTTAGAGTTGCGCTTATTTCCGTCTTTATTTCGATTGTTGGAATCCCCATGTGGATCTGAGCTTTTCTCATTATCCGTTTTGGGTGTGGGGCTTGCCTTTGCAGTTGGCTTTGCTGTGGGTTTGCTTGTACTCGTCGGTTTAATAGTAGGCTTTGGAGTAGGTGATGGCTTTTTCGTTGGATCTTTCTCGTCATCGCCTTTTCCATCATTCTTACCATTGCCATCATTCTTATTGTCATTCTTGTCATTCTTCGACCCTAACGTAGCCGTTGGTTTCTCACTTGCCTTTGTATTCGTATCATTCTTACCGTTTTTATCGTTCTTGCTGTTATTACTGTTATTACTGTTATTACTGTTATTACTGTTATTACTGTTATTACTGTTATTACTGTTATTGCTGTTATTGCTGTTATTGCTGTTGTTCTTATCGCTTTTATTATTTTTATCATTCTTGTTATTCTTGTCATTGTTACTGTTTTTAACATTTTTATCGTTTTTCTCTTTATCCGACTTCTCATCTTGAATTTGCTGTATCTTTTCACTAAGCTTACCGGATTTTTCTTCATCGATCAGCTTTTTCAGAGACGCTTTATCAATCGGTTTGTTCGGTTTAACCAGATTTTCAATCCCGCCATTGTCTTTGGCAAGCTGATGGATTGAAACAGTCTTAATATCATCTAATGACACTTTCGCACCATTATCTACCGCATTGAGATATACCGCGTATTTCCCTGCAGAAACGCCGCTTGCTTTGGCTTCTTGCCTTACTTCTTCAGGTGCCGCAAATGCTGTCACTGCATAATTTTTCACTTGATCAGGATGTGTTTGCTCAATATGCTTATTGACCTGCTCTTTAAGTTTGGATGCAATGGTTTCATCATTTAACGCGGTGCTGGGTTCAACGATAGTGGAGCTGATAATAATATCGCCTTCCCCCCTAGCTAGCGCTCCTTGTTCCGCTTTATCGAGTATTTGGGACGTGACATCCGCCAAACTCTTGCCTTTGAACACCAACGCTTGGATCAAGTCAGCCCCGTCGGTATTTAACCCTCGCAAATCCTGAACAACTTCCTTACTATCAATACCCATTTCTATACTTGGATTAATATCTATCGTCACGTAGGCAACAACTTGACCGCTTGGAACACCACCTATCAAAGATGAAACCAAGGCAAAACACAATACGATGACGGCTACGAGTCCCGATGCAATAGCCATTTGCGGAACTCGCACACGCTTGGAAGGTACGAACAGAATTTCTTCGCCTACTTCACAGTTCCTCGTTCCCCTTGGAAGCTTATCAAATCGGCCGTCTGGATTCATGACAATAATGGAGTTCTCGCTTAATTCCATCACGATTCCCTTATTCATGGCTGCTTCTCCTTTCTCCTCTGCCTACTCATCTCGCATATGTAAGTAATCCCGTAAATAAGGGTAGGGACCGTTATAGATAAGGGCAATGGCTATTAAGTACTTGCGGTTTCGCTCCAACGTTTTTCTGGAAACCTGCACCTGCTCAAGCAGCTCTTTAATGGGCAACTGCCGCTTCGTCAGAAGAGTGCGCATAAGTTCTGCATCCTGAGATAGCGTATGACCGATGCCGAACAACATTTGTCTGGAATCGTCATGTTTAGGTGATATTTCTGCAAGTACGGCAAAATTGATATCAAAATCGCTTAAACATCGACTAAAATCAATGATCTCACTCCGCCGTTCCTCGATCCCCTTCTGCTTCTCATAGGCTTCAATCGCTTGATGAACTTCAATCGGATTAATTAAATTATCTTCTTCATCCTCCTGATCGAATGAACTGTAGGGTATCTGCCCTTTGAAACGCTGCTCTTTGCGTAAAAAATCAATAAGTCTTCTTCGCATGACCGTTTCGGCGAATCCCAGGAAAGATCTCCCCATCACCGAAGAATACTGATTAATGGCTTCGTTAAAAGCACCTAAAGCAATACTAAACTCGTCATCCCTCGCGGGATCGATGTATCGTTTACAGAATCTACTTGTAACCTTTGCCACATAGGGCTGATAATCAGTAATGAACTGATTCCGAAGTCGTAGGTCTCCTGCTTGTATTTGATGTATGGTTACCTCTAACGGAGAGGCGTGGGCATCACTTTTTCCACTGGATTCTTTCTTCCCGAGGAATTTTTTAAATAGTACCAGTAGCACCGTTCCACCTCACAATATAGTAGTTTCGTCCCTATCTATAACAATTCGGGGGGTATGAAGATATGACAGAACAAATAAAAAGTACATTTATTATAACATACATGGCCAAATCATCACCAAATGGCAAATAAAACCTTTAAGCAAGGTTTTATTTTAACGACGAATCCGCTACAATTATGGCATGGGAGGTGTTTCATTTGGAATTAGGCAATAACTTTGGACAGTTTCTCGAAACACTGCGCGGTAAAATGTCCTTGCGCAAAGTAGCAAGTAAAAGCGGCTTGTCTCATGCTTATATTAGGGACTTGGAACTTGGACGTAATCGTACCACGAATGAGGCCATCAAACCATCCCCTGACACCTTGAGAAAGCTATCGCATGCCTATCAATACCCATATACGGATTTGTTAATGAAGGCAGGCTATTTGGAGGAAGCATCCGCTTCGCAAGCATCCCTGCAAATCCGCTTGGATCTTGTATGGTACGTTGAATTTGGCATTAAACACATTACTTATTATACACAGGAAGGTACAACAGAAGAAAATGTGGAATCCCTTGTAGCCTTCACAAGTTTTATAGAACAGCTAATGGATCATGATTTTATCAAACTGGATACTCATTTATTCGTTAATTTGAACAAAATAAAAAAGTATGCCCCCGCAGAAGGCAAACTTTACTTTCATCTCTATGAAGAAGAACCTTGCGTCACACTTGCTGCATTACCGCAAAAAAAATATCACCAAACACTTCTTGAATATGAAGCTCGAAATAATGGTCTTGCAATTGAAAATGATTCCAGTGCGCCTTTGTCATCTTTGAAAGCCAAGTTCCTTACTTAACATCACATATAGGAAAAGAACAGTTGCCATGCTTAACATTTGGAACGGCATGAGCGCGCTGATCACGTTATCTGCATAAGCCTGACGGAAAACAATCCCAAGAAAGACCACGATAATGAAAAGATATAAACCTATATTTGCCTTCGAAAGAGGAAGGGTTGTGTAATTCGTCAAGAAAGTAAATCCGAGCCTTCGTTTAATCAAAACCAAGAGAACTCCACTTTTGGCCAAGAGGGTGAAGAGCAGCATGAGATTAAGCGTGAGTGGACTCTCTTCCATTCCTGCGTAGGCAATAAGTTGTGTCATATCACAAAAAATAAGTACGCCCGTTGATGCGATGACCGAGCAAATGTAACCCGATAAAGCAATCAGAATCGCGGGAACAATGCTGAATTTCCAGACTGTAACCAATAAGATGCACATGATGCAAATATATATAATGGGCCAATTATCGAATAAAGTAAGAAGTGTACCTGCCAGTGCAGCGATCCATACTTGTTTCAAGTAAGGCTTCCATTTTAGTCTGAACAAGGTCAGTGCTAATAGTATCATAGCTGCGAAATCGATAAACGTAAGGATAAATTTCACCCATGTAAACAATTACATTTCCCTCATTTCTAAGTCAGCAAAGACGTAGCATGCGTGATTGAGTCCATACTTTAATTATACATGAGAGCAGCTTTTTTTTCTTCAACATGGACTAAGTTGGCTGTTACTGAACCTAAGTTGTCACCTTGTAAGAGGGATCATGCGCGAAATGATAGGAGCGAGGAAGTATGAGTCACCTTTTCACGGTTGCCATCGTGGAAGATAACTATTGGGCCGGTAAATTGCTGGAAAGTTACTGTCAACAATGCGGGCTGAAAGTCATTTCGATTGCTTCCGATGGCGAACATTTCATTCAATCCTACGATCAGCTGCAGCCTGACATATTGCTTGTGGATATTGGTTTAGAAGGGAACTTAGATGGCATATCCATGGTCCAGTCTTTAAGAAAGGACGGCTACCATCAGAAAGTTATTATGGTAAGCGGTACGACAAATATTGACCATGTGTTAACAAGCTTTCATGATTTAGGTTCCCTTTATTTTCTGTCTAAACCTGTCATGCTGCCCAAGTTTCAAGCTGCGATTAGGAAAGCGGTCGCAGAAATCCAATTAGAGCGGAGCCAAGCCGTTCAAGCACCAAAGCCTATGGCAACAACTTGGATAACTGTCAAAAATCAAAAGTCTCAGCTGCCGATTTCGGAGGATTCCATTCTTTTCATCGAAAAGGAAGACAAGCGTTTAACAAGAATCCATCTGGCAAATGGAGCGCATATGGAATCCAGCTCAAATTTATCTGACATCCTGGCCCAAAGCTCACCCCTTATGTACAATCCCTTCAAGGGTTTTCTGATTAATATGCGGTATGTCGTTTCGTATGAGAAAGAAAGCGGATTTCCCACTTCGCGAAGATTTCTGATTCATTTGAAACATACGCCAGTGAAAATCCCTTTGAGCAGAAATTTGCAGAAAGAGTTTGCCAAGCTGCTGCAAGAACTCCATTCGGAGCATAAATAGCAAATAGCCATCTACCCTTCTGCAGGAAGGTAAATGGCTACGCTATGGGACCAATCCTCTAGATTCGTTTAGAGGTTTTTTTATTTTTCAGCTTATCTCTGCGTACGCTAAGCATTTTTAAGCGTTTCATCAGCTGCTCTTCCCATTCCGTATCCTGAATGGATTTAGCGACACCCAGCAGATCGAGCGCCATATCGATTTGGCTGCGAACTATATCTAAAGGTTCTTCGCCTTCATGATTCACACAATTGTCATGCAAGAGATGGTCCTTGCCATCAACATATTCCTGAAAATCAACCTCGGCTGCCCCGTCTCCATGTGCATATTCCGCTAATATCTCGTACTCGTTCTCTACAAGATAATGAACCTCTATACGGTGACATACCGGGCAAAATAGTATGGGCACATTGTGAATTTGTGTACGAATGTGCTTCAAGGTTCCTTTTGTTCCAATCATACTGGCTCCACAACAAAAACTCATGGATATCCCTCCCTATTCGTATACCCGGATTAATTCAATATATTCGCCATAAATGAGCGAAATTCCTCTTTTAGACGAACGCTAGTTTTTAGCAATCTACGCATATTTTTCTTGGTTTAGGCGCATCCTTAAACAGTCAAATGTTAGAAAGAAAAGAGGAATCACTTTGATGGCTTTGCCTGTCGCGGGATTCGAAGTTCCCGATCGATACAACAAGGACTTACTCCATCTTATGGTGCTGGATGCTCATTCGCTCTATGTTTATTGGGAAATCAGCAATAGAAGGAGATGGCTTCTCTCCCAGCACTTCGCATGCGACTATGGTGCGCTTCCTAAAGTCATACGCATTTACGACGTGACGGATATTTATTTTAATGGGAGCAATGCTCACGGTTATTGGGATGTGACCACACAGCAGGATGCTGCGCAGGCATTCCTGTATCAGTTGGGTGCAGACCGCAATTTCCTCGTTGATATCGGTACATACACAGCCGAGCATCAATTTATCCCGCTTCTTCGCTCCAACAGTGTCGCAACACCCAAGGCTGGGGAAGCTGAATGGGGAGAAGCGATCCAAAGCGTAATTACCGAAGCTCAAACCGAGAGTGTCTTCAATCGAATAAAGCCTCACTATTTTGAAAATATACAAACTTATTCCCCTTACGCGAGGTGATGATATCCATTGATGAATCGTATGAAAGCGAAGCCTGAGCTAAAGGGTTATTTTACCTTAGTCCTGCATGCTCACCTTCCTTATGTTCGCCATCATAACCAGGAGGATGTTATAGAAAAACGCTGGTATTACGAAGCCATGACAGAAACCTACCTGCCTTTACTCCAAGTCATGGACCGTCTTGCCATCGATCATGTGGATTTCCGCATCACCTTCTCTATAACGCCAACCCTGCTTGCTTTATTCAGCAATCCTCTCATGCAAGAGCAGTATCGCGTTTACTTAAACAAGCTGATTGAGCTCGCTGAAAAAGAACAAGTTAGGTTGAAGAACAAACCCTCTTTTCTTCCCTTGGCAGAAAAATACGCTGCCCATTTTCTTGAGCTTCAAAAGCGCTACGAAAGCTGTGGCGGCAATGTCATAGGCGAATTTAAACGTTATCAGGATAACGGGTTCATCGAAATTGTCACCTCAGCAGCTACTCATGGGTTTCTCCCTTTAATGAAGACTGAAGAGGCCGTAAAGGCGCAGATTATGTCGGCTGTACGCGATTACAAGCGACATTTTGGCCGTAAGCCGCGCGGATTCTGGCTGCCGGAATGCGGTTTTACAGCTGGTATCGATCGAATTCTGAAGCAAGCGGGAATCGCCTATTTCTTCTGCGACTCCACCGCTATTGCCTTTGCTTCACCACAGCCCAATCGGGAATTGTATGCTCCTCTTCTGACACCCTACGGTGTGAGTGCATTTCCGCTGGACCCGGAATCTTCCAAACAAGTGCGCAGCTCCGATGAGGGCTATCCGGGAGATTTCAACTACCGAGAATACTACCGGGATATCGGTTGGGATTTGGGTTTACATGATAAAAAAGAATGGTCATACATAATGCCTTACCTACTCCCTAAGCATGAACGTGTTAACACCGGGATCAAATATTATCGCATTACAAGCAAAGGCAGACACCATGAGCCCTATCAGCCCAAAAAAGCATTAGAGAGAACGGTTGAACACGCTTATCATTTTGTATCCAACCTCCAAAAACAAGCGGATCATTGGCATCGTTGGCTGGATCGCAGCCCCATCATCGTTTCCGCCTTCAACGCTGAGCTGTTTGGCCATTGGTGGTACGAAGGTACGCATTGGATTGAAAGAGTATGCCGGACATTGTTTCATGATCAACATACGATCAAAATGATAACTCCAGGTGAATACTTACAGGAGTATCCGATAGCCGATGTCGGCAAATTGAACGAGTCCAGTTGGGGGCGCAACCACTCAGCCGAAGTATGGCTGCAAGCGAATAACGACTGGATTTATCGCCATCTTCATCAAGCAGAGGAGCACATGATCCAGCTTGCAACGAAACATGAGCACTTAGCCCGCCATGGTGCGCTAACGGCGGGAGTGCTTAAGCGAACATTAAACCAAGCCGCAAGAGAATTGATGCTCGCACAAAGCAGTGATTGGGCTTTCATCATGGATGCCAAAACCGTTGTCGACTACGCCGTTCAACGGACCAAAGATCATCTCGGTTGTTTCCACCATCTCTGTGACCAAATCGATAGAGAACAAGTAGATGAAGCCTTTTTAGCTGAATTAGAGAAGAAGGATTCTTGTTTTCCCGACATTCAGTTTCAGGACTACATAAGCATCCATCCTGTATCTCCTATTCCACTTATTCCAAGCAGGCTGGAATGGGAAACCTTACTGGAGGAAACGAAACATCGTCCGAATGTTTTTATGCTAGCTTGGGAATATCCCCCAAAAAATGTCGGTGGCTTATCCAGAGCCGTTCATGCCTTGTCCGAAGCTTTAGCTGCAAGAGGAGAAATCGTGCATGTGATTACAACTTCCCATTACGGCGCTCCCTGTTTTGAAAAGATGAACGATGTCTATGTCCATCGGCTTCCCGTCGAATATTCCGGTGATACTCACTTTTACCACTGGACGTTCGAAATGAATCTGGCCATGACGGATCATCTTGTAAAATGGAAAGAAAACGGTGGACGCATCGATCTGCTTCATGCCCATGATTGGATGGTTACACATGCCGCCAAAGAAATAAAGGCTAGCTACGGCATTCCGCTAGTTGCTACGATTCATGCTACCGAATGGGGAAGGAATCAAGGCAATCTTCATTCTGAGCTGCAGCGGAATATTCATCAACTAGAGTGGAAACTTACTTACGAGGCGCATCGCGTTTTTGTATGCAGCTCCTATATGAAAGATGAAGTCGGGCGTATCTTTAACTTGCCTTTGGATAAAATAAGCATTTACCCGAACGGCATTCAGATTCCGAGCCCTCTTTCACTTATCGACGATCAGTTAGATAAACCGGCAAAGGCAAATAAAATCATTTTTTATATCGGTCGCCTTGTCTATGAGAAAGGCATACACATTCTTGTTGACGCGATGCCCAAAATACTTTCCCAAGTCCCGCAAGCTCGACTTCTTATCGCCGGAACGGGACCTATGGAGGAGGCATTGCGTGATCAAGCCGCACATCTGGGAGATCGCGTCTTATTTACCGGTTTCGTTGACGATACCTATCGTGCTGAGCTCTATCAATCGGCTGATGTATGCGTCATTCCCAGCTTGTATGAACCTTTTGGTATCGTCGCTTTGGAAGCGATGGCTCACCACAAGCCTGTCGTTCTCTCCGATACGGGGGGCTTGGCGGAAATCATACGACATGGCGTAGACGGCTATAAGGCGCTGCCAGGTCATGTAGACTCATTAGCTTGGCACATCACCGAAATGCTGCTGCACCCTGAGCAAGCAGACAAGATGGCCAGTCATGCTTACCAGTTGCTGGAACAGCATTATCAATGGAGCCACATCGCTCAAAATATGCTGCAAGAGTACCGTAAACTGACTTACGACCAATCTTCGATTCAGGCTTATGTAAACCTATAAAAACAACTTGCTTACGATGTCCGTTTTGCTATTGCAAAACGCAAAGGAGGTATAACAATGAAGGCTGTCATAATGGCGGGAGGCAAAGGAACGCGTCTTCGCCCCCTGACGTGTCATCTCCCTAAGCCGATGGTGCCTCTCATCGGTAGGCCTTGCATGGCCTATATTGTTGAACTGCTGCAAAAGCACGGCATTCGCGACATTGCGGTCACCATGCAATATAAACCGGAAGTCATTCGTGATTATTTTGGTGATGGGCAGGCTTTCGGTGTGAATATGCATTATTTCGAAGAAACCTCTCCACTGGGCACAGCCGGAAGCGTCAAAAATGCGCACGAGTTTCTGGACGATACCTTTATCGTCATTAGCGGAGATTCGCTGACTGATTTCGATTTGTCAGAAGCAATCGCTTTCCATAAGAAGAAACAAGCCCAAGCCACCTTGATTCTCACGCATGTCAGTCACCCTTTGGAATATGGGGTCGTGATGACAAATGACAAAAGCCAAATTGTTCGCTTTTTGGAAAAACCAAGCTGGGGCGAAGTATTCAGCGATACGGTTAATACGGGAATTTATATTCTGGAACCTGAAACGTTGGAACGTGTGCCTTTGAATCAAGCCTTTGATTTCAGCCAGCATCTTTTCCCGGCGTTGCTCCAAGATAATCAAGGCCTTTATGGATACGTCAGCTCAGGCTACTGGTCAGATATCGGCAACCTCCAGCAATATCGTCAAACCCAGTTTGATATGCTCGATGGGAAAGTTCAGATCCATATTGCCGGAACTCAGATTAAGCCGGGCGTTTACATCGCTGAAGGGGTGGAAACGAGTCTGAGCGCGCATATTGTTGGACCGGCTTACATCGGAACAGGAACGACGCTCGAAGATGATGTGGAGATCGGAGAATACTGCATTATCGGCCAAAATAACCGCGTATCCAAGGGGAGCAAGCTAACCCGCAGTGTATTATGGGATCATAATCATATTGCGGAGCATAACGAATTGACTGGTTCTACGCTGACCAGCCGAATCGTTTGTAAAGAAGCCTCCAATTTGGGAGATGGTTCAGTTATCGGCAATCATGTCGTTATTGGCGCCAAAAGTCACATCCAGCCAAACGTAAAGATTTGGCCCTATAAACAACTACGGGATAAAACGAGTCTTCATACTTCTTATATCTGGGGTGATAACGCCTCCAAGTCATTGTTTAAAGCACAGGGGGTTAGCGGCATTCCAAATTTGGATCTAACGCCGGAGTTGGTCGCTAAATTCGCTACAGCCTATGGAGCAACCGTCGCTCCGCATCAAACCTTGACGGTCAGCTCATCTCCTCATGCTTTCGCTCGTTTGCTGAGACGAACCCTAACGGCTAGCTTGCAGTCTGTCGGCACACATGTTATCGATTTGGGTGATGCTTTCGCTCCTGCGGCTAGTTTTGCCATTCGTCATCTGGGCACTGTCGGCGGTATTCATATCGACTTCTCGGGGAAAGAGAATGGGGTTTGTTGCTTGTCTTGTATCGACGCCGCGGGGCTGCCTATCCCCAAATCAACAGAGCGCAAGGTCGAGAACAGCTTTGTGCAGGAAGATTACGCTCGCGTCTCTATGGCGCAAATCGGCAATTACAGCGAGCAATTCCATTGGTTCCAAACGTACATCAATGCATTAGCCCAAGAAATAGCTGCGGAGCGTGACACACAGACTCATCAGCCGCTTCGTGTCATCGTTGAAGCGAGTCCCTGGCTGCAGCCGATTATTTTTCCGTATTTCGAGAAATTAGGCCTTGAAGCTATTCATGTGACAACGACAAGCACACAAGAACCTTTCCAGCGCTTTCTTCCCCTATCAGGAGCGAATTTCGGATTACGATTACATGACGATGGGAAAAGCATGCAGCTTGTTACGGAGAAAGGCGATGTCGTTGACGGTGATTTACAAACCGTTTTCTTATACCTATGCTACCTGCATAGTCGTCCCGGAACGACCATTGGCGCTCCCGTCAGCGCTCCACACTTGCTTGAAAGCATTGCTGAAGGACTTGGGGCCACAATCGTCCGAACAAAAGAAGGGTCCCGCGCTGTTCTTGAAGCTACTCATGAGACCAGCATGCATCCCCTGTTCGATGCTTTATTTGCTATCGGACTCGTCATTCTCCACCTGGATAGGACAGGCGTTCCACTGTCGGAACTGCTTTCTTTATTTCCCAGCTTTCATCTTCATCGGGAACAGATCGACTGCCCATGGGATTACAAGGGTCAAGTGATGCGAAGCATGATGGAGAGGACGAAGGACACAAGGGTTGAACTGCTGGATGGTATGAAATTTTATCATGACACGGGTTGGGTGCTGTTATTACCTGATGCAGATGATCCTGTATTCCAGGTTGTTGCGCAATCAACAGACCTTGATCAAGCACAAACGCTCGTCCACGCCTATCGGGAGCATATTCTAAACGTCCTTCAGTAAGCATAAAAATGATAAAAGAATGAATTCGTAATGCAGACGTTATTTAAATGAAGTCTGAAGTTGAAGGAGAGAGCGGCGTGAATATGATTTCGAGCGTTTCAAGGCAGATTGCTTTTGTACAGTATGACGATCAATCCTCCAGCATGACCGTCCAATATCATACCGGCTTCAAGGCATCTTATACCAACGTAAAGCAGGATGAATACCTCTTGATCTTTACATCGGCGAATCGATATGACTCCTTAATGCGGCTTACGGAAAATAGATACATGGAAGGACAGGGTCCAGCCAAGTAAATGTTATACCGCGATCTCCCCTTTTTCGAAAGGCGGAGATTTTTCGTTTGCGTCATGCATATGCTACAATATTGCTTAAACGCTACAGTAAATAAATTCCACATTACACCGAGGAAAGGTGAGTCTGATTCCTATCCATTCGCTCTCCATCGATCCAATAGATCGGGACACGCTCCATCTGCTTGTACAGTCCCCCACAGTACTCTTCGCATACTGGCGGCTGTCTGAAAGAAAACGCGCTATGATACTGGAGCACTACGAGAAGGACTGGCAGCTGCTTCAGCCTTCGCTGCGCATTTATGACGTGACGGATTTATCCTTTGATGGCATGCACGCGAATGAGATTTCAGCAATGGTGCTGCCACAAGATGAATGCTGTTTTCTTTCTGGCTTTCACCCCGGTAAGCACTATGTGGCTGATCTGGGTATTCGAAATGATCAGCAGCAGTTTATCCCGCTGCTGCGCTCCAATTCGGTCTGTTTGCCATGGATAGCTTCGATGGATGAGCATGGGAGCACCCCTACATCCGCCCAATATCATATACAGTTTCTCCCCTACGACTCCATTAGACATTCAGGACCATCTGTACCCTATGAGCAATTTTCTGCTTATTCGATCTACACACCAACTACTGCATACTCCGTAGATACGGAATCTGGAGGCGATACGGATTGAGCGCAGCCGTTCACGGTTATGTTGCTTTGCTTTTGCATGCCCATCTTCCTTATGTTCGTCACGAACAGGAGACCGTTACATTGGAAGAACGCTGGTTTTTCGAGGCCGTTGTGGACAGCTATCTTCCTCTCATTGAGATGATGGATCGACTGCTTGAAGACCATATCCCCTTCTGCCTTACCTTATCGGTATCTCCCCCTCTGCTAGCCATGATGGAAGATCCACGCATGAAGAAGAGGCTGCGAAATCATCTAGCCGCTTTGTGCGAATTAGCTCAGCGAGAAGTTATTCGGCTGTGGGGAGATGCTGATTTCGGCCCTACAGCTATGCATTATGCCAATCAATATCATCGGCTAATGGCGCTGTACGATCACCTGCGAGGTGATCTAATCGGCAAGCTCCGCAACCTAAGCGATACCGGATGCATCGAATTGATAACGTGCGCGGCCACGCATGCTTTTTTGCCGCTTGTCAAGAACGACGCCGCGCTGCGCGCGCAGCTCGAAGCCGCCGTTACAGAATTTCGGCGGCACTTTGGTACCTCTCCGGCAGGCATTTGGCTGCCGGAGTGCGGCTATACGCCTGCGCTAGAGCCGCATCTTGAGGCGTTAGGCCTCCGCTACTTCGTCGTGGACGCCCACGCACACACGTTGGCACTGAGGTCCTCGTCGGTCGTTCACCCTGCAGGCACCCCGCTACGCACCCGAGGCGGTGCCTGCGCATTCGCTCGGGATCTCGAAGCTGGCGCCCAAGTATGGAGCGCCGAAGTTGGCTACCCGAGCGATGTCGACTATCGCGAGTATTACCGCGATATCGGCTATGACCTCGGCCGCAGCGGCGGGGCCGAGTGGGAGTACTTGAAGCCCTATGTGCTGCCGGATGGCGAGCGCATTCACACGGGCTTCAAGTACTATAGCGTCACTGGCGCGGCCGGGGGCGACGCCAAAGCGCCTTACCACCCGGCGCGCGCCGCTCAGAAAGCTCAGCAGCATGCTGAGCATTTCGTCGCCAGCCGGGTAGCGCAGCTGCGCAGCCTCGCCGGCGAGCGCGATGCAGCGCAGCCGCAAGAGCCTGCGGTCATCGTATGTCCCTACGATGCCGAGCTGTTCGGGCACTGGTGGTACGAAGGCCACCAGTGGCTTGAGGCTGTGCTGCGCGGGCTGGCAGCCGCGCAGCACGAAGACGTAGTCGTGTCGACGACTACGTTAGGCGGCTACGCCGCCGCCCATGCGCCAACCACGGAAGCGGAGCTTCCCGTGTCGAGCTGGGGCCGGGGCGGCTATGCCGAGGTCTGGCTGCAGCCGCGCAGCCAATGGGTTCATCCGCTGCTGCACGCGGCGGAGGATCGCTTGGTGCTTGCTGCGCAGAAGCACCCGCACCCCGAGCTGCTGTCGAAGCTGCAGCAGCGGGCGCTCAACCAAGCTGCGCGAGAGCTCATGCTCGCGCAAAGCAGCGACTGGACATTCATCATTGACGCGGAGACGGTTACCGAATATGCGATGAATCGGATAGAAACACATTTATCTCAATGTCATCAGTTGTTGGATCATATCGAAAGAACGGATGTCGTCACTTCTGATGCCGAGCTATCCCAAATGGTCATTCGTTCGGAACGAAGAACCCCATTTCTACCGGACCTCCAGTATCGTCTTTACCAAACATTATCCCCGATACCGTCTCCTTGTGAGACGGCGGCGGTAAATCATACTGATTCACTGCGCATTCTAATGCTCGCCTGGGAATACCCGCCGCGCGTCATTGGCGGCCTAGCCAGAGCGGTATGCGATTTATCCAGACAGCTTGCTGCTTCCGGTCATTCCGTGCATGTCATAACCTGTCATTCGAGCGGTTGCCTTTCGGATGAGCTATCAGAGGGGGTTCATATTCATCGTGTCGATATTCTCCAGTCTATGGGGGAACTAAACTTCATGGATTGGGTATTTCAAATGAATATGGCATTCACGGACAAAATCCTTCATCTATCTGCACAAGGGGTATCTTTTGATATCCTGCATGCTCATGATTGGATGGTTGTGTATGCGGCTAAAGAGAGTAAAAAAGCTTTGCAGCTGCCGCTCTTTGCCACTATACATGCGACTGAGCATGGCCGGAATCAAGGAAACCTGCAAACAGCCGGTCAACATCGCATACATGAATTAGAAGCTAGGTTGGTAGCTAATGCGGATCAAATCATCGTTTGCAGTCATTTTATGCAGCAAGAGGTTGTTCACTTATTTCATGCACCCTCGGACAAAGTGATTTGTTTACCCAATGGCGTTATGCCCTTCCGCAATCAGCAAACATCCATCCTGCATGTTAATCCGCTTCTGAGCGAAGCGCTTTCTGATGATGAAAGCCCTAATCGAATCCTTGCTTTCTTTGGGCGTCTTGTATTCGAAAAAGGTGTTCATGTTCTCCTTTCTGCTATGCGCTTAGTACTCAAACTTGTTCCGGAAGCCAAACTTGTCATTGGAGGTACAGGACCCGAGTTTGAATCTCTTAAACGTCAGGCAGCCCGCTTCGGTGATCGCGTTTGTTTCACCGGCTTTTTAGATGAGAGCGACAAATGCCTACTGCTTCAACGGACAGAGCTTTGTGTATTTCCAAGCCTCTATGAACCGTTTGGCTTAGTTGCCTTGGAAGCTATGGCCAGCGGCACACCACTCATCGTCTCGGATACAGGGGGCCTTGCCGAAATCGTCGATCATGGTAGGAATGGCTGCACAGTACCCGCTGGAGACGTCAACGCATTGGCCGCTCAAATTGTTGCTCTTCTGCATCGGCCCGAAGAAGCCGCTAAGCTTGCAGCTGCTGCCTTATCCAAAGTACAAGTCTCTTATAATTGGAGGCAGATTAGTAGACTTACGACACAATCTTACAAAAAATTAACAAGCAACGGCTCGTTTTATGAAGGTATATTCCCCGCGCAGAAGGAAATAATAAAATAATATGGGCAGTTATGCCAGGATGTAAGCGTGATCAGCTGGAATTTTCAGAATTTTTTCAAAGAATCATTGATTCCTTGGTAATAATTAGGTAACCTATTGGCAAGCCCTTTGCTGATTATGTCCTAAACCATGCAAGTAGATAGACGCGATATCCACGTTGGATACCTCAAGGACAGGTTCTGAATCGCGATCAAACAAAAGAGTGGGGAAGTGATTGTATTGCCCAGACATCTGGTCATCGGAAACGGAAAATTTCTTATTAATCTGGATCAGCATTCCTATATGCGAGATCTGTACTATCCTTTCGTAGGCCAGCTTAACCATATTGGTGGCTATCAATGCCGTGTAGGCTTATGGGTAGATGGCGAATTCGCTTGGCTGAATGCCCCGGAATGGGAATTCAACCTCTCTTATGTCGAGGATTCTCTCGTTACTGAGGTGACAGCTACACATCCGGGTCTTGGTGTAACCCTGCTCATGAATGATGCCGTTCATCAGCGTGAGGATATTTATTTGAAACGTATTCAAATTACGAATCACAAGGATACCGTTCGAGAGGTCCGTATGTTCTTCAATCAAGACTTATTGATTAATGAAACAGAAGTTGGCGATACAGCCGCGTATTATCCTATGACCAATACGGTATTTCATTATAAAAAAGACAGATATTTTATGTTTAACGGGAGTACGGGAACCGAAGGCATTTATCAGTATTCTACAGGTGTCAAAAGATTCTATAATGCAGAGGGAACATGGCGCGATGCCGAGGATGGCCATCTCATGGGCAATGCTATTGCACAAGGCTCCGTGGATAGTACGATCTCGTTTCGACTGTTCGTACCGCCAGGCTCCAATCAAACTCTCTACTACTGGATGGGCGCAGGGAAAACCCTCGAGGAAGTTAAAAAGCTGGATGCTTATGTGAAAGAAAGCCATCCGGGTAAGCTGCTTGACCGTGTAACCGTGTATTGGCAGCGTTGGGCGAATAAGTCTGAGCGAGATTATGGCGATTTACCGCTAAGCGTTCAGCGCCTCTACAAGCAAAGCTTGCTGATCGTCAGAACGCAAACAGACGTGAATGGGGCGATTATCGCCGCAAACGATTCTGACATCATGCAGAGCAATCGCGATCATTACAGCTATATGTGGCCAAGGGATGGCGCATTAATCGCTTACTCGATGTCCATGGCTGGCTATCAAGGTATGATTATTCCATTCTTCAACTTCTGTGCGAATGTGCTGTCACCCGAAGGTTACTTGCATCATAAATATAATCCGGACGGCACTGTTGGCTCCAGTTGGCATCCCTACATTCATTCGGGACGTGTGCAGCTTCCTATTCAAGAAGACGAAACGGCTCTTGTGCTGTTCGCTCTCTGGCAAGATTTCCAGAAGCACGGAAGCTTGGAATTCGCTCAATCTCTCTATCGCAATCTGATTCGCAGAGCAGCCAGATTCATGTCTACCTACATTGATCAAGAACTGAGCCTGCCGAAACCGAGCTATGATCTATGGGAGGAGCGCTACGGTATTTTCACTTTCACGGCGTCAGCCGTTTACGGTGGACTTATCGCAGCTTCGAACTTCAGCAACTTGTTCGGAGATGAAGAACGCAGCAATCGCTATAGGCATACAGCTGAGAAAATTAAAGCCGGTATTCTTAAACACTTGTGGGACGAAAACGAAGGACGCTTTGTTCGCGGCTTGTATATGGAAGACGGCGAATGGGTCAAAGATATGACACTGGAAAGCTCGGTTTATGGCATATTCGAATTCGGCGTTCTACCTGCTGACGATGAGCGTGTTGTGAGTACGATGAGAGCGAATAAAGATGGCCTCACCATCAAGACGGATATCGGTGGATCTGCCCGCTATCATCACGATTATTACTTCCAACGTTCTACGGATATTGAAAATGTGCCCGGCAACCCTTGGATCATCTGTACATTGTGGATCGCTGAGTGGGAAATTGAGTACGCCAAAACATTGGCCGATCTTGAAGCCCCGCGTCAAACGTTGGAATGGGTCGTTAAGCATGCCATGGAAAGCGGCGTGCTCCCTGAACAATTAGATCCTTTTAACGGAGATCCTGTCTCGGTTGCTCCGCTTACATGGTCACACGCCACTTATGTCCTCACGGTAGTGAAGTATCTTAAAAAGTATAAACAGCTTACCAACACATAGCCCCAGCTTGAAAAGGCCGCTTCTGCAAGATGCAGGAGCGGCTCTTTTTTATACGCGACCTCGGAAAGCATATCGCCATAGCCCAACATGGATCAGAGTTACGAGGACCAATAAACAATAAGGGCCATAGGCAATGGAAATGCTCAAATAATGGACGCCTCCCATAACGCCTATGAGCAGTAGAAGAGGCAATACTTTCCAACCATCCAGCTGCTGGGCAAATTGGAAGGACTCCGAGAAAGGAAGTGCCTTCTTCATACTGCGGAAGCAAATGATTGCATATACAGATGCATTCAACAGCACAATGATGAAATCAACCGCAACTCTTAAGCCGAATATGCCGATATAAACAGCACTTAAGCCTGCAAACATAGGAAAGAACAATTTGACCATCACTGCCTTCAATGTTCCTTTGTACATCGATACGGTGGATGCAAGTGGGGTAACTTTATATATCCAAGCCCCTTTATACGCCCCTGAGTACCGCAGCATAAGTATGACCGTAGGAATGAGTGTCAGTGTAAAGTAAATCGTTAAATACCATTTGCTCGCACTCAGTTCCGACCATGATAACGTTCTTAGCTCGTTAAAAATAAAAATAAACGGAAATATAACCGAAAATCCAATCGAAGGATACACTTTAAGCTTGAATTCTCTCTCATTCTTCATCATATGGACTGCAAATCGGAAGAAAGCCCACTCCTTGGGATCCGGACATATCCACTTCAGATATTGATCCCGGATGAGTCCTCTTCTCTGCTTTCCTCGAGTACCATCATTAGAAAGCTTGAGCAGATTGCGTTCAAAGGTGGGTATGAATTGCTTATACAGCAAGATGGCAAGGATCGGAATGACAAAAGCTAATATAGAAAATAAGATATGAAATCTATCTAAGGTATGTTCGAAAAGCATTTCTGTCAATGCGCCGTACCATACAGGAGGTAGCAATATTTGCCACCATTTCAACTGAAAGCTAATATCCATATGGACGATTTGAAAGGATCTGGAAATGAGTTGATAGGATATAGTTATCAAGATAGTTAGACTGATTTGAACATAATTAATGATATCCTTCAGTTTCTCGCCATCAAAAAATTGTAGAATACATAAATACAAAAGAGCTGTGAGGACAAGAAAAAATAAATCCAAAAGTATGATTTCAATCACAAACAGCAAGGTAAACCAAATACCGTGACGAATGCATGCCGCTAACAAGGGGGCTACCATAAGCGCGCTCGTCAAATAAAACAAATATAAGCTTACATGAACCGTTTTAGCTAGATTCATTGTCTGCCTCTTAATTGGCTTGGTCAATAAGATGTTGTGATCCCGAACATCCAAAAGCACGGACGAAAAGTCAGATATCATCGTAGTCATAATCAGAAATGAAAAGAACCCGAACACCAGACTCATTTGAAATAAAAAGTGGTTACCTATGTAAAGAAAAGGAACCATCAATAATCCCATAATGCCATAGATCCATAACGACTTGTGAAACTGGTTGCTGTCTTTGTTCTTAGCTGCCTTCTTGTTGAAGTTTCCTTGAAGAATCGTCGTGCTTCTTCTTCCATCCATCGTTAACTTCTGCTGAATGATTCGTCTCATAACCGGATAATCGGCACCAAGCTTATTAAAAATGACCGCGAACTTGTCTAGTACTCGAAGGGAGAAGTAATCTTTCATCGGCTAATCCTCATTTACGATGGAGACGAATTGTTCGGCAATCTCCTGGTGCTCATGAAAGCCGGTCAATTGATTAAAAATTTGCTCCAGAGATCCTTCCTTGCATTGTTCCTTCAGTTCCTCGAAGCTGCCATCCGCCACAATCTCTCCTCCACTCAGCAAAACGATGCGGGAACTGATTTTCTCCACAACGTCCATGATGTGCGACGAATAAAAGATCGTCTTTCCCCGTTTTGCCAATTGTATCAATATTTCTTTGATGATCATGACACTGTTCGCGTCTAATCCACTTAACGGTTCATCCAGAAACAGTAAATCCGGGTCATGCAGCAGACTGGAGATAAGCATTACTTTCTGCTTCATTCCTTTAGAGTAGGAAGCGATGCGGGCATGAAACACATCCTCCAACCCTAATTTGTTCACAAGTCTTCTCGCCTTGTATTCAGCATCGTCATACGACATGCCGTAAAGTTCCCCAATAAAGGTCAAATATTCACAAGCTGTTAAATTATCATACATCTCTGCCATTTCAGGCACGAATCCAATTCGACTCTTGTACGCCGTATCGCCATCCGCTATATCTCTACCAAATATATGAACTTTACCTGTATAACCGGTAACAATGCCTAGCATAATTTTGACGGTCGTACTTTTCCCGGCACCATTCGGACCAATATAGCCAATAATTTGACCTCGTTCTACTTCCAAATCTATTCCGCGCAGCACATAGTTATCCTCATATTTCATACGCAGCTCTTTCATCGAGAGGACAGTTTTTTCGGAAATTCCCATTTTCTCACCTACATTGTAATATTTATACTCCACACTTCCCTATCATATCAAAAATAAATGGATTCTGCGTATCATTTGTACGATTATTTTCTCACCTACCGCCCAAACAAAAAAAGAACGCAAGACGCTTATGCAGCAGTCCTTCGTTCTTCTCTAGAAACTTAATCCAGCGGAAACTGCTGCTCATACGTCTGCACGTCCCATAAATGAGCAAATTCAGATTCATCGCTCCACTCCATGGCGAATAACCACCCTTTATCATAAGGAGACTCATGCAAAATCATCGCAGCCCGCTCCAGCAAAAGATTGACGGCTGTCACTTTGCCGGATAAAGGAGCGAACAAATCGTGTTCACTTTGCGCCGTCTCAACTGAACTTATATAATCTCCTCGCCTCATTACAGCATCACGCTCAGGGAGCTCAATAAATAGAACCATTCCCATTTCTATAAGACCCGTTTCCGTTAAGCCAATTATAGCCTGATTCCCTTCTTGGCGGATCCAGTAATGATCTTTCGTATACTTTAAATACAACGGTACCGACATGATCACTTTCCTCCAACTAAGAAAAGCTCCCCTAGCCTGCATTCGCATGCTAACCAGAGGAGCTTGTCTATGTATTCAAAGCTTATTTTACAACCAGGTTTTTGTCGCCCGGTTTCCAGTTCATTGGGCACAATCCGCCGGATTGAAGCGCTTGAAGCACACGAAGTGTTTCTTCTACACTGCGACCTACGTCATTGTGGTTAACAACTTCATATTTCAATTCGCCTTCTGGATCAATAATGAAAAGACCACGTAGTGCGATACCTTCTTCTTCGATCAGAACACCGTAGTCACGAGCTACGGATTTCGTGATGTCAGCAGCAAGCGGGAATTCCAATTTGCCAAGACCATTATCATTAATCGGTGTATTGATCCATGCTTTGTGTGTATGGATACTATCGATGGAAACACCAAGAATCTCTGTGTCCAATTCTTTGAATTGAGCAGCAGCATGACTAAGTGCTGTAATTTCTGTTGGGCACACGAATGTGAAATCCAATGGGTAGAAGAATAATACTAACCATTTTCCTTTGTAATCGGACAAAGAAGCTTTACCAAATTCTTTACCATCGCCTGTAGCTGTCTCCATTGTGAAATCAGGAGCTTGTTTACCAACTAAACGTTCTGCCATGCGTATAATTCCTCCTCTATTCTATCTTATTCGTATAAAATGGTACCATCCGCCTACCTGAAAGTCAATAATTAGATCGGATATTAATTAATAATTATTATAATATACTATTCAGAAACCCCAATACTCTTGATGAGAACTTTAGGAGAAACATTTACAGTCGCTTCAGAGAGCGCTTTTCCCCAGTTATCCTCAACCTTTTTCCAGTTATGATAATCGTGTGCTCGCACATAAATCCCAAAACCAAAGGGATCAACCTGATACTTTCGAGCTTTCTTGAGTAATGCCTCACATTGTTTTTTCAACTCTTTTTCAATGACTTGTTCTAGCTGTTTTCTCTCCTTCTCTAAGTCTAGGGTAAACGTGCGCTCCGTCAAATCGATCTGAACCTTCATCTCGATATCGATTGTAAAATGGTCACCTTCGTAATTCGTCTTGACCTTTTGCTTGGCCTTTTTTATATTGAAGCTCACAAAAGACATTCCTTCATCCGTATGAAACTTTTCAGGAGGAAAGTGAAACGTTAACGGTATGTTATTTCTCGTATCGCGTTGCAATAATAGGAGCAAAGAACTTTCTTGATTATTTAAAGAAGCCGCATAGGTGCCATCTTTATGCAAAAGAACAGTACCTGAAATCACGAGTTCATTTTTTTCTGTTTTCATTTCAGTTACAGCAGGAGTCATTGCTTTATCCATCATTTGTTGATGGAATTTCTGTAAGGAAGTTTGTACTGTAATTCTGCTCTGATAGGAGCTCTCTACCAATTGTTTAATGACGCTGGCGATTCGTCCTTTATCACTCATATTGGTATACATCACATCTTTAACCGTCCCATCAATTACAATCACATTCGCATTAATCTCATTTCGGGAATCGCGGAAAAGAACATCCAAATAAGGAAGTGCATCTCTTTTCTGCAGCAGTTTTTTTCCTATCAACACATTTTGCGATTTTCCGTAAGCAAGGCTGCCGCTCGTCTTACTGTCAATCATCACTTTTGATTCACGCATCGTATCAGCCCTTGACGATGTAATTTTATATTTATCTTTAGCTTCTTTGTTGAAGACAGGAGTTGATGTGTACACGACTAAATGATTATTCTCATCAAAATCTATAGCCTCTGTTAGAACAAATTGTTGATTCTCAATATAAACGGCTTTACCACACCCCGTTACAAGCAAAAATAGTACCCATGTTAAAAAAAGAGAATTGAATTTTTTCATTGTTTCTGTTCCTTTCTAACGGAGTGAAAAATCCATCCGTAAATCCAAAGGAAAATAGGGAAACCGAAAGCGCTATATATACCTGCCATCCCCCACCAGTTGGCAAGTTGGGTTATTTGGAAAGAAGAAGGGATAAAAAAGAAGGACAATAGGATCCATAGGAATAACAGGATTCGCAAAGAATTTCGATGGTCCTGCTTGCCCAATAATTGGCTTGTTCCTAGTACGACCGCATAGAGGTAAGGAATGATCGTCATAAATATGATAAATAAATAAAAGGACAGGTAGATGATCTCCAGCCTTTCCAAAAAAGGTAATCGGATAAGCTTCAATAAGTTGAGCACAGGATATACGTAATCTGTGATTTCAGTTGGAGAAAATTTAATAAAGCAGACGATGGTAGTCGTTAAATAAATCATCATCGTTAATGAATTTGCAATAACAATTCCCTTGAATGCTGATTTCTTGTCCTTGAGAAATGGATAGAAAATGAAAGTAAGTTCAAACCCTAGGAAAGAAAATATGGTTGATTTAACGGTAGACAGAATAGGCAACAATCCTTCTTTTCCAAGCGGAAGAAGGTACAGCCATTGCGTATCCTTTAGTGCGAATAACAACAAGAAAGGCATCCACAATGTGACTATAAAAACAAGCTCAGCAAAGATTCCAATCACCCTTATTCCCTGCTTAGTGATCATATAGATAGGAATGGTAAACAGGATCATTAGGATATAGTTCCGTATATCCTGAACGATCCATATTTTTATGATATGAATCGTTGAAAACATAACTGTAGTCGCTACGTATGCCGCGAGCAGTATCCATAGGACTACCAAACCTTTTCCTATCCACTTACCAAAGTATTTAGGCAAAAGTTCGAATAAAGTACACTCGGGATTTTTCTCCATAATTCGTATGATGACAAAGCTTAGAAGAATTGTTAAAATCCATCCCACAATAATGGACATCCATCCATCGGTACCAGCAGTTTTAGCTAAATCGCGGGGAAGGGATAGGACACCTATCCGACTTGGGTTTCAAATATAATAAAGATGTATTGCTTCAAGGAGATTTGATTAAACGAATATTTATTCATGGTTTTAACCTTCCCCTTTTCTGTCCGCTTAGCTTTATTCGGAAACTCCGATACTTTTGATGGCGACTTTAGGAGAAATATTCACTGTTGCTTCCGACAGCGCTTTTCCCCAGTTATCCTCTATCTTCATCCAGTCTTTATACTCGTGCGCCCGCACATAAGTCCCATAGCCAAAGGGGTCGATTTGATGCTTTTGCGCCTTTTTGATTAAAGTCTCGCATTCTTTCTTTAGTTCTTCTTCAATAGACTGTTCCAATCGTTTGCCCTGTTTCTCCATGTCTAAATTAAACATGCGTTCCGTTAACTCGATCTGGACCTTCAACTGAATATCGATTAAAAAATGGTTTTCTTCGTATTTTGTTAGGATGTTTGTCTTTGCCTTTCTAATATTGATACTGACATATGATATTGCTTCATCTGTATGAAAAATCTCAGCAGGAAGGTGAAACGTCAACGGTATAGGATCGCTCGTATTGTGCTGTAATAATAGCAGCAGAGAACTTTCTTGATTATTCAAAGAATCAGCAATAGTACCATCTTTATGTAAAAGAGTGCTCCCTGAAATAACGAGATCATTCTTCTCTACCTTCAATTCAGTTATGCATGGCGTAATTGCCTTATCAATCATTTGTTGATGGAATTTCTGCAGTGTTGTTAGCACTGAAATTCGTCCTTGATAAGTGCTTTCTACCAATTGTTTGATCACCCCCCCCATTTGGCCTTTATCATTCATATTCGTATCCATCACCTCTTTAACAGAACCGTCAACCACAATCACATTGGCATTTATTTCATTTTTAGGATCGCGGAAGAAGACATCCAAGTAGGGTAATACGTTTGTTTGCAGGATCATTTTTTTTCCTATAAGAATGCTTTGCAATTTCCCAAGTGCAATATTACCGTTTATTTTGGCCTCAAGTTTTTTCTTTGCTTCACGCACTGTATCCACAGTTGTGGTTGTGATTTTATATCTCTCCTTAGCTTCTCTACTGAAGATAGGACTAGATGAATAGATGACCAACTTATTGTCGTCATCAAGATCTATACCCTCAACCAGAAGAAACTGTTGGGTCTCTATATAAACTGGTTTTCCGCACCCAGTAATAAGTAATAAAGCTCCCCAAGTTAAGAAAATGTCCTTCCATTTCATGGTTGTTCTTCCCCTGTTCTGTTTATCCCCTGTCTGTTTAGTTGCGTGGGATCGGTTGAGAGCGGGCGTTTTTTCATCTTCCACATAGGGACACGAATCCATACGTCCTTCCAATCAGATAGTCGGATGGGAGCAATGGGACTTCCATAGGATATTCCAAACGATTCCATTGATATAAGGTGAACCCCGATAATCATCAGCCCAATCACAATGCCTATCATACCGAACAAAGAGGCCATAAGCATCATTGGAAAACGAAGAAAGCGCAGCGACGATGACATGTCATAATCCGGGATAATAAACGAGGAAATAGCCGTAATGGCAACGATTATGACCATAATATTACTTACAATTCCCGCTTGGACCGCCGCCTGACCGATAACAATGCCCCCTACGACACCTATCGTTTGTCCAATAGGACCCGGAAGACGTAAACCTGCTTCTCTTAACATCTCTAGGGCTATCTCCATGAGAAACGCCTCTACAATCGGAGGAAAAGGAACCTTTGCTCTGGACTCCCCAATCGATACCAATAAATCCAAAGGAAGTACTTCATAGTGAAACGAAACAATGGCTATATATACAGCCGATAAAGAAATCGTCGTAATTAAGGCTAGATAGCGTAATAAACGTAGAAAAGAAGCTATGATCCAGCGATTGCTGTAATCGTCGACACTTTGAAAGAACGCCGAAAAGGTGACAGGAGCAATGATCACACTGGGCGAGTGGTCAACAACAACTGCTATTCTACCTTGCAAAATATGAGAAGCAGCAGCATCCGGACGTTCCGTCATAATTAACTGGGGGAAGAGACTTATCGGATGATCTTCGATAAATTCCGCTAATTCTCCCGTATTTAATATGGCATCCACGTCAATTTGCAACAGACGATCCTCCATCTCCTTCACGTAATCAGGTTGAACAATATCTTCGAAATACATCATAGAAACTCTGGTACTTGCTCGGGATCCGATTGAGTACTCCTTAATTTTCAGTTCACGATTAGGAAGATACCGTCTGATAAGAGCAATATTCTGTCCGGAGGTCTCCACAAATCCTTGATGCGACCCCTTTAACGTCGATTCGATCTGTGGTTCTTTAATCGCTCTTTGAGGCCATCCTTGCGTATACAACACAAGCGAGCGCGTCTGTCCATCAATCAACAGGATGCTTTTGCCTTGAAAAATTGCTTCTTCAATATCTGACCATAAGGTTACAATTTCTGTTTTTGCAATCGTAATGGATGAGTTCCAAATATCATTAACCGTTTCGATTTCATAAATGAGCGGATTTAAGATGTTATTATTGATTGCCGATTTATCAATCAGCCCTTCCATATAAACAAGTAATGCATCATCCCCTGTTCTTAATTGAAACTGACGAGTAACAAGATCTGGTGTATGACTAAATATGCCCTTCAGGGTAACCAGATTATGATCGAGGATCCTTGAAATCGGCTGATAAAGAAGATCGGAAGATTTTTTGATTGGAACTGCCTTTTTTCCATTTAACCATCTCCTGAATATTCCCATCGTTTTACCTCATTCCTAATCATCTACTCAAAGTTTCCCCAAATATAGGTAAAATAATTCAAAAACCAATGACCTGTACATTTTGCAACCTAAAAAAACTTGTCGCCTGAAAGCAATTTTCATGCCTTCTTCAACAAGTTTTTTAAAATGATCAGTCTTTTGCTTTGAGCAGCAGAAATGAAAAAAAAGCTTGTCAGTCAAAAGCATTCTATGCCTTTGCTGACAAGCTTTAATTATTTACGCATAGCGTCTACGATCAGTTGGCCCATAGCAAGGGTGCCGATAGCTGAACTCTTATCAACAGCGATGTCGCCTGTGCGGTGACCTGCATCCAGCACTTCTTTCACAGCACGCTCGATGGAATCTGCTGCTTCGTGGTATCCGAAGGTCAAGCGGAACATCAAGGCAACGGATAGAATCGTCGCGATAGGGTTGGAGATGCCTTGGCCTGCAATATCAGGAGCGGAACCGTGTACCGGCTCATACAAGCCGAAGCTGCCTTCGCCAAGCGATGCGGATGCCAGCATACCGATGGAGCCTGTCAGCATCGCTGCTTCATCACTCAGGATGTCGCCGAACATGTTTTCCGTTACGATAACGTCAAAGCTGGATGGACGACGCAGCAATTGCATCGCACAGTTGTCAACGAGTACGTGCTCTAGCTCAACATCCGGGTAGTCAACTGCAATGCGATTCACGGTTTCACGCCATAGACGGGAAGTTTCCAAAACGTTCGCTTTGTCAACGGATGCCAATTTCTTACGGCGCGTTTGGGCGATTTCGAATGCTTGACGAGCGATGCGCTCAATCTCAGTTACATTATAAGCACATGTATCCACAGCTTCTTGACCATTCGCAGTTTCACGACGGAATTTCTCACCAAAGTAGATCCCGCCTGTCAATTCACGTACAACAATCAAATCTGTGCCTTCAAGAACTTCAGGCTTCAACGTGGAAGCTTCTTTTAAGCAATCAAAAATAAAGGCTGGGCGAATATTGGAGAACAAACCAAGCGCTTTACGAATACCGAGAAGACCTGTTTCCGGACGAAGCTCTTTGGAATTGTTGTCCCATTTAGGTCCGCCAACTGCGCCCAGAAGGACTGCGTCTGCGGATTGGCAAACTTTCAACGTTTCTTCCGGAAGTGGTGTACCTTTCTCGTCAATCGCAATACCGCCAAATAAAGCGTGTTCTGTTTCAAATTGATAACCGAACAATTCTTCGGTACGTTTCAATACTTTTTCCGCTTCTGCAACGACTTCTGGACCAATACCGTCTCCAGCGATTACTGCAATTTTCTTTACTTCTGCCATGACTATCATTCACTCCTTAGATTATCAAAACTTGCTTTCGCAGGCATTACTATCATGATTTACTGCTCTCATTGTAGCATAACTAGACTCTCTTACTTAGATATAAAATCTATTGCTTTTATAGGTATTTCCTATAAACAAACAAATAATCTGTTCAAACACATTCCTTCGCTCTATGTTTCATTTGTAAGAATACGATCGATCAGGCCATAATGAACAGCTTCCTCTGCCGACATAAAGAAATCGCGATCTGTATCCTGTTGAATTTGATCAATTGGCTGCCCCGTATGATTGGCCAGGATAACATTTAATTTATGTCGCATTTTCAACATTCGATTTGCACGGATTTCAATGTCGGTAGATTGCCCACGGGCCTCGCCTAGAGGTTGATGAATCATGATTTCACTATGTCTTAACCCGAATCGCCTGCCTCTCGTACCGCTTGCCAAAAGAAACGCACCCATCGATGCGGCTAAACCGATACCAAGTGTACTGACGTCTGATTTGATATATTGCATCGCATCATAAATCCCCAATCCCGCGGATATTGAGCCTCCCGGACTATGTATGTAGAGCTTGATTTCCTTGTCTGAATCTATGGCATCCAGATAAAGCAGCTGAGAAATCACCGTATTGGCAACAGCATCGGTAATTTCTCCGGTCAGAAAAATAATGCGGTCTTGCAGCATACGAGAATAAATGTCATAGGACCGTTCGCCTCTGCCCGTACTCTCAATCACAAAAGGTACCAAGGTCATCTTATTCCCTCCTAATTCACGAATAGTCCATCCACACGATACTTTTTCTCTAGTTCTGAGCTTGGATGCGGGTCTATTTTAAACACTTTCATCGGTGTATAATCGATGCGATCTGTCGGACAGCTTTCATCCAAGCCAGCCTTTAATTGTTTTATTTTATTCACAACCTTCTCATCGATCTGAATCTCATCCGTATCTTCCTCCACAACAATCCTGAAATGAATCGTGTTTTCGATGCGAATGCTTTGTCCTTCTTTATCCGTATAAGCTAATATAATGCTTATTGTTTCTTTACCACAAGACACAGGCTCACAGGTAAAAAACTCAATCAAAATATCATGTGAAAGCTGTGGCTCAGCGATGAGAATATCGCCTAAACCATTTTCCTTATAGTGACTAAGATTAGGAGCGCGATGAACGCCGGCAGGAAGAACAATCTTGATTTGCGCATTCTTAACCTCACCGATTGAAGCAAATTGAATCCACAGATGGTTCATTCCTTCTTCATGTTCAAGAATCGATTTAGCTAATCGAGCTTTGATCATAACTCACCCGCCCCCTTCATTAATTTTGTTACGGTTTGGATCATTTTCGTTTTAAGCTCTGCAGAAATTCTAGGACTCATCGAAATCATGACATCCTCATTAATAACGTGCGTTTCACTTTGGACGATTTGATTCGATTGATATAAACGAAGCTTGTCGCCGATCTTAACAACTTCATCTATCGAGAGTCCTGACAGCTTCTCTTGAATCTGACTTAACGTTTCCCCGCTTCTGGAAAGAGTAAGTATCGCTCGAAAATGGGAAATATGATCCAGCGTATATCCCCTCTTGTTTCCTTCCAATTCGAGCGGAGGAATCATCCCAATTTGCGTATAGTACCTGACTGTTCGAATATTCATTTGCGGATCATCTTTTTGCAACATTTCGGCTGTTTGTTTCGCGGTATAAATCATGCAATTCCCACCTTTCAACATCGAATGAATCGTGCACATCTAGTGATCCATTCGTACAGTTTAGTGTATGTGTTACAGTATACTGTAACACATGTTTTTTTGCAAATCAGATGATTTCCTTCACACCATTTCTTTAACAACCCCTTGTGTCAATAAGGGTTCATACATCATAATCGCATGATTTTCAGTCATCCATTCATCTGCTAGCAGCTCATCTTCCAAGTTCCTGACTCTGCGATATATTTCATTATGGCGCACGTAACCTCCCCAGTATTCAGAGGTAATCCAGTGCTTTTTTTCATAGATTTCATACGAATAGAGAGATGGTAATTGTGCTCGCCACTCCCCCACCAAATGAGTATCTGTCAGATATACAACGAGTTGGTAGACATCTTCTGTATCATTGCGGATTTGTAAATCCAAATAATTGTAAAAGCAGGTGGCACCACTGCCAAAAGGCTGCGTTCTGCCGGAATCAGGAAACACGTCATAGCTGTGCCGATACCGCTCGGTTACGCGAAGTGGAGAATGCAGCGTCATCCAGTAGATGAGGTTGGATAGCTGGCATAACCCTCCTCCGATTCCACTCTTTACCTGTCCATGAAAAAGAACCATTCCGTCGACGTATCCTTTTTTCCGTGTCGTTGTCCCGATTAAGCGCCAGTAAGAGAAGGTCTCGCCTGGTTTCAGAACGACACCGTTTAATTGCTTGGCAGCTAGACGGAGATTCGTCACTTTGTTATGTTGGAGCCACATATCGACATCCTTAAGCTTTCTTAACAACGGTGTTCGATGGGTGAATATGAGATAAGGTAGAGGGTCGGCTTGCTTCGCTGCCGCATAACGTTTTCCATCCAAATACCATTGCAGGTAGCGCTTTAGCCGATAGGCCTTTTTACCAAGATAAATTCTGGCTTTGCTTCGATTGACGGGCTTGAGCATACGAATACCTCCTTTTATGAATGGGAGACATATAAACTTCCTTTACTTTAATTTGTAATTTTTTCCAAGTCAATGGTTTTGAATATCTTCATGCACAAAATAGGACAGACAAATGGAACTCATTCGCCTGCCCTACTATACTTTTGCTCATGCTTGTTCATGCTTATGCTAGCTTGCTGCTTGCGCATTATATCTAGATATGAAGCGACTCGAGCAGCATATAAATCATTTTTGCCGCTTCGGCTCTCGTCACATAACCTGCCTGGCGGAACGACCCATCGGGGTAGCCGCTCACGATGTTTGCACCTGAGACCGCCATCACGGCTGGCTGCGCCCATTCGGGGATGTCTTTTTGATCCGTGAATGCCGCTACTCCCTTACTAGCATGGACGGCATTCCGATCCAGTACTCTGGAGAGAATGACTGCGAGTTCAGCTCGCGTCAGCGGCTGGTTCGGCTTGAACCATGCGCTCCCTTTCTCCTCGTAGCCTTGAATCAAACCCTCTTGGGCCGCTTGCGCAATGGTATCCTTGGCCCAGTCCGGCAAAAGATTGCTGTCAGCGAAATAGGTCGGTGTTCCGGTAGCTTTCAATGCCAACGCATCGGCAATCATTTTGACCAGCTGCACCCGGGTAACCGACTGATCCGGCCGGAATGTACGGTCCTCGAAGCCGTCGACGACATTTCTGCCGGCTAAACGATCCACATATTGTGCTGCCCAGTGACCATTCATATCGATGAAAACGTGCTGCTCCGCAGAGAACACCGCGAATGTACCCCAATAATTCACATCAATGGCGATCGTGCCGTTGCCGGTGACAACGCCTCCGACATATAACCATTTGCCTTGCGTCCGATTGAACACATACACGGCAGGCTTTAATCCGGGTGCAATTGACGAGCCGTCATATTTCAAACTTATCTGGATCGGTTTGTTTAAATTCGTCCCGGTACTGCTCGTAAAATCTACAACCCGGCTGATATTCGCTCGCCCCGTTATATTAGAAGATGGATTACCTTGAACGGCGACCTTAACTTTACCATCGACCGGCAGCGCCTCTGGTGGAATCATGACTGAACCTGCACTCGGAAGCGTAACCGCTCCCCCTATTTTAGCAATGATCTCCTTCTCCACACTTAACAGCTCTTCCGCTGAACCGGTACCAGTTGAGGTTGTTTCCGTGGAAGAAGACGGTGCCGTTGTTGGTCCGCTATAGACCGGATTAACCGTAACATTAATCGTGACGCTATATACGCTATTCGTCACCGTAATGACTGCAGTACCTGCCTGCTTGGCCTCGATCAAGCCACCGGTTGTTACAGAAGCCACTGTGCTATCGCTGCTCCGGTACGCCGTCCCATATACAGCCTCCGTTACATCCTTCACACTGTTGTTCGACTGCTGTGCTGTGACCGTCAGCTGTTGGCTGACTTTATCGCCCAGCTGTAGCTGCACTATCCTTGGCGCTGCCGTGATGCCTGTGATCTCGTTCACTGGCGGCGGCACGTCCGCTTTCGCTACAGTCACGTTCACCGTGTCGCTGAATCCGCCGCTCGTAACCGTGATGATCGAAGTGCCCGACTGCTTTGCCTCAATTAAACCGTCGGCTGTAACCGTAGCCACCTTGCTGTCGCTGCTCCGGTACGCCGTCCCATGTACAGCATCCGTTACATCCTTCATACTGTTGTTCGACAGCTTTGCTGTGACCGTCAGTTGTTGGCTGACTTTGTCGCCCAGCTGAAGCTGCACCGTCCTCGGCGCTGCCGTAATGCCTGTGGTCTCGTCCACTGGCGGCGGCACGTCCGCTTTCGCTACAGTCACGCTCACCGTGTCGCTGTATGCGCCGCTCGTAACCGTGATGATCGAAGTGCCCGACTGCTTGGCTTCAATTAAACCGTCGGCTGTAACGGTAGCCACCGTGCTGTCGCTGCTCCGGTATGCCGTCCCATATACAGCCTCCGTGACATCCAACACGCTGTTGTTCGGCTGCTGCGCCAATACCTTCAGCTGTTGGCTGACTTTGCCGCCAAGCTGAAGTTGTACGGTCTGGGGAGCTGCGCTGATTCCGGTAATCTTTTTATACTGAACCGATACTGATGCCGAGCTGGAGCTGGAGTATTTCGGATAAACGCTGAACGCGTATGTTCCCTCCGCAGGATTCGTCCAGCCGGCATTGCCGCTAACTGCAATCTCCGTCCTCCCGAGCAGGGGGATATTTTGAGGTACGATTACCCTTAAGATGGACATGCCAAAATAGCTGCTATAGATCGCTTCCTTGGCTGGAACCCCATTCACCCGAACCAGGTTCGGATCGATCGTCCCCGAATTCGTACTTGGATCCAAAACAACGGGTACCTTCAACTGTGTCGGGAGGTTTAGCATGATGTAATCGTCATCGTCAGCAACCAATGGCTCGTTTGGCTGCAGGCTGAACGTATACGGCACATTCGTCTCATCAGCCCACGGATTACCAGTCGTGATACTAAACTCCTGGACCTTGTCCGGAGTGATAATGAGCGGCACCGTGTTAGGCTTGACCGTCTGCGAGGTCGTCACTTGCATATCGTACACTCCATATTGATCGAACAGGTTTGGAATGGAGAACGTGAGAGAATAATCTGGAATCAAATAATATTCCGGAGGAAGGACGAATTGCAGCTGATTGTCTGCCAAACGGGTGACAGAAGCCGGCGAATAACCATCATTTTCCTGGCCCATGCCCGATTCGATATGAATATCAGTGGCAGCGATGGCTGTACCACTTAGTACTGTGCCCGCAGGACTGGTCACCGTAACTGTATCGCCCCCCTTCAGAATCGTCGGGCCGGTGAACCGGAATCGCAAATTGCCATCCCTATCGATCTCAACATAGCCTTTATCCGAATACGGGTTATCGGCTAATGAAGCGCCTCCTGTCGAGATAATTCCGATACGTCCCGACGCAGCCTGCGTATCGACGCTGGTGGAAATTTCAAACGTATAATAGCCGGGTGCTGCCGGATTGGCAATCAAGGCCGTTGCGTCGATGGTGACGAACGCAACCGAATAGCTCGGCAGCAGCTGACTAGGCTTTAGCTGCAGCTTGTCGCCAACGACATTCGCCATAGCAACAGGCACTCCGCCGATCAGTACCTTCGAGACGTCGATTGCGGCAGGTAAGGTAATGCCCGCTGGGAATTTCAAAGTGATCGAATCCGTAGGCGCAATCTGCTGCATCACAGTAAACTTGAATTGGTAGGACGTATTCGCCGCAGCCGCATACGTGCTCATATCCGGACGAAGTTCACTACACTGCGCAAGTAAATATTGCTGACCGCAGTCCGTTGAACCGAATTTGAACTGGTGTTGACCGCAAATTGCGAGGCTTTTGGGTCTACATAATGATAATCCGGCGTGATCAGGAAATTCGCCAGCTTGATGTCGATGATCCCCCCGGCAGGTATCGACTGGTTTAAATGAAAGAATACCATCGGCTGCCAATCATCCGATTTTTGCGTTGTAACGGAATCGAATAGAGAGAGCGTTGAACCATTCACCTTGACCTCCACACTGCTCGAAGGCACACTGACATCCGTCGTCCACATTCCATAGGAATTCGGGTTTCCAACAAAATTGAAACGATACGGCAGCAGGATTTCAATTGTATCTCCCGCCTGCAAGGCGTCCGCTGAAGTCATGTTAAAATGATACGCCGGCGTTTCCTTCGTGTAAGTTCCGCCTGAAAAATAGCCGCTGTACAGCGCGGTTGTTTCAGGCACGACGCTGAAATCCGTGAATACGGCACCCGCTCCCTTCACCTGTACGGGCGCACCCCAGGTCAGAACGAGCAGTGCGGACAAAAGCGTATAAATGATGGCGATGCGACGATATCGCATCCTGTTGTGATGCAGGCCAGCTGAAAACATACGTATTCTCCCTCATCTCTTTCTATGTTTTCTATCAATCTATCAGCAGAAGTTTAAAACTGGTTAAAAAACATTCATAAAAAAACATTTTTCGACGAAAACGACAAAAACCGATTTCCTTATCGTCAGGAAAACCGGTTACTTTGGTCTCAAGCCTATTGAACGATCTCTTCACGGGTAGTTTCGGATCGCTTATTTCTCCTTTAATAAGAAGTTTTAGCGCTCATCTCAAACATGTCTTCGCCAATCGGCGTGTTGCTCGTTTGATTGAGCAGATTGCAAACTCCTGCCTTATCGGATTGTTCATATGGACGAATTGTGGTTTTCATAAGTGATCGCACTCTTCTTTGATCTTTCAATGCTGTTAGCAAGTAAAAATTGAGCAAGGTAGTAGGAGATCATTACCCCGTATCCCGCCCACGAAACCGACATGACAAACATATTCCAAGCAAGCAGTGAATCGGACATGAAGAACAAAATTGCGCCTACTATGGCAATCCAGCTTCTACTAATAACAGCGCTCCAAATCATAATAGAAATCACAACGACATAAACCAATACTGGAATCCATAATCCGGAATTTCCACCTGCAAGAATACCTGCATGGAGTCTGTTTAAGAGCAAAAAAGAGTATGTCGCAATCGGAATTAGAGCAAGTAAATGGAAGGGAGAAAACCGCCAACGAGTCACAAAAGCAGCGACATAAACGAGATGTGCGATTAAAAAAGCAACCAGCCCAAACGTAAACCATTGCTTTCCTGATAACAATAAGAAACTATCGCCAATAGCGGAGAGAAATAATCCTGCAATGATTAAATTTTTATAGGTTTTGGCAACGTTTCGTATTGTTGCCGCCAGTAAGATCATGAGAATGATAGTTCCTGGCTTTAAAATCCAACGCATCGTCATATTTTCACCTGCTAAGGCAAAAAGATAGCCTAGACCTGAAAAAATAATAGCGGCTATTAATAACTTTCGATACATGTCAATACCTCCATTTAGGGGGCGACGCCCTCTGTTTTCTATCTCGGCAACACTTAATATGAAAGCAGTTTTACTCCTAAAGCAGCAGCGATTCCTTTAGCACCCTGATCCATAACTTGATCATGATTCCAAACGAACGCAGGTCTCAAGATCGGGGCTAACAAGTTCATCCATTTCTTATTTGCATTTACCTGCCACACATAGTGGACATGAGTTAGGCTACCCTCTTGCGATAATGTCCAAACCCCTCTGCCTTCCAATTCTCCAGTCGCTCTGATTTCTAGATACTTGGGCTCTTCTTTCCCTACTATTTCCGCCACGAAAGCTAGCTGATAGGGGAGCTTCGTGCGGAAAACATAATGATACTTATTGCCAATCCCATCTTGCCTAGTGCCTTGATATATGGGCTCAGAACTTACTCCACTCCACCAATCGCTATACTTAAATCCGCCGATCAGTCCCCAAACTTGATTGATATCAGACTCGAATTTCCAATTTGTTTCAAAATTATACGTATACAAAGCCCTTCCGTTCCTCCCCAAAAACAATTCATTTTGTAAAACAATAAAGTCCTTATTTACGTTAGATGATAACAGTCCAAGTTTAAAAACGGTTAAAAAAAAGCGACATTCCACGTAAGGAATAATCGCTCTGTCTGAAACTAAAATTTATTATCCCAGCAAAATTTATATCCGAAGCCCCTAACCGTATGAATGTACTTGGTCGCTGATTGATCAGATTCAATCTTCTTGCGTAAATTGCTAATATGCACCATAACCGTCCGTTCGTCGCTGAAGCTGTCCCAGCCCCACACCTGCCTATGCAGCTGTTCCGCGCTAAACACTTGGTTCGGATTGTGCAGCAGAAAAAGCAATAGCTGCCGCTCTTTAGCGAACAAATCGATTAGCTCACCCTTCACCAAAACTTCCAAGCTTTGCAAATCTACCTGCAATTCGCCGCACGTGATAAGCATACTTTCCTTGCCGCGTTTTTGAACGGCTGCCGCCCGTCTTAGATTCGCTTTCACTCGAGAGACGAGCACCATCGGATCGAACGGCTTGGTCATGTAATCATCCCCGCCGGTATCAAGTCCCACGATGATATCGTCCGCTTCCCTTTTGCAGCTTAGAAAAACGATCGGTATATCCGAGTGCTCGCGAATGCGCCTGCACAACTCTACGCCATCCGTATCGGGAAGCACAATATCAAGAACTATCAGATCAGGCTTCTCCTGCTTCAATAGCTCCAACGTCTGACTCCCGTCTTTCGCCATGACGACCTGCAACCCGTGATTCCGCAAGTAGAGGCCGATCAGTTCCCGAATTTCTTTTTCGTCATCGACGATTAATATTTTTGCGCCCTCTGTCATACATCATCTCCCCCTTCCATATCGATCATCGCTGGAAGCGTAAAGGTAAACGTACTTCCTTTGCCAGCTTTACTTTCCACATCAATCGTCCCCCCATGATGCTCAATAATTTCTTTGCAGATCGCCAGACCGAGGCCTGTTCCAGCCGAACGGCTCTTGTGTGACTCTCTTCCCCGATAGAAACGGTCAAAAACAAAAGGTATATCTTCATCGTCAATGCCATTTCCTGTATCCCGGACTTTAACCTTTAAACCTAGGTCGCCCTTCTCAAGGAAGCCGAACTTTTCGATGATAAGATGAATGGAACCGCTAGCGGGCGTGAATTTTTGAGCGTTGAACAACAGATTCATCACAACTTGCTCGATTCGCACAACATCGATCCATACGATCAGTTGTTTGTCTGCTTGAGAATCGGTTTTATCGATAAACGCAAAGCTATGGCCTTCTTGCTTGATAGGCAGCTCCAATTTTTCAAATAACGAGCGAAAAAACGCCACTGAATCAACCGCTTGGCAATCAAACCTAATTTTCCCCGTATCGAACTTCGACAACTCGAACAAGTCGCTGATAATGCGGTCCAAAACCATTGTTTTTTCATAAGTTAGCCGCAAATATCGATCACGGTTATCCTCATCCATTCGGTCCAAAACAGCCTTCACATAACCTTGAATGAGCGTAAGCGGAGTGCCCAGTTCATGCGAAATGTTTGATAAGAGATGACGACGCGACTGTTCCATTTTAACCAATTCCTGATTGATCGTCTGAATGCTTGCGTGGGATTGTTCCAGCGCCTCGGTTCTTTCTTGTACCTTGTCTTCTAACAATTCGTTCCACTCTTGCAATTGCGCCGACATGCTCTCAACACGAGCAAACGATTTTGAATATTGATGCGACAAATTAACGGACTCCATGAACACATAAAACAGCATGCCAAGCTGCATCAAATCTCCGGTTGCAACAATATGATTGTAAAAGAGAATATCATTGAGCACTAATACCAAGAGGACGAGTACCGCCGCTATGTTAAGCGATGCCCCTTCTCTTTGGCGCAGGAAAGCCCAAAAAGAAACATAGATGACATAGCAAATTGCCAACACAGAAACAGCTTGAAAAGCCAACATACTGTACGTGTATATCAACGCTGGCGTCAAGAGGACAAATAAACTATAGGCCACACTGGCTATGACAAACAAATCTCTCACTTTGCGATGCATTTCACCCGGATATCGTGAGTAGGAGAACATGATCAGCATCAATAGGGCAAAAACGACCGATAAATATTCCAAATGAACCTGAAATTCCCAAGGGATTTGCGGAAACAGATACGTGATTAACGTAGGCCCGGTGACCATCGCTCGAAGTCCCATCCCCATTGAGAAGCACCCGAAAAATAACGGCGATCTATCCCTTCTGCGCGCCAGAAAGAGGCCGATATGATATAAACCCATCGTAAACAAGCTGCCTATCATGAGTAGTTGAAACGCTATCTCTTTTTCCCTGCTAACTATCACATCTTTCGAAACGCCTATGCGGAAAGATTCCCACAAACCGCCTTTGCGTTGCACGAAATTAGACACCTGAATGACTATGTCGGTCTGGCTGCCCTGCAAATGAAAAAACACTGGTTTAGGGAAATTCGCAGGAATCATCGTTTCTTTGCTCGTTCCTACCTTCCCGTTCGCTGCCGCCAGCTCCCCGTTAATCCATAATTGATACGCGGTCGCGACACTTGGAACATAGAGCGCCATATCGGTACCGTTGTCCGCAGCTTCTGTTCGAATCCTCAGCCGGTAGGTCGCATAGCCTTGATTCGATAATGCTTGCCCGCCCGACTTCTGTCCCTCCCACACCTTCGGCACGTGAGCATAAGAGGGAGCATCGCTATCCAGACCGACTGTAAAATCAGCGGGAGTTAACAACTGATTCCAATAAAACTCCCATTCGCCATCCAGATTTTGCAACCCATCTCGCTCCCCATTCCACGCCGATAAATCGATAATACCTTTCACTGCCTCAGTCTGAGTGCTTTTTCCTAAAGCAGATGTGCTGGGAAATACTAGAAATAATATGAATGCTAGAAACAGAAAATATAGTTTGTACGTTGGTCTCCTCATACGCCCACTCTTTCACTAATCATATAGCCCATCTGTCCATTCTTTTTCCATTTGTTCAGATTCGAAATTTTTATGATAGAAAGATTATATCATTTTTGGCTCAACCTCAAATCAGTAATTGACATCTTATCAAAAAGTTTTTTACGATAAGTTGTAAATTATCCCATGTCAATTTCAATGAAAAAAGCACCTTCAGCCAATTGAGGCTTTGGGTGCTTTTCGGTGTTAGGGCTAGGCATTTTGCAAATAAGATTCCATCGCTTTGGCGAGCTTCTGCATACCTAGAATGGTATTCGCTCGATCAGTATGTGTGAAGTTCAGACGCATTGTATTATATTGCGGATTTTCAGCGAAGAATGTGGAGCCGGGCACGAAGGCTACGCCTTCTTTTACCGCGATTTTCAGCAAGTCTTCAGCGCGAATATGCGCAGGGAGCTCGACCCAGATGAACATGCCGCCCTTCGGCTCTTCCCACTTCAATCCAGGCCAATTTAATTCCTTGAGTAGGCCCGACATGAATTTCATTCGATCGCGGTAGTGCTCACGAATCAATGAAATATGACCATCCAGATCAAAATTCTCCAGCAAATGATACAGCGTTTGCTGATCAATCGTGCTGGAATGTAAATCAGCCGATTGTTTGAAACGGGCGAGTTGGCGTATAACCGTTTCATCCGCCATTACCCAGCCTGCACGGAAAGCAGGAGCGACCGTTTTAGAAAAGGTGCTTGTGTATACAACGACTCCGCCTTCGGCTTTCCCACCCAGTGAGAAAATCGTAGGATACGTCTCTTTTTCATTAAACTGAATTTCCCCATACGGATCATCTTCCAATATGAGAACTTCAGCATCGCGGCAAATATTGAGCAAGCCTTGGCGTCGTTCCAAGCTCCAGGCACGTCCTGCCGGATTGGAGAAAGTAGGAATGACATAAACCATTTTCGGATTATGCTTCGCGATTTTAGCCGCCAAATCTTCAAGAATCATCCCGTCATTGTCGCTATCCACCGAATAAATCTTAGCACCTTTAGCTTGGAAAACTTGAATAGCTGCAAGATATGTCGGGCTTTCTACCAAAATAACATCGTCTGCATCAATATACACACGTGTCAACAGATCAATAGCCTGCTGAGACCCTGTCGTCAGCAACATTTCTTCCGGTGTCACATGCATATTTTTAGCAGCCATACGCTTGCATAGGGACTCACGCAGCGGCTTGTAGCCCTCGGTCAATCCATACTGCAGCGCTGACTTCCCTCCGCCAATTACTCGTTGAAATGCATCGCTAACCGCATCCAATGGGAAAAACTCTTCAGCAGGCAAGCCGCCGGCGAAGGAAATGATCGAGCTTCCTTGGGTCAGCTTGAGAATTTCTCTTACCGCCGAGGATGAAAAACCTTCCAGCGATTTAGAAAACCGATATTTCATAATGGACGCATCCTTTCGCATTGTAGAAAGCACCCCTCCTCCCGCGTGGAGGTGAGGTGCTTATCCATTTGAACCTGTAGGCTAAGTATACTTATATTAACGTGACGTTGCTTCTGTTGCTTGTCGGATTTTTGCGTTTATCAATGAGCCTGTTCACAGCATCCAAATAAGCTTTGGCACTTGCTTCAAGAATATCTGTCGATATACCGCGGCCTTGAACGGATACATCATTCTGTTTCAGAACAACGTGCACTTCGCCTAGTGCGTCTTTGCCGTGGGAAACGGATTTAATCGAGTAGTCATCCAGCTCGACTTCTTCCTTCGTTGCTTTATCGATAGCATTGTAAATCGCATCTACGGAGCCGTTACCGACTGCGCTTTCCGCAACTTCGCTGCCATCCTGCAAACGAACATGCACGGTTGCTGTAGGTGTCATTTGATTGCCATAAGCGACCTGAAGCGCGCCTAATGCGTAAATTTCCGGCGTCTCGATCATTTTCTCTTCGATCAGCGCGCGAATATCTTCGTCCTCGACTTGCTTCTTACGATCGGCCAAATCTTTGAACTTGGCAAAAGCGACATTGACTTGCTCCTCACCAAGGTCATAGCCAAGATCGATAAGCTTCTCACGGAACGCATGGCGTCCGGAGTGTTTACCCATCACGAGCTTACTCTCCTTAACCCCGATGGTTTCAGGGGAGATAATCTCGTAGGTCGTCTTTTCTTTGAGCATCCCATCCTGATGGATGCCGGACTCATGAGCGAACGCGTTAGCGCCTACGATCGCTTTATTGCCTGGCACCACCATGCCGGTCAGCTTGCTGACTAAACGGCTGGTGCGGTAAATCTCGTTCAACACAAGCGATGTTTTCGCTTGGAAGAAGTCTTGGCGCGTTTCGAGCGCCAACACAACCTCCTCGATCGAGGTGTTCCCTGCTCGCTCACCGATTCCGTTGATGGTGCCTTCAATTTGATCAGCACCATTCAATACAGCGGCTAACGCGTTAGCCGTAGCCATACCAAGGTCATCATGGCAGTGCGCGCTGAGTTGAATCTTTTCAACGCCCGGCACTTGTTCCTTGACGACTTTGAAAATATTCCCGTAATCGTAAGGGGTCATATAACCCACGGTATCCGGAATATTGACAACGGTAGCGCCCGCGCGAATAGCCATCGCTGTAACCTCAACGATGAAATCTAGCTCGGTGCGGCCTGCATCCTCAAGTGAAAACTCAATTTTGCTGAAATATTTTTTGGCATATTTAATCGCAGCCTCAGCTGTCTCGAGAACTTGATGCTTCTCCATGCGCAGCTTGTGCTTCCGATGAATCGGAGATGTCGCCAGGAACAAATGAATACAAGGATCTTGTGCGCCTTGCAGCGCTTCGCGGACAGCCTCGATGTCATTCTCCCGGGAACGGGAAAGACCGATGACAGAGGAGTTCTTGATAGCTCTGGCAACGGCGTTAACGCCAGCCAAGTCTCCTGGTGAAGCAGCTGGGAAACCAGCCTCCATGCGATCGACACCAAGCTTTTCAAGCTGAAGAGCGATTTCGACCTTCTCCTGGACGTTCAGATTCACACCCGGTGATTGTTCTCCGTCTCTGAGCGTTGTATCAAAGATGTAAATTTTGCGCACGATGTCACCTCCTAAGAGTTTTCGATAGAAAACTTGCTTCGTAAGCATTTACTAAGTTTTCGATTAAATGGATTAAAACCTAATCCAAACTGCTGACCGTTCCGGTCTTCAGCATTTGCTCCGATCGCTGTTGAATTTGTATGCCTTGATTGAATATGGGGTTACCATACAAATTCAAAGGCGAGCGCTACGCTTCTCCGGCAAACACTGAGCCCTCCACTGAGCTGTACTTCGAAGATTTAATAGACACAGTTTAAATCTTTACTCGTCTTTATAGTATTCACAGGGAGTGATTGGGAAATTCTCCCCAAACACTCCCTGTGGAATGAACATCTATTTGATTAATGAATGATTACTTTTTGATCCAGTGCATCATTTCGCGCAATTGGGAACCAACAACCTCGATTGGGTGCTGAGCTTCGTTGCGGCGAGTTGCATTCATGAATGCAAAGTTGGATTGGTTTTCCAAGATGAAGTCGCGAGCGAACTTACCTTGTTGGATGTCGGAAAGAACTTCTTTCATCGCTTTTTTCGTTTCAGCTGTGATGATACGAGGTCCAGTTACATAGTCACCGTACTCAGCTGTGTTGGAGATGGAACTGCGCATGGAAGCAAGTCCGCCTTCATACATCATGTCAACGATCAATTTCAATTCGTGCAGACACTCGAAGTAAGCCATTTCAGGTGCATAGCCTGCTTCAACTAAAGTTTCGAAACCAGCTTTAACCAGTTCAGAAGCACCACCGCACAGAACAGCTTGCTCACCGAACAAATCTGTTTCTGTTTCTTCACGGAAGGAAGTTTCGATAACCCCTGCGCGTGTACAACCGATACCTTTTGCATAAGCAAGACCGATAGCTTTTGCATTGCCAGTAGCGTCTTTTTCGATTGCGATTAAGCCAGGAACGCCAAATCCTTCTACATAGGTACGACGTACCATGTGGCCTGGGGATTTAGGAGCTACTAAGAATACATCTGTACCTTCAGGAGCTACGATTTGACCAAAGTGAATGTTGAAACCGTGGGAGAACATGATCGCTGCGCCTTTTTTCATGTTAGGCTGAATGGACTCACGGTATACGCGAGCTTGTGTTTCGTCCGGCATCAAGATTTGGATCACGTCAGCGCGTTTTGCCGCTTCTTCAACGGATACAACTTCGAAACCGTCATTTTTTGCTGCGTTCCAAGAACGGCCTTCACGAAGACCGATAATAACGTTCAATCCGCTGTCACGCAAGTTTTGTGCTTGTGCGTGCCCTTGGGAACCATAACCAACCACTGCAATTGTTTTGCCTTTAAGTACCGCTAAGTCTGCATCTTTTTCATAATAAGTAGTAACTGCCATTCGAATAAATCCTCCTTTGATATGATGAATCCGTTTTGTCTACCCCTTGAGTGGGTGTTTCAACGGTTTACCCTTTTCAAGCGCTAAAGAGTCAACCGCTGAAAGCCCCACTCAAGGAGGCTTTACCTCTTTACCATCACGTGTTTATTGCTTATTTGACCGAACCGCGAATCATCGCTGTAACTCCTGTACGGGAAAGTTCGCGAATGCCATATGGACGAAGCAATTCGACCATAGCATCTATTTTATCTGAATCTCCCACAACTTGCACGATAATTGATGTTGGCCCAATATCAACAACCGCTGCACGGAAAGTCTCTACGATTCCGAGTATTTCCGGACGCATCGTTGGCTCCGCATTTACTTTAATAAGAGCAAGCTCTCTGGCTACCATTGGATTGGAGCTGAGATCGATAACTTTAATAACGTCAATCAGCTTGTACAGCTGCTTGGAAATTTGCTCCAAGGTATTATCGTCGCCCGTTGTTACAATGACCATCCGGGAAAGTCCGATTTCTTCGGACTCTCCTACCGTGATGCTTTCAATATTAAAGCCTCTGCGTCCAAACAAGCCGGATACACGCTGCAGGACACCAGGCTGATTGTTTACTAGTACGGAAACCGTATGCTTCGTTGTCGTCATCCCTTAATCCCCCATTAACATGTCACTAATCGTATCGCCCGCCTTCACCATTGGGAAGACATTCTCCCCTTTTGGAACGACGAAATCAATAACGACAGGACCTGGTGTATCGAGTGCTTCTTGCCATGCTTTGCGTGCTTCTTCCTTCGTTGTAGCGCGCAAGCCTTTAACGCCATAAGCTTCTGCCAACTTCACAAAGTCTGGGCTGCCGGCCAAATCAATATGGCTGTAACGGTTATCGTAGATGATTTCCTGCCACTGGCGAACCATGCCAAGTACTTGGTTGTTAATAATGACTATTTTCACCGGAATGTTATTGATCGCACAAATTGCAAGCTCTTGAGCACACATTTGCACGCCACCATCGCCATTAATAGACACAACCAGTTTATCCGGGTTCCCCATTTGTGCGCCGATCGCGGATGGGAATCCGAAGCCCATCGTACCCAACCCACCTGAGGTTACCAAGGAGCGCGGGTTTTTGAAACGGTAGAATTGAGCGGCCCACATTTGGTGCTGTCCAACGTCTGTCGTTACAATAGCTTCGCCTTTGGTCGTTTCGCTGATCATTTCAATCACGAATTGTGGTTTTAATTCACTCTCAGAATCATTATACTTCAGCGGGAATTTCTCTTTACTATCCTGAAGTTCTGTGATCCAAGCTGCACTATTAGCTGACTTCGCTTTCGTGTTTGCATATTCCAGTACGGCTTTCACATCGCCGACACAAGGGATATCCGTTTTCACGTTCTTGCCGATTTCCGCAGGATCCACATCAATATGCGCGATTTTTTTCACTCTTGGCGCAAATCCGTTCAGATTCATCGTCACGCGATCATCGAATCGGGAACCGATGGAAATCAGGAGATCCGCGTTTTGAATAGCTTGGTTCGCTGTATACGTGCCATGCATTCCCGGCATTCCGAGCCAAAGCTCGTGTGCGCTTGGGAAGCCGCTTAAGCCAAGCAATGTCGTAGCAACAGGGATACGCGTTTTGTTAACGAACTCGATCAATTCTTCGGATGCATTTGCGTAAACAACCCCGCCGCCAGCGATAATAACCGGGCGTTCTGCCTCTTCAATAGCCTTGATCAGTTTGTCTACTTGCAGTTTGTTAGGTTGAACCGTCGGGTTATAGCCGCGGATGCTAACATCTGTAGCAGGTTTAAATATCGTTTTATGAGCGGAAACATCTTTCGGTATGTCAATGAGAACCGGACCTTTACGACCAGAGTTCGCAATGTGGAACGCTTCATGAATGATGCGCGGCAGATCTTCAACATCCCGAACCAGATAACTATGCTTCGTAATCGGCATCGTAATACCGGTAATGTCCGCCTCTTGGAAAGCATCCGTACCAATGAAGTTTGTTGCTACGTTCCCTGTAATAATGACCAGTGGAACGGAATCCATATATGCAGTAGCTATTCCTGTGACGAGGTTCGTTGCCCCCGGTCCGGAAGTTGCGATACAAACGCCAACTTTGCCTGTTGAACGAGCGTAGCCATCGGCTGCATGAATGGCGCCTTGCTCATGTCTCGTCAGTAGGTGGTTAAAGTCATCAAAGCCGTGCATCGCATCATAGATGTACAATACAGCTCCGCCCGGATATCCAAAGACGCAGTCCACACCCTCCAGCAATAAGCTTCTCAGCAAAATCTCAGAGCCTGTAATCAGGTCCGGCTGTGTCAGCTTGTCAATCAGTTCTTCTTTTGAGCGTTTTGGTTCAGTTTGAACATTCATTGTGATCCTCCTCTCGAAAAGTCAGTTCTTGTGAATCAAGCTTTTTTTTGAAAATAAGAAAAACCCCTATTCATCCCGTACACGCACGTAACGTGTTAAACGGGACGAAAGGGGTTTAAGCTTCCGTGGTACCACCCAAATTTGCCATGCGCCTCACAGCTCATAGCCTTAGCAGGTATGCTCCGCTAGGATTCATACCCTCAGCACGGTAACGTGTGCTATTCCGATTTTCCCTATCCATAACGGCGTGCCGGATGTTTCAGGAAAACAGCTCCGAGGTGACCTTGTACCTAAGGGATTAAGGCGATGGTTTCAGCAATTCCAACGCTCTCTGCGCATAAGTGCCCTTAATACTTCTTCCTCTTCATAGCCGATTCGATAGTGTTGATTGACCATATTAGAATATGATTTAGAGATAATTATATGCATCCCTCGAGCATTAGTCAATAGTCTCATTGAATAAAACAAAAATGGATCCGATAAGCCCCTATCCATCAGGAAAATTAGAGGCTGCCGATCAGCAAATCGCCTTCAAATCCAATCTAATTCTATATAAAAGAGCCTGCCCCCAAAAGGGGACAAGCTCCTTGGAACGCTAAGCCAAGCTTACGCGTTTACTTTTGCTTTTGCAGCTGTTGCCAAATCGTTGAACGCTTTGGAATCATTCACAGCCAAATCAGCCAAGATTTTACGGTTGATGTCAATACCAGCCAATTTCAGGCCATGCATCAATTTGCTGTAGCTCAAACCATTTTGACGAGCGCCTGCGTTGATACGTGTAATCCACAGTCTGCGGAAATTACGTTTCGTTTGACGACGGTCACGGTATGCGTAAACCAAAGATTTCATTACTTGTTCTTTGGCTGTTTTAAATAAGCGATGTTTGGAACCGAAATAACCTTTTGCTAGTTTTAAAATTTTCTTGCGACGATGAGCGCGAACGAATCCGCCCTTGACTCTTGCCATTGTGAACTACCTCCCGGGATATATATATAATGTTCGAATATTAACCTTTGATGTTGGATAGTTGTTGTTTCAGACGACGTACATCGCCTGGAGCCATAACTGGGTTCGTGGACAAATCGCGCTTTTGACGGGACGATTTACCAGAAAGCAAGTGATTTTTACCTTGTTTGTATCTCATCACTTTGCCTGTGCCAGTAATTTTGAAACGGCCTTTCAAGCTGCTATGTGTTTTCATTTTTGGCATGGTGTTGTTCCTCCTAATTTAGTATACTCGCCTTAAACGGTAGCTTTCGGCGTTAAAATCATGATCATGCTGCGTCCTTCAAGCTTAGGAGCACGCTCCTGCGAGGAGATCTCAGCCGTTTCTGTAGCTAAACGTTCAAGCACCTTACGGCCGATCTCGGAGTGTGCAATTTCACGACCACGGAATCGAACGCTGGCTTTAACTTTATCGCCTTCGCCAAGAAACTTAACCGCATTGCGAAGCTTCGTTTGGAAGTCGTGTTCATCGATTGTCGCACTTAAGCGAATTTCTTTGATATCCACAATCTTCTGATTTTTGCGAGCTTCTTTTTCTTTCTTCTGTGTTTCGTAACGGAATTTACCGTAATCCATGATGCGGCATACAGGCGGCTTCGCCGTCGGTGCCACGTTCACTAAATCCAGGTTCGCGTCCAATGCAATTTGAAGAGCTTCGCGAATCGGCGTAATGCCGAGTTGTTCTCCATCCGCCCCAATCAGGCGCACTTCTTTTACGCGAATCTCATCGTTAATCATATGGTCTTTGCTAATATGTTCCACCTCCACATAGTATGTAACTCTCTATCCATATAAAAAAGATGTGGGCGCATTGGCCCACATCTTCATCAATAACAGGTTTATCTAAACCTATTCTACATACATGATGATTCATTCAAACCAGCCAACGGTGTCGGTCAGGTGAGAAGCGGGCGCTTCTTCTTTTACTTGAAATATAATAACATGTCGCGAAAGGGATGTCAACTCACTTGTTTGCTTTTCATTTCATCAAGACGAATAACGCGTGTATGTTCGGTATGGCTCCACTGTTTGTTATTTTGCGTAAAGAACGCATAGAACGTAATTGGCCACCAAGACAACATAAATACGGGATAAAGAATCAAGTATTTGTACACTTTGCCCGGCGCTTTCTCAACGTACATCGAGATCGGCAGCAGAATGTAAATAGCAATACTTACCGTGTTGAAGAAAACCGGGTTAATATCGGCTAGCATAGGTGTCGCAGACCAACCGGGAGTCACCGATTTGATCCACAGCAGCACGCTGATAATGGCACCGAAGAAGAAGTTATACACGTTAGCCGAGTATATTGCAGCATCTATCTTGGTCCAACTGCCTTCCTTGATCCCCTGCCATAAAAGCGGGAAGAAGTAGCGCTTAGCGACATCAAAGTGTCCTTGCATCCAACGAAGACGTTGTTTGGCTGATACTTTAAAGGTCAAAGGCTTTTCATCATACACAATGGCTTCGTAGTTGTAAGTCGGCCTGATCCCCATCTTGATACAACGCATCGAGAATTCCAAATCCTCAACAAGGCTGGTAGCTCCCCAACCGATCTGTTTAAGCAGCTTGGATTCAAAACACATGCCGGTACCGCCCAAGTAATTGGCAAGTCCTAAGTTCGTACGTGGCATTTGCCAGAAACGGTTAGCAAAATAGTACGAAATCGCATATGAACCTGTCACCCAGGAATCTGTCGGATTTTTACTGTCCAGGTAGGCTTGAATAACTCTTGAACCTGAGCATAAATCATTGTTCATGTGAATTAAATAATCGGGACTTGATAAATTATCCGCGTCAACATCACTACCGCATCGTATTGACGTTCACGTTTCCACAGCTCTTTCAGCATCCATTCAATCGCATAACCTTTTCCTCTGAGGTTAGGGTTATGACGTTCCATGGCGTAGACACCATGATGACGGGCAATATCCGCTGTATTGTCGGTACAGTTATCGCAAATTACGAAGATGTCATACAACTCTTTGGGGTAATCCAAAGTTTTGAGATTCTCGATCAATGCACCAACAACTTGCTCCTCATTATGAGCGGCGACTAAGACAGCAAACGATTTCTGCGGGGCAAACTTCTGTTTGTTTTTTGGACGGTACCATCCGAAAAAAGTTAAAAACAATTGATACGCTCCTACCAAAGCCAAGCCAATTTGAAAGGTAAGCACAATATTGTCGAGCATGAAGCAAAGTCCCCCTTTTTTGTTTATGCACACACGCTATCTTTTTATACGCCTATGCGCAGTTTTATGTACAGGTGAATAACCGTTCTTGATTTTCCTCTCTTTCCCCCCATTTGTCAAAGTCTACAAAAACCGAAATATCGTCAGTTCTTTCAGGTTTATGGGGAACGCGCAAAGACTAGGCAGCAAGTGCTTGAAATCAGATCGTTAATGTCCTGTTTTCATCGTTTTTCATTTTATTGTGCACAAAAAGTTCACCATTTAGACGAACTAACTCGGTTCCATGTAACTCGGGCTTTATTATAAGTCACCTGCGATGCCTCTGACAACTTCTGTGAATTTGATCGGTTAGCGAATCATTCGTTGGGAAGAAACATGCAGTGCGTTCTCCATGGATGCCTCAACAACGGATTCGTAGCTGACTAACAGCTTATGAAATATGCGATCCCATGATTGCCGCATAGCATATTCCCTGCCTGCCTTCGCAAGTTTAAACCGCAAGTCGTTCGATTCATATAATCGGATGATCGCTTGTGAAAAAGCAAAAACATCGCCTGGCGGGCACAACAAACCAGTCGATTCATGCTCTATAGTATCTCTTACCCCGCCTGCGGCAGATCCAATCACCGCTGTTTCGCAGGCCATCGATTCCAGAATCACATTCCCGAAAGTTTCCGTGGACGAAGGAAAGAGAAACACATCTGCCGCCGCATAAAGCTCAGTCAATGGCTGACCTTGCACGAAACCGGTCAATGTCACATCCGACTGCCCTCCATAGCATTCGCGAAACATGGCCGCAGACGGTCCGTCGCCTGCAATAACCAAGTGACAGCGGCTTCTAATGTGCTCAGGGAGAGTTACAAAGCTTTCAAACGCGATTTCGACACTTTTCTCAGGGGCCAATCGTCCCACATAGAGAAGGACGAATTTCTCAGGGTCTACTCCGTAATCCGCCAACACAGTCCGTCGGTCCGCTATAGGTCTAAATCGCTCTGTATCGACACCGCGGCTCCAAATTTCCAAATTACTGAGACCTTTGGCATGGAGATGATCCAAAGTTGACCTAGAGGGGACATACACCTTCTGACAGCTTTGGTGAAACCACTGCATATATTTCCACAGCGTCGGCTCAACCCAGGGAATTTTATAATGACTTAAGTACTGGTCAAAGTGAGTGTGGTAAGAAGCGACAAGTGGAGTTTTGTGCTTACGGGCATGATGAAGGCCGAATAGGCCCAAGTTAAACGGGGTCGCACAGTGGATGATCGTAGGTCTGAAGGCATGGAGCGATTTACGAATATGCAGAGGGTTAGGGATAGCCAGTCGACATTCGGGGTACAATAAAAAGGGAATACTGTAAAAACGCTCCACGCGAAATGGATCCTCGTCACCTTCTGTCATACTTGTGGGAGCAAAAACTTGGCAAGCAACACCTTTGGCCTCCAGAAATTGTGTCCATCTTCCCAGCGTCCTCGCCACACCGTTCACATCTGGAAGAAACGTATCCGTAAATAAGGCAACTCGCAACCTCATCAGCCCCTTCATTACTTGATCTCCCTCTACGACATCATGCTAGCACAGGAATGTTAACGACAAATCAGAGGAGCGTAAAATTATATTGTTAAAAAGTTTATTACTGCGTTAATCTTCTTTTAATAAACGTTCTTTACAATGAAAATAGGACATTAAAAGAATCCTACTTTATGAAGGAGGCTATTACTCATGAGCAAAGTCGTGAACTGGCTTCAAGATCATGAAACACGTATGTTCCACTTTGTGAATCAACGTATCCAGCACTTCTTCCTTGATCATTTATTTTCTAAAATCACACATTTAGGCGGGGCAACAGCATCTATTGTCATTTCCTTATGCTGCGCTTTATTTGGTCAAGGCGTGCTGCGAACAGCAGGCATTCAAGCCCTTATTGCTTTAACAATCAGCCATATTCCAGTGGCGATTATCAAAAAAAAATATCCGCGATTAAGGCCTTATTTGGTTCTTCCACAAACGATTATCGGCAAAAACCCATTGACGGATCATTCTTTTCCATCCGGACATACAACCGCTATCTTTTCTATCATCTTCCCTTTTGTTGCGGCAATGCCTTCGCTTGCGCTTGTTCTCATACCACTCGCACTCATAGTTGGCCTATCGCGCATTTATTTAGGGCTTCATTATCCTTCTGATTGTATCGTAGGCTGTTTGATCGGAACGACGGCTTCTCTAGCGACAGTAGCTTTCTGGGGGTAAACAAAATGGATGTTTCGCAAGGTAAAAAACGAGTGCTGATTCTCTCCGAAGGCTTCGGAGCCGGCCATACTCAAGCAGCTTATGCACTGGCCGTTACCTTAGAGCGGCGCTGCTCGCATATCGAGACACGTGTATTGGAACTAGGCTCCTTTTTGCATCCAACTATAGCACCGTGGATTTTCCATGCGTACAAAAAGACGTTAACCTCTCAACCCAAACTATACGGTAAATTATACCGCTCTCAATATAAAAAATCGTTGAACCGGTTGACGCAATTGGCGTTGCACCGCATTTTTTATGCCCAAACGGCAGCCATTATAGGCCAGTGGGAACCGCAGGCTATTGTCTGCACCCACCCTTTTCCCAGTGTTGTCGTATCTCGTTTAAAAAGAGCCGGCCTAGCCATACCGTTATGTACGGTAATTACGGATTACGATGTACACGGGACATGGATCAGCGAAGAGGTCAATAAGTATATGGTTTCGACAGAAGACGTCAAAAATAAATTGCTCGGTCGCGGTATATCTGAAGCGCAAGTCGAAATTACGGGCATACCTGTCCATCCTAGCTTTCGCGAAGCCCATGATAAAGCAATCATCAGACAGCAATTCCAGTTGAAGCAAATGCCTACCGTGCTTGTGATGGGAGGTGGCTGGGGACTCATTGGCGGCCATTCGCTTAGCGAGCATCTGATGAGATGGAGAGATCATATTCAGTTCATCTTCTGTTCCGGGAATAATGAACGTGCCTTGGCCAAGCTTGCTATGGATACTCGTTATCAACATCCGAATATCCGGCTGCTCGGTTTTACCGATGAGATTGGCAAGCTAATGGAAGTATCCGACTTGCTCATAACCAAGCCCGGCGGCATGACCTGCTCGGAGGGAATGGCAAAGTCAATTCCGATGCTGTTTTACGATCCGATACCGGGTCAGGAAGAAGAAAACCTGCATTATTTCACACAGCATGGGTTTGGGGAGCCTATCCGGTCTGCTGATACGATCACGAACTGGCTGGCGATGCTTGCCGGCAGGTATACCGACGTGGAGGCTAAACGCGCTCGAATTCCCTTAAAATGATGAGCTTGCCTTCGACCGATTGCTCCGAGGTCATCATGGAATTACTCGGTTGATGTATAAACGAAAAAGGCGATCTCCTACTGCGCTTAGCAGCGGAAATCGTCTTTTTTCTTCATTGGCTAGGATTCAGGTTTCGGCTGATTCAATTGTTCCAGATGTGCCGCAAGTGCAGCTTCTCCAATGACAACTTCACAGCGATGAATGTTCATCCCTTGTCCGGCGAATTTGGTTTCGTACTCTGTCATTACATGATCAGGATGGATTCCATCCACATGTAAATTCAAGGAAATGTTACGCATTCTCAACCCCATATCCGCAAAAGAATTCAAAGAAAATTCAAATAGCGATTGGGAATCGGTTTTCAAATGAATCTCACCGTTGCTATTGAGGATTTGTTGATATTTCGTTACGAATCCCGGATGAGTCAAGCGTCTGCGCGCATGCTTCTTCTTCGGCCATGGATCGCTGAAATTCAGATAAACCCGCTCCAGCTCACCCTCCTCAAAAGCTTCCTCAATATGTTCGATATTGAAAAGCATCAGCTTTAGATTAGGAATACTAAGCGGAGCATCTTGATCTGTTTCTTCTTGGCTATTGGAATGAGCGGCTTTCGCTTTCTCACTGGCTTTGCGAATCAACTCGTCGTACATATCAACGCCAATAAAATTCACGTTGGGATACTTCTTGCTCATCTCGCTGATGAACCGTCCTTTACCCATGCCAAGCTCAGCATGAATAGGATTGTTGTTGCCGAATAATTCGGCCCATTTCCCCTTATGATCCTTCGCATTCAAGACCACAAGTTCCTTCTGACTTTCTATATCTTCCCTAATTCCTTTTCTTCCCCGTAAACGCATCTAATAGGCCTCCTACACGTCCAAGCTATCGAATCAAATCATAGACGATTCCAGAGAAAAAATCAAAGGGATCTCTGATGTAGGAATGTCATAATGGCCACAGTTTACAAAAAACGACGAGAAAAACCGCCAGAAAATCCTGACGATCCTATCTGCAAGCACGTTTTTCAGTGTTATAGTGGAGTTATTGCATAAACTGACTGCTGTAGCAATGAAAAACAGTGTTAAAATTCCAAATATGTCGCTTTTGATCTACTTGTCTATCTGTAAGCACGTTTTGCAGCGTTATAGTGGAGTTATTGCTTGGACTGACTGCTGTAGCAATGAAAAACAGTGTTATCTTTCTAGACATACCATATCCACATTTTTGACAAAAAATTAATAAGGATTAAGCTTCCGCTTAACCCTAACCAAACATATAAGCTCTCTAAAAATAAACACCCTCCGACAGGAGGGCGTGCTACGTGAATAGTAAAATGGCTTGGCTTCTAATGTTCTTCCGAACGTGTTCTGTTATTTCCACGCAGACCAGCAAGCCCGATTAATCCCAGCAGTCCAAGCCATCCCCAGTTCATAGACGACTTATCTGTTGCTGTAGTCGCATAAGTACGAATAGATGATGTATCGTAATTGCCATCGTGGTGTTTAATTCCAGTCCCCGTTGTGCTCATACGATCCAACATATTGTTGCCGTAACCTTTGATTTGATCAACTACACCTGTTCCACTTACATTCGGGTAAGGGCTTGAGCTTGGATATGCACTCACACCTGTTCCACTCACATTCGGATAAGGGCTTGAGCTTGGATATGCACTCACGCCTGTTCCCGTTCCTACCGTTGCATCATAATTGCTTCCTGTGTAGCCCGATGGTGTCGTAGTTCCTGCTCCCATGCTCCCGATTGTTCCTGAAGTTCCTGTCGTTCCTGTACCCGTTCCTATAGTTCCCGTTCCCGTCATCCCCGTGCTCGTCGTACCTGTGCTTCCCGTGTAGCTATTCGTCGTTGTCGTCCCCATTGTGTTGGCATGGGCACCCAGCGCACCCAAACTCATTGCCGCCGTAAGAGCTACCGTTAAAGTTACAGTACGAAATTTCTTCATCTTCATTCCCCTTTCGACTTGTAATGGTTATGCCAAGTTATCATGTGCTCTTAGAGCTACTTTAACGGGGAACTTGTTGGAAAGACAGGGGTCGCTTTCAGGTCTGATTTTCGCTACAATAGTGTTGGAAAGGGGCACGACCTTATGTCTATAAGTATCCAGGAGTCACCTCTATTGTGGGGGGACAAACGTTTCCATACATGGAATTATGAAATGCGAGAAGTATTCGGCGAAAAAGTATTTAAAGTGATGCTTGATGCAGGCTTTACTTGCCCTAATCGCGATGGGAATATAGCGACAGGCGGCTGCACATTTTGCAGTGCGCGGGGATCAGGTGATTTCGCCGGAAGCCGCCGCGATGATTTGGTTACGCAGTTTAACACGATACGCGATCTTCAACACCAGAAGTGGCCTGAGGCTAAATATATTGGTTATTTTCAGGCATACACCAACACCTATGCGCCTGTTGAACAACTACGAGAATATTATGAAGTCATTTTACAGCAGCCGGGTGTTGTAGGACTTTCTATTGCTACCAGACCGGACTGTTTGCCAGATGATGTTATTGAGTACTTAGCGGAGCTGAATGAGCGAACCTATCTTTGGGTCGAAATGGGGCTGCAAACCGTCCACGAATCTACCTCGCAGCTAATTAATCGCGCGCATGATACGCAGTGTTATCTGGACGCCGTGGCGAAGCTGCGAAAGCATAATATACGCACCTGCGCGCATATCATTTATGGCTTGCCTGGGGAAACACGCGAGATGATGCTAGATACGGGACGAGCTGTTGCTCAAATGGATGTTCAAGGCATTAAAATTCACTTGCTTCATTTGATGCGAAAAACACCTATGGTCAAACAGTATGAAGCTGGTCTCCTGCAATTTTTGGAAAAAGATGAGTATGTTGAGCTCATTGTAGATACCCTTGAGACTTTGCCGCCAGAGATGATTGTACATCGTCTAACTGGGGACGCTCCTCGTGATCTCTTAATTGGGCCAATGTGGAGCTTGAAGAAGTGGGAAGTATTGAATGCTTTCGACGCGGAGCTCAAAAGAAGAAACACTTGGCAAGGCAAGTTCTGGCCTGGCAAGTTAAACTAATTGAGGCGAGCTGACTAGCGCCAAAAAATTTGCAAGCATGCTTGGAGGCTTTCATCCTATGGGATTTGTTTCTGTTTTAAGTTTTGCCCATCAACTCATCCAACAGCGGGCGCAATCCGGCGATACGGTTATTGATGCGACGCTCGGCAATGGTGTGGACGCCTTATTTCTGGCAAAACTGGTGGGAAGCCGCGGGCACGTATACGGCTTCGATATCCAACAGCAAGCACTGGATCAAACCCTGATGCGTCTGGAGAAGGATCTCCCAGACGCATCTTCTTATGTACAGCTGAGCTTATGCAGTCATGAGCTCATGGAAGCGGCAGTGCCGAAGGACCGCCACGGCAAGGTAGCCGCGGTTACGTTTAACCTCGGCTATTTGCCTGGTGCCGATGCGGCTACAATCACGAAGCAAGAATCGACGATTCCTGCTCTGGAAGCGGCCCTCCGCCTGCTGCGCAAGGGTGGTGTCGTAACCATCGTGCTATACAGCGGTCACGAGGGAGGTTCAGAAGAGACAGCTGCCGTCGAGCATTGGGCTCGCGAGCTATCCCTAGCAGCCTTTCAGGTGCTTCGCTACCAGTTCATGAATACGAATCAACATGCTCCCTATTTGCTGGCAGTAGAAAAAAGATAACCGCATGCTATAATCAAGAGAGCGTATAAACGCTGCTTAATAGGGAAATTTACAGAAAGTAGGGAGAGCTTTGAAATCATACCCGCTTCAATTTAAACCTGAAATGAAGGAACGCGTCTGGGGAGGAAGAGCCCTGGAGAAGTTCGGTTTTGAACTTCCGGAAGGCGCTATTGGCGAAGGTTGGATGATAGGTGATCATCCCAACGGAACCACAAAAGTCATTAACGGACCCTTGGCAGGCTTAGGCCTTGATGAAATTCGCGAGAAATATGGCAGCACTTTATTCGGCACCAAAGGATTTTCCGAAAAGAACGGTCGCTTTCCACTTCTAATTAAGCTGTTGGATTGCGAGGATGACTTATCCGTACAAGTGCATCCGAATGATCACTACGAGAACTTAGCTGCCGGTGAACTGGGCAAAACAGAAATGTGGTATATCCTTGATGCCAAACCGGGCGCCAAAATTATATATGGTATGCAAGAAGGCGTTACACGCGAGAGCTTGGCGCAAGCTATTGCCGAAGATCGCATTCTGGATTGCTTGCAAGAAGTCACAGTAGAAGCAGGCGATTCTTTCTACATACCGGCAGGAACAGTTCATGCGCTTGGCGCTGGGGTCCTAGTTGCCGAAATTCAGCAAAACTCAGATACCACTTACCGCTTATACGACTACAAACGTCCAGGTCTTGATGGCAAGCTGCGTGAGCTTCACATCGAAGATTCCTTGAATGTTATTGCTTACGAAGGCTCTGGATCCACACGTATGAAAACTGATATTGGGCAAGCAGGCACTTGGTTAACCCTTGCCGAATCTCCCTTTTTCACTGTAGAAAAAGGTCTAGTAGGCCCCAAATGGGAACTTGCTACTTCCCCGGAAAGCTTCGTTATTCTCGTTGTTGCAGACGGCAATGGCACACTAGCATGGGCTGATGGCAGCATTTCCACAAAACCGGGAGACTGTTTTCTGCTTCCAGCCGATCTTGGCAGCTACTCGCTTGAAGGCAGCATGACAGTGATTCGCAGTTATTTGCCATAGGTGTATAAGGGATTCACTCAGGTGCATCCACCCTCAATATAAAAGGCTCTCCATCCGTCATCTTCGATGACCATGGAGAGCCTTTTGCTGTTATTTATTCTTCCTCTGTTAAACTGCTTTCTTTCAAGATCACGTCATGCGCGCCGCCTTCTACAAGACTAGTTGCGGAAACAAGCGTGATTCTTGCATTGTTTTTCAGCTCATCCAAAGTCAGTGATCCGCAGTTGCACATTGTCGACTTCATTTTGCCAATCGTTCTGTCCAGGTTCTCCTGTAAGCTTCCCGCATAAGGCACATAGGAATCGACGCCTTCCTCGAATAATAGCTTGTTCTTGCCACCTGTGTCATAACGCTGCCAGTTACGTGCGCGGTTCGAGCCTTCGCCCCAGAACTCTTTAACGAAGTTGTTCCCTACGCGCAGCTTGCGGGTCGGGCTCTCATCGAATCGCGCAAAATAGCGACCCATCATGACGAAATCTGCCCCCATAGCCAGTGCTAATGTAATATGGTAATCATGGACAATACCGCCATCTGAACAAATAGGAATGTAGGTGCCTGTTTCTTTGAAATACTGGTCTCTGGCTTCAACCACTTCCATAATTGCAGACGCTTGTCCGCGGCCAATCCCTTTTTGCTCCCGTGTAATACAGATGGAACCGCCGCCGATGCCAACCTTCACGAAATCAGCACCAGACTCCACTAAGTATAGGAAGCCTTCACGGTCAACCACATTACCTGCTCCGATTTTTACATTAAAATTTTGTTTCACGTACTGAACGGTTTCACGCTGCCATTCACTGTAACCATCGGAAGAATCGATGACCAGGATATCTACGCCCGCTTCAACGAGTGCAGGCACTCTCTCCATGTAATCCTTCGTGTTAATTCCTGCCCCGACAATGTAGCTTTTGTTCGCATCCAGCAGTTCTAGCGGATTTTCTTTATGTTCATCATAATCTTTGCGGAAAACAAGCGTGTCCAGTTGCTGCTGTTCATCCACAATTGGGAGGCAATTTAATTTATGATCCCAAATTAAATTGTTCGCATCCGATAACGAAATCCCTGATTTCCCGTAAATCAATTTATCGAATGGTGTCATAAAAAGATGAATCGGTCGATCAAGAGGATCACGACTTGTCCGATAATCGCGTCCTGTTACAATCCCAAGCAATTTCCCATTCGCTGTACCGTCATCGGTAATTGCGACCGTAGAGTGACCTGTCTCTTTCTTGAGTTCCAATACATCCCTAAGCGTATGATCTGGTGTCAAATTGGAGCGGCTAATGACGAAACCGGCTTTGTATCCTTTTACTTTCCGTACCATACGTGCTTCTTCCTCAATGGATTGCGAGCCAAAAATAAATGAAATCCCGCCACAACGCGCGAGTGCAATCGCCATTCCATCATCGGACACGGATTGCATGACAGCAGAAGAGAACGGGATGTTCAGCGAAATGTCAGGCTTCTCACCTTTATTAAATTTGACTAGTGGGGTTTGAAGCTTCACATTTGACGGGTTGCATTCCTTGGTCGTCAGATTGGGAATTAACAGAAACTCACTGAATGTGCGGGATGGTTCAAAGTAATACGTGGCCACTTTACGATTTCCTCCTCATTGTTCCTTAGGTAAATTTTTTCAATCTTATCACTAACGTCCATTATGGTCAATGGATTTTTAAGGAAAACAAATCAACCTCATGAATGAATGCTGCCATAGTGAGCTCGATTTTAGGTAAATGCGTCCGGTGGGATGTTATTCTCCTTATTGATGGTATAATGAAAGCTGATAAGAATGAGGTGAAGAACGGATATGAGCAAGGCGAAGGGTAAAGGCGGAACGGGAAGAGGCACTGACAGTAAGGGCTGGACACGTTGGAAAGCCAGCAGCAAAGGAAAGCCGGTTCGAAAAACGACAGCTGCCGGTCCTGGTGTCAAAGGAGCTGAAGCCTCCAAAAACAAAAATGGCGGCGCCAAAGTCGCTACATCGGTTAAAAAAACAGAGATCAAAACAATAAAGCCAGCCTCCAAGACCCTATAACCAAGGCGTCCATCCTTTAAATAGGAATCAAGAAGCCCCCATCCACTGAATGTAGTGGTATGGAGGCTTCTTTGCTATGGACACTATGCATGTTCTTACTTTTTCCAAACCTGAGGCTTGGCATTTTTGGCCATGTATTCAATCGTTGACGGTGTAATTTCATCCACTTTATCCATTTTATTATTCGTCGCCAAATAAAGCGTTAAGCCATCGTGAAACAAGGCCATGTAGCGCACTTTTGGTTTCTTGCCGTCAACCGTGCCAAACGAACATACATGGTTTGCGTCCAACACCTTTACAATCTGTTCTTCCAGTTGTTTCGTTGACGTTTCAATCTTAGATAGCTCTCCTCTCGGGTCATGAAGTTTATGTTTCAACTAACATTGATTACCCCATCAGATCGCATTTCAATCAAATACCTCGCGATGACCTGACTGCACGCGATACACATACAGAAGCCCCGCTCTCCTTGAAAGGAAAGAGCGGGGCTTCGTTTTATTAGATAACCGCTGCTGGCTCCAGCGGCATGGCGTAACAGCTGGCTGGCTGCTGTGCATCCGGCGGGTAGTGCACCACAAGCAGCTCCTCGCTGCTTGTGTCGATCTCCCCGCTTTGCAGATACGTCTGCAAAGCGAACGGCATAACCTCCAGCATCGTATGCTTATGGAGGTCCTTTTCATTGATGCGGAGACGGTGGAACTCTCCGCTCACGCGTTCAGGCTGTTCAGCGAGCAGTCTGAAGTAAGCGTTCTGCTCCGACTTTTCCAAGGTGAAGTCCCACCATATTTTGCGCGGCTTATATTTATGACCCAGGAAATAATCAATCTTCATAAGACCTTCCACGATGTTCATACGCGTTGTTCCTCGATCGTTCAGGAACTCTCGCAAACGGGTGAACAGGTCTTCAAGCTGATGCCCGATTTTCTGCCAACCGCGCTTTTCCCAGAAATCACCGAACTCTTGGAAAAAATCGAACGCGGACGTAAACTCCTGCGCAATCAGGTACTTAACCGTATGGTCCATACGGTGGGCATTCCAATATTTCTCCAGCACATCTTCAACGCGCTTAATACGAATTAAATCCGTGAATGGCAAAATGTCATTCCCCAGGATTTCATAGGGCGCATGGTCCATATACACATAACCATATTTATGAGCATCGTTGCGCATCCCTGTGCCGCGAAGCATTTTCAGAAATCCAAGCTGCAATTCTTCCGGCCCCAGCTCGAATACATCATTAAACGTCTTACGGAACGAGTTGTAATCCTCTTCCGGAAGCCCCGCGATAAGATCGAGATGCTGATCGATTTTCAAACTGTTTTTCACCTTTGAAACCGTTCGGCTCAATTTAAAGAAATTTTGACGGCGCTGTACCAAATCATTGGTCGTATCATTCGTAGACTGAACGCCGATTTCGAAACGGAAAGTGCCCGGCGGGGCATTCTCTGCTAAATAATCGAGCACCTCTGGACGCATAATGTCTGCCGTAATTTCAAACTGAAAGACGGTGCCGCGATGATTAGCAATCAGAAACTCAAAAATTTCCATCGCATAATCCCGCTTAATGTTAAAGGTTCGATCCACGAACTTAATCAGCTTTGCGCCCGAATCAATTAAATAAAGCAAATCCGCCTTTGTGCGCTCCATATCGAAATAACGGACACCTACCTCAATACTGGACAGACAGAACTGGCAAGAGAAGGGACAGCCGCGGCTCGTCTCAAAATAAACAACCCGATTAGCCAAGCTCGGCACATCTTCAGCAAAACGATGAGGAGAAGGAATATCGTCCAACTTTAGCTTGGGTCTGCCCGGCATCAAAATGACCTCCTCACCCTTACGGTAAGCGAGTCCATAAACGAAGTGATACTTGCGTGTCGTTGAAATTTCGGTCAACAATTGATGAAAGGTTTCTTCCCCTTCGCCCATCACGATGAAATCAACCTCAGGTATGCGGTTCATCCAATACTCCGTATCGTAGGAAACCTCAGGGCCTCCGAGCATAATCAGCAAATCGGGTCTAATCTTTTTAATCATTTTAATAATCGTGATGGTTTCTTCAATGTTCCAAATGTAACACGAAAAACCGAGCACATCCGGAGCTTTTTGATAAATATCCGAGACAACATTCATCACGGGGTCTTTAATCGTATATTCAGATATTTCCACATCAAAGTCTTTTTCACAAAAAGCTTTTAAATAGCGCAAAGCTAAGGAGGTATGAATGAATTTGGCATTAAGTGTAGATACAAGTACTTTCATTATATAAAAACCTCGTTCTGTTCTCGTTTATTGTTCTACCTAATTCTACACGAAAACCGAGGAAATACAAAGGCAGCGCCTGCCAAATGCACTATAGAACCATGTCATCCTTCAAATATGGCGCCTCATAGGGGAACTGCACATAAGAAGCTTCCCCTATCTCATTCCTCCAACGTTCTGCCTGCGAATAGAGCTGCTCTTCGACTTCCCGCATTCTCAGTTGCAAATCCCCCGTCGGATCTTCTACTCCGCTAAGTAAAGCTTTTTGCAGCGAATTTCTCTCTTCAAACCATTGCGTTAATTGATACAGCAGCATCGTGGAATTTTCTCCTTCTCGTAGCCCCTATTTTGCTTTATAGTCTTCCCCCTCTACGACATATCCATACTTTTCGTAAGAGTAGCGCTCTTTAGCGTTTCTTTTGCTTTTCCTAACGTGGTATATTGTATGGAGAATATGGTGGACGATCGCACAGGAGGTTTTACAAGATGCAAAAGAAACCAAATAAACAACTGAACCAAAAGCCGAAATTCAGGCCCAGCCCCAGCCAGGGTCAGAATCCATCGAAAAGCAGTTCGGAACCGAACGTAAGACAATATACGGTCAAGGAAGCTTCCGAATTGCTGCCTTTTTTAATAGATAAGCTTTCCAGTTTAGGACGAAATGCCGTCAAAGCCATTCTTGCCCGTGGACAAGTTTCTGTGAATGGCAAAGCGACAACGGCCTATAATTTCCCTCTGGTTCCAGGGCAAACCGTGATAGTCAGCAAAGATAAATTAGTCGAAGACATTCCACTGGCAGGCATGACCATTATGTATGAGGATGACGATGTCATTGTTGTTCAAAAGGATGCCGGCCTCCTCTCGATCGCAGCGAATACGCAGGAAAATGAAGTAACGGCTTATCGCCAACTGACCGCGCATGTGCGCAATCACGACCCGAAAGCCCGTATTTTCGTTGTGCATAGACTAGATCGTGATACATCCGGTGTGATGATGTTTGCCAAAACCGAGAAAGCCCAGCAGCATCTGCAAAACACTTGGCAAGAAAGTGTGAAAGAGCGCACTTATGTCGCTTTGGTAGAAGGTTCTGTGAGAAAACCGGAGGGTACGATTACATCGTGGCTCAAGGAACATGCCAAATCACTCAAAATGTTCTCTACACCTTATCCCAATGACGGCCAACACGCCGTTACCCATTACAAAACGATTCAAACCAACCGAAGCTTTTCGCTGCTTGAAGTGAATCTGGAGACCGGTCGTAAAAATCAAATTCGTGTGCACATGCAAGATATCGGTCACCCCGTTGTCGGAGACAAGAAATACGGTTCGAAAACAAAGGAAATCGGCCGACTAGGACTTCACGCGCGCGTGCTGGCCTTCTTGCATCCCACTACCGGTGAGCTTATGCGTTATGAGACGCCGATTCCCAAATTGTTTATGAACCCGTTTAAGGAAAATGCCCCATTAAAATAAAGCATACTAAAAAACCGTCCGAGATATCTCGGGCGGTTTTCATATTAATAAATAGGAATCGTAAACCAAAACCGACTTCCTTTCTCTTTTTGACTCTCTACGCCTATGGCACCGCCATGTAAATGAACAATAGACTTGGCGATCGCAAGTCCCAATCCCGCTCCGCCACTCGCACGCGTTCTTGATGGGTCTGCACGATAAAACCGATCAAAAATTTTAATGTGATCGCTCTCCTCCATGCCTTCACCTTGATCCTCAATATCCAAACGTACAAACTGATCAGAAATCTGTTCTGCCTTCAGACGAATGGTCCCTCCAAACGGAGAATAGCGTATCGCATTGTGCAGAATGTTGGACAGCACCCGCTTCATTTCCTGCGGCATGATAGCCACGGGAGGCAGTCGATCCGGCAAATCAACTTCTATCTTCAGTTGTTTCTCCTCCAAATGAAAAGCTAAGCTTTGCAAGCCATCGAGCAGCAAATGGTCAACATCATACCGTTCAGGCGCAAAGACAGTCCCCCCGGCATCCAACTGCGAAAGCTTAAATAATTCTTGAATCAAGCCATCCAAGCGCCCTGTTTCGAGCCGGATCGTTTGCAAATACCGATCAAAGGTTGCTTTATCCTGAATCACATCATCCTGCAAAGCCTCAACGAAGGCTTGGATCGAGGCCATTGGTGTCCGCAAGTCATGGGAAACATTCGCTATAAGCTCTTTACGAGAAGCCTCTGCTGTTCTCAATTTCTGAAAGCTCTCATTCAGATTGCTCGTCATTTGATTAAATTGTGCAGCCAATCGTTGGAATTCGGCAGGTCGTTGCGAATTTCTTCGCAAACTTGCCAGCCGTTTTTGCCAGGCATCATGAGGTCAAGAAGAATAAGCTGCGGTCTATGCAGCCTCCACAAACGGATGGCTTCCTCGCCATTCGTCGCAGCAATGACCTGATATCCTTCCCGCTGCAGATACACCGTGCATACATCGATAATATTCGTTTCATCATCAACGACAAGAACGAGTGAGCTCATACGTTTTCCTCCTCAAGCTTTGAAATTAGTATACCGTAAAAAAATCAAACAAAGCTTACATATGTATAACAATTGCATCAAGCTGTTCGGTCATAGCGTAGTGCTGGTCTTTTCCTTACAGATGAAAAAAGAAAAAGGTAAAATCGCGTCGAAACGGATTTTACCTTTTATGAATGATTGCCGATCCGTTTAACCACCAATTCGAATTTTGCGGTATGTATCAATGAAAGAGAGTACATCCACCCTTTTCCCCCTCTTTTTCGCAACTCTAGCCATTTTCACTAAAGTCGTCCAAAACTCATCAAGGACAGGCGACTCGAACTCGTTCTCTTTTGTTTCTTGGGTTAAGTTCTTCTTGAAAGAAGCACCTTCATCCGAAATGAGGTATTGAATCTGACTTCTTTTCCACTGCTCACCAGAGACATAACTGACGCCAATTTCACGCATTTTTTTACGTACGGATGTAACAGGGCGCGCTAGCTCCCTCGCGATAACAACTGGGGGACATTCTGCGGAAAGGCGGATAAGCTTGTCCAATTCTTGGGTGGACCATGGTTTTTTTGTCATCTCGATAACCCCATCTCACTAAATTAAATGTTTCATACTTCGCTTTAAATGGTTACTAACAAGAGGTATAATCTGAGAATACCAATGAAATGTTAAAGAAGTATGAGTTAACCATAATGAAAGTATGAAGACATAACTTTTTCGCTATTTATCTACATTCTGCTCCCTTAGAACTACTATCGGTATGTCATCTGGGACTTTATGAGTGGTAAATATGTCCAATTGGTTGATGGAGCCATGCAGCAATTGAAATATCCTATATTTCATAAAGGGAGTGCGATCGTACATGAAAAAAACGATTAACGCGCCGAATTATTTGTAGAAGAAAGAGGGCAAGGCTCACCTGTCATCCTCTTGCATGGCTTTCCGCTGGATCATCACATGTGGCACTGGCAAGTCGATGCTTTAGCCGGAAATTATCGCGTGATTACACCAGATTTACGTGGACTAGGCCAATCAGAGGTACCGACAACGAATATCTCTTTGGACCAGTATGCCGATGATATCCTTGCCTTCATGGATCAAATGGGTATACAAAAAGCCGCTCTCGGCGGCTTCTCAATGGGCGGATATGTAGCATTTGCTCTACTGCGTAAAGCCCCTGAGCGCTTCTCAGCGGTCATACTGGCAAATACGCGACCAGAAGCCGACGGACACGACGCTCGTAAAAATCGGTTACATATGGCCATCTCTTTATACGACAATGGAGCGATTGCAGCTAGAGATGCTATGCTGCCTAAGCTGCTGACGGAACAAACGAGAAGAGATCATCCTACGCTGGTGGAAAACTTAAACACGGTTATGGAATCAATGTCCCCTGAAGGACTTATCCATGCATGTTTGGCTATGGCATACCGCGGCGATTCGGCTAACCTTCTCAGCTCCATTAAGGTGCCGGTACTCGTTATCGCGGGTGAGCAGGATGCTATCGCTCCCCCTGAGATCATGAAGAAAATGGCTGAACAAATTCCGAATGCAAGCTTTCATGTCATACCGGCTGCCTCTCATTTAACGCCGCTGGAGAAGCCCGAAGCTTTTAATGCTCATCTCGTGAACTTTCTTAACAACATTACAGTTTAACCAGTTGGTTCATAACTAGCACCGCTGCTCCCATAGCAAGAGCTTCTTCACCTAACTGCCCTTTACTGAATACAACCTGATACGCAGGGTAGTAATACGCTTTACGTATGGCCACTTGTGTCGCGATTTGAAAGAACAACTCGCCTTCTGCAATTAAGGGCCCTCCCAAAATCACTTTCTCGGGATGTAAAATATTTAATAAATTGGCCAGTCCAATGCCAAAATAAGTCGCTGCTTCCGAAATGATCTCCACAACAAGGGGATCATTTTTTTTGAGCGCCTGTAAGACGTGGGAGTAGGTTAACTGTTCCGGATCATGGATCAAATGGGAGAGTAGGGTTGATCTTCCTTGTTTGAGTGCAGAGCGTGCCGCTTTTTCAATCGCATATAAGGAAGCATACGACTCTAACGCTCCGTAGTTGCCGGAAGTGTCACGATGAGGGACACCATCGGTCTGAATAATCATCTGTCCGACAGAGCCTTCCATATCGACTGCGCCGTAAATGAGCTTTCCTTCAGAAACCATTGAAGAGCGTAAGCCAATACCGGCATGTATATAGAGCAAATGCTTAAAGCTTTGTGTGCGTTGGTACCAAGATTCAGCCAGAATGGCTGTATTTGCACCGTTATCAAGTAACGCTGGAATACCTAGCTGCTCTGTTAGACGTCTGCAAATTTCAACATTTCGCCAGCCATTGGCAGGGAAATAGGACGGCTCCAGAATCACACCTGACTGGCGATCTACAGGTCCAACCGCGCCAATGCCAATTCCAAGCAGCATGGATTTATCGATCTGATGCTGAGCGAGCATGCGGTGAGCTTCTTCCGTAATCAGCCGAATGAGCTCATCCGGTGTCATTTCAGCAGTCATGGTCCAGCTTTTGGCATCCAGCTTTGTCATTGCTAAATCTACAAGCACAAGCTTTGACAGCGTTCTGGATATTTCTAAACCAAATATGTAGGCATAGGCCGGATTCTTTTCGTAAAGAATCGGCCTACGCCCCCCCGTCGAAGCACCGAAACCGGACTCAAGAATGAGTCCAAGCGTCGTTAGCTCTTCTAACAATCGTGTTAATGTAGAAACAGTCAAACCGCTTTGATCTAACAGCTCTGTTTTGGAAACGGTTGTTTGACGGCAAATCCGCTCATAAATTTCTTTCGCTTTCCGATTCGGAATACGTTCTGTTAGGACTTCCACATTCAAAAGACACTACCCCCAATGATAATCTTTCTCAAATAATTCGCCATTAGGGGGTGCGATTCCTGCCTCTCTTTGTTCTTAACTCTTAGAACCTATCATGAGTGTGTACCCCATATAAGGATGATATTTATTGACAAGCTCATCGTATCTCGCCGTTATTTGCCAAACCCGCGGGTCCATGAACGATTGTTTATCCGATAAATGTACTGGGTCGGGATGCTGGACTTGGTCTTCGAACATTGTCAACGGGAAAGGGTGTGCACCGGAGAACTCAACTGGGCTGAAGTTACTGCTTTCAAGCAGTTGTTTCCATTCATCCATGCTGTAAATTTTATTCACCCCATAGAAGCTGCACAAAGCACGGTGTACCCCTACTGTCATCTCCTTGACCCGAATCACTTCGCGATCATAAAGCTTTCCTCCCGGCTTTAAGACCCTATAGTATTCGGAGACAGCTTTCTGCGCATCAGCAAAGTTCGTCACTGACTCCACCAAGACAACATCAAACGTATGATCCTCAAACGGCAATTGACAAACATCGCCCTCCAAGAAACGAACATCAACTTTCTGTTGAATACCTCTTTTGATCGCTTTCACAATCATTTCAGGACGAATATCGACGGCAGTCACCTGGCAGCCTTGTTCGGCCAAGTAGCAAGCGGTCCTGCCAGTTCCGCATCCAACTTCCAATACATGCTTCCCCTTCTCTATGGGGTACTTGCGCAATTGTTCAACCGTCTCCCCGAACCCACCGGGATGCGCGTTACCTACGCCCAGCTTTGCTAACATATCTAAATATTCGATAGCACCTACACCTCCACGTTTGATGCACTTTCTCTTTTCTACCATATGGGGTGGGAATGCCTCTTGTTCAGCCGCTAGCTTGATTTTCGTAAAAAAGGCTCTCGCCTAAAGGTCCTCCCCTCTTTCGCTGATGCAAGGATAAACGACTTCGTCGTCCTTCAGGGACGAGCGAGTTTGTCATGGTAGATGCGAAGCAAATGTATAGACATATACTTCTTATCTACGAACAAAAAAGCTGGAGCCAAGGGCTCCAACTCTTTTGCAACTTCATGCTTACTTTTTATTTGCCGCTAAGAAGGCATCCAATTGTTTTTGTTTCTCTGCAATAATTTTATCCACACCGGCAGCTTTCAATTTTTCCAGGAACTTAGGAATGACTTCGTCCGGATCTACCGAGCCTGCTGAAAGTGCTGGACCATATTGGTTGCCGATGTTGGCGCAAGCCGCAATTTCATTTTTAACCGGTTCGCTGTCAAATGCAAAACCAAGTGCTGGAGATTTCACGCCTTTCGCGTTAAAATCTTTGAATTTTTGCCATTTGTTTGGATCTTCATTTGTCCAAAGGTAGTTCAGGAATTGGTTACCTAGTTCCCACTGTGCGCCTGGGTTATAGCCTGTATCTTGTGCTGTCTTGCCCGGTGGCAGATCAATCACCGTATCGGATTTTTTTACATAGTGTTTACCTTCAATACCAAAGTTGATCAAGTTATTGAACGTTTTATCCGCATGCAGAAGGTTAATCACTTTCATAGCCAAATCTGGATGTTTGGATGTTTTGGAAATAGCCAACATCGCGCCGGAAGCATCCCCTGTTGAAATCGTAGGCACTGTTAAGTCCAACTGTGTTAATTTAAAACCTACATACCCTTCCGTTTCAGCATCTTTACCCGGTTTTAGTCCATCTGTCCACATAAACACCTTGCCTGCTTTTGCTTGATCTTTCGGGAATACAGTCGTTGTTGCTGCATCTTTATTAACGTAGCCCGCCTTGTAGTAAGATCGGATAAGCTTAGCTGCTTCTTTGTACTCCGGTGTTTCCAATGCATTTAATACTTTTGTAGCTTTGCCTGTTTTCGAAATTACGCCTGGTACGGAAGCATCACCGAGATAATCCCAATCCAGGTTATCCAGAATACCACTGCTGCCGCCATTTCCTTGGTTCGAAATAAACCATGGAGTAATACCCGGCTCGTTGTCTTTCACTGTTTTGAGCAGAGGCTCAAGATCTTTCCAAGTCTTTACGTTCGTCAGATCCATTTTATATTTATCTACAAGATCTTTACGCAAGAGAACGCCGCGAGTAGCTGCCAACTCTTTGTTCGTTGGAATTCCGTAATTTTTACCGTTAATTTTGGATCCTTCCAAGAAAGCAGGGTCCAAGTTTTTCACAATGTCTTGACCGTTCTTAGCTAACAAATCGTTCAAGGGCAAGAATGCGCCTTTCGCAACGTTAACCGTATAATTTTGCCATGCAGCTGTGAAAATAATGTCCGCTTCTTCGCCGGAGGCGATCATCAAATTCAGTTTATCGTTCCATTGACCGAAATCAATCGCATTGATTTTAATTGTCGCATTTAATTTGTCTTTCAAATATTTATTCGCTTCTTCTTCAACAGACTTCACATCTTTTTGTTCTGCGCCTGGATAGTAAAGCGTCACCAATTCTGTTTTACCGCTAGCTTTGGCTTCCGGTGTGGCTGCAACGGCAGTCGTTGCTGCGGCAGTTGCAGCAGGTGACGCTTTTGTGCCGGTTGTCTCCGTTTTAGCGCAACCAACCGTAACCATGCTAACGAGCATCATGCTTGAAAGTGCGGTTAACATTGTTTTGTTACTTCTCTTCATTTAAAACCCTCCTTAGATATGTTTGTATAAATGAATACTAACCTATATAGAAACCGGGATAAACCCGGGGCTAGCCTTTTACCGCACCAATCGTTAGCCCTCTTACGAAATAGCGTTGAAAGAACGGATAAGCGATTACGACTGGACCGATACCGACAACCGCCATTGCCATTTGAAGCGTTCGGGATGGCAGATCAATCTGACCGCCTCCGCTCGAAATTCCGTTCAATACGGCAGAGTTCGAAGTAATGTATTGAATGTTAAGCAGTGTTTTGTACATCAAATATTGCAAGCTAATATTATGACTATCACTGATGAAAACCAAGCTAAGAAACCAATCATTCCAGTAATTCACCGTATTGAACAGAGCTATTGTGCCAAGAACCGGCAAGGATAGAGGAAGAACAATTTTTAAAAAAGTTTTCAATTCACTGGCACCATCGATCCTAGCTGATTCAAGCAAAGAACTTGGAATCGTTGTTACAAAAAAAGTGCGCATCACGATAACGAAGAAAGGAGTCATTAATAGCGGTAAAATGAGTGACCAGACCGTGTTTTTTACATGCAGGATATTGACATAAACCAGATACCAAGGCACCAAGCCGCCGTTGAACAACATCGTGAAGAAAATGAAGAAAGCAAAGGCATTTCGATATTTCAAATCTTCCCTGGATAACGGATACGCATATAAGGCGATTAAGATTAAACTGAGGACTGAACCCACAACAGTTACGAATATCGAGATCCCATAAGAACGTAGAATCTGACTAAAATCCTTGAACAAGATTTCGTAAGCCTTTAGACTTAAATGTTCTGGAAAAAACTTAAACCCATTCGCAATAATCGATGTTTCATCTGAAAATGAAACCGAAATGACCAAGATAAGCGGTGCGATGCATAAGATAGCTATGACTATAAACAACAAATGCACGAACACATCAAGTCCACTAACTTTTCTACTTTGTGTAAATGTTTGTGACATCTATAAACCCCCTAGCGCTGACAATTGTGTATGGTTTAGAATAAGGCATTTTCCTTACTGACCTTGCGGACAAGCTTGTTGCTGGCAAGGATCAGAACAAAGCCTACAATAGCTTGGTATAAGCCTGCTGCGGATGACATCCCAATATCTCCGTTGATTAAGAATGTACGATACACGTATGTATCAATAACATTCGTTGTTGGAAATAACGGTCCTGAATTTAAAGGAACTTGATAAAACAGTCCAAAGTCGGAGTAAAAAATTCGTCCAATAGCTAACAGCGTAGTAATAATAATTAGCGGATAAAGCAGCGGTATCGTGATATAACGAAATTGCTGCATTTTCGTCGCTCCATCCAAAGTAGCTGCCTCATACAATTCCTGATCGAAGCCGACGATCGCTGCCAGATAGATGACTGACGAATAGCCAACATATTTCCAAGTGTTAACGATCGGAAGGATAAGAGTCCAGTAACTTGATTCTGAATACCAGTCAATGCCTTCAAAACCAAGCGGCTCCAGAATGGATTTATTAATAAATCCGGTTTCCATACTCAGAAAGCCTAGTACTACGTAGCCCACAACTACCATCGATAAAAAGTAAGGCAGAAATACGATCGATTGATAAAATTTCGATAAAAACTTCTTCTTTACTTCGTTTAATAGGATTGCAATGGTCACACCGAAAATGAGATTAAGTATGATAAATAACCCGTTATACAATAACGTATTTCTAGTAATCGTCCATGCATCGGCTGTAGCAAACAAATACTTGAAATTATCAAATCCCGCCCATGGACTGCCGAGGATTCCATCCGTGTAATTAATTTTTTTGAAAGCAATGATGATACCAAACATAGGCAAATAATTGTTAAGCAGTAAATAAAGCACGCCTGGCAGCAGCATGAAATATAGCGCTTTCTTTTGTGAAAAATAGCTCGTTTTTTTTGTCGATCCAACCCGTAATTGATCACTGATCTTTGCAGGCAGCTGTTGAGCTTCTGCTTTGCTCATTGATGTTCCCCCTATCTGCTCCGAGTTCGTATGTTTGTGTCTCTCGCTTATAAGTTCATTATAGGGGGGGATTTGTTTGCACTCTATAACTCATTGTGACCTCATTTCTTCTACTTTGGTTACTTTCTCGCATAAAAAAGAGCCATTCCCGATGGAAACGGACGATGGCTCATCTTAATGCTGCTGTTCTTTCCGATATTCTCTTGGCGTTCGACCTGTGGATTTTTTAAACATTTTCGTGAAATAAGGGACGTTTTCATAGCCCACTATTTCTGCGATGTCGCCAATTTTCAACTGAGATGTAGTTAACAGCTCCTTCGATTTGTCGATTCGTCGGGCAAGCATGTAGTCGGTCAAAGAGCTGCCTGTCTCCTTTTTAAATAATCGGGACAAATAAGCTGGATTAAAGTGAACGTACTCAGCAATTTGTTCACGGGTAATATCCTCCCGCAAATGATCGTCTATATAGGATGAAATCTTTTGAATAACAGAGGCTTCTCCTTTTTCGTGGGTAATAATGTAGTCCATGCTGTTTAATATGACACGATAACACCAAGCCTTGAACTGAAGGAATGAACGCGTCACCGATGCGCTATCGGACAGATCCCGGGGAGCCAGCACCTCCTGTATGGTAAAGCCACGCTTATGAAATACTTGAAAAATCATATGCACCAATGCATGAAATGAAGATTCAAGTGTTTCTATCGTTAGACTAGGCTCAGCCTCCAACATGGAGAATATTTCATCCAGCTTATGTCTTACATCCTCCTTGCTGCCTAAATCAAATAATACGGATATCCCCGACACCCACGGAATCGAAAAGGTCTGTCCAGCAGGTCCGCGGCGTTCTCCGAAGGAAATAACGCTGTTCGCTTGGGTGATGTTACTGCGCTCTGTCTCCAGCAGCTCTACATACATTTCCAGAAGGCCGTTAAACTCTATCTCTTCACCCAAGTAACAGCTTAAATTACAGTAGAAATAATGATTGCATGAACGAATGTAATGCTTACAACGATCTATAAGTTCCTTGGCATTCAAAGCTTGAGCATGATCCTGAGGTAAATAAAACAGAACCAGATTATTGCCTCCTCGATCCTGAAGCACGACCCCAGCATGGCTAGCCAAAATGATTTCTCCGGCAGCATTGCGCAGCGCATATTCCATAATGTCTTCATCCCGCGCACTTAACTCTTTTTTCCACAACTCTACCGATATCAGTACTGGCAAGACATAACTATCTGGTGAAAAACTTAACTCATACGAAGCAATTAATGACGATAGAGACGAACGAGAAGGAACCACTCGCCTAGAAAGGAGATCCTGCCAAAACTTTTCTTCCAGTAACGGCTTATGTGTTTGAAATAACGAATAATAACGCTGCTGCACTTCATTGAAACTTTGGGCTTCACGCTTCTCCGTGATTTTCTCGATAGCCCGTTTGACGACCGTTTTAAGCTCATCATAATCAAAAGGCTTTAACATGTAATCAAATGACCCTGCTTGCAACGCAGTTCGCGTATACGAGAAGTCTGCATGACCAGTAAGAAATATCGTCTCCGTCGAGGGAGAATTCACTTTTACCCATTTAATTAACTCAAGCCCATTCCTATTGGGCATTTCAATATCACATATCATCACATCAATTGGTGACTGTAGCAGTCTTTCCACAGCCTCTTCTGAGTCAAAGGCCTCATAAACATGCCCAATGCCTAGCTCCTTCCAATCAATGCCTTGCGTGACGCCCTGCACCGCGTAGAATTCATCGTCTACAACTAATAAATTATATGTCATCGGTCTTCTCAACCTTCTCTTCTAAATAAACTGCGGGAATGCGGATTTGTACGATCGCACCACCATTTACTGCATTGCTGAATACTAATTGTGCCCGATCCCCGTACCGCATTTGCAGCCGTAATAAAACATTATGTAACCCCAGATGCTCGCTGCTTGAATGATCGTTTAAATAATTTGTTTGCAGCCTTTTCAGTATTTCGGGCGTGAAGCCGACCCCATTGTCCTGCACACAGACCCAAACATTAGTTTCCTCATTGCCGTCAATCCATAAAGATTCCTCGTGTATATCGATTTGGATAACAAAAAGTTGACGACGGTTCATAAAGCCATGAATAATTGAGTTCTCTACTAAGGTTTGAATCGTGAGTGGCAAAATAGAACACCCGGCCAAGGAATCAGGGAGATTAATCTCATACGTCAGTTTATTCGGAAAACGAAGCTTCTGGATTTCTAAATAATTACGAATATGTTTGATTTCCGCTTCCAAAGTCACTGTACGACGAGACGTTGTTATATTAAAACGGAAATATTCCGCTAAATATCTAGCCATTTTCTGTATAACATCATATTGCTTGGTCGCTGCTAGACTCGTAATGATATTCAAAGAGTTTAAGTAAAAATGGGGTTTGATCTGTACTTGCAAATGCTTGAATTCAGCCTCTTTGGTTAGCAACTGCTGCTCATACACATCTATTTTGAGATTGCTTATTTCGCCGACCATGTTATTAAACGTTCGAATGACGAAAGCGAATTCCGTCGTATTATCTTGCTCTAACCTGACATCCCAATCCCCTCTTGTAATTCTTTGCATGCCTCGAATTAACTTCTTCATCGGGGTAAGCAGTACTTTTCGCACAAAAACAAAATAAAACGACAGAATCAGCAATCCCCCCAAGGGAATTACGTAGATGGCTAAACGAAAAAAAGGCAAATTTTTCAACATGCTTGCTTCTGGTATAAGAACTACATACTTGATAGGAACCATAATCGAAGGAATGTCGACAATCAGGTAAGAACGTCCATCTTTGTAATCGGTTACAGTTTGAAAAGGCTTCGCTGCCTTTTGCGGAGGATTAGCAATGATAGAAATTTGTGAGTGTGTAAGCTTCGTATCCGATGCTACCGTTCCATCAGATATCATAATCGCAGAACCGCCACCATTGTCCGCATCCAGAAACTTTAATGGCTCAGCCACCGTATCCGCTTTAATCCAGCAACCTACAACCAAATTATTATTTCTAATTAACTTCATAAATGCCGTCTCATTACCTACTTTAATAACCTGCCAGGCCCCTGTGGTCTGGGTTGCATCGTCATGAGGATGAGCCTCAATATAATCCCCAATCACCTTTTCGTTCAAATAATAGTCCGATCGTGTGTTTAATACAATATCCTTGTCCTTAATGTTATACAAAAATATCGTATCGATTACTTGGAAATAACCTAAATCAACCTGAAAACGAGTAAATATTTTTTGCTTAGTCAGCATATAATCATCGGTGCCATATTCCATAAAATTCAACCAGTTCACATCCGGCTCACGGTCATTAACCAAATTCAAATAGTTGTTAATCTCCTTCATTTGTTTATCCACTTGCTTGACATAATCAGCTAGTAAGTTTTTATTCGCACTGGATACCTGTTCACGTACGACGCTAATTGCATACAAATTATTATAAAACAAGAAAATGATAAGTGGAGAAATAATAATTACGAATCCGGCTACAAATTTAAAAGTCAGAGATTTTCTCCAGTTCAATGATTATCGCATCCTTCTCTTAACCATTGTAAAATTACTCTTCTAGGGTAGATAGAATTAGTTTCGTTTTAATGGAAGTTTGTGGAATAATTATAGCATGCTGGCTGTAAACTACAACTTTGACTCTAAAAACTTTTTTGTATGCAAAAAAAGACCCTGAAGGATGTTATCATCTCTCAGGATCTTTCTTTATTATACCGGCAAGAGGACTCGAACCTCCACCCTTTCGGACTCGATTTTGAGTCGAGCGCGTCTGCCATTCCGCCATGCCGGCATATTACTTTGTAAAACTTATGGTGCCGAAGACCAGACTTGAACTGGTACGGTAGTCACCTACCGCAGGATTTTAAGTCCTGTGCGTCTGCCGATTCCGCCACTCCGGCTTGTACGTGGAGGCGCCACCCAGATTCGAACTGGGGGTAAAGCTTTTGCAGAGCTCTGCCTTACCACTTGGCTATGGCGCCTTAAAAATTAAATGGAGCGGAAGACGGGGATCGAACCCGCGACCCTCGCCTTGGCAAGGCGATGCTCTACCGCTGAGCCACTTCCGCATATAAAACTGGGGATCAAGGATTTGAACCTTGGCATGACGGAGTCAAAGTCCGTTGCCTTACCGCTTGGCTAATCCCCAATGCTTGCTTTTAAAAATAATGGGCGGACGACGGGACTTGAACCCGCGAATGCTGGATCCACAAACCAGTGCGTTAACCCCTTCGCCACGACCGCCACAATATGAAGTTACTTTTTGGCAGGGGCAGCAGGAATTGAACCCACACCAAAGGTTTTGGAGACCTTTGTTCTACCCTTAAACTATGCCCCTAGAAAAAGTAAATGGTGGAGGCTGATGGATTCGAACCACCGAACTCGGAGAGAGCAGATTTACAGTCTGCCGTGTTTAGCCACTTCACTAAGCCTCCATGATATAAATCCTTACCGGGCCCCGAAAAAGTAATCGGCATTGCTACAAAGCTTAGCTTCACTTTTTTTGGGATTTGTGGTGCCGTCGAGAGGACTTGAACCCCCAACCTACTGATTACAAGTCAGTTGCTCTACCAGTTGAGCTACAACGGCTTATTCAATTAAGAAAAATGGTGGCTCGGGACGGAATCGAACCGCCGACACGAGGATTTTCAGTCCTCTGCTCTACCGACTGAGCTACCGAGCCAAGCTTTGTTGCTAATGCCATAAAAATGGCGGAGCTGACGGGATTCGAACCCGCGGTCTCCTGCGTGACAGGCAGGCATGTTAGGCCACTACACCACAGCTCCGTGTTTATCATGACCTCATTTAAGAGGTTGGTTGCGGGGGCAGGATTTGAACCTGCGGCCTTCGGGTTATGAGCCCGACGAGCTACCGGGCTGCTCCACCCCGCGTCATTAAAAGCATGTTTCTTATATTCCCCGAAAAAGTAATCGGCGTTGCTACAAAGCTGCACTTCACTTTTTTGGGTAAATGGTGGAGGCTGACGGGATCGAACCGCCGACCCTCTGCTTGTAAGGCAGATGCTCTCCCAGCTGAGCTAAGCCTCCATGGTAAGTAAAAATGGTGACCCGTAGGGGATTCGAACCCCTGTAACCTCCGTGAAAGGGAGGTGTCTTAACCGCTTGACCAACGGGCCTTACATAAAGAGTAGTGGCGGAGAGAGAGGGATTCGAACCCTCGAGACGCTTGTGACGCCTACACGATTTCCAATCGTGCTCCTTCGGCCAGCTCGGACACCTCTCCATATGGCTCCCCGAACAGGACTCGAACCTGTGACAACTCGATTAACAGTCGAGTGCTCTACCAACTGAGCTATCAGGGAATAGAAACATTGATGACTTCAAGGTTTATTCCTTGAAAACTAGATACGAAACTTGCGTAAAGTTAGATTTGCTTAGGTTTGTTCTTGGGCCCCAATCAAGTATTCGGAATTTGCTACAAAGCTTATCTTCACTTGGTTGGGATTGTTTGGTTAAGCCCTCGACCGATTAGTATTCGTCAGCTGCATACGTTGCCGCACTTCCACCTCGAACCTATCAACCTCGTCGTCTACAAGGGGTCTTACATAC
>NZ_VRTT01000059.1 GCF_008017805.1 Paenibacillus sp. N3.4 | reverse complement strand
GGGAGAAAACCAGTTAAAGTATTGAATTTTTCGTAGTATTTGATCTATTCGCAACAGTAGTTTTGGGGACTGAGATATCTACAATGAATCGACAGCCTCCACATGTCCGTAAGATGCTTAATCTTGAATAATTTGCTAAAATAACGTCTTTGGTGTCCGTTAAGTTTTATTTTGGTTGTTAATATAGCTTTTGTTGGTAAGTACGTTAATTGAATCGCGTTATATGGACGATTTGGAGGATAGAAAGACCAAAAGTTACTAGAAGTAGCCAAGAAACCTGCAAGGTAGCACAAATTTCACTTCGTGAAGTCGAGAGGGGAATGCATGAATCTTTGATTGGAAGGTTGTCGAAGCCTTACTCGGATCGAGATTTTAGCGGTAGCTTCAAACGCCGTGCTCCTGCACTTGAAGCTCTTCTTCGAAGCCACTTCAACATTCCGTCCTCGCGGGACTGAACCCCTGACCTCATCACTGCCAGCGAAGCGCTCTTCCACATAGGGGTATTACACACCCAAAAATGGGTGGACATTCCTTATCGAGTACCTCACTTTGTACTGGGATTGAAAGCGCCTTTTCTCAAGCAAAAGCGGTAACAGGTAACAAAAAATCATAATGGGTGAGGCTAATAAAGCTCATCAATATATCAAAGCTGGACTTCCAGATGAAATCCCGCTCTATTGTATATCAGTTATCTGGGGTGAGAGGTTACCTTGTATGTTGTAAGAACCAATCATAGAGCATCGGGTTGTTATACGTTTCTGTCAAGTCATGGCCTGCATCTGGGTAGATGGATAACTTTACATTTCCTTCACATTGTTTTAAAGCCTCGACCATATTAAGCGTTTCATGCAAAGGTACGATATCATCTTTAGCACCATGAAAAGCCCATACCGGGGTATTTTTCAAGATCTGTGCTTTTTCAGGTGTCCCACCGCCACAGATTGGCACAAGTGCCGCAAATCTTTCCGGATATTTAATTGCTAAATCCCAAGCACCATAGCCTCCCATACTTATACCTGTAAGGTACACCCTTTTGGGTCCACTGGGTATATAGAATTAATTTCGTCTAGTAAAGTTATTATTGCATTAGTTTCCTTATCCCAAGATGAATGACCAGGACATTGTGGAGAAACGACGATAAAAGGAAAGTCAGTTTTGCTTTCCAAGATTTGCGGAAGAGCAAAATGTCTAATAAACTCCACATCATCTCCTCGTTGATCCACACCATGGAGAAAGAGTAAAAGTGGAAACTTTTGATTAGTCTTCATGCGATCCGATAAATAGAGCAAGTAATTTACTTTAATCCCTTTTTTATCTAACTTGCCATCTATTTGAGTCATTGTAATTTCCCCCTATAACTAATATTCCTTTATTAGTTCATTAATTTGATGCTTTAATGACACGTTTCATCGCATCAATAAGTCCTATATGGATTCCTTCATGCAGTAAAACGATACTCGCGAATTCTGCAATGGTTTCAAGTCCCATAAAAGGTTCTTCCAGCCTCTGATTTAGCCTTCCAGATGGAATTCGTTGTAAACGAACCAATTGTTCCTTTAGCATTAAGATGAGCTTATCTACAGAAGGGACATCTCCTTTCCATTCACTTGGTCTTGTTCCTGTACCAAATAATTCAATATAGTTTGCCGGGAGATGGGTCGTTATTGGATGGGGATAGCTTATAACCCCTTCCGTAATCGTTAATACATGACCGATATGCCAATGGATCGTGTTGTTAAATCCTTCTGGCTGAACATCTGCTGTTATCTTCGAGATTGATTCTACAGTTTCAATAAAAGAACCTCTTGTCATCTCAAATTGTTTAAAAATTAACTCGCTCAATCCCTCTTCCCCTTTCAAAATTCGTATGAGTAGCCAAAAAAAATGGACTATTATGGTCACCGTTCAAAGCTTTTTCGCGATCCCTCACTCTGTATGGAAGCGGCTTCAAATCAATGGTATATTAATTATGAAGATTTGAGAAGTACACACTAATTTGTGTTATAGTAACCAAAAAGTATTAATAGCAAAGGTAAAGGAGTTGATCCCGATGAAATTTTGTTATAACGAGCTTGAAATCTGCCTAAAAGTAATTGGTGGAAAGTGGAAGAGTCTCATTCTGTATCACTTGCATTTTGGTCCAAAGCGAACGAATGAGTTACAAAAACTCGTGATAAATATTACGCAAAAAATGCTAATACAATCGTTAAGAGAATTGGAGAATGACGGGATCGTAAGGAGGACAATGTACAATCAAGTGCCCCCGAAAGTAGAGTATTCGTTAACCGAACTAGGAGTTTCACTTCATCCCATTCTGGTGACACTTGCTGAGTGGGGCGGAATGTATAAGGATCAGCTAATTACTGAAAGCGAGAGTCAGAACTTTAGCTGAGTTTCTCATGCCTTTTTTATTGAGCATAACTGTCCTTTAACTTTCTTTAACTTAAAACTGTTATATCTCATTTATTCTCTTAGTACGATCAATATTAGACACTCAAGAGTATTTTACGCAATTTATGAATTATGCATTAGCCACAAGTGAGCTATGCGATAAAACCTTGTCCGTTTCCGAAATATCATACACCATATATCCTTTGTACATAGGGTTACGAAGAACAAAACTTACCGAGTTCGATGCCCAAGGCTTCCCATGTTTGTCTTGATATAGGGGGATCGAACCCCTGACCTCTTCGCTGCCAGCGATGCGCTCTCCCGCAATGGTTAGTTTCACTACCCCAATTCACTACCATTAATGAAATGTTCGAGAGGGCCGAGTATTTCAATGTTATAACGCTTCGCCACTTCGATCATCTTGGGAATGTCGGGCATTGCAGAAGGCGGAATGACAAGCTCTGCAGCCGGCTGGCTAAGTTCAATAAAAAATCGCTCTAATCCAGCGGGGTTGACCATGTTCAGCATTCTCGCGGGGTGCTTTCCTGTAACCCGGAATCCGTGCGGGATATTGCGTGGAAGGAATAAAAAAGCGCCCGCTTTCGCCAATTGCACAGTTCCTTCTATAATAAACTCTGCTTCCCCTTCAATGAGATAGAAGGTCTCATCTTCGTTGCGGTGAATGTGATAGGGAGTCGACATCCCAGGCGGCAAAAGCTCTTCAACCAAGCTATATTGCCCTCCGGTGTGCTCAGACCCGGCTTTTATTGTTAACAAACCTCCGGTATACCAAATATGGCTTCCTTCTTCCCGTGATAATGTTACTGGTGCACTTGCGCTCAAAAAAATCCCTCCTTTATCATTTAATAGGTCTTGACTAAATCATTATGCATCATCCGACGTTTCAAAAGTGTTTCTGAGCTCGCAGGGCCGTAATCGATTCTTGTAATTCTGCAAAAGTGCGAGAATGGGAAGAGGCTTCGTTCGGAATAACTGGAGCCGTTTCTACATGCTTTATTGTGCGAAGAACAATAGAATCCTCGGTCTTATTCTGACAAAGTATAAGAAAGCTAGACAATGCTTCGTGTAATTTGCTTCTATTAAGCTTGGCAGACAGGTTAAGCGCTCGATCAATATACACTTCTGCTTCTTGCCACCTTTTGCGCTTGAGTTCGAAATAGGCACGATAATAGTAAGTATCGCAAACAAAAAAAGGGACATTAAGATATTCCGTTACATGCTCTGCTTGCTGCAAAATCCACAGTGCTTCGTTCTCTTTGTCCCTCTCTCCAAAGGTGTGCCCGATCAAACCCAGCATAATACCGACAACTCGCATGTCGCCAATCCTAAGCGCTTCATCTAAGCAATAGAGAAGACAGTCATGAGCTTCCTGATAAAAGCCCACTTTCATATGCCACTTTCCAATTAATCCGATGGAAATCGCCATACCCATCCGGTCACCAAGCAGTCGGCTTACCTCTAATTTTTCGCAAAACGACGTATAGGCGCGGTCGAATTGTTGCGTCTCCAGGAAGTTCAGCCCGATGCCTCCAAGTGCTTTGGCTAGATCAATTCGGTTATGGCGCTCGCTTGCAAGTTGAATTTGCCTTTTGAAGGTGTGTATCGATTCCTCAAACCGGTCTTGATCGTACAGGAGATTGCCCAAAATAACTATGAACCGCTCATTTTCGCTGCCTTCCGGGTTAAGCTCTATATTTTGCTGCAAAAAGCGGGCGGCTACTTCAAAATTACCCAAATATTGGTGAATAAGGCCCAGATTTCCGCATGTTTCAGCAAGCCCCTTGCTGTCATTTAACAGTTCAAAGCGATGCAGGCATTTTTCCAAATAATCTAAAGCTTCCAAGTATTTACCTTGCAGTCTTAAGCAGTTCGCCAATCCGACTTCGTACATGGTTTTTAACTCCAATGGAACAGCATGTTCAGATTGCTGCAGTAATATCCTGTAGGTGTTCTCCATATCCAACCATCGACCGGTCATTCGATACGCATGAGCCATAGAGGACAGGAGCTTAAACTTCTGTTCCGGGTTTGCCGCTCTAAGCGCTGAGCTTCCATATTCGATAATGGTATCATGCGCACAAACCCGTTTTGCCTCCTCGATCGCTTTCATATAGTATTCTGTGGCTTCGAGGTGCAGTCCGGCATTTTCAAGCTGATAAGCTATCTCTGCGAAAGTAAAGTACCTTTCATTTTCATGCTGCATCATAGCTTTGGCAGCTACCTGATGCCAAGCGAGTCTCACGGATCGGTTCATCCGGAGCATCGAGGCTTCTCTCATTCTTTTGTGATAAAAGTCCACCATCCCATGATCTGTCACGGACAATATGCGTGATTGGATGAGTGCCTCAATGTGATCGGCAGCTTGGTCAGGCAGATCGGCATTTCCGGTCAAAAAAGGGATGGGTGCAGGTTTGCCGAGAATCGTCAAAAGGTGAACATGAGGATGGTAGGAAGGAGGCAGCATGGCTAGCCGATGGATCATCAAATAAAGGATTGTAGTACCATAGCTTTCATGGCGGGTATTGAATTGAATCGATCGCACGACTTCCCCGATATATAGTGGATTTCCTTGGGTTTCCTCGTACAGTTGAGCAATTTCAGCTGCGATCCATTTCGATTGGTGCAATGATGCTGCCAGCAGTTTCGTTTCTTGCTTCGATAAGAAGGGAATTCCAATTTGCGCAAGCTTGTTCTGGTAACGATGAGCATCGATAAACTCTCTAACATGATCAGGCATAAAGCCTTCTCCCGTCCGCAAGGTACAGATCATCATCAAGGCTGAAGAATGCTCTGGACGAAGAAAAAAACTTAGCAAATGCAGCGTTTCTTTATCCACCCATTGCAGGTCATTAAGGATTAAAATTGTCGACTTTCCGCCGGACAGTGCGTCAAGGTTAGCCTGATGCCAGATACGGATCTGCCAATTTTCACTGAGAGGTGCGGGAGGAGGCAGCTCAGGATATTGCTCTTTCAGCTTGGGCAGCATTCTGGACATCTCCACCAAACCTGCTGTGTCCATATGCTGAAGATCAGCTTGCTCCAGCCAGGAGACCAGAGGCTCATGAGGGATTGGAATGCTGTCTGATGAATAGCAAAAAGAGGTATAAACCCGTATGCCCTGAATTTGCGCCCAAAATCCGAATTCTTCGGCTAGACGTGTCTTGCCGATTCCAGCTTCGCCATCCAATACGACTAACATCGAGCGGTCACGCATAGCTTTATCCCAACATTCCAGCAGCCGATTCCATTCGTGCTCGCGGCCAACGAACGGCACCTGCATTTTATTTTCTCTCACAGTAGCCGAGCGGGCAATCGTGGAAAGCTGATTGAATTTCTCCATAGTATCAACAGAAGGGAGCACACCCAATTCCTTGCTAAGCATCGTCTTCATTTCTTCAAACTGCCTATAAGCCGCGCTTAAATTATGATTGCATGCATAGAGATTAGCTACACGTACATGAGCCGATTCTGAATAACGGTCCAAGTGAAGGTAACGAATGGAATAGTCCAGAGCGGAGTGGAAGTCTCTTTTATTTTCGCAGATCGTTATTATCCGTTTCAGTAATACTGCATATTGAAAAGATAGCTTCTCGCGAAGCTCCAGTACCCATTCTTCGTCGTGACCAGGGAGCAGTTCCCCTTGATAGGAAGCAATAGCGCGTTTTAAATCCGCTATTTCCACACTTTCGGCCATCTGGTTGAAATCTAACGCGTCGACGCTACATTGTTCAAGCGAATGCCATGTAATCTGACTGCCGTTCATCTCTAAAAATGTGTCCGATATAGGCAAACACTTTCTTAAATCATATATAAGCTTTCGCAGATTAGTCAGTGCTTGCGGTTCCGAAGTATCTGGCCAAAACATAAAGGCCAGATGCTTCCGATTTATAGGGATATCAGGATGCAGCAAAAAATAAGCAAACAACAGCTGCTGTCGGGTTGTAAGCATACGTTCAAACGGCTTGTCGTTGTAAAAGCATTGAAACGTTCCCAGCAATTGAATGCGATATCCTGTCATCATAATCACCTTCTTGTTTCCAAAATAACAATTGCAACGATTATCGTCAAGAGTTAGTCTGAATGGCTTGAACAAATCACCTTCTATTAACGCATTGACACCACTTTCTTAACTGCATGTTTGTTCTATTTTCCAATCTTCAGCATCTTAACAATAGCCGACGTAGCTTCAGCGCGGGTAGATAACGTCTGTGGTGCGAATGCTTTGCCTGTAATACCCGAGACGATAATGATCCCATTCAATTCAGCCGTCTTAGCGGCGGGCTTCGCCCATTTGGGAATGTCCGCATCATCCGCATAACCGGTCGGCTGCGTATTATCCATGGGGAGACCGGAAGCGCGAACAATCATTGCAATCATTTCTGCATGTGTAATGTTGGCACTCGGTTGGAACGTACCGTCCGAATACCCGCTGATGATCCCTAACTTAAATGCCTTTGAAACCGATTGGAGCGCCCATGCGCCAATTTTGTCTTTATCCTTGAAGAGAAGCTCCGCGCCTTCTGTTGTCGGCTTTATCCCATTCATGAGCATGTTGGCAAATTCGGCGCGGGTGACGCTTCCGTCCGGGCGAAATGTGCCATCCGGATAGCCGTTGACGAAGCCTAATTCCACCGCTTGCGTGATATCCTCATACGCCCAATGTCCGGCTATATCCGTGAAATCTGTCTTGGGCATAGTAGGAGTTGGCGCACTGGTGGCCTTAGGTTTAGGCGTAGCCGGAGTTGGAGTCGGCTCATTGGCTTGCGGATCTTCGGTTACTCTTACGACACATATACTGGTGAGCCCATCTGCTGTCATCGCCTTTATAATCGCCGTTCCCGCAGAAATGCCCGTAACTTTACCGGCACTGTCTACAGTAGCAACCTTTGGATTATCGCTGCTCCACGTTACCTGCTGTTTGACCGCATTGGAAGGAGAAATGGCTGCGTTTAGCGTTTGACTTTCACCCTTATTCAGTGCCAATGATTTTTTATTCAACTCTACACTTTTCACAGCAACGTTATCGACGTCAAGGATATACTGGCTTAATTTAGCTGCATATTTATCTGACAATAAGCCTTTAGGCGAATCTGTTATCGTTTTTTGAGGGTCGCTAAGCTTGAAAAGATCCGTGTTGTTCTTGATTGGATCCGTGATCTTCGGTGCCAGCTGCTTCGTTTTTACAAGAACGCTCACCGGCCCCGGCTTGATGTTATCCGGCAGGGCGTATTGGTCAATTACGGTATACAACGAATAGGCATAAATTATACTTTCAGTTGGATTTGTTGTTTTATCCACGTAGCTGAGCAGGCCCAAGTGATCCTTCGTATTCGTTACATAAAAGGGTTTGGAGCCATCAGGTCCATCGCGGAAAATGGTATAATAAGTCTCCATGTTCGAATTGTCATTCCAGGTCAGGGTTACGGAATTGTCCTTATTCGCCACCGCAACTACATCGGATGGCGAGCCCGGCTGCAGGATTTTATAAGGGCCGATCGTTTTCTCGGAGTGGCTATCTTTTCCAAAGGTAGGTGTGAAATCGACACGGACGCGGAACATTGCTGATGTCAACTGCCGGTCAATGGGCAATACAAAAGATGAATTTATAGAATCCTGTTGGTTAAGAAATATGGACGAACCGATCCACGTTGCTCCACCATCGGTAGAATAGTTATATTCTACACCAATAAAAGTGCCATTTGCCCTGTCGGTCTCTAACATCGCTAAATACTCTTTTCCAGCGATTAAATCTGAGCTTGCATCTTGAATGGCGAACTTAGTAACATGTGCTTCCGCATAAGTAATCGGCATTGGCAAAAGGACGCTCAAAAACAAAATACACGCAAAAAACAGTAGAAGTAGCTTTTTGGCTGCACCCACGTAGAAACCCTCCTCTTTCTAACGCACATTTGTATGCATTATCTTTGCTCTATTTTCTCGCTTTAAGCTTCTTAGTACGACTCCATGTTGGAATTGTCATTCCAAGCCAGAGTTACGGAATTGTCCTTGTTCACAGTCGGCAGCGACATCGGATGGCGAGCCCCTATACTGTGAAGCCGGCCATTACAATCAGAGATATGAACCCCCCCCCATTGACAAAAGGAACGAAACATTCCTCAAGATCAAAAGGGGAATAATCCTCTATCATTTTACATAGCTGTCCTTCAGAACATAAAGCAGCGGATAGTCGCTTAAATTTGAGTCATAGCCATAATAGGGATGTATTTCTGCATATTGGCTGCCCTTCAGATCAACATCTACTTCTTTAACTTCACCCTCCACGACACTAATTTCATCAGACAGCAGCTGCTTAGCACCATTGTATACTTTCATTTTCATAGTGGCTTTGGCAACGACCATGAGATGCAGGGTGCTGTATTTTTGGCCAAAGTCAATTTTTAGGCTATAACTTTCGCCAGGGCTTGCTGAGAATGCAAAAGCTCCATTGTACTGCTTTCCGCCGAAAATGAGCTGCTTTTTGTCGATTACATCAAAAAATTTCGCGCTGGAGTATTCCGTTTTCATCTCTTTACTATACAAGGAGACATTTTTGCCCTCACCAAGCGAAATTATTTTTTCCGCATCATTGTACGATACAGGAATATTCAGAACGTTGGCGACAACACGAAGAGGCAGATAGGTTGTTCCATCGTAGGTAATTGGTAAAACCTCGTTGCCCTTATCGTCCGTCGGGCGCCAACTCTCGCCGTCTTTGAGAAACTTCACCTCTCCGTTTAAATACGCTTGTATAGTGGTAAGTTTGCTGGCAGCGAAAGCACCTGTTGCAAGAGAGAATACTGCTGTAAGGATAACCAACAGAATTATACTTGTCTTTTTCATCTTATTCCTCCTCTAATTGGAATTATTTTGCGGCAATAAGACATCCTTACTATACAAATTGTTTCGAAAAACACATATTGTATCACAACAATGTATTACCTTCTTATTCCCGCCATAAAGTCAGTGGTGCACTTCTACCCAAAAAATCCCTCCACTATCTTTTAATTGTCTTGATGTAATCATTATGCATCATTTGACGTTTCAAAATCGTTTCAGAGTTCGCAAGGTTAAAAAAGAATCCTCGATCTTATCATAAAAAAACCACAGAAGAAGAGAATTACTTAAAAGAAGAATTGGTCACGGAACAATCGAGTTTTGCGAAAAATATGGTTTCCGGTAATGGGCAACTTTGATAATCTTTATCCAGAATGGGAGGTTCGTGATTTCAATAATGGCTATAGATATCTTGACCTCGCCTATATACTAGGTGGCGCAAAAGGAGGTATTGAGATACAAGGATATGGACCTCAGGTTGAGATGACAGTAAATATCATTGAGTTACGGACATGAGAGCGCTTATTTGATAAATTATCTAGCTTTTAAAATCATTACGGACATAGGTTCCGCTATTTGTCATAATGGATAAGAGATAGGGGGGGTTATACGCATATAGCGTACGTTATGTCCGTAAGGTACTTAATCTTGATTAGTTTGCTTAAATAACGTCTGTGGTGTTCCGCGCGGGCGAACCCAAAGGGGTTCTCTCCCCGTGGCTCCATAACGGAAAAATCCGCAAACCATGTTGGTTGCGGATTTTTCATATGGAGCCTAGGGGGATTTATGAATCTTGATTTAAATGGCTTACGAAGCAGAATCGATGAAGACAAGCTTAGCGGTAGATTCAGACGCCGTGCTCCTGCACTTGAAGTAGTTTCTTTGGAGGTTACTCATCCGTTCCGTCCGCGCGGGCGAACCCCTGACCTCTTCGCTGCCAGCGATGCGCTCTCCCAGATGAGCTAAGGCCCCCAAGCATGCTGGTACTACAGTTAATCTAGCTGATCATCGAGGGATTTGAAGATGGAAATACGCCTTAACATTATCGAGTAGGCAAATGCACAATCACTGTCGTACCTTGACCTAGCTGACTTTTCATTTCGATGCTTCCATGATGAAGAGTGACGATTTTCTTAGCGATGGCAAGACCCAAGCCATTACCGCCAATGCTGCGGTTCCGCGATCGGTCCGTTTTGTAAAATCGCTCGAAAACATAATCGAGCTGCTCCGACGCTACTCCGATTCCTGAATCGGTTATCGCGATTAAGATTTCATTCGTCGAACGCTTCATGCGTATTTCGATATGCCCTCCAGAAGGGGTAAACTTGATGCCGTTGCCTATTATATTCATCCATACTTGATTAAGCTGATCCCGATCTGCCGTTATTTTAACAGCATGAGCCAATTCTAATTCGATGTGAATGCCTTTGGCCGCCCATTGCGGCTCGCAGGTAACAACGATTTGCCTAATTTGCTCGTCGAGATTATACGTAATTGCCTCAAATGGATGATGCTCTGAATCTAAGGAAGCGAGATTTAGCAAGTTATCGCTGAGCCTGGATAGTCGCCCGCTCTCCCCGATAATAATATCCAGGTAATAATTCCGATCGGTTTCCGCTACCAAGTTACTGTTTTTCATGGCCAAAGCAAAGCCGGAAATAGAGGTTAGCGGGGTTTGAATTTCGTGAGAGACGTTCGAAACGAAATCCTGCCTCATCTGCTCCAACTGTTTAAGCTCGCTAGCCATCTCATTAAAACTGTGGGTCAAAGCTCCGATTTCGTCTGCGCGTTTCGTTTTTATTTCCACGTTGAAATCGCCCTTTGCAAGTCGTTTAGTTGCTTTTGTCAATACTTGGATGGGTTTCACCAAATACCTGGCGGCAATGAGAATGCACAGACTTCCAATGACTAGACCGAGCACCAGTACAAGCAGCATCATCCGATTTATAATATTTTCGTTTTGCGTGGAAAACTGCATAAACATAGCATGCGGCTCCCCATCAATTGGAAAAGGAAGACCAACGAAAGTTTGTTCTGCTTCACTGGGAGAACGATAGTATTGTCCACGCAGCACCTGTTGAACCGCTTCCGGCGCGATTTTGATATTATCTGTCTTATCTAAAACATAGAACTTCATGTTGCCGGAATGGTCATAGATATGAACCGGATAGGAGGATATCTTCACCATACGCATGATGTACGCGTCCCGATCATTAGGGCTCGTTTGTTCATAGAAACGTATAATTTCTTCTCCTACTGCAATCATGTCGTTCTGTCCGATATGATTTATTTCTTTCTTGAAGAAAAAGAACCCAATAAAGAAAGCAGACAACAAGCTGAATATAATGACGACCAGAAACGTGCAAATAATTCGGACGTATAAGGTTTTGATCATGTTATTACTAACCGGTATCCCAGACTGCGAGCCGTTTCAATCTGAAAATGCTGCGCATCTCCGGCAAACCTTTCCCTTAGGCGCTTAATGTGAACATCAACGGTTCGGTCATCGCCTTCGTAATTCATTCCCCAGATGTGGGCAATCAATTGCTCCCGGGTAAAAATTTGTCCTGGATGGTTAGCCAGCTTAAACAGCAGTTCGAATTCCTTTAAAGGCAGATTAAGCGTTTCATTCCCCCGAATCACTTGAAAGCTTCGCCGATTCAGCACAATGCCACCCAGCTGTATGGTTTGTGAAGAGACTATCATATAACGCTTTAACAACGCTTTTACTCTCATCACAAGCTCTAACGGATCGAACGGTTTCGTTAAGTAATCGTCTGTTCCAAGCTGAAATCCCTTCACCTTTTGTGCTGATTCTCCCTTGACTGTAACCATCAAGAGAGGGATATTCGAATCTATGCGCCTGATCTCTCTGCACAATTCCCAACCATCTAATTGGGGCATCATAATGTCAAGGATAACTAGATCTATGCGAGTATTTTCAACAATCGCCAGCGCCTCCGCTCCGTCTTTCGCCTCCAATATCTCATATCCTTCATTCCGCAAAATAAGGTGATCAGCTCACGAATGTGCGCATCATCATCCGCGATTAGGATTTTGGCCATGAGTATGCACGTCTCCAATCTCTATCGTGTTCCGCCCGAACGGACGGATTGTTGCTTCAACCAAAATGCCATCCCAATAGATTCCAATGATAGAAAAATAAACTCATCGCTACTGCCGATAACGCCACTAGGGAATAATGCACGCGCTTCAACGCTGTCCAATACTTGTTCTTCCAAGCCATTACGCTTAAAGCCATCATCGCCAAGGTCAACAAGACAAGAAGAATGGGCATGAACAGATAGAGATTTAAAGATAGCGTAACGCGGCTAAGACGATCCAACAGTTCCATGTTCAACACTACGACGAACGTAGCAACTAAGGTAGCCAGCGTCCAAGCTGCGGTAGCTGCCGACAGCTGAACTGCCCACTTTTGAGCTTTAGGCATGGCTTTAATTTCACGCCTGTTATAGGCATACCCAGTCAATACGCTGATGAACAGAACGGACGAGATACCAATCAGAAGAAACCAAAACTTAGATTGATCGAGCAGCGGCGTGGGTTCTAGCGGCATTTCAGGGAAAATATCAAGAAGCAGGTGAGTGACCTTTCCTGATGCATCGGTGCGGAATCCAATCTGATGCGTGCCTCCAACTTCTTGAAATAAATTTGGCGCAATGGGAGCGAATATTTGCTGCTCGGCTCCGCTTCCAAGGGATAGGCGGTTATCAGAAACCGCAACGTTGATCTGGGTCAAAAAGCTAAAAAACTTATCTATATCCGTGTGGTTACGGCGCGTGAACTGATAGGAACCAGCGTATTTCTGCACGGCATTCTCAAGTTCTTCGGACACAGGAGGCAGTTTGACTTCTTGTGCCGGATAGTAACGATCGAAAAAGGCTTTCGACATCCCTGTCGCTGCAGCCCTCCATCTCCCCCGCTAAAGGAAACGAAAATGCCAATTTGCTTATCGGGCACTAGATATAGCTCCGTACTGAATAGCGTGTCAGCGCCCCCGTGGGAAATAACGCGCAGTCCGTTCATTCTCAACTCATAAAAGCCAAGATCCATAGCCGGTAATCGCTCGTCAAACTGAAACGCCGGCGAATGCATCAATTTGGCGGTCTCAGGTTTAAGAAGTTGCTTGTTTCCATAACGTCCGTCCTGAAGATGGGCGATCATGAAATGGGCCATATCGAGCGCCGAGACAGCCCCTGATCCTGCGGGACGGAAACCTCCCTCGAACGTAGGTGGTTTGGCTACGAACTGGCCATTCTCTCGAGCATAGCCTAGCATCGCATTCGGCGCTAAAGATGCCGGAATAGGCTCCTCCACTGTGGCATATTTCATTTCGAGCGGATCGAAAATATTTTTCTGTATATAGTCATAATAAGCCATGCCGCTAACTTCCTCGACAATAAGTCCTGCCAACGAGGCTCCATAGTTGGAATAAGACGTCATCTCGCCTGGAGGCCGAACAAGCGCAGGCATATGCTTAGCAAGCGTTTCCGAAATCGACACCGGCAGTTTGGCTGGATCCGTCGTGATTTGATAGCCGACTCCACCCTCTTCAAACCCAGCGGTATGGGTCATGAGATGATGCAAAGTAACGGGCTGCGGATAGGTTTTTGGTATTTTCACTGTTTTTAAATAGGTATTGACGTCCACATCGAGATCGAGCTTGCCCTGCTCGACCAATTGCATCACGGCCGTCCAAGTAAACAGCTTCGTTGTCGAAGCGATCCGAAATAAACTGGTCTCTGGGTTGACTGGCGTACCATTTCGATATTCGAGTGACCATAGCCCTTAGCAAGCAGAGTCTTCCCATCCTTGACGATCGTGATGACCCCTCCTGGAATTTTGAAATTATCCATTTGCCCTTTCATGATACCATCAATGAATGCCGATAGCCCAGCAGCGTCATTCAAATCCGCTGCCCCCTCCGATTTGGAGGAAGGCAATGTAGAAGTGGAATTCGCGGCTGATACGGGCGGCTGTCCCCCAAACAAACTCGTCCCCCCAACGACCAATAACACCAGTAACATTATTTTGCAAGATATCTTCCTCATAGACGATGACATGATTAACCTCCGACATTCTGCATATTTTTGATAACTAAGTCTCGACTTACATTTGAAAGCATATCAAAAAAATATGAACGGAGAGTGAACCTGGATGGCCTTCGTAATGATTACAGGCTCCTGGAATATCGGAAATGTTGACATGCGCAGCTTTCTCGAGATGCCTTTAATCGGTTTCGAGATGAGACTTCATTAAGCCAAAACCGCACAGGATCGAGCCCTCGCAGTTTTTGGCGACTTACGGAAGTATTTTTTAGGGTGCGGGACAAGTTCTCTGCATGCCGATCTCAGCTTGAGGATTGATTCCTAGGCTCTTCACTGTCATCCATTTATCCAATACCATATGCAGGCAAGAACAGGAGAACGAAGAGGTCGTCTAGAGCGGGGACACCGGGATGCTGAAAAGTTATTTGCCGCAACTTATGGTGGCCACTCCGAGATCAATTCGACGACTTACATCCGATGACCGGCGCGGAAGGCAAACACGTTGTACGGTATGAGCTTGGGCGAAGTGCGATGCAGGGACTGTAGTTGGAGAAAAACTGCAATTGTACATTTCTAATTAACTCCATGTATCCAGCAGCTCATCATTCATGCGAAAATACATGTTTTCATTCACCCTATCTCAAGTTAGGACAATAAAGAAGCGGAATACCTGTAGATTTGCAAGATTTCCCTACTAAAAAACGATTACTATCGAAAATAACTGCACTCTTACAGTTTAAGAGCAGCGCTGAACTAAAAAGCTCCATTTATTAGCCCATGGGGTGCTTTTATGGTAGAGCCAAATGGCTTCAGCTCGTTTAACTAGCTAATTCAAAAACTCCCAATTGCCTCTAAAAAAGCAAAGGGTCATCCACGGAGTAATTTCTTTCCTTACTCCGTAGATACCCTTCCTCAGCAACTCTCTGCCGGGGCTGCCTCTTATCCTGCAATATAAAGAGATAGTCCCCATTAACTCCGGCATAATCTCCATGAATATCGACTTGCTGGTCCTCTGTGCCGATAATCAGATCCGCTCCAGCGAAACGCCTCACTAAATTGCTCACTGCTGATAAGGATATTGTAAACACGCTCAGGACTAGCTCTAAACGTTATTTCTTGATGAACCGCTGTACTCATCGTAATGCACCCTCCTTTATCTGCTCGTCCTTGTTCATGAGCCACTGCTCCACATATCAACAGTCATACTTTTCAGCATTTCCGAGTGATCTTGAAAGGCATGATGCCACATGACAGATTCTACTTTATATTTGTTTTCGTCTGTTGCGTTAAATCCGCAGTTGCAGGAATTAATGCATCGCTTGTTCAGACCACGGATCGGCGCCGGGATCTTGACCTTGCACTATTGATTGCAGGCGCGGCATGTAATGCGTCCAGCCTTGAACATGTGAGGCAACTTCCGCTGCCGGCAGATCGTAATGCGTCAGCACTAAGAGAGTGCCGTTATCTTTGGGGGTCAAGCTGAATTCAACTGTACTTGATCCGGGAGGAACCACCTTCGATTTCTCCCATCCCCATGTCATTACGATTTTCTCATTTGGGACAATTTCCTTATACTCGCCCATCGCAATGTCGCTTCCATTAACATCGATGCGATATTTGCCACCGATACTTGGGTCTAACAAAACGTGGCGTCCCATCCAACGAACCAATTTGTCAGGGTCGGTAAAAAATGAGAACAATGTCTCCGGACGGCATTCGATAAATATTTCTTTCTTGATCGTGTCACTACTGCTGATTGAAGTCATGTTTTCTCCTCTCCTCTTCTTCCGCGGCTTCCTTCAAGCGCATCAAGCTGTCATCCCAGAAGCTCTCGATATACTGCATCAACTCGGCGAACCCTTCCCTCCTAATGCCATAAAATCGTTTGGTGCCTGCTCGCCTAACAACGACAAGTCCGGCCTCTTCAAGAACTTTCAGATGCTGTGAAATTGCTGGGGCTGAAATGTCAAAATGCGACGCAATAGCGCTAGAGGTCAGTTCCCCATCACGGACGAGATGTAAAATATCTCGGCGCCTAGGTTCCGTTATCGCTTGTATGGCTTTATCAATCATGACATTAATTAAGTTGACACTTAATTAAGTGTCAACTTAATTAATGATTATTGCATACTTTTAGGAAAACCTACCTCGGGCATATCAAAAAGGTCTTCTTCTTCCTTATTCTTAGCTTTGATGTGAAGTTTATCATCATTACGATATGAAAAATTTTGTTCTTGCTTGACGCCATCTTGACTCCAATTTAAATGTCCAATAGGGAAGTAATCACTATTGGACTGCTCTTTAAAAATGTTAATAGTTACAAATGATAGTTCTTATATTGTCTCTCGTCTATCATTTTTTGTTTATTTCTTCCATATACTCAAATAATCTACCGGTTAAGCGCAATGTAAACCTTTCCCATTATCGTCATCATCTAGTCCATCCTACATTAACATAAAGAACCCTCCGCCAAGTGATGGCGGAGGGTGATCTTTACTATTTTTAATGTTATTTGCTTGTCTTATTTCCCTTTTTATACCACTGGGCCTTAGGCTTGCGCGCAGGGTTTGCTTTAGGTTTGGCAGGTTTACCGGCTCCTGTAGTCGATGCTTGATTTACCTTAGAAGGCTGAGGCGCGTTCAGCATCGGATAGGAATGGTCTTTCACTTCCGGGATGGTTTTCCCGATCAGTTTCTCAATATCCTTCAGAAAAGGTATTTCTTCCATTTCGCAAAAAGAGATAGCTGTACCGCTATGTCCGGCTCTGCCCGTACGGCCAATTCGATGAACGTAAGTTTCTGGAATATTAGGGAGGTTGAAGTTGATCACATGCGAAAGCTCTTCGACGTCAATCCCTCTTGCTGCGATATCCGTCGCAACCAGCACTCGCGTTACACCACTCTTGAAATTGCTCAATGCATTTTGTCGATTATTTTGGGATTTGTTTCCGTGAATCGCCTCTGCAGAAATTTTCACCTTGGCCAGTTCACGCGTAACGCGGTCAGCGCCACGTTTCGTACGGGTAAATACCAATGCCGAAGCTATGGATTTATCTTGTAACAGCTCGTTCAATTGATTTTGCTTGTTTCCATTTTCCAACAAATAGACGGATTGCTCTATGCGATCCACAGTGGATGAAACGGGAGTAATTTCTACCTTTACAGGATTAACAAGTATCGATTTAACCATTTTAGATATTTCCGGAGGCATCGTTGCCGAGAAAAAAAGCGTTTGTCTTTTGCTCGGCATTTTAGCGATGATTTTCTTCACATCATGAATGAAGCCCATGTCCAACATTCTGTCTGCTTCATCAAGCACTAATATTTGGACATATTGTAAATCAACCCGCTTTTGATTGATTAAATCGATGAGCCTGCCCGGCGTTGCGATGATAATGTCTGCGCCTTGATTCAGCGCCCGTTCCTGCGCTTTTTGGGAAACACCACCAACGATAGCCGTACATAGTACTTCCGTATATTGACTATACGCCTTAATGTTATCAGAGATCTGAATAGCAAGTTCTCTCGTAGGTGTTAAAATCAATGAACGAATGCGGCGTCCAGTATTGGAGCTGCTCTTCTGTTCGCTCAATAGTTGGATAATGGGTACTGCAAATGCAGCCGTCTTCCCTGTTCCCGTTTGCGCGCAGCCCAGTAAATCTCTGCCTGCTAACACAGCTGGGATCGCCTGTTCCTGTATAGGTGTGGGGGTCGTATAGTTCTCCTTGCTTAAACCCTTTAGAATTGCCGGTATAATATTCAAGTCATTAAATGTCATGTTGTCTCCTTCATTTACCTACATAGATGAAACGTGTAAATTTCATATTTCTTGCAACCTTTTCACAAACCTTGCTATTAAATCGTAACAAATAAGGATAGCACAAAAGAACACACAAAAAAAGCGAGAATTTCTCAGCTCCTATTGTAATTGCCAAGCAACCATTTTTTATACAAAAAAAGGATTACCCCACAAGCAGCCTGTTCGACTACCTGCGGAATAATCCTAATTTCGCTTTACGATTGATTGAATCGTTACTTGCCCTTTTGGGCCAGCATGTTAAGCAGCACCGTTACAGCCTCAGCTCTCGTTGCTGCGGCCATAGGACCAAATTCGTTGGCGCCTTTACCTTCGATAATTTTTTGTTTTTTCATCGCAGCTACAGCACCTTTCGACCAGGCCGGAACATCTTTGTCGTCCGCGAAGCCGGTTACAGTGTCTGCTTCGACAGTCAGCCCCCAAGCATTGGCAAGCATCACGGCCATCTCTGCGCGTGTAATTTCTGCATCCGGACGAGCTTCCGTCCTCATAGCCCTTAATAATACCGGCTTTGAACGCTTGCGCGACTGCTTTTTGTGCCCAGCCGCCAATCTTTCCTGTATCTGTGAAAGTCAACGCCGTTCCCTCTCCTTGCGGCTTCAACGTATTCATCAGCATCACAGCAAATTCTGCACGAGTAACCGTATGGTTTGGCTTAAATGTGCCATCTGGATACCCATTGACGATTTCTTTACTTACGGCTTGCTTGATGCTCACCTCTGCCCAATGTCCAGTGATATCGCTCAAGTGAACAGCCGGTTTCGTGTCTGTAGGTTGCTCTGTAATTGGCTTATCTGTCACTTTATCTACGGCAAATACCGCATATTTCGTAAAGTGATTTACATCTACAGTAATATGATTTCCGTTAATCTTGCTGCCTGTGACTCCTACCCATTCTTTCTTCACTTCATCATAGTAGAAGACACCCGCCGTTTGATCATTCTTCAAGCTTGCTGGATCGAAAGCGAAGGTCAGCGTGACCGGATGACTGAAGTTCTCTGAGAAGTTTTTCAGAATCTCAAATATCGAGCTGGCCAGAACCTCTTTATTTTTAAGAAGATTTTGAGTGTCCGCCACTTTGTCAATCGTTAATTTCAGTTCTTTCTCTATTGCATTGGCCGGAATAGAGACCACGATTTCATCGCCTAGACTAACTTCTCCCGTCCTGCCTGCGGGAAGCGTTAGCTTGCCATCCGTTGCGTTCACTTTAGTGTCGTTTGGAGTTGAACCGCCACCTGAACTAACATAGTTCGATTCACGGTTCACTGTTATTGTGTAGGTCTTCGTTGTACCATCCTGCGCCTTCACTGCGACAGTGATCGTATTGTCACCTGTAGCCAGATTAATAGCTCCGCTTGCTTGACCGCTGATGATCGGAGTTCCGTTCACAGTCATCGTGGCGTTACTATCATATACACTTGCCGTTACGCTAAGACTCGATACACCATTAGCCACACTGGATTTGTAATCCGTTTTACCAGATGCAAATGCAGGGCTTAGGGCACCACTCGACAGCGTCAATGAGCTCAAGTCTGCGTTGCTGCTTGCTGCCGGTGCGCGGTTCACTGTGAGCATATACGGATTGCTCGTTCCATCCTGCGCGGATACTGCAATCTGAACTGAGTTAGAGCCGACTTTCAAGTTAGAGACTTGATAAGCATACACATTGTTCGTTACATTGCTGTATACAGCACCTGTAACCGTAAGCGTTTGGTTAGGTTCTGCTTTCGTTAAGAAAAGGTTGAAATTAGAAATGGTATTCAACACGTCTAACGTATAATTTAATCCTGATGGCGAAAATGTCGGTGATAACATTCCTTGATCGACAGCCATGCTGGACAACAGCGCATTGTTACTGACCCTTGTGACTTGAATCGTGTAGGTTTTCATGGAACCATTCGCTGCCGTTACAACCACCGATATGGTATTCACACCTACGTTAAGCGCAATCGCTTCGCTCGGCTGTCCGCTTATAACAGTCGTTCCATTCACTTTCACACTTGCGGACGTATATACTACCTTCGGTGTTAATGTCAGGCTTTCAATGTTATTCGCAACTTGGTGCGTGTAACTCGTTTTTGCCGCAGTAAAAGTTTCGTTCAACGCGCCCGATGACAAACGAATACTGCTCAAATCTGTATCTTCCGTTGATGCGATATGCTTCGTGTCCTTCATCGCCGTTCTCATTGACTGAAGGAACGCTTTTGTTTCATCATAAGGCGGTGTGTTCAGTTTGCCCGGATAGCCATCGTCATTCGGAAGCCATAACAGTTCTACTGGTATATAACCACGGTATGGGCTATTTCTGATGATCCCGAACAATTTATTCAAGTCCATCAACTCGCTTGTTTCAGCGCCAGCAGGCTTTTTCTTAACTTGAAAGTTGTTTGAATAAGGAAGGATAAGTGAAATATCCTTGTACCAATCATACTGTGTCGCGTCAGTATTCATAAAATCTCTGTAATAACCCGTGTCGTTTACAACGCCCACGTTGGATCTATTGATCCATTTCACAAGCTGCAGTACTTGGTTGGCCGTCGCCAGCATATCGCCGTGGTTTTGAACGCCAATTTGAACGGACGGATAATTGGCTGCTGCAAAATCCGCAACTTGCTGTATGGCAGGCGCAATTCGGTCCTGCGTGATAGCCGCCCAGCCTGTACGCGTAATGTCAACAGGGGGAGGACCGGAAAATACACGGATAACAGGTGCGCCCATTTCAGCCGCAATCTGAATCCAAAACTTAATACGCTCAATATCCACATCACGTCTCAACTGATTGGGGTCGGCAAAGTTATTCTGAATGCCTGTACCGCTTATCGCAATACCCAAGCTGCTGCTTAGATCTTTAATTTGTTTGGCATATTTATGAATTTCGACCTGTTGTTCAGGTGTCGGCATGGCTGTATTGCTATACCCCGGAATGTAATAGCACGTGACGTCGACGGCGTCAAATCCGTTATCGTGCGCCCACTTAATCCCTTCAAGCGTCGTCATCGGGACGGGGGATGTACGCCCTTGCAGCCATGAGTTTATATTCATGTTAAGGGTATACATGTTGAGGCTTAATTTGTAATCACCGTCATAATACGGTACAGGTTGATCCACACGCAGATAATCATAATCAGCATCAACGTAGGGAGCCGCTGGCGTTATTACAGGCAGCGCATCTCCGTTGTCTGCGACAAAAGTCATCGCGCTCCAGTCAATCTGATCACTATTTTCAAGTTTGATATACTCATTATATACATCCAAGCTTGGCACATGTATGGTCATGTGTGTTACAAAATTGAACCACAAACCTTGTTTGCCCTCAGGAACAGTAAGCTTGGGAGGTACGCTTCCCAAGTATAGATCCGTTAAATTCACACAAAAATAGAATGCTCTTTGTTCGATAATTTGAACTTTTGGAAATTTTGCTGTCGTAAGCTTGCTGGCACTAGAGCCCTTTGTTTGTGCAAATGCTTGTGAGCTTATCGTTGTCACATTCGGAAAGTTAACCTCGGTCAAGCTTTCAAATAAATTGAACGCTTTCACTCCGATTGTCGTTACGTTATCCGCTTTGACTATTCTTAGGTATCTGTTGCCTTCAAAGGCATTTTTGGGAATTGTCCCATTTGCGAAATTTGCCGAACCAATAATATAAAGTTCCTCAAGCTTTTTAAGACTGGTAGCAATAAATGTACAGTCAATAGGGTCTAATACGCCTGCATTGATGGTAAGAACTTTGATATCCCCATAATCGGTGCCCCTAAAATTAGAGTTGTTAATGGCAGTCTGCAAAGATTTAGTTGTAAACGTATCTATGATAACATTTTGCGTTGCAGGTGCTCCGACGTCGGCATCCTTCGAAGTGTTATCGCCATTCGACATAATGGTGATGCCGTTATCACCAAAACTATTCCAGCCATCATCATCTTGAAAGGCAGCGACCCCATCTGTCGGTACGTAAATGATAAGACTGTCGGTGTTGACACCGTGAAACCAGTCACCCGGTACTACAGGCGGTCCAGCATCATCATCAAAACCAACCGGAAGATATGTTTTGTTAAAAGTGATGGATTTAAGGCTGGTATCTCCCTTGAAAGCATACGGACCCAGCGTTCGCGTCATGCCAAACTCGGCAGTTTCAAGTTGGGAATCACCCTCAAATGCCGATGCGCCAATGTAAGAAGTATCAATTCCTATTTTCACTTCTTTCAGTTTTACAAGCCCTTTAAGGGCGCTATTTGGCATTTTATTTCCATTCCATGTTAGATAACTAGGATCATCCGGTTTTTCTATTTTGAAGGATGTAAGATTGATGTACTTGCTAAAAGATTTAGCCCCGGAGTTAAAGTCGGAATTCGCAAACACTTTCTTTGTACTGCCTGCTTTTATGACAATCGTCTTCAAGCTAGCAGCTTGCGTGGAATCTGTGCTGTCATATCCTGCTGCCGCCAATAGATCGAGAAGACTGCCTCCGCTGTTAAACGTGATAACAGCATTCCCATCTGCAACGCCAGGTGTATCTCCGATGGCTTTGATTCGGCTTGCTACACTGCTCCAAACAGTATCCGCCTTGTAAATTGCGACTTTGTCCACCGGTACATAGAATGTCGCACTTGTTGGAAACATAGCGGGTCCGGCTGCGGCTGGTGGAGGCGTTGCGCCCAACGTAATAGACGTAAGTTTTGTAACACCCGTAAAGGCATTTGTATTTGGAACGCTTGTCACACTTGGGATGACTAAATTTGTCAAACTGGCAATACCGCTGAAAGTACTTGCGGCTATTGTCGTTACATTATTTAGAGTAACAGATTTTAATTTGGTGTTTGTTGTTCCGCTAAAAAGGTTTTTCATCGTAGTGTTCTTCGCGCTACCGCTTTGGATTGTGGCACTATCTACAAGTTGAAAATCCTCAAGATTTATTAACTGTGGAATTATGCCTGACGCATCAGTGGCACCAACGATTCCATTAGTGATTATTAATGTCTTAATATCTCCATAAGTTTTGCTTAGGGGGTTAATAACAGCATCGATTGGAGTCTTTAGCGTATTCACAGCAAAAGAACCCGTCAGTGTTAACGTCCCTGTCGCCGCGTCAAACGTGTCGCTGGCAGCCTGAGCGGTTGTACCCATGGTTAATTGAAGCGATGATAATGTTATAAGGATTGCTAACATAAGACTCAGTACTCTATATGCTTTTTTATACATGTTCTCACTCCTCCTATACGAATTCGGGATTGATTTTTGTCTATTTTTCCTCTCAAACTGTGTTTCCATGGTATATTTCATCCACTGTTCCCACTGAATCACCTCCACACAGGTAAACGTTTACATATTATGGAATGTATAAATCAAAATTTCATTTTGAGAACGACAAGAATAGTCTCATACGAAAACTCCACTAAACATCAAATTCAAGTAAACGTTTACATATAATAGAATAAATAGATGATAAGCGTCTATTTTTCTTCCTTCCATCCTCCTATTATGATTTGCTCTCGTGATATTCCACAACACTCCAAGTAAACGTTTACACATAATGAAATATAAAATTTCTAAACAGCTCGTACCCTTGCTTCTGCCCCCTTTTATGAATTGATCTCGTCAAAGCCTCATGAGAACAACAGACTCCTATGGATATTAAAACAATGATCCCGACTTCAAGTAAACGTTTACTCATTTGCGTAAAAAATCTAAGTCATCATTCTTGCACTTGTATTTCAAAAAAACAGCATTGATATTTGAATTATACCACCATTGTTCATATAGTCAAGAACTTCCATAACTCTGAGGGTGACTAACCTGTCTCTGTCCCTTTGAAATTCGCCATAGCGTCAAAAAGTCCCTTATCCGGATTTACGAATAAGGGATTTTTTGACGATAATCTAAGTTTATAAATGAAGTTTCAACTGATTAATGATTTCTCCATACTCTTCTTCCGTCAACTGCTTATTGTCGGACGGATTCATCTCGAACATCTTCCCCCATGTGTGTCCGTCTTTATATTTAGGTACAATATGAAAATGGACATGAGGCATCGTATCTCCAAAAGCACCATAATTAATTTTGTCAGGTGCAAAAGCTCGTTCTACAGCAGCAGCCGCTTGAGCGACATCACGCATATACGCATCCTGCATGTCCTGAGACAAATGGAAAAATTCATGATGATGCTCATTCAACGCGACAATGCATCTCCCCTTGTACGTTTGTTCTTTAAATAAAAATAATGTAGATACCCTCATCTGGCCTATTTCGATCATTAAATTCGATAAAACCTCATTTTTAGTACAATAGATACATGCTTGGCTCATAGGTCATTCTCCTTTTCTTATGTTGATTGCGTTTGCTATTTCATATAGATGTTAGCAATTTGCCGGGACCATGATTGATGGAACTGTACCAGTTGGTCTTCAAACGCATCTTTTTCCAAATCCACTAAGCAGCCTTCGCGTTCGTACCATTCTATCATCATCTTAATCCCAGCATGAAGCGAAACCTCGGAGTGATAGTCAGGCACAACGCTTTTGATTTTGGCATTATCGTACAGTCCTGCATACGTTTTTTCATAAAATAGATGAGAACATAATTTCGGCGCTGCCGTCATGAGCAGGTCAGAAGAGATATGCACGATGTGAGGCTCTTTACCTAGCACCTCCCCGAAAGTTGAATATAGGTCTTCCCATATGTGCGGTTCTTCACTCGTCACATGATAGGCTTCACCGAATGTAGCCGGATTGCCCAGCACACCGACAAAACCTTTAGCCAAATCCGATGCAAACGTGAAACTCCAAGGAGTTGTGCCATCGCCGAACATGACAAGCGGCTTACCTGAACGGATGCGCTCCACAATGTTCATATTTTGCCGAAGCACTCCGATATTATAGCCTCCGGGACCGTAAGTGAGAGAAGGCCGAATGATGGTGACCGGTAGCTTGTCTCTTTCATACACGCCTCTGAGATATCGTTCCATGTCGGCTTTATGATAGGCATACGGATGTCCCGGATCGTTAAACAATTCCTCTTCATCCTCACGAATGGGCAGCGTCTGAGCTGGACGATTGTATACTGAGCTGCTGGAGCACATGACAATGTGTCCAGTCCGTCCGCCAAATGCGCGAACCGTTGATTCAGCCTCCTCAGCATTAAATGAAATCATATCGATAACAGCGTCGAATGATTCTTCTCGCATCTGCGCCTCGAAGCGTTCTTTGTCTTTTTTATCTCCTACAATACTGCGAACATCATCAGAGAAGTTCAACTTCCTACTGCCTCGATTAAATATTGATACCTCATGGGATTGATCAAGCAATCGCGCAACGATCGCCCGGCTAATGTTGCCAGTACCACCAAGTACTAATACTTTCAAAGGGTACTCACTCCTTTTTTTATGTTTCACAATAGATTGTATACGCTTTAATGTCAATCCCTCGATTCGTATCCTACCAATGGCTGAGCTAATCTAACCTTATACTCCTTATGAAACTGTTCCCTAAGATCCGTACTCAAGTAATCATCCACGTAATGCATCAGAACCATCTTCTCCTGAATAGTCCCTGGCAGAGTCAATATTTCTCCCAGAGAAGTATGCGAAAGGAGTTGATCCTCCTGCATATGACACTCATGATAAATCATCTGAACATCATCTGCGATATCCTGAATAAAACGCTCATCCAACCTCGTATCCCCGCTGAAATAGAAATAAGGCTTACATAGCAAGCCATAGCTGAGCATTCCGGGGATATGCAAAGTTGGAACCATCTCGAACCTAATACCTGCTATTGTAAATTCATTTTCTACACAGACGATTTCGAAATAATCATGGAACGCTAACGTTCCGCGTGTGGTCCGTTCAAGTCCATGACGCAAGATTTGCCATAAGTCCTCTTGAAGACCTACCGGTACATAGAGTTTAGGCTTTGCCTTTCCGGGATAGACACGATGATATAAGGCCAGCTTCTGCACACCATTAATATGATCCTCATGTAAATGTGTGATAAAGAGATTTTCGATTTCATTTAATTGCCTTCCCATGAGATGAAGACCATTATGGTTGGACTCAGGAAAATCGATGGCTAGATTCGTTTGTTCGAACTCTAACAGAACACTATTATGACCTTGCTGTACACTAAACCCATCACCGCAGCCAAAAAAAGTTACTCTCATCCTAAATCCTCCGATTTTATATGTAATCATCTAAATAAATGGTTTATGATTGTACTATGACATATATCAGAATTCTGGGAGATGACATCATGCTTGCACCTAAGAAACCAAAAATTCAACTGCGATATTCCATTTTTATCCTCATGGTTTCGCTCATCATTGTACTACTAACTGACAGTGTATTCTACTATTATACAAAACAAATGCTAACTTCTGAACTGGAAACGCGGATGCAAATTATTGCCGACAATGTAGCCACTTCGATTAGACATTCAAAAACAACCGAAAAATATATAGAGGATCTTATTGGTCAAAATTTACGAACTGCTGCTCTAGCTGCTCAATACCGTCTTGATCCGGACATTGAACAAGTGAAAAATGAGGATCTCGCTGTCCTTAGCCAAGAACTGATGGTTGATCACATCACGTTAATGAAGCGCAGCGAAGATGATATTATTGGTTATAAATCATCCGATCCCAAGGAAATTAATATGAGTACCAAAGGGTGGGTGAGGGATTGGTTCCCTGCCTTTAATCAACTTCTGGATCAGCAAGAAGTGAAAGTGAACAGTGGACAAGCCTTGCCGCACTATTGGTCGGGACCCTTTAATACATCCATGACCAGTCTGCAATTCATTGATAAATGGGGATACTACCACGATGGTCGAACGAATTACATTATAGATCCTTTCGTCCACGATGCATTCTTCACAAATTATCAACGTGATACGGGGGTAGATGCTGTTATCAGTGAGATGATTAACGGTTATACCGACTATGGTGCCAAAGAAATTACCGTTTACAACCCGCCTATTTTTCTTAAAGAAAAAGGACAATTCGAGAAAGAAGGCTACGTATGGTTCTCCGATCGGGATATTTTGTTTGGCTCCTATGAAGTGAAAGATGACCGGGATATGGCTTATGTCCAAGCTGTAATGAAAACCAAAGAACGCAAACAGTTTCAAACGACCATTGCCGGTAAGCCATATTTAAAAATGTTTATCCCCCTCCAATTAGACTTTCCTGTCGTTATTGGGCTTACAGCAGACTATGAGAAAGTTCAAAGAGCCATTCAACAGCAGCAAACCAGCTTGCTCTTAATTATCGGCGTTACAGCCATCATGGCTTTCTTCCTCGTCTTCTTCGTCATTCGTTTCATTAATCGAAATAGGGAAGCTACGGCAGAAAGTATTCAAGAGGTGTATGTGGATAATATTGGTTCACTTTTTCGCTCCATGAAAGAGCAGAGGCATGACTTTAATAATCATGTAGCAACCATTCATTCGCTCGTTCATTTGAAAGAGTACGAGGAACTTGACCGGTATACTGGAGAAATTATCGATGAAACGAACGCCCTGAACGATATCATTCAGATCGATGTCCCCTCTTTATGTGCGATCGTCCAATCGAAGGTTATACAATCCCTAGAGCGTAAAGTTGTGTTCCAACATGAAGTTGGCAATTTAAATCGAATTAGTCTTAGCGCCATTAAAGCAACCGATTTGGTAAAAATGATTAGTAATTTGGTGGATAATGCATTTGACGCTGTTGCTGCTTCAACGAAACATATAGAAAAAAAGGTGACTCTGATTGGGAATGTGGAAGGCAGTTTGCTCAGATTCGAGGTCATCAACAACGGCGATCCCATCCCTACACATTTTCATAAGAGGTTGTTCGAACCGGGATTTTCAAGCAAATCAGACTCAGCGTTTCATGCAGGATTAGGCCTAAGCATCGTGAAGAAACTCGTCGTTAAGTATAATGGGTCTCTCGATTTCATCACTACGGAGGATGAAACACGCTTCATGATTACAATTCCAGTGTAAATCATTTCCGGGGAAATATGACATATCCCCCCCCCCTTCTCATATTCGTCTAACTATGTTAAAATGAAAGCGTTATCAAATTATAAGCGTTATCATTTTTAAAGGGGGACTTAAAATGAATGTAGCGCTCGATGCTCGAAACACGTACGAAAACTTTGTACTTGAAAAAGACATCCTGTACTTCCGAGTTGGAGAACACGGTCTTGTCTCTTTCCACGGGAAAAACTATCATATCAAGAAACGTATGACAACCGAGCAAATTCAAGTTATTATCGCAGATAAGTCTTTCTTCAAGGTCAACATGGATTGCTATGTCAATACGACCAAGGTTTTACACATTCAGGATGGCAAGGTTTTTTTCGAATTGAAAGGAAACGATTCTAAATTCACTACGATAACCAAGCTTCGCCAACATCGTCTAAAAGAATTGGTTCAGCAGCAACAATCAGATAAGCCTGCCAATCAAGGATAAACGACTTCGTCGTCCTTCAGGGACGAGTGAGTTTGTCAAGGTAGATGCGAAGCAAAAGTATCGACATATACATATTTACTAAATAAAGGAACTAGCGATGTAATCGCTAGTTCTTTTACATATATCCTATGAAATTCTCGCAAGTGTTTCTTGTTGATGTTCCCGAATTAGAAAGCGTATGTATTCGACTGTTGTATCTTTCACCTTTTTGGCTTCTTCCAAAGTCGCGAAGCTGTACTCAGCATGATCCGTGCTGCCGTACTTCTTCAGCTCCTCGTAGTTCATTCCAAGTGTGGAGAAGTTATTAACCAGTTCGTAAGTTGTCTTTGGGTCCACATTTTTCACGAAAATATCTTTGGAAAAGAAAGAGCCTTGTTTGTCCACTTTAAAAATGACACGAAACGGCTTATCTTTATCTGAGACAAAGCACTTGATGACAACATCGATTTCCATCGTTTTGTAATCCACAGCGACTGAAGGTTCCTGCTTTGGCGTATGCATCCATCTTTTCAAAAGCCCTAGCATCAGGATTCCCCCTCGGAGTATGAATTGAATATACCTCATATTGTAGCCGATACGCTATGAATTAACAATCCATAATTTGTATATTTATAACAACGAATAGCATACATATTACTTCTCTACGAAAGGGAATAACAGTTTCTGATTTTCACTCGTGTACATATTATCTTTGGTGATCACCTCTGAGCCTGTATCTATGTTAGGTTTTACTAACTTGCCATCCATCACCTCGAGTGCTGTCTTCACGGCTAAATACCCCATATTGAACGGCTTTTGAACAATAGTTGCTTGCAAAATACCATCTTCAATAAACCCGATTTCATTCATAGAGCTATCGAAGCCGACTAACTTAATGCTTCCGCCTTTGTCCAATTCTTTCAACGCCCTAGCTGCACCAACCGTCGATACCTCATTTAATCCGAAAATACCGCGGATTTCAGCGTGCTCGTTTAGCAGCTTTTTCGTTAACTCGTAGGCCCTTTCTTCCGAGCCATTGCTATAGACGGAGTCTAGAATTTGCACGGAGCTATCATCTTTCAGTGTATCTCTCACACCGCTTTCTCTTTCTAGTTGGGTATTCGATGATTTAACAAAACTTACAATGGCGAAAGTCGCAGACCCTTGCACATTGCGTCGCATGGTTTCTACGGCTTTACGACCTGCTGCATAGCTATCCGTTGCTATAAAACTAGAAGAAATGTCGCCATCCAGTCCCGAATCGACCGTGATCAGCTTAATGCCAGAACGAATGATCTTTTCTGCAATCGGAACCAAACGATTATAGTCCGTAGCCGCCAAAATGATAGCTTTCGGCTTAAGAGCGATCGCCTCATCGACCAGGCCTATTTGCTCATCAACCAAAGACTCAGCGGGTGTCCCCATGACAGTCACTTCCGCATTGTACTCCTTGGCTGCTGCAACTACCCCTTGGTTCAGTACTTGCCAGAACTCTACGCGTCGATCTACCGTTTTGGGGATCATAATAATGGTTCTAGGTTTATCTATTTCCTTGGAAACTAGAAAGCTCTTCCAAACATAAACAACACCAACAATAACGATGACCAACATAATGATCACTCTGAATTTCAATGAATCCCCCCCCTTTTTTCCTCCTAGCCTTCACGGCAGTTCAGGGATACGTAGGGTCACCGTCGTTCCCTCTTCCAGCTCACTTTCAAATGCCAATCCATAACCTTCTCCGAAATAGAGTTGAATGCGGTGATTGACGTTGTAAAGTCCGAAGCTTTGGCCTGCTTCCTTTTGGCGAACTTTGAGCACTAAGTTCATCACCTGCTCCTCGCTCATACCGACACCATTGTCCATAATCTTGATTTCGATGATCCCATCCCTCTTTCGCCCCGTTAAGCGAATGTGTCCACGATCTGCCAAATGCTTCATTCCATGGTAAATGGCATTCTCTATGAGCGGCTGTAGAACGATTTTCAAAATACTGCAGGGCAGAATGTCTTCATCAACTTCAATCGAATACGTAAATTTATTCCGATAACGAATATTCTGGATCTTCAAATAATTGTACACGTGCTCCAGCTCGACAGCGACAGGGACCAGTTCCTCCCCTTTGCTTATGCTGGATCGAAGCAGCTTGGATAAGGCAGAGGTCATGATTACGACCTCATCCACTTTTCCCATTTCAGCCATCCAAATGATCGAGTCCAGCGTGTTATACAGAAAATGGGGTTGGATTTGTGCTTGCAGAGCTTTAAGCTCACTTATTCGCTTTACTTCCTGGTCCTGCACAGTTTGACTCATTAATTCTTTGATTTTGCTAATCATTAAATTAAACGTTCGGGATAGCTTGCTAATCTCGTTCGTTCCCTCCACAACGACGCGAATATCAAAATTCCCTTTTTCCACCTGTTTCATATGCGCTTCCAGCTGTTTAATCGGTCTGGTTAACGTGACAGATAACAGAATAGAAATGGCAAGACCAATAATAAGAGATAGAAGCCCCCAAATCGCGGATGATACCTGCATATCCTTTTTGCTCCCAAGCAGATCATCCGGATAGGTAACTCCAACAATTTTCCAACCGAAATTGGTCGTACGGACCGTATAGATCTTACTTTGCTGCGCTTCTTGGATTGGAAATGAGCGGTCACTTGCTTGCAAAAGCGCAGGGATATCCTCCCCCTTCAAACCGGAGTAAACGAGCTGCTGCTGAGGGTGATAAACCAAATTCCCTTGTGGATCCAGAATAAATACATATCCCTTTTTACCCAGTTGAATTTGCTTACACAAGTCATTAATGACGTTATAGTTTAAATCTACCAAAAGAACGCCATTTTCCAAGCTCGAAGAATGAATTGGCATTTGTTTACTGATAGAAACAACCCACTTATACTCATCTCGGTACAAATGCTGGACATGGGAAGATGAAATAATGACATCACTTTTGCCTGTAAGGGCCGTCGTATACCACTCTTGTTTGATTAATTCAGAGTACGATTTAAACAAAGCATAAGGGCGATCTGACACCAAAGCCCCATTGGAACCAATAAATACGATGGAAGCGATATCATTTCTAGAAGAAACAATAGAACGGAAGTCATTGCTTATTTGTTTGGCTAATTGTTCACCATCCTTACCAGCCGGATCTGCGAGCTCCATATACCTTTTTAAGTCCATATTGCTTAAAGATAACGTAGAAATGCTCTCCATGTTGCTGATATAGGTTTGTATATTTTTATTGACCTGTTCAATTAACTGCTTGGTGTAGTCCAGGGATGTATCCGTAACCGCAGTTGCGGAAAGACGATAAGCGTTATAGCTTAATATGACCGTTGTGCATAAAATTAAACAAGAGAAGGCCAGGGCAATCTTGGTGTGAATACGCTGAAATTGAAAGGGGCTTCGCCAATTGCTCATGGTGTGAGATGACCTTTCTGAGCCGTTCTGTAGGCTTTCGGAGTCATGCCAACATGACGTTTGAAAATAACACTGAAGTATTGGGGGTCGCTATAGCCGACTTTGTCAGCAATTTCATACGTTTTCAAAAACGACGAAGCTAATAAATCCTTTGCGGTATGCAGTCTAACCCTCGTGACATATTCAATAAAGGTTTCCCCTGTATGCGTTTTAAACGATGCGCTGAAATAACTCATACTCATGTAGATATGATTGCATACTTGCTGAAGTGAAAGCTGATCATCCGTATAATTTTCGTGGATATACAGAATCGCTGCTTCCATCTGAGATTGGGAAACGGTTGTTCGTTTCACGGTAAGCAAATCGATCATCGTAATACAGATGTCTTCCAGCCAGCCTTTAACATCATCAAGTGTTTTTCTAGCTGTCATTTGCATAAAGGAATGATCTCCGAGCACCCTAGTTTCTTCAAGGCCCGTTTCAACTATCACATTCATGAGGACAACCAGAAGTTTATGCAGCTTCCCATAGCAAGATTCCATGGAACAAGATGACATTTTCAATTCATCTATCCAATCCTGTAAGCCTTGTGCAGCTGATGTTTTGTCACCTATTTTAATAGCAGCAATGAGTTTTTTCTCAAAATGGGAATAGCTTAGCGTTTCAAGGCTGCGACCATATTCTAAATCTTGAATGGATATCACTTTATGGGTACCCAATAGGAATCGATAATCCAATGCAGACAAGGCTTCCTGAAAGGTTTTGGGGATATGTCTCAGCGCGTCATAGATTCTTCCAATGCCAAAAGTAACGGAAAGCTTCAAATATTTTTCCATATTGTGCTTGCTTTGCTCAGCCAACGTTTGGCAAATCCATTCAAGCTCTTCCGCAGCTCCGCTCATTAATCCCACAAACTTATCGTCACGTGTTCGAAAAACAATCCCACCATGCTCCTGTTCAATAATTTCATGCATAATGTTATAAGCGGCAAAACGAAGAAGCTCTTCGTCCCCCTCCTGAAAAGGTACTCGATTGAATTCATCAATATCTCCAATTAGGACCCGATAACAGGGGCCATCCAAGGAGAGCTTGAAGCGCTGCAGCTTACGCTCCACTTCGTCTTGCTTCATACAGGAGGTGACGATTCGTTCTAAGAAACGCTCCCTTAGCAGTGGCAGGCTTTCTTGAAACTGAATTTTTAGTAAAGAAATATCTTCTTTTTGCTTGCGTTCTTCATCGAGCTCTATCCTTAATTTATGAAGAAATTCAGTGAATTCTGCGGAGTTAATCGGCTTCAGCAAGTAATCTTTCACCTTTAATTTAATCGCTTGCTTCGCATATTCGAAATCTTCGTAACCGGTTACAATAATGACTTTGACATCCCGGTATTTGGCAGCGATATGCTTCGTTAATTCAAGACCATCCATAAAAGGCATGCATATATCTGTGATGACGACATCGGCCTGCAGCTCATCCATCGCTTCGAAAGCGTCGCGGCCATTATCAAAATCACCGACAAGCTGAAAGCCGCAAGCTTCCCAATTTGTCTTTTGTTTAATGCCTTGTCTGACTTCATCTTCATCATCGATAAGGACCATCCTGTGCATGTCGACACCTTCATTTCGGAATGAAATCATACGCTTACCTGTATTGTACACAGTACTTTCCATAAACGGCAATAGAGACTGCCTATGAAAGCACAGTCCCAGCTCAATCTATTCGTAAAGCAATGGCTTAATATCCGCCGCATCGATGTTCGTTTTGTCATACCAGTGAAAACCTGTATCGATTGATTTGGGAACAGTTTCCCCTTTAATGGCTTGAACGGCTGCTTTTACAGACCAATAGCCAATACCAATCGGGTCCTGCGTAATCGCTCCAGCCATTTTACCGCTTCGGATGGCATCCATTTGTTGTTTACCCGAATCATAACCGACGACTGTCAGTTTGCCATCTTTCTTAAGTTCAGTCACCGCGTTGATAACCCCAATCGCAGAGCCTTCATTCGATCCAAAGAAACCTTTGATATTCGGATGAGCCTGAATGATTGCTTTCGCTAAATCGGTGGATTTCAACTGATCACCCCCACCATATTGGGTATCTACAATTTTGATATTCGGATATTTCTCCTTGATACGGTTCGTAAAGCCATCTCTGCGATCGATTCCGGTCCGGCTCGTTTGTCGTGCACGACCAGCGCGATTTCTCCCTCATTTCCGATAAGGGCCGCCATCTTATCGGCTGCCAGTGCGGCCGCTGCTTTATTATCCGTTGCCGCAGTTGTAACCGGGATATCGCTATCTACGCCGGAGTCAAAGCCGATAACCGGGATCTTGGCCGCTTTGGCCTTCTCTAGAAGAGGACTTGCGGCTTTGCTGTCCAGCGCTGCGAATGCAATGGCTTGCGGCTTTTTGCCAAGCGCAGCCTGAAGCATTTCAATTTGTTTATCGACCTGCGTTTCCGTCTCAGGCCCTTCAAACGTAATTTCAACATTAAATTCTTTGGCCGCTTTTTCTGCGCCCAATTTTACGGCTTGCCAGAACTGGTGCTGGAAGCCTTTGGATATGACAGGAATATAAATTTTGTCCGCTTTCGCTGCTACAGGTGCAGCGGTAGCTGCTGCTGTTGCTGCTGCAGTGGCAGCTGGGCTTGCCGTTCCAGAAGTTTTTGAGCCGCATGCCCCTAAAACCGTTGTAGATAACAATAGTATCATGCTAATCCAAGTGATTTTTTTTACGCTGACATTGTTCAATTCTAATCTCCCCTTATCCCTCAATTATTGTATACAGCTCCTGAATGGAGTAGCTACCTAAGCTTAATTTTTGCGACGGCGCAACATATCGGCGTAAACGGCTAAGACGACAACCAAACCTACGATGACCGTCTGCCATTCCTGTTTCACGGATAAAATGCGCAGCCCGTTCGTCAATACGCTCATAATAAGCGCACCAATGACAGTGCCAAGGATAGAACCCTTCCCTCCGCTTAAGGAAGTGCCGCCAATGACAACTGCTGCAATCGCTTCTAGCTCATAACCTGAGCCTAAGGCCGGTTGCGCAGAGTTCAAACGGGAAGCCATCATGATTCCGGCTATACCGCTGAATACGCCTGTGAGTGAATAGATGACGATTTTCCAGTAATCCACATTAACGCCGGAAAGGCGGGTCGATTCCTCATTGCTGCCAAGAGCAAAATTGTAGCGCCCAATAATCGTCTTCGATAAAAGAATACTCGCTATGATCGCTACACCAAAAAATATGAGAATGGCATTCGGAATTTCCAATCCTGGAATGATCGAACTCATAACAGACCCCATCGATATTTGACTAAACGCGGGAGTGTCATTGAAATAGATTGGTTTCGTTCCTGAAATGACCAGGGAAAGCCCCTTTGTCACCATCATCATGGCTAGCGTGGCTATAAACGGTGGAATTTTCATTTTTGCTACGAGCAATCCGCTCATACAGCCACAAATGGCCCCAGTCGCGATACCACCGATAATGCCAAACGGCATCGGCAGGTGCCACGTCGTAATCATGACGCCCGCCATCACCGAGGAAAACGTCATCACCGTACCCACTGCCAAATCAATCCCTGATGTAATAATGACAAAAGTAGAACCCAGTGCCAGCACACCAATGACGGCGGTCGAAAGCATAATGGCGACAATATTATCAAATTGAAAAAAATTACTTGAGCCTAAAGAGAAGATAGCCACCAGCATAATCAAACTGGCAAAGGCAAGCAGTTTCTGTGTCGCTCCAGAATGAATCGGCATTATTTTCTTTGTCACTGGCCATGTCGTCATGTTACGCTCATCCTTCCTAGCTAATCCGCATCGTTGCGAACTTCATAATGGTTTCTTGGGTAGCTTCTTGTCGAGTCAATTCGCCTGTAATGCGTCCTTCGCACATGACTACGATGCGATGACTCATTCGCAAAACCTCGGGCAGCTCCGAGGAAATCATGATGATGGACTTGCCTTGTGCAGCCAGTTCATCTAACAGCTTATAAATTTCGGTTTTTGCGCCAACATCAATTCCTCTTGTAGGTTCATCAAAAATGAGAATGTCGCAATCGCGATGCAGCCATTTGCTGATGACGACTTTTTGCTGATTCCCACCAGACAAAAATTTAACATGCTGATGAATACTCGGCGTTTTAATTTGAAGTGCTCCCACAAAATGCTCCGCCGTTTTCGCCATTTTGACATCATGCATGAAGCCAAACAGGCGTCTTGCTTGCTTATACGAAGCTACCGCAATGTTCGTTTTGACATCCATCTCCACCATAAGTCCATATCGCTTACGGTCCTCCGACAAATAGCCAATGCCGTGCTTAACTGCATCATGCGGAGCCCGAATATCCACTTTTTGCCCGTGAATGCGAATGAACCCTGAATCAATGGGATCTGCCCCAAAGATCGCCCTCGCTACTTCCGTTCGCCCAGCTCCCATCAATCCTGCAAAACCAAGAATTTCGCCCTTTGCCAAATGAAAGGAAACATCTTTGACAGCAGATCCTCGATTAAGATCCACGACCTCAAGCACCTTATTGTCCGATACTGGTGTAGCCTTTTCTTGAGAAACCACATACAACTCTCTGCCAACCATCATCGAAATAATCTGATCGATCGTTATATCCGATGTTTTTACGGTATCGATATAGCGACCATCCCGCATGACCGTAATTCGATCGGTAATCCGCTTAAGCTCTTCCATACGGTGAGAAATGTACACGATCCCCACACCGCGTCCGCGCAGTTCTTCGATGATACGAAATAATTCTTCAATCTCGGCATTTGTTAACGCGGCTGTTGGTTCATCCATAATCAGAACATCCGATTGGAAAGAGAGTGCTTTCGCTATTTCTACCATCTGCTGCTTGGCCACGGTTAACTCCGATACTTTCGTTCGTGGATCGAGCTGAAGATTCATTTCTCTAAGCAGCCGCTCGGCATCTTGATTCAGCTTACGATCGTCTAGGAAAAGTCCAGCACCTTTGCGCGGCTCCCGTCCGATATACATGTTCTGAGCAACAGTCAAATCTGGCATCAGATTCAGCTCTTGATGGATCATCGAGATCCCCAACTGCTGCGCGGCTCTCGTATTCGGAATGTCCACCTCCCGCCCCTTCACTACAATTCGTCCTGCATCTTTTTGATAGACCCCTGTTACAATTTTCATGAGGGTAGATTTACCCGCCCCATTCTCACCTACGAGTGCATGAACTTCGCCAGCTGCAAGCTCTAAACTACACTCATGGAGGGCATGCACCCCAGGAAAATGTTTCTCAATGCCTTCCATCCGGATCAGAGCTTCGTTCATGGCTTTCACCTCTTGCTTTGTCAATATGAATCTTTGGTTATGTGCTTATTTTATCTACTCTCCCCAAGAAAGAGAGTGGATAATTCTCTGTAAAAAAGTAGAAAAATCTATGATCTTCGGTTCTCAGTTCACATGAAAATATAGAAAAAGACGATTCCAGCGGTCTGTTAGACCTTAGAAATCGTCTTTGATGGGAAACGCGCAAGTCAATGCAAATTAAGAGTCTGAACCAACTTCTTCAAGCAGATTCGGCTTCGGCTGGTTCCGAAATTTCCAAATAATAATCAGACATAGAATAGCTGTCAGCACGCCACAGCAAACAAACGCCCCGTTCGCGCCGTAGCGATCTGCCACAAAACCTGCCAGAAGACTGCCGATGGGCGTCGAGCCTGCAAATACGAGAGAATACACACTCATCACTCGCGCGCGATACTCTTCTTTGGCATGCATTTGAAGAGATGAATTGCTGTTCGTTGCAAATAAAATATTGAAATAGCCGGTTAAAGCCAGCATCGCTCCACAAATCCAAACAGAGCTGCTTAGTCCATTGAAAATCAGACACACGGCTATAACTAAACTGCAAATGATGCTTAACTTCAGCCTCGGACCACGCCTGCTTTGAAAAGACATCGTTAGCGCGCCCGCGAAGGAACCAATCCCCAAACACGACATCAGCGTTCCATAGGTGGTTTCCCCCATGTGCAGGACACTTCTGGTAAACACGGGAATTAATACGTTGAAGTTAAAAGCCAACGTACCGATTACCGTCACGAGCAGTACCGTCTGTGCGAGTAACGGGTCCCTCGCGATGTAGAGAATCCCGTCTTTAATTTCTTTCATGATGCCATCGCTTGATCTCTTCTTCCGAACGTAAGGGGCCGCTTTAATATGCAGCAAGCCATACAAAACCGCCAGAAAGCTTATACCATTAAGTAAAAAACACCATCCGGCACCAAGCAGTGCCATCATTACCGCACCAATCGACGGACCTACAATTCGAGCCATATTAAATGTTGTAGAATTAAGAGCAATCGCATTCATCAGATCCTCTTTCCCTACAATCTCAATATTAAATGCCTGCCGAGTCGGCATATCCAGCGTATTATTTAGCCCAAGCAGAAGTGCCAGAATGATGATGTAGCTGTATTTCACGGTGTCGGTCAAAACTAGAATAGCCAAAGTGAAAGCTAATAGCATAGCGACAGTTTGTGTGAGAAGAAGGATGTTCTTCTTCGGGAATTTATCGACAATAATACCTGCAAATAAGGAAAAACAGAGAATCGGGAGAAACTGACACGCTGAGACAATTCCCAACTTGAGCGGGGATCCCGTAATCGTCAGCACGAGCCATGACTGCCCAATATTTTGCATCCAGGTTCCAATCAGTGAGACGCATTGGCCGAACCAGAGATAGCGATAGTTGCGATGCGTCAAAGCATGAAAATGACGATCTATAAACAACGATCCTGCAAGCTTCATATTCATGGTTCTACCTGCTCCTCTGCAAAACGGGCGGCATTATCGCCCATTTTCTCTAAGATGGTTAAGGCTAATCGTTTTTCTTCTTCCGATAAACCAAAGGTCAATCGTTCTCGCCAATCCGTCAGCACCTTGCGTACATCCTCCTTGATCAGCAGCGCTTTCTCGGTCAGATGGACTTCGTTGCATCTCTTATCTTTTTCACTGACAGTGCGAGTTATGTAACCTTGCTCCTCTAGCTTCTTCAGTGCCTTCGCCGTTGTTCCTTTATCAATCTTCAAATAATCGGCTATTTCTTCCTGCGTTAGACCATCTTCCTTATACAAAGCGTTAATGAAGATATGTTGACCTCTACCTATATCGAACTGTTTCAAATGTTCGCCAATATACATTTGGCCATAGCGGTATAAGAGGGAAACCCACCTCGGAATTGAATTTCTATTATCGATCATCAACATATCTCCTTTACGTGAGACTATTTTAAGGTTACTAAAGCTGCACATTGCAATAATGGTTGCATTTGCCACTATAATAGCATACGCTCGATCAGTTGCATATGCAACTAATAATTCATTTCACCAAATTTTCCTGCTGCTTCGAATTATCGGACGTCAATTCCTTCGATCACGATGACACACGTTCTGTTGTTATATTGGCGAAAGCTTCCTCTCATTGGATTAACGATCTTTATTTCCTTCTTTAATTAGGCTCTGCACATCCAGGATTAAGCTTATGCTGCCATCGCCCAACAGTGTACAAGCAGCAAAGTATTTTTTTTTACTTTTCACTCATTTTTTATATTGATGTGGGAATTCGTTCCTAATATAATTAAGCCATCTTGTTAATGGAGAACTTTAAGGTAATAAGCCATTGCTTGCTCAACGCCGTAATGATCAATTATTTTACTGGGAGGCATAATGCCAAAAAACAGATTCGACACTTTCAGTTGTATCAGTTCTCCAAAAAGGGATAAAGCAGCGATTGAACGTGAGTGGGCAAAGTTTATGTCTGGATGCTCATCACAGCTTAATATCAGGACTTCCATGCAAAATTCTTGGCAACGTTGCATAGAACAAGGGGTAGATCCTCTCAACAGTAACGTCTCTTATACCTTAGGCATGGATCAAATTCGAGAGTATATCACATCTGATCCGTTATTTCGATTAGTCGAACCCGTAATAAAAAAGTTGAAGCAGCTTGCCCCAAATACCGGTTATCTTGTAACGTATTGCAACGCGGCCGGCGAAATGATTTATTATGACGGCGATATGTCCCTAATGTTGAAAGCGGAAGACATTAACTTCTCACCTGGCTCAGATTGGAGCGAAGGTAGCGCCGGGACGAATGCAATTGGAACAGCTCTCGTCACTGGAGTACCGAAACAAGTTTTTGCAAGCGAGCATTTTTGCCAAAATATTCATAGCTGGACATGTTCCGCTGCCCCTATCCGCGATCCCGCGACAGGCAAAGTTCTCGGTATAATCGATTTATCTGGCTTTTGGACGGTAAATGATCCGAAATCACTTGATGCCGTTGTTGAGGCCACCCAAGATATTGAGAAAATGCTTTACAACCAATTGAAATTTGAACGATTCCAGCTGTCTCAGTATTTTGTAGAGCTAACCAAAAGAACGACCCTCCCGTTTGCTGTTCTAGACCGTGGAGGACGAGTCATCAAAGCATCCCAACTGCTATTTGAAAAAGGTTGGATCTTACCCGATCATCGGATGAAACATATATCTTCTGAAAGAGAACTTTTCCCATCAAAAATGAGTTGGGAAATTGAGTCTAGCCATAAGATGTGGCAATTTGAACTCTCACCTTACTATTATGGTGGAATGGCAATCGGATCAATTGTAACAGTCCTTCCTCCGGACATTGCCTTTTTCAAATATTCACCAGATTTTCATCAATCCCAGTCAGCCTCATCACCACTAAAAAAAGATGAAGAAGCTGTTGAAACTCATGGAGTTTCAACGAAAGATCATTTTACAAATCGCTGTTTGATCATCATCCGGATGCTATCTTCTCTTATAATTTACAAGGGATTCTTATCGACGCAAATCCGGCGGCAGAAAGAATGTTTGGCTATGATGCGAGTGAACTAAGGAACATAAAGGTACAAGACTTAACTCTCCCAGAACACAAAGAACGAAAATTGAAAGTTTTTTCCGATTCAGCGAAAGGTTTACACCAAGAGTGCGAAGCTACTTTCCAACATAAGAAGGGGCATCATCTATATGCCGAGTTAAAAAGCTTTCCGATCATTGTAGAAAATGAAATCGTCGGCGTCTATGAAAGCTTGCGGAATATTAAACCAAGCCACCAACAAATTCTCGAAGACTTGAAGACTACAAAAGAACAGCTTGAGTTTTACTTCAATAATACCGAGGATGCGATTGTCGTTATAAACTCTAATCTTCATATCGTAAAAGCCAACAAATCTTTTGAAAGAATATTTGGCTGGACAGAGCAGGAACTGCTCGGAAAAGAGCTCCCAACGATTCCTGGCCATCTAAAAAAGGAAACCGATGAAATTCTCAACACCATGCTGAGTTCCCGTTATATACTCCCTTATGAAACCGTTAGACAGCGCAAGGACGGCAGACTGATCGATGTCAGCAATTCCGCCTCTCCTCTCTTTGACAGTAAAGGCAATGCCATAGCGCATGTGTTAATTTCAAGAGATATTACGGAACTAAAACGAATGGGAGAAAGGCTTGTAGAAGGCGAAAAACGACTGCGGACATTGATTAATTCCATTCCTGACTTCGTTGTGTTCAAGGACGATCAGGGAAGATGGATCGAAGCAAACGATAATACACTAGCTTGTTTACAGTTAGAACCTACCGACTATCAGGGATTGACGGATAGTGAACTCGCTACGTGTAATGAATTTTATCGTGATACCTATTTTCAATGTATGGTGTCCGATCATCAGGCTTGGGAAAAAGGCAGTCTGATTCGCACCCAAGAAATCATTCCAAATCCAAGCGGGGCTGCGATTCTCGATGTAATTAAAATTCCAATTTATCATGCGGATGGTAATCGCAAAGGTCTTATCGTGATTGGCCGTGACATCACGGAGCTAAAGCAAACGGAAGAATTACTACGAAAAACGGAGAAACTTGCCGTTGTCGGTCAACTAGCAGCAGGGATTGCCCACGAAATTCGCAATCCACTAACGGCACTGAAAGGGTTCCTTAGCTTACTGAAGCCTCAAACTTCTGATAAAAACATCTGGTATTTGGAAGTGATGCTATCCGAAATTGAACAAATGGAATGGATCACCAACCAATTTTTGACCGTAGCAAAACCACAAACAGCAAAACTTGAAAGGAAGAACCTTGCAGCTTTGATACGGCAGGTTTCCTCTTTTCTCTTTCCTTTTGCGACAATGCACAATGTGCAGATTTTGATACAATCGGAATCTGGAGAACCGTTCATTGAATGCGAAGAAAATCAGCTGAAACAAGTGTTTATCAATATTTTGAAAAATGCCATAGAAGCGATGACCCAAGGTGGACAAATTGAAATTATGATCAAGCTGAACACGGAATCAGTCTCTGTTCGAGTCCACGACCAAGGATGCGGCATACCGCAAGACAGAATTCCCCACCTTGGAGAACCTTTTTACAGCCTCAAGGAAAAAGGGACAGGCCTAGGGTTAATGATTTGCAATAAAATTATCAAGGAGCATCACGGAACCATTCAAATTACAAGTGAAATTGGTAGAGGAACAACAGTTGAAATTATTTTGCCTCTCCAATGCTCTGCAGTTTTCGAATGAAATCACTAGTAACTTTTCAATTAGGTGATTTTTTTGTTAGCATCTCACAGTACACCATATGTGGGGGCGGCTTCTCAAAGTCGCCTCTCTTTATTTTATCCACTCCATTATTTACAGAACATTTTTTTTGATCATATGCCCCCTCATGACAATCATATAAGCATAATTACCCCGGCTCGTCTGTTTATGATCATTCCAGATAGCGGCTTGTTCTTCATTTCAATTTCGCCATAGCCCAACATCCGTTGGAAAGCGGAATTAGATTCAATCGGCCTCTGATTCAAATCGATTCGCGTAATACCAACCGCCGCAAATTCAAATACCGTACGAAATGTCCGTTCCTGCTGCACAATCCGGTCGTACAAATGCGTATCTCATAAAGTAATACAGCCAACACCGTTGCTGCTGAAATCATGCTGTTCATCCGAGCTACATACCAACCTATACTATAGCGAGTGCCTGAAAATAACGTTAGCGTCACATCCAAAAAAAGAAGCTAGAATGTCAAACGTTAACCAGAGATTAACGACACTTTTTTTCCGCAATAGAAAAACTAAACTTACCAACGCCTATAGTGGAAATAATGGCTGCCAGCATGAAGCGGTTGGCTTGTTTATGCGTGAATTGATGCAGTCTGAAAAATTTCTCCGTTAATGTATACGCAAAAATGAATACGGGATACCCGCTATGCCAAAAAAACCATAACCAAACAGTCGTTTGGTTCCCTGCATGCAGCAGTCCTTTCTCAGCAAACACACCTAGGAATGTCAAATGGCTACTGCTGAGATAAAAGCAGGCAGAAAAGGCTGTACGGTTGTTCCTGCCTCCCTCGCATAAGGAAAAGTAATACCCACAATGAGTATTAATAAAAAAGCAAAAGGTAGGACAAACCTCGTATGCTTCTTGTTAGCTGTATGATTGACAAAGTTATTCATCTGCATCATCCCCCATGACTACACGTTTACTCTCTCTGTGTTGTTCAATATATCGGATGTTTGTTGGGAACTTTTAGGGAAAGATTGACGCGAGATGGCTCGGAGGATTATGATCGTAAACAGGAATGCACGCGCGTTTACAAGGAGGATATTCATGAAATACAGACCACTTGGCCGTACAGGCTTGAACGTAAGTGAAATTAGTTTTGGCACTTGGGCCATCGGCGGCTCATGGGGCAATGTGAATGATACGGATTCATTGCATGCGCTTCAGCAAGCTATGGAGCAAGGCGTTAATTTTTTTGATACCGCTGATGTGTACGGAAATGGTCACAGTGAAGAGCTGCTTGCCAAAGCAACCGCTGGACGTGAAGATAAGATCCATATCGCCACCAAATTTTGCCGCAGCACAGACATTCATGACCCCGAATCTTATTCGGAGAAAAGTATCCGCGCGCTGTGTCAAAGCAGTTTAAAACGTTTAAATCGCGAGGCGATTGATTTATACCAAATCCATTGTCCACCGTTTGAGATTTTGAAACAAGGGGCTGTTTTTGAAGTTCTGGATAAGCTGCAAGCCGAAGGCAAAATCCGCCATTACGGCGTCAGCGTAGAAACCGTGGAAGAAGGCTTGTTCTGTTTGGAGCAGCCTAATGTGCAAGCTCTTCAGGTGATCCTCAACCTTTTCCGGCAAAAGCCGTTCGCCGAACTGCTGCCGGCTGCACATGCCAAGGGCGTAGGCATCTTGGCCAGGCTGCCGCTTGCCAGTGGACTGCTCACAGGCAAATTCAAGGAGCAAACACAATTTGAGGTTGACGACCACCGCCGCTTTAACGAGAACGGCGAGCAGTTCAACGTCGGTGAAACCTTTGCTGGCCTTGGCTTTGCCAAAGGCCTCGAGCTCAGCCGCCAGCTGGCTTGGATTGCCGAAGGCGCGAGAGCATGACGCGCGCTTCACTGCGCTGGCTGCTCGATCACGAAGCCGTGACGTGCGTGATCCCCGGCTTTAAAAATGCCGCGCAGGTGCTCGACAACCTGCAAGCCGCGAACGTCGCTTCCTTCAGCGATGCGGAGCTTCGCCGACTGGAAGCGTGGTACGCCAGCGAGGTGCACGAGCACATTCGCGGGGCTTACTAAGCGCGCATGGCTTATGCGTGCTGGTTTTGGAGAAAGCTCGCGAGAAATCGCGAGCTTCTTTGTTTTGGGGGGCTGTAAGCACGGTTTTCACTTGCTGTAAGCGCAGTTTTTTTTCAGCGCTACAGTTGGGATCCTGTGGCTTTTTCCGTCTGTAAGACCGGAAAAACAGCGCTACAGCGCACCTTTTCCGATGTTTGCGCCTTTCTCCTCCTGCTGTAAGCAGGTTTTCAGTGCTACAGCTTGAATC
>NZ_VRTT01000058.1 GCF_008017805.1 Paenibacillus sp. N3.4 | reverse complement strand
CGTATTATCTCCGACGATTAGGTTGCTTCCACCCGTCACAACCACACTCGCAGTTGTATCAGCTTTCGTTCCCACTGCCGTTACTGACGTGGTCGCGTTTGGTACATTCACCGTGTAAGCCAACGTACCTGCTGCAAAATTCGCTACGCTCGTTCCGTCTACCGTCAATGCACTTAGATTCGCGTTCGCACTTGCCGCACGCACCACTTTAATCGTATACGCCTTAACTGTCGTTCCATCTTGTGCCGTTACCGTCACCGTGATCGTGTTATCTCCCACGACAAGGTTGCTTCCGCCCAGCACAACCACGTTTGCGTTTGTATCAGCTTTCGTTCCCACTGCCGTCACCGATGTTGTCGCATTCGGTACATTCACCGTGTACGCCAACGTGCCTGCTGCAAAATTCGTTACGCTTGTTCCGTCTACCGTCAATGCGCTTAAATTCGCGTTCGCACTTGCCGCACGCACCACTTTGATGGTGTACGCATTAATTGTCGTTCCATCTTGCGCAGTTACCGTTACCGTGATCGTATTATCTCCCACGATTAGGCCGCTTCCGCCAGTCACAACCACGTTCGCAGTTGAATCAGCTTTCGTTCCAAGTGTCGTGACCGACGTGGTCGCATTCGGTACATTCACCGTGTACGCCAACGTACCAGCCGCAAAATTCGCTACGCTCGTTCCGTCTACCGTCAATGCACTTAAATTCGCGTTCGCACTTGCCGCACGCACCACTTTAATGGTGTACGCCTTCACTGTCGTTCCGTCTTGCGCAGTTACCGTTACCGTAATCGTGTTATCTCCCACGATTAGGCTGCTTCCGCCCACTACAGCCACAGTCGCAGTTGCATCAGCTTTCGTTCCAACTGCTGTTACCGATGTTGTCGCATTCGGTACATTCACCGTGTACGCCAACGTGCCTGCTGCAAAATTCGTTACGCTCGTTCCATCTACCGTCAATGCACTTAAATTCGCGTTCGTGCTTGCCGCACGCACCACTTTGATGGTATACGCCTTCACCGTCGTTCCATCTTGGGCCGTTACCGTCACCGTAATCGTGTTATCTCCTACGATTAGGCTGCTTCCGCCTGTCACAACCACGTTCGCAGTTGAATCAGCTTTCGTTCCCGCTGCCGCCACCGATGTTGTCGCATTCGGTACATTCACCGTGTACGCCAACGTGCCTGCTGCAAAATTCGCTACGCTCGTTCCGTCTACCGTCAATGCACTTAAATTCGCGTTCGCACTTGCCGCACGCACCACTTTAATGGTGTACGCTTTAATCGTCGTTCCATCTTGCGCGGTTACCGTTACCGTGATCGTATTATCTCCCACGATTAGGTTGCTTCCGCCTACCACATTCACACTAGCGTTAGTATCAGCTTTCGTTCCAACTGCCGTCACCGACGTGGTCGCGTTTGGTACATTGACCGTGTACGCCAACGTGCCAGCTGCAAAATTCGCTACGCTTGTTCCGTCTACCGTCAATGCGCTTAGATCAGCATTCGCACTTGCCGCACGCGCCACTTTGATGGTATACGCCTTCACTGTCGTTCCATCTTGCGCAGTTACCGTCACCGTGATCGTGTTATCTCCCACGATTAGGTTGTTTCCGCCCGTCACAACCACGTTCGCGGTTGTATCAGCTTTCGTTCCAACTGCCGTCACCGATGTTGTCGTGTTCGGTACATTGACCGTGTACGCCAACGTGCTAGCTGCAAAATTCGCTACGCTCGTTCCGTCTACCGTCAATGCACTTAAATTCGCATTCGTGCTTGCTGCACGCACCACTTTGATGGTGTACGCCTTAATCGTCGTTCCATCTTGCGCGGTTACCGTTACCGTGATCGTATTATCTCCTACGTTTAGGCTGCTTCCGCCCACTACAGCTACAGTCGCAGTTGGATCAGCTTTCGTTCCCACTGCCGTCACCGACGTGGTCACGTTCGGTACATTCACCGTGTATGTAAGCGTACCAGCCGCAAAATTCGCTACGCTCGTTCCGTCTACCTTTAAATCACTTAAATCCGCATTGTTGCTTATTGCAGCACGAACCACTGTTATGGTGTATACCTTAACCGTCGTTCCATCCTGAGCCGTAACGGTAACCGTCACTGTATTATTTCCTACAGTCAGGTTGCTTCCGCCTACCACATTCACATTAGCGTTAGCATCAGCTTTCGTCCCAGCTACGACAGCTGCCGTTTTCCCGTTCGGTACATTCACCGTATACGCCAACGTACCAGCTGCAAAATCCGCTACGCTCGTACCGTCTACCGTCAAGGCGCTCAGATTGGCGTTCGCGCTTCCAGCACGAACCACCGTAACCGTATACGTCTTCACCGTCGTTCCATCCTGCGCCGTAACGCTCACCGTTACCGTATTATTTCCAACTAAGAGGTTGCTTCCGCCCACTACAGCCACACTCGCGGCCGGATCAGCTTTCGTTCCGACTGTTGTAATAGCAGTTGTCGTATTAGGCACATTTACCGTGTAGGAAAGTGTTCCTGCTGCAAACCCTGCTACGCTTGTTCCATCTACTTTTAAGTCACTTAAATTAGCGTTTGCACGTCCCGTTGAATAAACTTCAAACTCCATAATCGATGTCCAGTTGGAGTTTTTTCCATTACCGTAATCGACAAAGAGTCGTACATATCTGGTCACAAAATTAGGCAAATCATGATGATATTGAGAATTGGTGTTATTAGTAACTGCATCTACATTGACCCAATTAATACCATCTTCACTTTTTTGAAAATGAAAGTCTCTAGGATCACGACCATCTTTCCACCCGTCTCCCACGCTTCCCATTCCTATAACCGAATAACCGTTAATGGAATAAACATCCCCAAGATCTACGGCCAGCCACATAGGCTCCGTTTCACCTTTATTGCAATACCAGCGACTCGCTGCACTCTTAGACCCATCAACCGCTTTGCTAGATGAATACGGAGTTTTCTCACAACTAGCAGTTGCTTTTTTGTTCAATGCCACATTGGAACCTGCTGCATCAACCACAGAAATAAATGATTTCCCTGGAAATATAGCTAAGCCTATGCATGTTAAAACAACAAATAGAAATGCAACATATATTTTCTTAAAAACAGGCATATTTGCCATCATAAGCACCTTTCATTCTTAAAGATTCATTAATTTCTGGAAGGATAAATCCCCTCTGTAGCAATATAATAATCAACCATCGGTGTAGGGGAATCTCCTCTTAAATCCGGTATTGCAAAGGTAGTTTGACCGTTACCACCATACTGAGTTCCTATAAGTGTATAAAGAATTTCGTAATCTGAAATATTTAAGAGTCTGCCATCACATTTTATAAAACCGACCGGTTGGAAGTTATACGGAAGTATAGTGATATTCCCTATTTGCGTTTCAGGACCTGCTGAGGCTTTACTAGGCATAACTATTTGACTTAGTGATCCAATAAGCATCACGGCGACAATAAGTGACTTGAATGTTTTAAACTTCATGACTTTCACAATTCCTTTCGCACTCAAAAATGTTTATTATGAACCTATTCCCGTGCAGGAAAAACACCATAAACCGCAATGTAATACTTCACTTTTGGCGTCGGAGCAGCATCAGTTAAATTAGGTAATTGAAAAGTTGTTTGACCATTACCGCCAAATTGTGTGCCTATCAAGGCGAACAAGGCCGCATTTTGTTGAATAGACAGGGTTTGTCCACTGCACTCCAAGTATCCACGTGGAGCAAAATTATAAGGAAAAATCTCAATCTCTCCTACAAAAGGATCCATGCTGGCAAATGCCGTACTCGTCAGGAACACTTGACTTAATACACCGATTAAGACCAATTTCAACATCAGCTTTTTAATATTTTTAGTTTTCATTTTTGCACCTTACCTTTTTAGTTTTTATTTTTCACCTTGAATAAAAGTTAGATCTGGAGAACTATGAATCATCAACACCTTTCTCGTAATTTGTCATATCTTGCTGCCTATTCATCTATCTTATCTTCCAATTTAACGATAATAGCACACCCCAATGACAGCAAAATGACAAACTCCGACAAAAGGCTACGTGATTAGCGGGGGGGACCCTAATCTCTCATTTTCTCAATTTACGAATCCAGATCCGAAAGCAGTTGCGTGTATAAGGCAGCAGCTTAGCCATATAAGACTGGCCTTCTCATCGAATGCAATCGCATAAGATGTTGCGCCAAACGTTAAGCACTAGTTTCGAGGTTGAGCCCAATAAACTTTAAAATAATTTTTTATGTAAAAAAGCTGATTAACACAATGTTAATAAACAAAAAGCCAAAGACTTACCGACGATAACAATCGGTTCGTACTTTGGCTTTTTGTTCTTCTTTGAAGGGAACTTTTTACGCAAAATTGTGCTTAAACCACATTGCCGCCGCATCGACCTCAGAACGGGTCAGTTGATGCCCCGCACGTTCCCAATGCACCTCCACGGGCGCTCCAGCCTCGCGCAACAAGGTTTGTAACTCTTCCGTCTCCTGCGGAGAGCAGATCGGATCATTTTCTCCGGCTCCTATGAAAATCGGCACACCCGACAAATCCGGCAACACTACACCACGCCGCGGTACCATCGGATGATGGAGAATCGCTCCTCGCAGAGCCCCAGGATAATGAAACAACAGACTCCCGGCGATATTTGCACCGTTGGAATAGCCGATAGCTACGAGATTTTGACGATCAAATCCATGCTCCTCAGCTGTAATATCCAGAAAATCTGACAATTCTTTAGTTCGGAAGATAAGATCCTCTTCATCAAAAACACCTTCGGCCAAGCGGCGGAAAAACCGTGGCATCCCGTTCTCAAGGACGTTGCCTCTAACACTTAGCACAGAGGAAGCCGGTGAAATGATTTGTGCCAATGGCAGCAAATCGTTTTCCATTCCTCCCGTTCCGTGAAAGAGGACAAGTACCGGCGCTTCCCCATCTGTTCCTTGCTGAAAGATATGCTTCATGAGTGATCAGCCTCCAAAACGCGTACTTCGATAGGAGGTAAATTGCTCACGATTTGCGAACGGTGCTCTTCAAACCATTCGGGCAGCATCAGCTTTTCACCCAACGCTTCCGGCTGCTCATCACGTGCAAAACCCGGAGGATCTGTTGCAATCTCAAACAGAATGCCGCCTTCTTCGCGGAAATAGATAGCATTGAAATACTGACGATCGACAATAGGTGTCGGGTGAAAGCCACTATTCTCGATATGGCTTCTCCACAGCGCATGCTCCGCGTCATCTTTGGCCCGCCATGCGATATGATGCACAGTACCCGCTCCCCCAGCGCCATAAGGCATCGGAGTGACATTGATATCAACAATATTCCCCAAATTACCTGAGGATTTAAAGCGCGCATAAGCTCCCTCTTGACCTACTTTTTGAAGACCCATCACCTGTACCAGCAGTTCCCCCGTTTTATCCGGAGCTGTGCTGTAAAGTACGGCACCGGCGAAACCTTTAATGGCTTTATCCGCTGGAACACCGCCGAATGACCACTGACTGAGCGGGCCGTCTTCGCGCTCTACAATTTCAAGTTTTAAACCATCCCGATCTTCAAATTGAAGAGAAGTCTCACCGAATCTAACGCTTTTTTCATAGGAAATTGCGAACTGTTCTAAACGTTTGGCCCAGAAAGGCAAAGTTCCAGTTGGAACTGCATAAGAGGTTATGCCCACTTGTCCGCCGCCTATGCGGCCTTTACGTGAATTCGCCCATGGGAAAAAGGTGATGATTGTGCCCGGACTCCCCATTTCGTTGCCAAAGTAAAGGTGGTACACTTCCGGAGCATCGAAGTTAATTGTTTTTTTGATCATTCTTAGTCCTAAAATACCGGCGTAAAAATCAACGGTTTCCTGTGCATTTTGAACAAAAGCTGTAATATGGTGAATGCCTGTGTTTGTTGTTGTGACATCGTCATCGTCTCCCTTATTGGTTATATGATTTACTTACGGATCAAAACGAGTTATAACTTACAAATTCACGAACCGGTTTGCGGTAGCCGCGGGGTCTTTGACTGCTGGTATCCTCTTTACCGATTGTAATAAGCATTGCGGGTACGTAGTGATCTGGGATATTTAATGAAGAACACAGGGTCTCCGGATCGAAGCCAATCATTGGGCACGTATCCCAGCCCTTTTCTTTCGCTATGAGCATGAAGAGCATCGCGGATAAACTCGCGTTCCGTATGGCTTCATCCCGCTTAAAGGCTTCGCCTCTACCCTCATAGAAATCAGTCACAGAAGCAACTGTCATATCGTATTCCTGCTTGTTTATGACACCTAGTGTAAGCAAACCTTCGTTAATCCGAGCAGCATCCTTGTAAGCTTCCAAATTTCCTAGAACGATTATCGAAGCAGAAGCGGTTTTCACTTTATATTGTTTACCAGTTGCTTCATAAACTTTTTCATTTTGTGCCGGATCTTTAATAACCAAATAATGAACGTGCTGTAAGTTAAAGGCGGATGGAGCAAATTTCACAAGATTAAAAATGTCATCCAGTTCTTCATCCGGTAGATTCACATTGGTCATAAATTTATTTGCAGATCTGCGCCCCTTGATAAGTGTGCTTAGTTCGTTAGTAAGGTTCATCGTTAACTCCCCCTGAGTATAAGTATATTAAGAATCTTTATTTTAAGATATTTGATGAGAAAACCTCTATCGAGGCCATTCAATGATGAGCGACCGCGTTTAGATGTTGGTTTTATCGCCAATAAGAAAGCGATTTTCGGGAACCGAAAATTTATACTTTCTTATGTGGTAAAAAATAGGCAGCTTTCCCTTGAAAAGAATTGCCTACTTAAAATGTTGTTGAGCATGTTTGCCGAGCTTCTTTAGCAGTTGACTGGCTAGCTTCTTTTCCTCTGGTGAAAGGCCTGCTACCGATTCCTCAATCACAGTCTTATGCTGAGGAAATACTTCTTCAATGAATTGTTGGCCTTGATCCGTAATCTCTGCGTATATGAGACGACGATCCTCCAAAGAGGCCCTTCTCGTAACGAATTGTTTCTTGGCGAGCTTATCAACCACATAAGTAATGTTGCCGCTGCTCATCAGCACCTTGCTGCCAATCTGCTGAATAGGCTGCGCACCTTTGTGGTAAAGCAATTCAAGCACTCCGAACTCTGTCCGGTTCAACCCCCGCTGACGAATATCGCGGTCGGCATGTGCATTCACCCATTCACTGGCTCTGGATAGTGCAATAAAAAGATCTAAGGAATCATTTTGCGATGCGCTCATGTATCCACCTCGTTTTCCGACGTCGTCATCATCTTGATTCGTATTATCTTAATTTAAAGATATACGATTTTGAGATATTTGTCAAGCGGGCAATTTATTTTGCATTTTACAGAAAGCCAAAGAAACTGAACAGCAGTTTCATAATTGAACTATTACTATTTTACGGATACTTTACAATTTTTTAGATAATGGGAAAATAATCCAATGTTATAATAATATAAGATCTTATTCAAATGTGGAGGGAAGGTAAACCATGAAAAATTTGGTTTTTATTCGGCAAACTGGAGTAGCCGCAGCGCTGGCCGGTACGTTTTTGCTCTCTATTCCAACAGTAGGATTTGCCCATGACAGTGGATCTGCCGATTCTAGCCCCGTTCAGTCGCAATTTGTAGGACCAACCTTTGAAAAATCTCAACATCCGCTATCCCATGTATCATTTACCATCATTCATGATACTCACTTTCACGGCAACTTCGGCAATCCGAAAGAACCCAATAACATTGCTAATTACTTTGGGATTGCGAACAAGATTAAAGCCGCGAACCCCAATTCGTTATTCATCGGTAATGGCGACGATCTAGGGACCTCCGTAATTTCGTCTTCATTTCAAGGACAGCCTATCGTTGATGCATTTAATGCTGGCAAGCTAGATGTCGATACATACGGCAATCATGATTTTGATATGGGGCCCGATCAGCTGACAAAGTTAGTGAAGGCGAGCCAATTCCCATGGGTCAGTGCCAATGCGGTGGACAAACGTACAGGGGATGTTTTCGCCAAGGAAGCCGGTGCGAAACGGTTTATCATCAAAGAAGTCGGCGGTGTGAAAATCGGGATCACAGGGCTCATTAACGAGGAAGCGCCCCAAATTACTTCCATGGGACCGGATGCCATCGTTCTGAATCCAGTGGAGGCCATGAAAACGATTATTCCGGAAATGAAGGCTGCGGGCGCCCAATTCATCATCGTTTCTTCTCACCTCGCCAGCCCTGATGCTCGGATAGTTGCAGAGAAAGTGGATGGCATCGATTTGATCGTCGGCGACCATGCGGCTTTTGCCTTCGATAGCCCGGAAAAAATCCATAATACGTTACTCTGGTTTATCGGTGATGAGTTTACTTATCTTGGGGAAATCAATTTCAACTTTGATCATGGAAAAGTAGCGGATTTCAATTATCACCGCTATGCTTTGAAAACCGATGTGGCGAAGGAAGGCTATCAGCCTGATCCGAATGTCAAAGCTGTCATGGATAGCTATAATGCGAAGCTCAGCAAAGAGCTTGAAGTGCAAATCGGTACGAGTCAGACCGAAATGGACGTCATGAAAGCCTCCCAGCGCAAAATGGAAACGGCGATCGGCGATCTGGTAGCGGATGCAATGAAAGATTATACGAAAGCGGACATGGCGATCATTAACGGAGGAGGCATCCGTGCCGAACGTGTATTCCCAGCGGGGCCGTTGACCAAGAAGGATATCATGGATGCAATGCCTTTTGCGAATTACGTAGAAAAGCTGGATATTACAGGAGATCAGCTGTATCAAGCATTAGAGAATGGGGTTAGCCTAATCGAAAGCGGCGCAGGGCGCTACCCGCAAGTGAGCGGCATTCAGTTTTCCTATAACCCAAAGCTCCTTCCCGGGGCTCGTTTGCTTGACGTAAAGGTAAATGGTCAGCAGCTCGACCGCAAAGCGCATTATACGATTGCAGTAGTTGATTTTGTCGCCGAGGGTGGTGACGGCTATGATGTTTTCAAAGGATCGAAGGTGTTATTGGATAAAGATGCAGGTCCGCTTCTTTCCAAGGTAGTTGCCGATTATATCCAGCAAAAGGGAACCGTAGCTCCAAAAGTAGAAGGACGGATCCAAATTTCCGGAAATATCCCAAATAACCTTTATTCCGACTTATCCGGACAATCGTTCGAAGCCGTCTATGCAATAACGGATATGGTGTATAGGAACATTGCGGGGGCTGCCGACGGCAGCAAGCAGTTCCAGCCTGATCAAACTGTCACTGTTCGTGAATTCGCAAAAGCATTGAGCAAAGCGGTAAGTCTAACGTCATCGGCAGCTTCGGCGGCTGTTGATTCCGCGGCAGGCGTTCTTGATCCGAACGCCAAGCTAACGCGTACACAAATGGCCATACTGATGTCTAACGCTATTATTGCTGTCGATAAATACCCGCAGATGAGCGACAACGTCAAGAAATCGTTGGATGCTTTTGCTGATAAAGATACGGGGACCGACGACTGGGCTGCCGTAGCTTACATGGGCCTTATTCGCGGCAAATCGGATGAGAAGGGGACGACCTATCTTGCTGTCTCCGATTTCGTTACTCGTGCGCAAATGGCTATAGTTCTTGAACGATTGTTACAATTAAAATAAAAAAAATATCCGTGCACCCTTCTAATCACTTTTGATTCAAGAGGTTGCTATCTTCTACAAAGTTCGTGGTACGTACCGTACGCGTACGTACGTACGTGGTAAAGGTGCCTTATTGAACAAAAGATCGTTTGGGCCTATTTAAGGCTTAGACGATCTTTTGTTAAAGTTAAACCTAAAATGGAAATGGTGCAGGAAGCCGATGCCGATGACTTGAATCAGCCCGCTGCATTGGAAATAGCAGGATCCCCTTTTTGCAGCTGATACATCTTTGCGTATCGACCTCCCAGCGCCATGAGCGCCTCATGATTACCTCGTTCAGCAATCTCGCCGCGATGCAGCACCAGAATCTGATCCGCATCTCGAATGGTAGACAGTCTATGCGCGATAACCAAGGTTGTACGACCCTCGCTAACTACCTTCAGCGCTTTCTGGATCAGCCCTTCCGTCTCGCTGTCGATGCTGGCTGTCGCTTCATCCAGAATCAGGATGGAAGGATCAAAGGCTAATGCTCTGGCAAAGGAGATAAGCTGTCGTTGTCCGGAGGATAACGTGCTGCCCCGCTCCACAACCTGCTCATCGTAACCGTTCGGCAGTTGCTCGATGAACGGCGCCGCGCCCACGTCTTTCAGCGCATTTTTTACACGATCCAGCGAAATTCCCTCATTGTACAGACCTACATTAAATTTAATATCCCCTGCGAACAAGAATGGATCCTGTAAAACAATACCCATATGTTTGCGCAGTGCTTGTTTGGACATCGTTGTAATATCGCGGCCATCAATCGTAATGGAACCTTCATTAGCTTCATAGAAACCAAGCAGCAGGTTCATAATCGAGCTTTTGCCTGAACCTGTGTGACCAACGAGCGCTATCGTCTCTCCCTTGCGAGCCTCGAAAGAAATGTGCTTCAGCACAGGTTCTCCTTCTTTATAAGCAAACGTAACGTTATCGAATTTCACAATACCTTCCGGCCGGCTGACTTGGTCCGTCTTTTCTACCTCTTGACCTTCCATATCAAGAATCGTGAACACTTTCTCCGCGGACACAAACGCTCTTTGCGCATTCGTCAGCTGATCGAAAATTCCGATGATGGGTTGAAAGATCCGGCCCAGATAATCGATAAATGCATAAAATACTCCGAAGGAAATAAGGGTTTGCAGTGATTCGCGGCCAAAATACCAAATGACCATCGCTGTGACTAAGCTGCCAATCGTACCTACAATGTTACGAGAGGATAAGGAAAAGATTCTAAATTGCTTAATTTGGTTCACATACCGGTCTTTATTGAGTACTTCGAATTCCTCCAGCGTCACTTTTTCCCGACGAAAAGCCTGAATAATCGGCATCACGACAATCGATTCATTAATCATCGCGTTCATATCGCTGAGCCGTGCTCGCATGATGGTAATGAAAATCTTCGAATATTTCAAATGAATCGTCATGATAACTGCAAAGATCGGCGGCAGCACGAGACAATAGGCAGCCAGATGCCAGTCCAAGATGAACAAGGCCACAAATATACCGGCTAACTGCATCATGCTCACGACGAATGTAGCCATGAAGCTCATGAATAAATCCCGCACCGCTTCTGTATCATTGGCAATTCTCGATACCACTTGCCCAATTGGTGTGTTGTCGAAATAGCGCAACGATATGCGTTGAATGTGACGCATCAAGTCCATGCGCATATTTTTAATGATTTGCAATGCCGTGGATTGAAGTAAATAAGCCTGCGCATAATTGCAGATGCTAGCCGTAAGGAGAAGGCCCATATACAAACCAAGCAATTGCAGGACAGGCGTTAGATCACGCGTGTCAGGAGACAGATGCTGATCGATAATCGTTTTGGTTATATAAGGTCCGCCCAGCTCGGCGCCTACCGCACAACAAAGAATGAGCAGCGCACCGATGATTCTGAACTTGTAGACGAGAGCATACGCGAGTAGTCTTCTCGTCGTGGACGGTTTGTGCATAATCGGATCCTCCTTCGCCTTTACTCGCTTCATTCTTCCAAACTAGCTTCCATTTGCTGTCGTTCCCACTGCTCCCGGTACCAACCGCCGAATAGCATCAGCTCTTCGTGGGTACCTTCCTCTACAACCCGTCCCTCATCCAGGACAAGGATCCAATTGGCATGACTTACCGCAGATAACCGATGCGTAGTAATTAAAGTCGTCCGCCCTGCTCGTTCCTTGCGAATATGCTGGAGAATCCGACTTTCGGTACGCGCATCTACAGCAGAGAGAGAATCGTCGAGAAGAAGAATTTCCGAATCGATAAGAAGTGCACGCGCAATTGCGAGACGCTGCTTCTGCCCCCCCGACAGCATGACCCCATTCTCGCCGACAATGGTCGATAGACCCTCCGTCATTTGCTCCACGTCTTGGGTGAAGGAGGCCATCTCGATGGCTCTCGCAATTTCTTCCGGCGAAGCATCGTGCTTACCTAGCGCCACATTGTCGCGAATGGACTTCGAAAGCAGCAGGTGTTCCTGCGGAACATAGGCCACCCAACGCTTCACCTGATCCAAAGCGATGTGCTCAATCGGCACATTCGCGATCAGCAGTTTCTCTGCATCAATCGGGTACTGCCTCAGAAGCTGCTTCAGCAGCGTGCTCTTTCCACTGCCCGTTTTACCTACAATGCCTAGCGTCTGACCTCGCTCTAATTGAAAGGAAACATTAACTAAGCTCGCATGATTGGCAGTCGGGTAGGTAAATGTTAATCCCTTCATCTCGATACGTTCCGGCACCTTCACCGCAATCGTCGCTTCAGCATCGAAAATATCTGCTTTCTGTGTTAAAGCGGTGTCCAAACGATCCGCCGATGCGCTGCCACGCTGAAGCACATTAATAAATTCACCGAAGGAAATCATCGGCCAGATCAGCATGCCTAAGTAGATATTGAAAGAAATCAGTTGGCCCAGCGTAATTTCGCCTTGAAAAACCAAATACGAGCCGTATCCGATCCCGATGGAATAGCTCACCCCAACGATCAGCGAAGTGAGTGGCTGAAAAAGAGCATTCAGCATAGAAACCCGTTTATTCTTATTCATTACATCCGAAGTTACGCGATCAAAAGCCACTAGATCAGCATCCTCCTGCACATAGGAACGAATGACGCGAATTCCTGAAATAGATTCCAGCGCATGTTCATTCATATGTCCGAAGGAAGCTTGCGCCGCAAGAAACCGAGTTCGCACTTTTTTACCAAGCTTGCTAATGACCAAGGCCAAAAAAGGCAGCGGAATTAACGCGGCAAGCATCAATTTGAAGCTGATGAGAGAAACCATCGTAATAATGACCACCGACGCTCCAACTAGGGTACTGACAAGTGTCATCACACCATAGCCGGATGTTTGACCAATAGCAAGCACATCATTGGTAGCAAGCGCCATTAATTGCCCCGTACTGTTTCGCTGAAAGAAACCAGGTGACATTTTCGTCAGATGTGCCAATAACCGTCCACGAAGCACCTTCTCGATTAACGCCGAGTTTCCGAATAACGTCGTAATCCACACATAAGCCATTCCATATAGAAGAAGAGAAAGACCTACAAGCAGCAATACCGTCTGACTTAGGTTCTCTGCCGTTAGATTACCTTTACGAATTTGATCAATCGTATTCCCAATCATTTTGGGTGGTATGGTTGACAATAAGTTAACAGCAATCAGTAAACTGATGGCTAACGCGTAATGTCCCCATCTCCATTTGAAAAACCACCGCAACTTCATGACAAAAGACAAAACTCCCACCTCTTTCTGTTCAATAGTGTGCACAATTGATTCTATAGATTACGTGTCATCAAGTCTACGCCAATTTATTTTAAAATGAAAATTTCCGCTCCATTAGCATCGATTTTAGATTCAGCACTTCCTCAGCATTCACTCAGAAATAATTCAGCTGAAAATAAGCTGCTTTTCAGGATTCCTTCATACCAAATTCAGGTGAGAAATCTATACTTCAATTTGTAGAGACCAGAAGAAAAAACTGGCAAAATTATTCGGAAGGTAGGCGTGTTTTATGAAAAAGCAATTTGTAGTGTTAATGGGGGTAGCCGTCCTGGCCACTTCGACAAGCGGCCTTGTATTACCGGTACATTCAGCGTACGCGAGTGATGCTCAGACGACTGGCAGTCAGGCACAAGAGGCAGCAGCAACTTTAGATGCGGCTTCAGCAGTAACTGTTGATTATCCTACCTTGGTATTAAACAACTGGTTTAGCAAACTAGACGAATATACCGCCGATGCATCAGGCAAAGAGACAGACGATGTGCGTAATTCACTTGAAAATAATCAAAGCCTGGCAGCCGCTTCTGGACTAGATCAGTCTGATTTGGTCTCAAAGCTGTCCGATTCCTTAGCCCAAGATCTTGCTTCTCAGGTTCAAGAAGGTGATCTCACACAGAAAGAATCCACGCAACTTCAACAGCTTGCCACTTCTCAAATCAATAATCTCGTTTCTGGAAATTGGAGCAAAGCGGCCTTTACAACATCTATAAATGATAATGGATCTGCCATTATTCATCATCGCCTGCAAAACATCCTCTCGGACACAGTAGGGATCGCAACAGATACGAACTCCTCTCAACTGCGAGCAGCCCTTCGCAATGGGCAAAGCTTAGCGGAAGCTGCAGGGATTGACGCCGGCACATTAACGGACTCTTTGACAGCCTTACTGAATAGTGACCTGCAGGCGGCTGTAACAACCGGTCAGCTTCAAGCGGACCTTCTCGATAAAACCGAGCAAACTGGGGCTGAAGCTGTGCAAAAGATTGTCAGTGAGGAAGGTTACGATATACCAACAACGAGTTGGATGGAGAAATACGGACAGTCCGTTCTTGCTGATAAATTGGATACGACGATTCAAACAACCGCTATCTTCGCAAGTAAAGACCTTAGCGATATCACCAACGCTTTGAGCGCTGGGCAAGACTTGGTTTCAGCATCAGGGCTGACCTATGACGACCTACTCTCCCAATTAACGAGCAACGTAAACCAGGGGATTGAAACCGAATGGCAAGCCGGCAATATTTCAGCTAAATTAGCCACCGAGCTCGAACAAAGTGCTGCCAAACAACTGGATGCCGCCATTACACAAAGCGGATACGGACAGAGCGTGAGCGGCACCAGCAACAAAGACATCGCTGCTGAGAGCTTGCGATCCATCATTAGCGACAGCGCCGGATACACCAGTTCTTCTGTAGGTGATCTGCAGGCTGCGTTAGATTCAGGAAAATCTCTGGTAGAGGCAACCAACCTCGCAGACGGCGAGCTGCTCAGCGTGCTGCAATCAAGAGTAGATAACTACTTAAACCTTGCGGTTACAAATGGCTGGTTGAATGCCGCTGATAAAACGGCAACGGAACAAGATGCTTATGCTCAGCTGAGTAATGCCATCGGCATACGAGGCTACAAGATCCCGATTGATACGAAAAGCTACTTGGCAGAACGGTTGGACCGTATCATTAATGATGCCGCTGCCGTTTCGAATATCGAAGCTGCTGATTTGACCAAATCTGTAGCACAAGGTCAAAGTTTGGCCAAAGCGGCTCAAACCGATTCCGATTCCTTGCTCTATAAATTGTTGGCTCACGCGAACGAAAATATCAATGCCTACGTAGCCGCTGGAAGTGTCAGCGAAGATGATGCAGCCGTGTTTAAAACCGATTATGCGGCAGGAGTCAGTAAGCTTCTAAGCATTAACGAATAGTCTATATCCCCACTGGGATATACGACTTCGTCGTCCTTCAAGGACGAGCGAGTTTGTCGAGGTAGATGCGCAGCAAGTGGATAGACATATACTTTCTAATGAAAAAGGCGTTCCCTTCTGTCACAAAGTGACGAGGAGAACGCCTTTTTATTATCGAGCATTTTTCGTGATTGAAATGAGCTTGGAAGCTTCAGCAGCCTCTGGTTCAGAGATAGTCACGTCCAGGGCCCCCATGCCTCTGGTTATCTTAACTTGAGCAGTCGATTTCGGTTGCAAGAAGGCGAGCATGGCATCAATCGCTACATTCGGATCAACGGTTTCGCCGCACGTATAGCAATCCAGGGCTGCGAAGCCTTTTTCCGGATACGTATGAATCGACATGTGGCTCTCCGATAATAAAATGAGCACCGTCGCACCTTGCGGTTCGAATTGCTTAGCCTGTATGGAAAGGATGGTTGCTCCGCTCGTCTCAGCTGCTTGAACCATTTGTTTGCTTAACAGGTCTGCATCATTCAGACGATCAAAACAAACGCCCCATGCATCCACAGCAACATGACGCCCGTACGTTGAATATTCCATTGCTTCAGCGCTCCCCTATTAACATTTTTTCCATTGCCTGCTCATACAGGGCTGGTCGGCGATCATAAAATGGCGACACAACACCCTGTTTACGATTGTTAGCCAGTTCGGAGAAATCCAGCTCCGCCATGACAACCATATCTTGGTTTAGCTCGCCAGTTTGCAGAATTCCCGCTTCTTTAAAAGGTAGATCACATGGTGTAAAAACGCCCGCCTGGCAATACCCTTCATCGACCTGAGGACGATCCTCGGGAAGAGATCCTACCATACCGCTGAGTACAACAAAAAGTTGATTTTCAATGGCTCGAGCTTGGCAGCAATGACGTACGCGATGGTAGCCAAATGACGTATCTGTGTACGATGGGCATAAAATCATTTCCACACCCTGCACAGCTGCCATTCTTGCAAGTTCGGGAAACTCAATATCATAGCAAGTGAGAATAGCTAGAAGCCCCCACTCGGTTTCTATGACATTCAGCTTGTCTCCCTCCGTGAGTGACCAGCGGTTTCGTTCCTCCGGTGTCAAATGCAGCTTGTTTTGCACCTCTATACGACCATCCGGAAAAAACAGGAAAGCTTTATTAACAAACCCTTGCTTTTCCTTGCAAATGTGAGTACCACCGAGAATGATCATATTTAATTCACGACTATATGTTTGAAAAAATGAGATATAGGCCTCCGTATGACCATCCAATTGCCTGCATGCGGCTTCATGTGTCATAACCGGTTCATAGCTGAGCATATGCGCCGTGACATATTCAGGAAAGACGATAAGATTCGCCCCGTGCTCTTTTGCCTCGTGCAGTTTGGCGGCTAGTCCCGCCCAGAATTGTTCTTCTGACTGTATGTCTGAAAGTCCGTACTGGACAGTGGCAACGATAAGATGGTTCATGAGCAGCTCCCTTTTCTACGAACGAATTTGCAGAGAGTAAATATCCGTTCGGCGGTCCCGAAACGTCAACACATCCTTGGACTTACGATGACGCTGTAAAATTTCCATATCGACCTCGGCCATAATGACCGTTTCTGTGTTTTCACTGCATTCTCCGGCGATTCCATCACGTGGAAACGAGAACTCCGTTGGCGTATAGACACCGGACTGGGCATATTGAATATCGACATTATCCACATGAGTCAAATTCCCAACGGTGCCTGAGGTGACGGTAAACACCTGATTCTCGATCGCCCGCGCTTGCGCGCAATATTTCACGCGCAGAAAGGCTTGACGATCCTCCGCACAGAAAGGCACGAAAATGATTTGTGCCCCTTCTTCGGCTACAATACGCGAGATCTCCGGATACTCGATGTCACTGCTCAGCTGGATCGAAATTTTGCCGCAATCGGTATCGAAGACTTCCAGCTTCGAACCGCCGTTAATTCCCCACCATTTCCGTTCATTCGGAGAAATATGAAGCTTATATTGCTGCGCAATTGTACCATCCCGTCGGAAGAGGTGACCGACATTATAAATGCGATTGTTTTTCTCGACGAAATGCGAACCTCCGATAATATTTACATTATATTTGACCGCTAATTCCGTGAAAAGCTCCATATATTGGGTCGTAAATGTGCTTAGTTTCCGCACTGCCAAGCTTGGGGAACGCTCTTCTAGAAACGAGAGCAGCTGCATCGTAACATTTCCGGAAAGACGGCGAAGTCCGACTTATAATCGGCCGATACATCCACATAATGCTCGCATTGTGTGGCAAATTCTTCAAAGGAATCGATTTTCTTCATCATGTATTGAATGACACAAATACGCACGGGAAAAGAGAGCTTATAATGCGTCTTACTATTGCTTGGTTTGTAGTCGATATTGTTCCATTCGAGCAAAGCCGCGAAGTTCATCGAATCTTCGTCATCGGATAAATAATTGGTGATAATCCGCTTCAACGTGAAACCATTCATCATTTGAAAGGTAAGCACCGGATCGTAAATATTTTGCTGAAGCACTTCTTCCGCATATTCTCGTGGTGACATTTTGTCATTATATTTGTGATAGCCGGGAATACGACCACCAACGATGATGCTTTTTAAGTTGAGCTTTTCGGACAGACGCTTGCGTGCTTCATACAGCCTTCGGCCAATTTTCATTCGTCGATAGTCAGGATGCACCATCACTTCCATCCCGTATAAGCTTTCACCACGGGGATTATGATTGCGAATGTAACCTTTATCGGTAATCTCCGAGTAAGTGTGTTGTTCCAAATAGTCATCGAAGTTTACGATCAGACTGGAACAAGAGCCAATGATATCGCCATCCAACTCCACACAGATTTGCCCTTCCGGAAAAATACGGATATGGCTTTCCATTTGATCTATTTTCCAAGGATTCATATTGGGAAAGCAAATGTCCTGCAAGGCTATAATTTTGGGAATATCGGCTGCTTCAATGGTACGAATAATCATTTTCTTTTCAAATTGGGAAATTTGATCGGATGTCATATTTTCTCCTCATCTCAGCATGGGTTTGTCATCATTATACGTCTGGACTTTATGACCAGTATTAGTGGCATGTAAACGATTTGTTAAATCTGACAAGATTCAGCAAAATCCTCATGCGCCATGCTTCCGGACAAAAAGAAGACCCGATCACTACGGAAGGATCCGCGTTTTAGATCAACGATCCATGTACAATTGCTGCAACATTATTCAACTTCATTTCGTTAAAGAGAATAGGAAACAAACACAAATCCAATTTACATACAGAGAGGACATACACCAATGAAACCCACAATGAAAAAAAGCCTAGTCGTTCTAGCCCTTTCTAGCATGATGACAACCGGGGCAGCTTACGCCGCAACCAATGATGCTGTAGCAGTCCCAACAAATTCCGTATTGCCTGTCGTTACTCAAGCCTCTTCACAAGCGATTACCATTCAAGTCAATGGTCAATCGATTGCCGAGCATGGCTATCAGAAACCAGCCGGTAAAGAGCCCATGCTTCCTTTGCGAGCTGTGACAGAAACCCTTGGCTTCGACCTTACTTGGAATCAAGAAACGATGTCTGTCGATCTGAAGAAAAATAACACCTTTACAACCGTCAAGACTGGCGAAGATCGCTATGTCATCAATAAAATGTTTACTTCACTCGGGGTGGCTCCTGAACTGGTCGATAACAAGCTTTACGTGCCTGCCTCCTTCGTCAGCGAAGTGCTGCATGGATCTGTTGCTGCTAAAGGAAGCGCCGTTTCCATCGAGCTTGCCGAGCAGGTCAAGCATGTTCAAACTACGGGCGTGATAACCTCCATCAATCAATCAGTTGACTATGCCTCCATTCACATTCAAGGCGTGGGAACTGAAGGAATCGTCCTTAATGTGGGCAAAGATACGACGTACCGCATGTTGGATGACACAGCCTTGAAGCTCTCCGATCTTCATGTAGGCTTAACTGTTTCTGCCGAGCATTCTGAAATCGCCACACTCAGCTTGCCGCCACAAACACCAACGTACCGAATTACAGTGCTGGACACCAACAGACAAACCGATATGCTGGGCACATCTGGACTGATCGAAGAAGTACAGCAAGATGATCAAGGTAATGTGAGTGTCCACATCAAAGGGGCAGGATTAAATGAGCAGACGCCTAACGAAGTTGTCCTTCACCTGAACAAAGATACTTCCCTGATTAACAAAGATGGTGAAGTTCTGGAGAAAAGCGCGTTAATTAAGGGAGCGCAAGTCATAGGTTTCTACAAACCTGTATTAACCAAAAGCTTGCCGCCTATCGGCACGCTTGGAAAATCGTCGTTGGCGATAAAGCCGAGTAGTCATGCATGAAAGACCTTGTTCCATCTACCTGGGTAGACATGGAACAAGGTCTTATTTTATGATTTAGCAGGAAAAGAATTTCTCCTTTACTGTCCAAATGGCCTTATTTTTGTTACAATAACTGAAAATTCACTCGCTTATAAGGGGACTTAATGGATATGGACTACATTAGCACACGAGGAAAAGTAGAAGCCATTGGCTTCATCGATGCCATCCTGATGGGATTGGCTGACGACGGCGGTTTGCTTGTTCCCAAGCATATTCCGCAACTATCAGCAGATACGCTTCAAGCCTGGCAGAAGCTCTCCTATTCAGAGCTAGCGCTAGAAATCTTCTCTCTCTACGTGAACAACGAAATCCCGCGTGAGGATCTGAAGCAGTTGGTGGACGACAGCTATGCGACGTTTCGTGATGAGGCCGTAACACCTGTACGTCGCCTGCATGACGGCATGTATGTACTGGAATTGTTCCACGGACCAACGTTTGCTTTCAAAGACATTGCCCTGCAATTCCTAGGCAACCTCTATTCCTACGTATCCCGCAAGACCAATTCGATCATCCATATTCTCGGAGCAACTTCCGGAGATACAGGAGCCTCAGCGATTGAAGGTGTGCGCGGTAAAGAAGGAATTCGTATCTGCATCCTGCATCCTCACCAGAAGGTTAGCAAGGTGCAAGAGCTCCAGATGACAACCGTAGAAGACGCAAATGTCTTGAATCTTGCCGTTGAAGGTACTTTCGATGACTGTCAGCGCATCATCAAAGAGCTATTCGCCGATGTAGCGTTCAAGCACCACTACCACTTGCGTGCTATTAACTCAATCAATATCGCCCGTATTTTGGCGCAAACCGTCTATTACTTCTATGCCTACTTCCGGTTGGCTGATCAAGAACAAGTCGGAAAAGTTAACTTTAGTGTGCCGACAGGCAACTTTGGGGATATTTTCGCCGGTTACCTTGCTCAGAAGATGGGACTTCCGATTAATAAGCTCATCTTGGCAACGAACGAGAACAACATTCTGGAGCGCTTCGTTCATGAAGGTGTCTACCAACCAGGCGCTTTCCGGGGAACCCACAGTCCCTCTATGGACATTCAGGTTGCCAGCAATTTCGAACGTTACTTGTTTTACCTGTATGGTGAAGACGCGGAGGCCGTTACAGCAATCATGGAACAATTCAAAGCTGAGGGTCGGGTCACGATTCCTGCCGACAAGCTTCAGACTGTGCAAGCGGACTTCGCGGCGTATGGCGTACAGAACGAAGAGTGCCTAGATACAATTAGTACCTACTATGAGAACTATAACTATCTCCTTGATCCGCATACCGCTTGCGGTGTAGCCGCGGCCGACAAGCTTGCGGTTGATGGCGAGGTCATGGTTGCACTCTCGACAGCCCATCCGGCTAAATTCGACGAATCCATTCGTCTACGCGATATTGAACAGACTTACCCCGAACAAATTCAGGCCTTATTCGATAAAAAACAGTTCCAAACCGTCGTAGGCGGTTCGAATGATGAAATTAAAGAGCAATTGGTTAAGTTTTTCTAGGTTAGTCAACCAAAAAGAAGCATCTAGACATCAGGTCTGGGTGCTTTTCTTTTTTTATACATCTAGAACGTAGTAAAATCGAGCCAGTCCTGCAGCTTATAGAGGACACGTTTCACCCCTATCGATTTATCTTTATAGGAGCTGGCATCCAAGGTGTACTCTGCTCCATCATTACGCCAAATTTTCAAAAAATACCGTTGAACATCCTGCGCTAGCTTACTTGTGAGAGGAGCAGACACCTCGATATTCGTTTCCAAATTTAGATCGGCCAGATTACGCGTTGTAAAGTTCGCTGATCCATTTTGTATGACGGCACGTCCTTCATGCTCAACCAACATCAACTTCGTATGATATTGTTCCTGCGTCGTATGATACCAGCGAATTTCAATTCGGTTATGGGATTTCTCTAATAACTCGGAAGCTACAGGTCGATTGGGGATACCGATTTTACCGTTGCCAAACGCGCTTTCATTCGGATCCAGAATGAGTTTGACTTGAACGCCACGATCGGCTGCTTGCAAAAGCAGCTGAATCACTTCTCGATCCGCCAGATAGAACATACCCATCCACAACGTATCTCCTAATTTGGCCTCTGTTATTTCATTCCGCAAATGGTTCAAAATTTTCCCCTCAGTTAAAAGACGTACCTCTATGTCCCCATTTTCTTGGCCTATTCGGTTGTATGTGGGCAATTGCATCGGCGAGTCCGACAAGTTCATAACAGCCTGCTCACTCTCCAAAGCGTCGCCAATGATGTTCCCTTTGATTTCAAAGCCGCTGTTCGAGTTATAGGAGCTGGCATCATGCGCATTGCCACTAGGTACGATCAGTGTCTTCTCCGTGGCGATGACCTTACGATGATTGGCTTTGGCGTTCAGCAGCTTCATATATGAACGCAGTGTCATATCCGGGGCTTTGTCGGACATCGAATTCGGCAGCCAACCTCGACCTGACTGTCCAAACCATTGCACGAAGATACGCCACCCGGCCGAATACAGCGGATTGGAGTCACGCAGTGCATCTACATTCGTAATCACAGTGCGGATACCGGCGCCTTTTAAGCGTTCAAGCTCCGGTGAGGCATGTGAACCGTAAGAGGTGTTGATTTCATCTGTAATAACTACCATGTCCAGATCTGGATACTTCTCTTTTTGGGCGATGAGCTTATCGATAAACATACGACTAAGTGGAGGGAACGATTGTCCTGTTTTGTAGTAGCCATTGATTAAAAACATATCGATAACGACAAATTGCCGCGCAGCTTCAATCGCTTGATAGATATGATCGAAAATCATTTGTTCCTGATTGATTCGGTCCTGCAATTTTCCTTTATAAGTCAGATCCGAAAGGAATTCTATATCCGCATCTGTCACACGATGTATGGGGCCTTCCATCGAAAGACCTGCAGGCAAAGGCTTATGCGTTTGATACACAATGACAGCTGCATACAACATGATAAAAGCTATAATAACTAGCAGCCATCGCTTCTTTCGCTTCTTTTTAAGTGTGTGCACATCTTTCATAAGCTGCCTTCCTTCCCATTGATCCATCTATCTAGGTAGTAACGCATACGGAGAGAAATGAACCAATTTTCAGGAAGGCCTTGTAGGGAAGGACTGCTTATTTCAAATCTTTCTGAAAAGCTAACACAAGCTCCCAATCCCCGCTAAAGCGAGGAATCCTGTAGTATCCCACTCGTTCGTAGAGCGCTGCTGCTTCCGGTTGAGCTGGACCCGTCTGCAGCTTGATACTAGTATATCCAAATTCAGTCGCTAATCGCTCAAGCTCTGCCATTAACGCTTGAGCAACACCCTTGCGACGCCTACGCACACGAAAAAACAGACCTGGATTAGCATCCAAATCTGTTTCTATCAAAAAGTTGGCGTCCTTGGTTGGTATCCTTCGTAAGGTATTTCTTTTACCCGACGACAGCCTGATCCTTGGACTCTTTGATTTGCTTGCTTCGCAATTGCCCACAAGCCGCATCTATATCTGTTCCATGCTCAAGACGAACACTGCAACTGACCCCTTGCTTTTTCAAAGTGTCATAGAAGGCTCGCACGGATTCCCGTTCGCTTCTTTGGTATTGGCTATGTTCATCCACCGGATTGTACGGAATCAAGTTCACATTAGCCAGCTGCCGTCTATGTCCCACAAGTTCGGCGAGTTCCAGCGCGTGCTCCTTTTGATCATTAACATCCTTCAACAGAATGTATTCCAGCGTAATTCTTCGGTTTGTTTTCTCCAGATAGTAATCGATCGCTTGCATTAATTTCTCGATAGGAATGCCACGGTTTATTTTCATAATCCGCGTTCGAAGTTCATTATTGGGCGCATGTAAGGAAATCGCTAAGTTAACTTTCAAATTAATGTCGGCGAATTCAATAATTTTATCAGCAAGACCACTTGTCGAAACTGTGATATGTCTGGCTGCTAAAGCTAAGCCTTTCTGATCCACAACAACTTGGATGAAGCTGACCATATTCTCGAAATTATCGAACGGTTCCCCAATCCCCATGACAACAATATGACTCACATGTTCATCCAGCTCTTTAGCATCAAGATGCTGCTGTGCTTTCATAATTTGTTCGACAATTTCGCCACTGGATAAATCACGTTTTTTGGCCAATAGCCCACTTGCACAGAAGCTGCAGCCAATGTTACAACCGACTTGAGTCGTCACACAAACGGACAAGCCGTACTTATGTCTCATCAGGACGGTTTCAATTAAATTACCATCCTGCAGCTTGAACAAAAATTTAATTGTGCCGTCCGCAGATTCCTGCTTCACATGTTCATTCATAGTATGAAAAACGAAGTGATCAGCTAATAGTTGTATACAGTCTATATTTACATCGATCATTGCGGAAAAATCCTTGACCCGCTTCTTGTACAGCCAATCCCACACTTGTGAGGCACGGAATTTTCTGTGTCCGCGTTCCCCCAGCCATGCTACCAGTTGCTCAAACGTCAATCCATAAATGGATTCCTTCTTCATTAGCTATCCTCTTTTCAAATCTTTAAAATGATGACTTCATAAATCAGCCGCAGCTTACACATTCTTATTCTACATTGTCCCAGATTCTTTTTATGAAAGCAAGGCAACTTCACGGTTTTAACAGTAGCTACACCAGCACATTGGACTCCTCTTCTGCCCATATTTCGGTGTCGTGATTATTTAATCCGTTATTTTCCAGAACGGCAAACTTATCGCCGTATTCCTTGATAATATGTGTTTCGCCCCAAGCGCAAAGAGAATCCAATATCGGCTTTAAACTCCAGCCATATTCACTTAGTTCGTATTCTACTTTGGGAGGAACTTGATTATAACTGATGCGATTCACAATATCAGCCTGTTCCAATTCCCTCAGCTGCTGCGTTAACATTTTTTGCGTAATCGCGGGCATAATACGTTTTAGGTCACTCGTACGTTTCTTGCCATGTGTCAAATGACAAAGAATGACGCACTTCCATTTGCCACCGATGACTTCCAATGTCGCTTCCACGGAAATATTGTATTTCTTTTTGATCATCATTTGTTCCTCCCGTACATATTCAATACCTTACCTACAGTACTTTTTAGTACCTATAGTACTTTAAAGTACGTACTATGCATTTATAATCGAATACCTCATAATAGCATTTACCGGCCGGTCATTACCATACTTGAGGGGTGAAACAATGCTATTGGATAAAAAAAGAAGCACTTTAGCCCTCCTTGCGTTAGCCATAAGTGCCTTTGCCATTGGGACAACGGAGTTCATCAGCGTGGGATTGTTACCCCTTATTGCTGACGACTTACACATATCTGTTACCACATCCGGATTAACCGTCACTTTGTACGCACTAGGGGTTACACTAGGAGCCCCGATTCTGACATCCTTGACATCGAGGGTCTCTCGCAAGACCTTGCTGCTCTGGATCATGCTTATTTTTATTATTGGTAATACACTCGCAGCATTGTCTGATGGGATTGTTCTGCTGCTGATCGCTCGCGTTATCTCCGCGTTCGCACACGGTGTTTTCATGTCCATCGGTTCAACCATCGCCGCGGATATCGTACCCGAGAACCGCAGAGCAAGTGCTATCTCGATCATGTTCTCCGGGCTCACCGTCGCAACAGTAACAGGGGTGCCTTTAGGCACCTATATGGGTCAACATTTGGGTTGGCGCGCTGCTTTTATCGCGATTGTTATTGTCGGTATTATCGCGCTCATCTCGAATCTGTTTTTGGTCCCTTCCAACTTGCGAAAGGCTGCGCAAACGCCGCTTCGCAACCAATTGCAAATTATTACGAATGGTCGGTTGCTGCTAGCCTTCGCCATTACAGCCTTGGGTTACGGCGGTACGTTTGTCGTGTTCACCTATTTATCCCCGCTACTTCACGACATCACAGGTTTTAAGGAATCTACCGTAGCAGCCATTCTTCTTTTGTACGGTATCGCTATAGCCATTGGAAACGTGATTGGAGGGAAATTGGCCAACCGCAATCCGCTGACAGCTTTGTTCTATATGTTTGCTATACAAGCCATTGTTCTTCTTATTTTGACATTTACTGCACCTTATACAGTTGCTGGCTTAATCACAATATTTTTTATGGGCTTATTCGCCTTCATGAACGTCCCTGGCTTACAAGTATATGTAGTGACATTAGCGGAGCGCTATGCGCCAAAGGCAGTAGATGTGGCTTCTGCCGTCAATATTGCCGCGTTTAATGCGGGCATAGCCATTGGTGCCTATTTGGGTGGTCTCATTATGGACAAGATGGGTCTTATACACACAACGTGGGTTGGTGCTCTCATGGTATTCGGGGCCGTGTTATTAACAGGCTGGAGCCGCGCTTTAGAGAAAAAAGGCGTGACCGATCAGTCCATCTCTGATCAGGCTGCTGCTTTGTAATTTATTAAACATTTTATTGGAGGCTATTCATGATGACAGCGAAACATTTACAAGATACAACTACCTTACACAATGGGATTCAAATGCCTTGGTTGGGGCTTGGCGTATTTAAAGTCGAGGAAGGCTCTGAACTAGTGGATGCTGTAAAAACAGCCATTCAACATGGTTATCGGAGTATCGACACAGCGGCCATTTATGGGAACGAAAAAGGTGTGGGCCAAGGTTTACAAGAAGCTATGGCGGAAAATAATATCGCTAGAGAGGATCTTTTTGTAACCTCTAAAGTTTGGAATGCTGATCTTGGCTATGAATCCACACTTGCTGCCTATGAAGCCAGTCTAGATAAACTGGGTTTAGACTATTTGGATTTATATCTCATTCACTGGCCTGTCAAAGGCAAATATAAAGAAGCTTGGCGAGCACTTGAAACACTTTATAGAGAAAAAAGAGTAAAAGCCATTGGGGTAAGCAATTTCCAAATCCATCACCTAGAGGACCTGATGAAAGATGCTGAATTTAAGCCTATGGTCAACCAAGTGGAATTACACCCCTATCTCATACAGCCAGAGCTAATGCCCTTCTGCAAAGAACAAAACATTCAACTGGAAGCTTGGTCGCCTTTTATGCAAGGCAAATTGCTGGATAACCCTGTTTTACAGGAAATCGCAGATCAATATGGCAAATCGATATCGCAAGTGATTGTCCGTTGGGATTTGCAGCATGGCATCGTCACGATTCCGAAATCTACCAAAGAACATCGGATCGTGGAGAATGTCGCTGTCTTCGACTTTGAATTAACCCAAGCTGATATGAACCGAATCGATAACCTGAATCAGAATCTGCGAGTTGGCCCGGATCCGGATCATTTTGATTTTTAATTACAATAAAGATAGCACCCGGCTAATAACCTGGTGCTATCTTTATTAGGTTGTGAGCCGGCCCTCCACCCACACTTCAATCCCCTGTTGATCCGGGATTTCCAAAGCTTCTCCGGGCTTTATTGCGCCTGTGAGAAAATAACTTGGAAGCACCCCTTGCTCCTTCAGCCGCTCCCAGTGAGGATAGAGGGATTCCGATTCCGCTCGCTCCAAGCTGATCGGGATAACCGTATGCTGCGGCTGGATCAACTGAAGCAGTTGAGGGTTCACGCCATCGGTCATGCCGTGATGCGAAGCCTTCCATACATGGCTGCGAATATCTTGACGCGCCGCTAGCGTGCGCCAGCCCGGTTCAAGCTGATCGGCTCCGAAGAGCACGCTGCCAAGCCCTTCGGTCTGCCCCTGCTGCTTATCCGCAGTAAGACGATACACAGAGCTATCGTGATTCGACAGCTCGTAGAATTCTTTTAAACGTACGCAGCCCTCTTCTTCCGAAAGCGTAAGAGCCTCTAAGGCCTTCCCTAATTCTACATGGGCAGGAAGCGGATCGTCGTGCCAAGGATACAGGTGTTTAAGCGTGAAGCCTTCCTCTGACCATACGCAGTCATGTCCCTCGCTTCCGAGTTGATGCCGCCATGTGATGATCGTTCCTGCTTGCTCAAGCAGTTGAACGAGCTCTAGGTAACGATTTAACAGCTTGAACACAATAGCTAGCTTTCTATCGTTTTCTAACCGCTGTGCCGATACAATGGGAAGTACGAATGGCTCATAGGGAAGTACAGCTCGCCTAACCTTAAAACGCCTAGCAACCTCCAAAAGCCCGTTTACATGGTCGCCATGCAAATGCGTTAACAGCATCCACGCTAACTCGGTCGCTCCCTGCCGCTCCATCCAAGCTTCTGGAGGAACGCATGATTCAGGTAAATCCTCCTCTCCTCCGTCAATTAGTGTCAATGCGCCAGAGGGGAGACGTATGAAGTGAGCATCCCCCCAACCTACATTTAAAAAGTGGACGCTCGCCTTCATACTGCCTGCTCCTCTCTGTTCGTTGCTGTACCCGCAGTTGCCTTCATCCCAGCCTCCCCATCCGGCTGCATCAGATCTACTGCGAACCAGTATGCTTTCTCCCGCGGAATGCGGATACAATACGTGCCAAATGGTTTTGCAGACTCTGCATCCACGAACCAAGATTGCCCAAATGCCGATACCAAATGACGGTATACAGCTCCTACGAATAGATGGTTCTGTACTTCACCATATAGATACCAGCCTTCGCTGTCTTCATAAACTTGCGGAAGTCCTCCTTCCGCTTGCATAGCGTACGCCTCTAAATCCTCAACGCTCTTGCCTACTGTTTCTGTTTCGCCCTTGTCCCGTTCCGCCGCCTCCAACCGCTCTCCAATACGCGCATCATTAGAGCGAAGGACGAGCCGCTGCGGTTCCCCTCCACGACTCACCTGCAGCGTATGACTTTCGCCCAGAAAGTGGGCAGCGAAATAACTGATAGGCTGCCGATAGACCTCTTCAGGCGTACCCGCTTGCTCAACTCGCCCTTCGTTCATCACGACCACGTAGTCTGCCATCGACAAGGCTTCTTCCTGATCGTGGGTAACGTACAGGGCTGTAATGCCGAACGATTGCTGAATGCGCCTTATCTCCACCCGCAGCCTTTGCCTGACCTTGGCATCGAGATTGGATAAGGGCTCATCCATCAGCAGCAGGTCCGGTTGAACCACAAGCGCTCTCGCCAAGGCGATACGCTGCTGCTGTCCGCCGGAATACTGCTGCGGGCGCCGCTTTTTGATATCGCTCAGATCGATTTCCACACGCGCCAATACCTCCAGCACGAGGCGTTCTCTTTCCTGAGCAGGAACTTTGCGCAGCTTCAAGCCGTAGGCCACATTATCGAAAACGGACATGTGCGGCCAAAGCGCGTAGTTTTGGAAAACCATCGTAGCTCCGCGCTGCTGCGGTGTCGCGTAGGTAACCTCTCTTTCTCCGAAGCGAATCCGGCCAGAATCAGGTTGAAGGAAGCCTGCCAGTGTGCGCAGCAGCGTCGTTTTGCCGCAGCCGCTGGGGCCAACTATGGCAGTAAGCCCGCGTTCGGGCAAGCAAAGGTTAATGCCTGTAATGCCGCGGCTGTTGGCGTAGCTTTTTGTCAATTCCTCTATATGTATCTGCATCGTTCGTTACACCCTCCCGAAGGCACTTAAATATTCGGACTTCATAAACTTTTGGAGCAGCAGCAGCAAGAGCATACCCGGAATCATCAATAAAATGGCCGTTACAGACGCTACCTGCATTTCATAGCCCATCGCGGCGTTGTACATAAAGACGGGCATTGTTATTTTGAACGGCGCTCCCATCAGAAGACTGCCTGTAAATTCATCGAGCGAGTATAGAAACACGAGCAGCGAGGAGGCAATCATGCCCGGCAGCGCCAAAGGCAGTGCAATATGAAAAAACGTTTGGACCCTTGAAGCTCCCAGCATGACAGCCGCTTCCTCCAACGCAGGAGAAATGGACTGAAAGACCGATACCATGGTCCATACCGAGAAGACGACCGCACCCACAAGATGAATCAGCACAACACCCGTTAGCGTGCCGACCAAATCCCACTTGTACATCAAAACCATCGCATTCGTAAATACTGGCAGTTGAGGAAATGCCTGCGGCAGCAAAAATAAAAGCAGCAGCAGCGATCTGCCCGGAATACGATACCGGGCTATCATGTAAGACAGAGGCACAGTAACTACTATGCATAATAGAGTCACCATGATAGCTACCTCAAAGCTTAGCGTGAGAGAATGCATCATTTTACCTTCAAATACTTTCAACCAATAGCGGGGCCCCCATTGACTTGGAAAAGGGTGAGGCCAGAACCATTTCTCAGCTAACGACCAGAGCAGCAAGCTGGCTAACGGTCCGAAAACAAAAAACAAGGTGGCCGTATACGCCACTAAGCGAAGCGTAATACGCCCCCAACGGAATTGATTCTGCTTTGTCCCAGCGGCAGGGAGCTCCCGCACTGTAACCGACGGCGTTGAATTCATACGCTGGATACCCTCCTCACATAATAGATAGCAGCTCCCATAGAGATGAGATAGGATATGACACCCAGTGCATTCGCCACCCCATTGTTATGCTGATACACCATCTGATAATACAAATCAATCATAATCATTTGACTGCCGTCCCCGTTCCCAAGCATGGCCGGAATGGAGAAGCTGCCCATCATGGATGTAAACGTCAGCACCGAAACAACGGCAATAGAACCGTAGCTCATCGGCAGCATAATATCTTTAATTAATCGCAGATTTCCTGCGCCTACGTTACGTGCCGCGTCTAGGTAGCTTTGATTGACCGAACGAAAGGACCCGAGAATAAGCAGCAGCGAGAACCCGATATTTTTCCAAACTAATGAAATAACCAAGCCCGCCGTCGTAAAAGCGATCGAAGGAACAGCATCCGGATCAAACGGTATGATAGAGAGCAATGTCGAATTCAACGTGCCGTGAGGCGCAAGGAAAACACGCATGGCATGTCCAACCACGACGAAAGGCACAAACAATGGAATTTTAAATATAAATTCAATCACTGGCCGCCCCTTAAGCCGCAGCAATCCTCCGATCAGAACGGAAAGCAGGAGCAAAACAGCTAAACTCAAAGCAGAAACCCAAAGCGTATACCAGATATCCTTTGTGTAGAGCTCAAAGGCGGTCATATAATTGACTAACGTCCACTCGCCATTAGCGGCTTGTAAACTGGTCATCACCGAATGACCAAACGGCACAACGAACAGCACGACGACCAAGAAAACGGCAGGAGCAGCTAATGCCGCACCTGCCAGCCATTTCAAAGTCGCCGGATGAATGATCTTTACTTCCTTATTGCGGACTATCCGCATATGGCTTCACCATCCACTTTCCAATGAAATCAGTTTTTTTCGTAAGATGCTTGCAGATTGGTGAAGAATTGGGAAACTGGGAACGATAATCCGCGCTTATTTAAATCCTCAGCTGTAATATCTTTGAACAGTTTGCCTTTGGCTTTATCGCTAGCTTTAGGCAGCACGGCATTTGCATCAATACCTGGGTACCAGCTATTTTTCTCTACAATAACCTTGGCTTGCGTTTCCGGTGAAGTTAAGAAATCCGCATATTTCAATGCTGCTTCTTTATTTTTAGCGTTTTTCGGGATGACCACGTACATCGGTTGACCCGGTAATCCCGGATCGACCACTTTCAACTTCATATTCGGATTCATCCGACCTTCGTCTATCCAGAGGTAAAACATATCTACCCAAACGGGCCCCATGTCGATTTCTCCACGGTTCAACATATCCAATGTACCGTTATTTCCATTTGTGATCGTTGCAGGAAGCGCCTTTAGCTCTTTCATAACATCAGGCCATTTTTTCTCAAGATCGGCATTATACGGACCTTCTGTGAGTGCCTTGTAATCGTTCGTTTTCCAGTACGCATAGGCTGTAGCAAAAGCAACGCCGCTCATGCCGTTCTTCATGCCGTTATAACCAAATCTTTTGGGATTAGCCTTTATCCACGCAACCACATCATCAAATTTACCCGGAGCTTGTTTGACTTTATCGGGGTTGTAAGCGACGGCAACTTGGCTATGGAACAATGGAATGACGTAACCGTCTACGTTAGTACCCAAGCTGTTTTTGCTGTCCGGCGAAGTGACAAATGCCTTGTTAGCCGAGTTCGGCACCCATTTTTCCAAGAGATCGTTATCGATTAAATCCTTCATGACATTTTGATGCACAACGGCTACGTCGATATCCCATTCCTTTTTACCGGCTTCCTTCTGTGCTTTCAGCTTTTCAAAAATTTTCAATGAGCCTGCATCGCCAGGCCCCGTGCCTACCACATTAATTTCTGATGTTCCGTTTGCCTTTTTAAAGTCATCCACAATGGATTTCTCTTGAAGCTCTGTCATATTCGTATCGCCTGCTGTCACAACATTGATTTGCAGCGGTTGTTTTTCTTTCTTCGTCTCTGTCACTGGTTGACTAGCATTCTGAGTTTCAGCAGGCTTGGTCGATGCTGTAGGCGTAGTTGCGCAGCCAGCTAAAAGTGTTGCAGCAATAAGGCAAATTGTAGAAACTTTCAATGTTTTATTCATTTTTTCCCACCCTTATTCCCTATTTGTATTGATGTTGTCTAGACATCAATACCCTTATTATGGATGTGGACTATTAAGCTAGTATCATCCACGTGTGAAAAAATGGTAAATAAATTAGGCAGAAATATAAAAAAGTCCTGGCATCGGCAAGCGATCCAGAACTTCCTATTACGTGGGTCAACGCATCCGTTTGACCCAGAACTTGAATATATCATTGCGAAAATAATCGTAAGAAAATAATATGGGCAGGCTGTCCTCATCATAATGCGTTTGTTTCAGCAGAAGCACAGGTGTATGCTCGGCTACCCTCAGCTTATTGGCATATTCATCGGAAGGAAGCGGCACAATCAGCTCCGTGTTTGCGCTAACGATACGAATACCGCATTCCTTTTCCAGAAACTTAATCAGCGACCCGCGCAGTCTGTTCTTCTCAAAGGCTTCCCCTGCTAGCGTATACGGCAATATGTTGATGTTGAACGAAACTGGCTCACCGTTAGCTGTGCGTATTCGCTCGCTTACGATAACAGGTTCTCCTGGCGCCACGTTTAAGAAATAGGCCCATTCTTCTTTGGCCGGAACCGTTCGAATCGATTCTTGATGCTCTCCTTCCTTTACACCGGAGGAGCGAATCATTTCTGAGGTCGAGCTTAGATATTCTATGCTGCTTGGAATAGCATCCTGAGGACGCATCACATAACGACCAACTCCGTGGCGTACCCGCAGCTTGCCTTCACGTTCCAGCTGTTTGGCTGCTGCGCGGAACGTTTCCCGGCTGACGCCGAACGTCTTGGCCATTTCGATTTCAGGAGGCAGTTTCTCGCCTGCAGCCAGCTCTCCCGTATGCATCTGTCTCTCTAGCTCTTCTTTAATCTTCAAATAACTATGCTTCATTATAGGACATCCGTTTCAGCAGCATTTTAGTTAATCTTGAGATACCATTTTATCGTATCAAATAGCCGTTTAAAAGGAAAGCATCATCTCTCTGCTACCAGTTTTAAAATTCCTTGCTAGACTGATTTTTTGTAAAAAACATCCCATTTAAGTCAAATAAATCCTAACATCCTTTGTTAATAATTGTTGCCACTTGATTCATCCTGTGTAAAAATAGAAAGGGGATTTACCTGCATGATAAGCTATCCATACTACACGAAAAGGATGATGAAAGAAGTGAGTCAACTTCAAACTTTAAATGCCGAGGAAACGTCTGCGCACGCCTATGTGCAGCACGTATACGAGACCGTTGTTCAGCGTAATCCGCACGAAAGCGAGTTTCATCAGGCTGTCAAAGAAATTCTGGAATCGTTAGTTCCTGTTATTGCCAAGCATCCGAAATACAGAGAACACGGTATTTTGGAACGCATGGTCGAACCTGAACGATTGATTACATTTCGGGTACCTTGGGTGGACGATCACGGAAAAGTACAAGTTAACCGTGGCTTCCGCGTTCAATTCAATAGTGCAATTGGGCCTTTCAAAGGTGGCTTAAGATTCCATCCTTCCGTAACTGCCAGCATTATCAAGTTCCTCGGATTTGAGCAAACCTTCAAAAACTCCTTGACGGGACAACCGATTGGTGGAGGAAAAGGTGGATCTGATTTTGATCCGAAGGGGAAATCCGACGGCGAGGTTATGCGTTTCACGCAAAGCTTCATGACTGAACTTTACAAATATATCGGCCCCGACACTGACGTACCTGCTGGTGATATTGGTGTGGGCGCCAGAGAAATCGGCTACATGTTTGGCCAATACAAAAGAATCCGCGGTTCCTATGAATCCGGCGTTTTGACAGGGAAAGGCATTCTATACGGCGGCAGCTTGGCTCGTACAGAAGCTACTGGTTACGGTGCTGTTTACTTCGTTAATGAGATGCTGGCATCCAAAGGCTTAAGCTTTGAAGGCAGCACGGTTGTCGTTTCAGGCTCCGGCAATGTGTCCATCTATGCGATGCAAAAGGCGACACAATTCGGCGCTACGGTTGTCGCTTGCAGCGATTCCAATGGCTATGTTTACGACCCTAACGGCATTAACCTTGAAACCGTAAAAAGATTGAAGGAAGTCGAAAGAAAACGGATCCAAGAATATGTAACTGAGCATCCTGAAGCGATCTACGTGGAAGGCTGCCAACACATTTGGTCCATCCCTTGCGATATTGCACTTCCTTGTGCAACGCAAAATGAAATCGACGAAACTTCGGCCAAGCTTCTTGTAGCCAATGGTGTCAAAGCGATTGGTGAAGGTGCGAATATGCCTTCAACGCTAGAAGCAATTGAAGTGTTCCTGCAAGCAGATGTTTTATTCGGACCTGCCAAAGCGGCAAATGCGGGAGGCGTTGCTGTCTCTGCGCTCGAAATGTCACAAAACAGCATGCGCTATTCCTGGAGATTCCATGAAGTTGACGATAAACTCCACGAAATCATGAAAAACATTTACAAAAATTCCGTTCAAGCCGCTGAAGAATATGGTCATTCCGGTAACCTTGTTGTAGGCGCTAATATCGCCGGATTTATTAAGGTAGCTGACTCCATGATCGCACATGGCATCATTTAATTTATTCTTTATACCCTTCTGAAATAGGTTTTAAAACAAAATCCAGCATACAACCTGAGCCTTTGGGCTAGGGTCGTTGCTGGATTTTTTATTTGACCGTACACTAGTCAGTTCCTATGCAGCTGCTTCTTCTGCCACCTTATTGTTTAGCATGAGCCTGAGCCATAAAGTTGTTGAAATCGGCGATGCTCGGATTGACCTTTGGCTCGCCATTCTCAAAAAGATCTTCTTTATGGAATATCTCAAAGCTTGATGGAAAATCACAAAGAGCCGATTTTCTCAAATGAGGACATCGGCTCTAACTTTGTTACTGATCTTGAACTTAGCATGTAAACAAATCTATGTTTCGTCTCTGTAGTCCTCGACAATGACATCGATGGCTCCCGTTTCAGGGTCCATTACAAAACCATGGACAGGAATCGCCTGCGGAAAAAGCGGATGCCTGCGGATCATCTTAACGCTGTGCATAACGCCTTCCTCCGCGCAATCAAAGCCGCGCAGAAATCTATCCATACGAATTCCGGAATTTTCTAGCGTCTCTATCACTAACGGATCGATCCCATGCTCAGTGAATTTACTGACCATCCCCTTCGGATCAATCTCTGTCATCCCGCAGCCGTAATGTCCGATTACAATGACTTCGCGTGTTTCCAGTTCATAGACAGCTACCAAAATACTACGCATGGCGCTCCCAAACGGTTGGGTTAAGATGGCTCCCGCATTTTTGATAAATTTGGCGTCGCCGTTCTTAAAGCCCATTGCCTTCGGAAGCAGTTCGCTTAATCGCGTATCCATACAAGTCAGTACCGCTACCTTCTTGTCCGGGTATTTGCCCGTTAAATAATCCTCATATCGCTTCTCTTCTACGAAATTTTTATTAAACTCCAATAAACTTGGGACGATCGACATACACATGACCTCCTTGCCTCATACGAATTGGCTAGCCTCTTGCGCGCTGCAGCTAAGTGCAGTGGATTCTACTATTTAGTCTAGCATCAACATGAACCGGATAGCAAAAGCTACAAATCTATTCTGTGACTCTAATCCGACTAGCACGTTTCTTCACGTGAATATGCTGGCCTTAATGACTTCTGCAACTTTCTCTACACCGACACTGATCTGTTCCTCTGCAATGTGGGATACATTAAGCTTGACTATCTTTCTCCTAGGGAACCCCGTCAAATAATTGCGATCCGCCGTCTCGATGATTACCTTCCGTTTTTTCGCATGTAAGAGCAGTTGATTCAAATTCACCCTTTTATCCAGCACAATGTGCGTATGCATGCATAAGGTTGGTTGATGAATATAGCCGGCTGCCTGCAACGTTTCCCCGATATATGTCTTTATCGCATCATTAAGGGCTTGGGAACGTTTGATATACGGTGCTTGAATTTTGAACTTATGGTGATCGAACATACCGCTTTTTATATAAATCTCTAAAGCAGCCTGCGAAATCATAGAGCTGTCAATATCGATATATTTTTTATATTGATGAAAAGCCTCCGTTAATGCTTGCGGAACAACCGCTATCCCAATTCGCAGGCCGGGAAACATGATTTTGGAGTAACTCTTTAAATAGATCACCCGATCATGCTCGTCATAAGCATACAAGGGGTCTGCTTTTGTATTCTGCTCAAAATCCGCCAAGAAATCATCCTCGACCAAATAAACATCGTATTTCTCGGCAAGCTTAACGATAGCCAGCTTTTCTTCCTTGGAAAACGACGTTCCCAGTGGATTATGAAATCGCGGCATCGTATAAAAAAATTTAATATCTCCCTGTTGGAAAATCTGCTCAAGCCGATTCAAATCAATGCCTTGAGCCGTTCGCTCGATGCCGACGGCATTGCGTCCATATTGATTGATGTAATCAATCAATATATGGTAGCCTGGCTGCTCCACCACGATCTTTTCTTTGCCATTCGGAAAGGCAATCGCTTGCAGGATAAAGAGCGCCTGCTGGACACCGGATGTCACGATAATCTGTTCTTCTTTGGCGAATACTTGAGTATTCTCCAGCTGTCGCTGGACCACCCTAACCAAAGATAGCAACCCCTTCGACGTTCCATATAGAAATAAGTCCTGCTGATATGCATCAATGGCTTTACGGATACAGTGCTGAAAATCTGCATAGGGAAACTCATTCCAGTCTGGGGCCGCATTCGCAAAATCATATACGCCTTTTTCCGCAGATAATGGCTTCAACGTTCGTTTTAACACATAATAACCACTGCGCGGAACCGCGTATATGACTTGTCGATTCTCAAGGTCTTGAAGTGCCTGAATGACCGTACTTTTATTGCATTGATATTGCTTGCAAAAGGCGCGAATCGACGGGAGCTTTTCACCTTCTTTGTAGACGGCTGTTCGAATGTTTTGCTCTACATCATGGGCAATCTTTACAAATTTATAGATGTTTTCTCCCCCTTTGTACCGGTACAGATGCTGTTTTTTCTCATTGTACCAGTTCGCTTAGACGTTTACGATAGCTGTACAGTCGAACAACAGCAAATGGAGGAATACTTATGTCAACAACACAAAAAGCATACGCCGCGGCGCTGCTCTATACTTGCATCATTGGGTTTTCATTCATGTTTGTCAAAATAGCCCTGACAGCGGCAAGTCCGATCGATACCTTGGCGCATCGCTTTACCCTATCGTTACTTGCCGCCTCAATCCCGATCGCGATGAAGAAAATAAAATTAACCATTAAACCGAAACATTTATTGACTATAGTACCACTTGCTCTCCTCTATCCGACAAGTTTCTTCGTATTTCAAGTTTTCGGACTCGCTTATTCCTCATCCTCTGAGGCAGGAATTATTCAGGCCAGTATTCCTGTTTTCACGCTCGTGTTAGCCGCTTTCGTATTAGGCGAGACATCAACGTTCCAACAAAAATTGGCTACATGCATCTCAACAGGCGGCGTCATCTATATATTTGCCATGAAAGGCTTCAATCTGACGAGTTCAAGCTTTCTGGGCGCTATTCTTATTCTTCTATCCGCTTTATCAGCCGCGGGGTACAATGTGCTTGCCAAAAAGCTTACCAAGTCTTATTCCTTGTTCGACCTAACCTACGTCATGCTGTTCTTTGGCTTTCTTGTATTTAATTCAACAGCTCTGGTTCAGCATCAGGCTGCGCATACACTAACCCAGTATTTCCAGCCCTTTGCAAATTATCATTTCTTACTTGCCATTTTATATTTAGGCGTTCTTTCATCCTTGGGAACCACATTGCTTTCTAACTATGCTTTATCGATTATGAAGGCTTCACAAATGAGCGTATTCAGTAATTTAGCCACTTTAATGACGATAGCTGCGGGGGTAGTATTTTTGAACGAGCAGCTTCATTATTATCATATCATTGGAGCCATCTTGATAATTGGCGGTATTCTTTGCGCCCAACTCTATGTCAAGAAGAATAAGCCCTCTACAAATAATAAAATCATGCGAAAAGGAGACTGACTTATATGCGCTGGATAAATTATGCTTTATTACTTGCCATAGGCGTCATCTGGGGTTCTCAATTCTTCTTTGTGGAAATCGTCATTGCTGACGTGCCTCCACTTACGTTAGCTGCATGCAAAGCCTTGCTCGGCGCAGGCTCATTAGGTGTTATATTCTTTTTCATCAAGGGCAATTCACGTCAATCCCTGCCACGCACGTCAAGTAAGCTATGGCTGTCTTATTTTTGGATAGCTTTATTCGAAGCGGTGATTCCCTTTTTCTTAATTGGTTGGGGGCAGCTGCGGATCAATAGCAGTCTTTCAGCAATTCTCATGGGAACTGTGCCGATTTTCACCATTATACTGGCAGCTATTTTCGTCCCGAAAGAAAAAATAAACACTTTAAAATGGATCAGTGTAGTATGCGGGTTTATCGGTATTCTGGTTCTCATCGTACCGGATCTTTCTTTTTCGGCAGTGGAATCCAATATATGGGGGGCTTTAGCTCTTCTAGGAGCTGCGCTTAGCTTTGCGGGATCGTTAATCTTAATAAACCGGCTTCCTGCCGTCTCACCTCTGCTCGCTATGAGGAATGTGTTAGCCATCGCTGCCGCTTTATTAATTCCTCTGGCCTTTATATTTGAAAATCCTGTGGACGTGCATGTGCGTGGTCAACAATCCATTGCTCTGATTGTTCTGGGGGTGTTTCACGCCGGTGTGGTGTACATGCTTTATAACATGCTTATTCATAGATCCGGCGCTGTATTTGCCTCACTCAACAACTACTTAGTTCCCCTTTTCGGGGTCATTCTGGGAACTTTTTTTCTAAATGAGCATTTAACTTCGTTAGATATATTATCCCTGTTCATTATTTTTATTTCTTTAGGAATAGGCGGAATTCATTTCCGCAAAAAAAATGTTTCATAGATCAACCTAGCTCATCATCTGTTTAACTAATTCGCGATTGAGCTTTTTAAAGACCTCATTATGCGAGGATACCATGCCATTCTTATCCGCATCAGGCTGGATATATTGCTTGGCCTTGTTAACCGCATTAGCAGCATCTTGAAAAGCGCCCGCGATTAAATGTAATTTCCCATCATGTTTCAGAATATCTCCCGCAGCATAAAGTCCCTCTATCGAAGACTCGCTAGCGGCACTACCTGCAATATTGTAGTTATCAGCTATCGTAATATCCAGCATGCTATTTTCAAGTAAAGTCTTATCACGCTCGTAGCCATGATTAATAATCACTTCATCGATTAGCAAATAGGAAACCTCACCTGTTTCATGATTCGTCAATGCCACACGCTCAATGGTTTCATGGTTCTCACAGGCAATTAGCTTTGTAATCGATGTACGAAGAAAACAAACGACAGAGCTGTTCAATAGTTGCTTTACTTGTGATTCATGACCGGTTAGGGCCTCTTTCCTATGGGTTAAATAAACAGTTTTGGCGACTGGCTCTAGTTCGTTTGCCCAATCTATGGCAGAATTGCCCCCACCAGAAATAATCACCGTTTTATCTTTGAAGCGCTGTAAAGACTTCACGGTATAATTTAAATTGGATACTTCATACCTCTCTGCTCCCTCGATCTCCAGCTTCTGTGGATTTAATATCCCCCCTCCCACTGCAACGATGACCGTTTTTGAAAAATGCGTTTGGCCGGAGGCAGCTTTTAATACAAAAATGCCTTCTTCATTCCGTGTGATCGACTCTATTTTTTCATTCAGCACCACTTCCGGATCAAACGTTAAACCTTGCTCTACGAGCTTTTCAATAAGTGCCGCTCCCGGAAGGGGCGTATGTCCGCCAACATCCCAAATCATCTTCTCGGGGTATACATGGATCTTACCGCCCAGTTGTTTTTGGAACTCAATTAGCTTTGTCTTCATTTCTCTAAGTCCGCTATAAAAAGCTGAGTAAAGACCCGCCGGTCCTCCTCCGATTATTGTCACATCAAACAATTCCTGCTGCTCCATATTCCGTTCACTCCTTCATCGATGAATGTTATTGATTATCATTCTCAATTAAATATACGTCTTTTTTTATTTTTTTACAACATGGATTGGTGTCGGATGACTAGAACATAGTCCGAATCAAGTCCGCGTAAATCGCGGGCTTTTTAATTAATCGGATCAATAAGTAGGGATTTTATGGGTTCTCGGTTCATGCATTTAATAATGGGTGAGATGGTCGCTTCTAGTCTTGATGTAAAAAACAAGGGAGATTTATTAATTGGTTCAATTGCTCCTGATGCTGCTTTCACGTTTGAAAGGAAAGTTATTACTCATGTTCGGCTACGGCACTTTAAAGGGTAAAGTTACCGAGTGGATTTGAACCACTTAGATTGTACGACTGTGAGGCGCACGAAAAACGCCTTATTATGAGGCGGTGGTTAATAGAACTATCATTTTCTTGCAATTCCGCTTGCAGCAATTTAAAGCCTCTGTGGACTACATACCTCCTGCTGCGGCTATCCCTTTATATCGGTGCGCAAGTGCTTTGTGATAGTATTCGTGTTCGGCATATTGATAAAATAGTGCCGGATTACCGGCGCATGCCATTTTCATTCGCTCAAAGTGTTCTGCCATCACAAAATGTTGTCCAGCTTGATGCATTGGATTAGGGTACTCATATATATCGCGGGTAGAAGTTACGGACAAAATAAACACTCCTTTATATTTGGTTTCAATATTTAATTAGGCACTATTACATTATGATAAAAGCCCTGTATTTGGAACATGATAGACGCCCAATTGTGATAATGCCTGATTTCCGATGTAGCCGGCAGGAACGCCAAAAAAAATCGGCAATGCCAAGCAGAAGGAATCGAAGTTACCAAACATGAAGGCGTGAAGTTTGGACGACCCCAGAAGGTTCCTGACTGATATCTACTGAAGCGTTTGAAATTTATTTCGTACCTTGAACACTTAAAATCTCATACGGAGTTGTTATTATCTCAACCGTTTGCTGATATGCCTCAGCTAGCTTATATTGCTCTAAATAATCAGACAACAGCACTAAACCTGATGATACAGATGGTAAGAGAAATCATTATCGCATAGGGCTAATAAATTACATAGCAAAAAAGAGAAAGGGACAATTAATTTGGAAATACGATTAAACTTATCAAGGATAATTTTATGTGATCAAGTTCTTGGCAAAACTCAATGACAAGAACTTGATCACATTCCCGATTTTGACACTGGCTGACCCCGGTATCATAGGGACGAACAGTAGACCTTCAACCCTTAAGATTAGTTCTCATTGGGGTTGGGTTCTCTATGGCACTTTGGGCATCATGATTGTCATTATCTCATCGGCAGAGCGCTCGAAGGTCGATTTCATCGCTAAATGGTTAGCGGGGAATATATGGGGGATGAATGGCCTTTTATTTGGGCCATCCTTACGTGGTTAGTCGTTCTCATTCCATTTAGTCTATACAAAGCAAACCGTCTGAACCTCCTTGGCATGGGTGATCCTATAGCTATCAGCGTGGGCGTCTTGGTTGAAAAGGAACGCGTTGTATTACTTTTAACTGCAATAGCCTTGGTAGGACCTCGTCATCAACTATTTATTCCCGTCGCCATTCTTATTGGCGGTTGGTTATTGGTATTGGCAGACACCATTGGACGCAATATCGTAGAACCCAATGGCATCCCGGCAGGCATTATGGTGGCGCTAATCGGTGCTCCATATTTTATGTATTTATTATTGAAAAAATAAAAAAACAACACCAATTGGGAAATGTTTCCATTTTTAATGGGTGTTGTTTTTGGGGGCTAGTCAGAGCAGCTTCCATTATGCGTTGTCTTGTGCTGTAGACACTTTTCATGGAAGCTTCTTTTTTAAAATTTTGCCACATAATCTAGGATAAAAAAGCTAACCAGGAGGTGCATGCATTGAAGGATGAACAGCTTTCAAACAAATGCGAAAAACCAAATATCCTTGTGATCCTCGTAGATGAGGAACGATATCCTCCGGTTTATGAAAATACAGAAATGAAAAAATGGCGCAGCCAAAACCTCATTGCACACGAACTTTTGAAATCGAATAGTATGGAATTCCACAGACATTACATTGGTAGCGCCGCTTGCTGTCCTAGTCGAGCTACCTTAATGACCGGTCAATATCCTTCTCTCCATGGAGTCAGCCAAACCAACGGCATCGCGAAGGAAACCTTTGACTCCGATATGTATTGGTTGAATAGAAACACGGTTCCTACTGTAGGAAACTATTTTCGTGAGGCAGGCTATCAAACCTATTATAAAGGAAAGTGGCATGTCTCCAATGACGATATCACTATGCCCGGTACGCACAATAGCGTCCCTAGCTATCATCCCATGACGGGTGTGCCTGATTCTCAAAAAGAAGATTTGTACCTGCATGCCGACCCCTTATATAGCTTCGGGTTTTCCAGTTGGATAGGTCCAGAACCCCATGGTAAAAACCCGCGAAACTCTGCATCCTCCGCTGCTGTTGGATTAAGTGGCCGAGATATCGTCTATGCTTCGGAAGTCGCCCAGCTTATCGAGTCTCTCGACCGTCAGAAGGACCTAGATCAAGATGCCAAACCATGGTTCGTTGTAGCTTCATTTGTAAATCCGCATGATATTGTGTTGTACGGCGCAATTACTGCACATCTGCCTATTTTTAATTTTGATGTGGAACCCATGCCTCTGGTCCCTCCTCCGCCTACCTTCAACGAACCTCTAACTTCCAAGCCGCGCTGTCAAGCCAGCTATCAGCACATCTATCCGAGAGCCCTGCAACCCATCATCAACCAATCCCACTACCGAAAGCTTTACTATCAGCTGCAAAAAAATGCTGATCAGGAAGTACATAAAGTTTTTGATGCACTTACCCGCTCTTCTTTCTATGAAAATACAATTGTTATCTTTACTTCTGATCACGGGGAATTGCTTGGGGCTCATGGTGATCTTCATCAAAAATTTTATTGTGCGTACGAAGAAATGCTGCATGTTCCCTTTCTCATTCATAACAAAAAGCTTTTTCCGCAGAATCAGCATGTCGATATACCTACAAGCCATCTCGATCTAGTTCCCACCCTTTTGGGGCTTGCCAATGCCGATGTAGCTGATATCCAAAACCGCTTGCGACATAGCTTTAGCGAAGTCCATCCCTTCGTAGGCCGTGACCTCTCTCCCTTTATTCTAGGGCAGCAACCAACCGAATCGATCGAGGAACCGATCTACTTTATGATCGACGACGATGTTACGCGTGGACAGAATCAGATCAATCTACTGGGAATACCCTATCCATCCGTCTTGCAGCCTAACCATATCGAAACCGTAATAGTCAGCCTCTATAGGAACAACACCAAAGAATTGTGGAAATATTCCCGCTATTTTGATAACGTTCAGTTTTGGAGCCATCCAGGCAACAAAGATGTTACCCTTCAACCTCTAGCAGATTCCAATGATGGTCTGCACTCTCCTCAGCCTAGCTACTACATCGAATCGGTTAAAACCGAGCCAGTCCCTGATGAGTATGAGCTGTATAACTTGACGGCAGATCCGCTCGAAACGTACAACCTGGCACATCCTGCTTTTGCCACACTGGAAACGAGAGATATTCAGGCCTATATGGCCCATCTTTTAGAGGAACAGAGGAAACAAAAACGATTAGTACCCAGCATGCCGTAAACTAAACTATCTCATCTGCATATCTAAAAAGGCGTCCAGCTGTTAAAGCTTGGATGCTTTTTCCCTCTCATTACTTCTATTTGACTACCCATAAATACTAGAAAGTAGGTTGCAAAATTAGGAATCTTCCATACCTCCATGCTTGTCAATTCTCCTGATTATTTTATGGCTAAGGAAAGCATTGGCGACCTGACATTTATCCTTCTTATTTAAAAAAGGGCATGGGTCAAAAAAGAAAATAGAGAATTCACAGCCACTTGGGCATGGAATTCTCTACTCCTCAAAACAAGTTTCTGATTTAATTGGATTCTTCTAATTTAATCGTAACTGGATGTACAGCATTGGTTTGTGTGCCATTGCCAAGCTGACCATACCCGTTATAGCCCCAAGTCAAGAGGTTCCCTTCCTCGCTAACCGCGCTGCCACTCATATAACCTGCACTTATGAAGGCTACACGACTGCTAATTGCCAGCTTAGCTGGGAATGAATTCTCAGCTTCCGCTCCGCCGCCAAGTTGACCTTCGTTATTAGCTCCCCAAACCCATACGGTACCGTCATCCTTCAGCGCCATACTATGTAGCGCGCCTGCGGACACACTTACAATTGAACTAAGGTTTGCCGCTTGTATGGGCGTAAACTGGTTAACGGATGTACCGTCGCCCAATACCCCCTTCACATTGGTCCCCCAACTCCATACGGTACCATCGTTCTTTAAAGCCAAGCTGTGATAGAATCCGGCCGAAACGGAGGTTACACCGCTTAGCTCTTTAACAAGCGTAGGACTCGTGCGGTTTGTCGTTGTGTTATCGCCTAACTGACCATAAGCATTAAAGCCCCAAGAAAATACCTTGCCATCACGGCTAACCGCAACATTATGGAAGACTCCTGCTGAAATCGCTGCGATGGAATCCAAACCTGCAACCTGCACGGGCAACGTTCGGTTTTCAGTCGATCCGTCTCCGAGCTGGCCGTATACATTAAGTCCCCAAGCCCATACCGTTCCGTCAGCCAATAAAGCCAACGAATGTTGTTCCCCCGCTTGAACGGCTACCACATGGGTCAATCCAGGCACACGTACCGGAGCAAGCTTCTTGTCTAACGTGCCATCGCCCAATTGTCCAGCAGAATTGCCTCCCCACGTCCATACCGTTCCGTCTTTGGCAAGGGCAAGGGAATGGTCTTGACCAACCGACACGGCGCTAATCGCAGGCAAGCCCTTGCTTTGAACAGGCTTCTTACGATAAATCACTGTGTTATCGCCTAATTGGCCTTTTTCATTATTTCCCCAAGCCCATACTGTGCCATCTGGTTGAACCTCTAGCGTATGGAAGGCATGTCCGGTGCCCATACTCATAGTCGAGCTGATCTTTTGCTCAGCAAGCGTACGAACCTTCAACTCGTTACTAATTTTTGATACGTTCCCTGACTTATCTTTGGCTTGTACCGTAAAGGTGTAAAACTGTCCGGCATTCAAACCTTGAACAGTAAAAGCTGTTGTGCCATACGTCACTTCAGTCACAACGGCAGAGTCTTTGTAGATCGTATATTCGGTTACTCCGACATTATCCACGGACGGAGTCCATACCAAGCTGATGCTGTCCGATGCACGATCGGCAAAATTTAGCTCAGGGGTACTCGGAGGTTCGAGATCGACTAGAGGCAGCACCACTACCCCAGCTCCCGGAGGCCTTGCTTCAATGGGAAGCGTGCTAACGATTATCGGGCTGCTTGGCTTCGACAAAGGTCCCGATGCATTCATCGCCTGCACCGTGAACGTATAGCTTTGGTCAGCAATTAACCCATCAACTGTATATTGCGTTAATCCGGCTGAGTCAAAGCTGTAGACATATCCGTATACACTGGAGCCTACTGTATCGCTCATGTTTATCTTATAACTGACATTTGAATCAGATGATCCCGCTACTGCATGCCAGGTCAGACTGATGCTCGAGGAGGTAGTACCGCTGACCGCTAACTGATCAGGCGCTTCCACCAGTGCATGTCCTTCAGTGTAGACGCCTTCCGCATAACTCGAAACAATGAACGGACTAACCGTTTGAAGTGTAACAGCCAACACGACGATTAAACATTTTTTCCCTATTGGAACTAAATTCCTTGCCATATTCAATCACTTCCTTTTCGAACAAAATGGTATGTTCATACTTCTTCTCTGTATTTATTGAATGCTAATTCCCGCACTCGCATAGCCGCTCACTGTGTTTACTAGAGTAAGACCTGTAGCCGTCGAAGAAAATACTAACAACAGACGTTCACCGGCAGCAACCGGGATACTTAGTCCGGAGATTGTGCCATAAGCTGTTGTTCCAGTTGAAATTCCCCCAGCAAAACCAGGAGATAAGTTGACTTGCGATCCCGGAGCAAATTCAAAAGAGTTACTACCTACACTCGCTTTATAGAGTTGTGCATAAACGGTTATAGATGAGCCAAGCAGGGATAAGCTTGAAGCTGTACTGAAAAATCCGCTTACTGAAGTAACAGTACCTGAACGCGGAACGACAAACGCCTGGTTAATTGAAACTCCTGGACCACCCTTAGTATCTATTATTCCACCTGAGCTTGTAGTGATAGATGAATTACCAAATCCGAGCAGTGCAATGTCGCCGGTTAATCCTCCTGCAGTGGTAGTCATGCTAATCGGCAACCCTGAAGAGAATGGAATAATACTTGCTGCACCTCCAGTTCCTGCTGCTCCTGTGGCTCCTTGTATTCCTTGTATTCCTTGTGCTCCGGTAGCCCCTTGTGCTCCTACCGCTCCTGTTGCTCCTTGCATTCCGGTAGTTCCTGTAACTCCTTGTGCTCCGGTAGCTCCTTGTGCTCCAGTAGCTCCGGTGAATCCCATTGCTCCCATTGCTCCCGTGGCTCCGGTGGCTCCTTTAGAAACAATCAATGTGTAGCTGGTCAAATCGGAGGGTAAACCGGTTGGATTGCTAGCCGTAACAATGTAGATGCTGCCCGCATAGGTAACTATTTGCCCTGTGACATACGTCGACGCAGACAAGGGATTGAATGCAATTTGTCCATCAAGCCCGACTCCGGTTGCTCCAGTTGCTCCTGCCACACCAGTTGCTCCTACCGCTCCTGTTACTCCTGTGCACCAGTTGCTCCTACCGCTCCTGTTGCTCCTGCTGCACCAGT
>NZ_VRTT01000057.1 GCF_008017805.1 Paenibacillus sp. N3.4 | reverse complement strand
TACACGAACTGTCGGAACGACAGGGATAGCTTGGTAAACTTCTCTTCGTTAGAAGAGACTACCCAAGAATCTCGTGACTTTAGTCATGAGAGGTTCAAAATACATACCTGTTATACCTAAACCTAAGGCGGCAAATCCATCAAAACTATTCTTATATGCTTCTTGGTTCACTGAAATTGTGTATTCAGAGAAAGATTTATTATGTGTGATGTTTTTGATTGATTTGAAATCTTTACCGCTTTTCGCTTCTTCAATAGTTTTAAGCAGAGAGGCTTCCATTTCTTTCATCATTTCATTATGTTTAGATTTAATCATTTTGTATGTGAGAGACCTCGGCTGGAGTATTTGTTAGAATTATGTCAAAATTTAGTGTATCACATTGAGGCAACTTTCACCTCAAATACTTGCTAACACAAATGCTAATTATCCATAATTAGTCAAAAATCCATGTAGGTAATTTTGAAAATAATCAAAGTGGCAGCGAAGAAACGCATGTTTTGTAGCAATATGAGAGTAATGTTGAAAAGATGGCTGTACAAAAAAGCGCCTCCATAAATGGAAGCGCCTTGTTGATTTTACCTTTCACCTTTTTTAAATGTAACTAATGAATTCGTATCATCAGCCTTCCATTTCCAGAGCTTGTCATCCTGTGTTAGGGCCATAACATAATCATCAGTTAATGCAATTGATTTAATATTATCTAAGCCTTCAAGTCGAATAGGGACATCAGTGCGAGTACCAAAGTAATCCCCAATTGTGCGCCCTACAAGCCAAGCGCTTCCGTCTTTTTTTACAAATACAGTCGTTCCGATACCCGTATTAATGGAGACAGCATCCTTTAAATCGTCAACGATGACTGGTCCGTAAAGTCCATTCTTGCTGCCCGGTAATCCACTTCCCCAGCCCCATACCGTCCCGTCCGATTGGATGGCGTAGTTATGTGTCGTTTGACCGGAAGAACTGGATAACTTTTCGATTTGGCTCAAGCCTTCAATCTGACGAGCATAGCTTCCTGCTGTAGATTCCCATACCGTGCCGTCGTCCTTCAAAATAATAATAGCACTATAAGTCCCTGCAGTAATATCTTTTGCATTTTTAATGTTATCAACTTTTACCGGTTTCATTGGGTTAGGATCGGGATCTGAGGTCCAAACCCAAACACCACCTTCTTCATCTATCGCTGCACCTATACTAGCATATGTCATGGCCTTGGTAATTCGTGGCAGACCTTTGATTTCAGTAGGCGTGCGGAATTCAGATACAGCATTCTTGCCGTTGGTACTCGTATATTTGTAGGTTCTACCCCATTCCCATACAGTTCCATCCTTTTTCAGAAGTAGATCTCTGTTTATTCCTGCAGTGACAGAGGCAATATTATCTAAATTTTTGATTAGCAATGGTCGACTGTCCCAGTAGACATACTCCCCATCCACTTGGTCTACAAGGTCACCCCAATACCACACTTTTCCTTCGGAATTGTAAGCAATGTTGTGCCTAGCACCCGATGTAATTTGAATGGATGGCGAAAGTTGCTTCGGGGAATCTTGCTCGGCAGCAAAAGTCGGCCCCTCTCCTGTAGATAAAAATAATGCTGTGAGTAGTAATGTTGCTCGAATGCTTGTTTTTACCATGTGCCTTACTGGTCGTTTCATCGATTTCTCTCCTTATCTGAATTCCAAATTTTACATTAATTTATACGCAATCCCAATCAAGAAAGTTTCTATTTGGAAATTTATTGGTAATAAATATGGACCTTTCAGCCTTCCATTTCCCCAAATGCTTGGACGAATCACATGAGAGGACAACAAAATTAGCCTAAATTTAATGGAGATAGGCATTGGTGCATTCCATGGACCAGGGATAAACGTATACTAACACAAACCTATAGAGGAGTTGACCTGACCATGGCTTACCAACCAAACCAAGGAAGACAATTTGAGTGTCCACCGGCTGACCCGATAATGACAAGTCCAGAAAGAATTGTTAGAGATCATTACCACCCGCAAAAAGTGCAAGTGATTCACCCAATCGAAATCATTAACAGACATCACTGTGTACCTGTTTACGAGCATGTTTACACCTGTTCAGAGAAAGATGAATACTGCGGCACGCACCCGCATCCGCATCAAGGCTTTATGCGTAATTAGTTGAAAATTAAACCCCCAGATATGAATCTATCCTGATTCGTTTGGGGGTTTCTTCGTATAATTTGGATTGTTGGAATTTTATGTTTTACGATTTTCGGTTAGATCTTGTTTACTCGGCTACAAGTGCATGAAGCTATTTAGTATAATAGGGATAAATGCAATTGTCGATTTATGGGGGACGATCTATGTTTAATTTGGAAATGGACTGGGATTACTGGACAACGACGATCCGGTCCTATTTTGATGAGACGATTCTGACAAGAGGTTGGGATTATTTTAAAGAGGGCGTTGTTAGGAATTTAGAGGCAGAAGCTCCTAATCGTATTCATGCTATGGTATTGGGCACAAGCTCGTATCGTGTACATATAGATCTAAAATCATCTGCCAGGAATGGATTGCTTATTTCGATAAACAGTATAAAAATTCCAAAATTTATAATGCTTTCAGCATGGAGGAAGTGTATGCTCAGGCTTGGGGTCAGCTTCATAAGTTGGCTGATGACTGGGATGCATCCATCAGAGGAATATACGATATTCAAGTTGTTTTTTATCTCATGCAGCTTTGTGATAAGTGGGCTGAGGAAAAGGCGGGAACGTATGATTTTTATAATGCAGGTTACTACTTCTCTAAAATAAATAAACAAAGCAGTGAAAAGCTCTTTTCTGCTTTGAGGGATATGGATTTTGAACGAGCCAGGGGAAAGTACCCGGTACACGTGAAGGAATTAGCAGCTTACTTGGCGATGAACGTTGAGAAAGTGCGGCGGAGTTATGAAATGGACTGGTCCGAAACTTACAATCTGATGTGGTCGAATTTGCTTTATGAGAAGAGCTTAGTTGCCGATGAGCTTACTAGATTAAGATTGATTGCAAGTGATGAAGAGAAAGAAGATGAAGCAAGAGGAACGGCTGTATTGGCTCTAGCTCATTTTGACATTATGGCTGGAGATGACGAAACCGCTTGGGAGCGCGTTATGACTAGATTTGAAACGGTTGAGGCGAGTGATTGGTTCGGCTATATGCAAACCTTTGTTCAGGTTCAGCAATGGGATCGACTTGTGAATTGGCTTCGCTGGCTGCAGCATCACATGGAGATGTATAACGCATATGATATGAATCATTACTTCTATTTTTGGACAACAGCGTCTATGCATCTAGCTATTGAAGAGGAGCATAAGCACGCTCTTGCGGCTTTGCTGCCCGGCAGCTATAGACAGTATTCTCGCTTTCTCATGGATAGGATGGAGTATAAAGCCTGGGCTGATCTATGTTTACTGTTGAATTTATCCCCATTGGATATCGATTCCGAGGAATTGAAAAGGGTTGAAAAAGAGGATGTCCGCATGCTGCTGCCAATCTACCACTATGCAGTTGAGGTCTATATTTTAGGGAAAAATAGAGATTCTTATAAACAGGCTGTCAAACTGCTAAAAAACTGGCGAATGCCTATAAAAAACTAAAGCAAACGCCACGTTTTGATTCATACATTCAGCAAATCAGCAAGCAATATTCGCGCTACCGCGCGTTCCAAGAGGAATTGCGGAAAGGAAAACTGACTTCATGATCAGCTTGTCACAGATACATATCCGCATACAGAGACTGCCATCAGGCAATTTTGCTTGTTACGGGGAAACAGAGCAGGCGAATGCTGTTCCTGACTATACATTAAGAAAGCTTCTTTTTGCATGGCATGAACGTTCTTACTACGGAACTCAAATTGAGACAATGACTAGTGCGCAAGGCTCAGGCTTGGTTATGACTCCCTATATGGCGATGGATTATTTGGCTGCTCCCGGTACATTATTGCATGGGAAATTATCTTGGGATGAAGATGCCCGGCTTCTTATGCAAGGGGCTGTTTTATTCAAGGAGGCTCTGCAATATGGCTGGTACATGCCTTCCTATGAACGATGGTGCGAAGGGAAGATTGGTTGGAAACTCAAGCTTCCATCCGACAAGCAGGCTGAGTTTACGCAGCTTAGTCAAGGTAAGCGCTTGGATGCAGCATTTTGGCAGGACTGGTTAGATGCTATCGTCGAAGAGATGCTGCACCTTGATGGGGAATGGGAGATTTCTTCAGCGTGGAAGAGTCTTAAAGAAGAGAATGCTCTGCTCTGTATGGATGACGAAGAGTCTGCAGCGGTGAGGACATCGTTGAACTGGATGCAGGAAGACGATTGGCTTACAGCCATTGGTTGGAAGCAGGATGCTGCTCCCTATCGGATTTGTGTTCAACTGGTAGAACCTTATGCGGAAACGTATGTGGACGGGACGACGACGGCCAAGGATGATGCAGCAGACTGGCGATTGCGTTTTATTGCGCAGGATCGTAAGGATACGAACCGGTTCGTGGAATTTAGTGCAGCGGGCAATTGTTTAACAGGTCAAATTCCTGCGGCTTGGCAGGAGAATATAGATGAGCGGATTCAAGAGCAGACGACTAGGATTCTGCGCATCGTTCCTGCACTACAAAGTACATTTCAATTGGGTAAAATTGTGGAGCAGCTGTCTGATGATGAAGCTTGGGAGTTCCTGACTGAATCGAGTTTGCAGCTCGTAGCGGCTGGTATATCTGTGTTTCTGCCTTCCTGGTGGGAGGGGATGGGACGTTTACGTCCACTGTTAAAAGCGAAGCTTCAAAACTCCGTAGGTTCGTCGCGTAAATCCATGTTCGGTATGGATCAAATCATACAGTTCGATTGGCGCGTTGCGTTAGGAACAGTGGATCTATCGGAGGAGGAATTCCTCCAAATGGCGGCCCAGAAAAAGCGGTTGATGTATACTCGGGGAAAATGGGTGCAGCTTGACCCCGCTTATCTGGAGCAGATCAGGGCAGCGATGCGGCAGGTGGAAAAGAAGAAAGGTCTCACCTTCAGAGAGGTGCTTGAGATGCACCTGTTGGAGGGTAACGAAGCGAATACGAATGAATCAGGGGATGAGCAGCGTGAGACCTTGCAGGTGAGAGTTGAGCTGAACAATCATCTGCGAACTTTCATGAAGCAGTTAAACCAAATCAAGTCTATACCCCTTGTTGAGGAAATTGACGGTCTGGAAGCCGATTTAAGGCACTATCAGATCGAGGGGGTGTCTTGGCTCCTGTTTTTGCGTCAAATGGGTCTGGGAGGCTGTCTAGCGGATGACATGGGACTTGGGAAGACGATTCAATTTATCGCCTACCTTCTTCAGGTTAAAAAGGAAAAATCAGGAACGCTATCATCGGGTAAAAGAAATAAAAGATTAGGGCCTTCAGAGGTTAAAGAGTCCAGCGCTTCCGGTGTAAAGACGCTCGCTTCTGCTCCCTCACTTCTGATCTGTCCGACCTCCGTGCTAGGTAATTGGCAAAAAGAGCTTGAGCGTTTCGCACCCTCTCTGAACATTCATCTTCACTATGGCGGTCAAAGGGCCAAAGGAGAAGAGTTTGAGACGTCTATTCAGGGGGCAGATTTGGTCATGACCTCCTACAGCTTAGCTAATTTAGATGAGGAAGAGCTGTCTAGTATCTCATGGAACGCACTTTGTTTGGATGAGGCTCAAAATATCAAGAATGCGTATACCAAGCAAGCTTCAGCTATTCGAAGCTTAGAGGCTCGGCAGCGCATCGCGTTGACAGGTACGCCGATTGAAAACAGATTGACTGAGCTTTGGTCGATTTTTGACTTTATTAATCCTGGCTATTTGGGAACGCTTAGCCATTTCAGTCACCAATACGTGAGTCCGATTGAGAAGAACGGCGGAGGGGCTGCGGAGTTAACTTCACGCGTACAGCGTTTAATTCGTCCGTTTCTATTAAGACGGCTTAAGAAAGATCCGGCTATCCAGCTTGATTTGCCTGATAAATACGAGGTAAAGGCTTACGTTTCTCTGACATCTGAACAAGGGGCTCTTTACGAGAACGTGGTGCAAAGCTTATTAGAAAAAGTGGACAGCCTCAACGGTATCGAGAAGAAGGGACTTATTCTTGCCTCGCTGACTAAGCTGAAGCAGATCTGCGATCATCCGGCTTTGTTTTTGAAGGAAGCTGGGACTGGTGCAAGTTCAGGGGCTAGAGCAAGTACAAATGAAAGTGTAAGTGCAAGTGCAAGGAAACGGGATGGTGCCGTCGCTGATTCGGAGAGACAGGTACGCTCCAAGAAAATGGAGCGGCTGCTTGAAATGATCGACGAACTACGTGCCGAAGGAGGCAATTGCCTCATCTTTACCCAGTTCGTCGAGATGGGCCACCTCCTGCAGGTTGTGATTTCGCAGGAGCGTAGCGAACCCGTGCAGTTCTTGCACGGGGGGCTGAGCAAGGCGAAGCGCGATGAGATGATCGCGCGCTTCCAGGATAGTGCGCTCCCGGATGGGGAGCGCTGCAGCATTTTCATCCTCTCGCTGAAAGCAGGAGGAACCGGTCTGAACCTCACCGCGGCGAATCATGTTTTCCACTACGACCGCTGGTGGAACCCCGCCGTGGAAAACCAGGCCACGGACCGCGCCTACCGCATCGGTCAAACCCGCGATGTGCAGGTGCACAAGTTCGTCACCCTCGGCACGCTCGAAGAACGCATTGACGAGATGATCGAGCGCAAGAAGGGCCTCAGTGACCAAATCGTCGGCACAGGCGAGAACTGGATCACGGAGATGTCCACAGGAGAGCTGCGCGAGTTGTTCGCTTTGCGTCGTGAATGGATGGAGAAGTGATCGTGATCAAGAGCAGCATCAGCATCAGCATGGCGCAATCTATGGAATGGCCAGAGTGGAGGGTCAGGAATGAGTCAGCAAAAAGCAAGTCCTAAACGAGATAAGCCGTCCAAGGAAGCAGATACGCCACAGCAGCCGACAGGCAAGCCGGGGCGGACCTCTGGAAAAGCCGCTGCAGCAAGGCAAGAGATACCTCTCCAGGGCACAGAGTCAATGTCGCGCGGCTGGCAGCAATTATACAGAGCGATAAGCAAGGAGGTTCGGTCATGAGTCAAACCCGACTTAAGCTTACGACGAGCGAACTGATGGATCTGGTCGTTCAGGTTCGAGCCAGCTTTGTCTATGAGAAGCTGAAGCTCGGTTTTGAAGTGTTTAAGCAACAAGCTGTGAACGATATTCAAATTACAGAAGGATCGGAGATCGTAGCCAGAGTCAAGATGCCTGAAGTGTACGACGTTCAATTGGATATCGACTTTCTGTCCATCAGCACATGCTTGTGTGAAAGCAGAGAGCTATGCGAGCATATGGCTGCCGTCTTTTTTACTGTGTATCAGCTGCATAATTTGAGTCCAGAGGCATTTATGGACCAGGCCACGACCGCCATAGAAGAGATTCAGGCCGCTGAGGAGCTGCAAGCTGCCAAAGCCAAAAAGGCTCAAGAGAAGAGGGCTTTGGAAAGGGTTCAGCAAGAACAATTTCCGCGAATTTTTCAGGACAGATTTCCTTCATCCCGTCAACCGATGGCAATAGCGCCTCCTGTAAGAAAAAGCTCGCTGAAGTTTTCCTTGCAAGAGACGGATCAAGTGGATGCGTGGCATCGCTACTTCCAAAATAGTTATGAACAGGATAAAAACAGCCCTACGCATAGCGGAGATGTAGATGAACTCGTCCAAATGCTATGCAGCGCTGCGGTATCATGGGAACCGACTGTGCGTGAGCTTTTTGAAATACATGCCAGGTTATTTGCTTTGTTGAAGCTTGAAGAAAGATACCATGCGATTCATCAGTCCCACATGTACTTTCTATATGAAAGCCATATGGAGGAGATGGCTTATACTTGCTTAAATGATATAGCGGAAGTTATTACAGATATCAACTTGGAAAAGATGACAGATACCCATAGGAACATCCTTGAAGCGACAGTACAGTATCTGGAGCAAGAGTTTTATAATAAATCGTTCAATTTTATTGATATGTACGTCTTGTACGCTATGTTTTGGACAAATCTTCTAGTCATAGAGCCTCTCGTGCAGCGTGAAAAAAATAGACTAGATCTGGCTTTGCAAAAGCCGCAACAGGAGCAGCACCGTCACTATAACATCCATGCGCGGGCATTTCACGATTGGCTGGCAGGGCAGGATGCAGCGGCAACAGAGCGATTGCAGGGCTTAGAAATGCTGCATATCCCCCATATTTTGAATCAGCTTGGTAGCCTGTATGACAACAATGCTTGGAGCAGGCTGCACTATTGGTTAAAATGGCTGCTTCCTTATATCCAGTCACACGATTTTGAGGAGGTCGAGGCATATATCTTTTTGTGGCGCCAAATCAATAAGGCTAAGCACTTGGAGGATGAATTCTTAGAAACGATGGCAGCTCTTCTACCTCACAGTGAGTCCTTTTATGGCGAGCATTTGCTGTCCAAAGGCCATTATCAGCGTTGGGTGGATCTGCAGATGGCTGTAAACCAGCTTCCGATCTATCTGGAGACCTATAATTTGAAAAAAGTCGAGAACGCAAATCCAGCTTATCTACTGCCCTTGTATCACCAAGCTATTGAAGCATGTATCTCGCAAAAAAATCGCGATGGTTATGAAACCGCTGTGGACATGCTCAAAACCTTAAAAAAGCTGTACAAGCGTCTTAACCATACCCATAAATGGGACGTATACATCAGTTATACGGTAAAGAAATACAGTCGTCTGCGTTCGTTTCAGGAAGAGCTTAGAAGAGGGAAGATTGTCACTTGAGATTAAAGTAAAAGTCATACCTATTCTTTGGAGGATAGGTATGACTTTTCGCTTTTGATTCAGTGAACGCGCCATTTTTTCAATTCGTCTTTCGGTATAGCTGTCGCTTTTACAATCGAATCCAGATTCATTCCCATTGCGAGCAAACGCTTGGCTATTTCAATTTGCCCTTCGAGCTTGCCCTCTTCTCTGGCACCGTCAATCATGAAGATTAAGTATTGGATGATCAAATGAAACGTAAAGAATGGTTTTTGGTGGAACTTCATTCAGTTCTTGTTCAATCATTTGAAAAGAATGGTTGTTTTCCAGACTCTTCTTGGACCGGATAAAATAACTTCACGGCGTATATTCACATGATGGAATATTTTGCTGGCTTCATAGAAGGCCAGTCGTTTAACTGACGGGTAAACTCTTTAGGAACATTACCGTTGGCCCACCATGGATTATATCCTAAATTAAGCATCACATGTAACAAAAAGCCCCCACATCAGGTGTGCCAGGGCTAGTACCAGAAAAAAAAGCGCCACATCACTGTGGCACTCATTCATATATGATTAAAATTGAAAATTCGCCGCGACGATGGCGTCTATACTCTGTTTCTCAGCCGGATCTTTGGCAATGAGCTTGTTCAGCAAGTCATTATCTACAGCAGCCCCTGATTTTTGTAAGGTGGCCAAATACCATCTAGCTACTACACGGTTCGTCTGGTCTTCGAACTTATCAGTGACATAAGGTTTAATCACAGCCGCTGCTCCAGCATAATCGCCACGCATGTAGTGAACTTGTCCTACATTCAGCGCCATGCTAGGTGTCACAGCGAAATCGCGTCCTTGTGATTGTCCTGCAGGTAAGTTTTTCAGAGATTCAATACGTTCGAGCACTGTTTTATACATAGCAAGCACACTATCAAGCCTTTGATTAAACACATTGGCATCGTTCTTTTCTTTGGCTTGACTAGCGAGCTCGATGTTCAAAGCCATACTTTTCTCATACAAATCAATATACCAAGGATAATCAGGTATTTGGGAATTAGACCAATTTAACGCTTCTTGCTGATTGCCCTTGATCAGATACATATTCAACTGCTGCATGACGACACTGCGATTATGGGGTTCTTTCTTCACCAATTGATCAAGCAGGTTTTGTGCTTGCATGAAAAAAGCATCGCTCTTTGTCTGATCCGTCGCCTTTAATTGGTTTGAAACCTGAAGTAGAATGCCGATTCTGCTAATTTGACCTGTCAATAAATAATCAGGATGCGCAGGATGTAAGGAAATCGCTTTATCGAGCGGGGCAACGATTTCATTGTAGTCCTTACTTTTTTGCGCAACTTCTATGGTGTGCTTATACGAGCTATTCGCAGATACTAACTGCGCGGATATATAGAGCATTACAATCGACACAACGGTTAGAAGAGCAGGGAACGACTTGTGACGTAAAGCTGAATCTGATTTAGACCGAAGTGGAGCCGAGGTACTATTGCTCAGCATGGAGCCCAGTGCAAGGAACAATATAGCACCTAAGTATACGTAGCTTAAGTCAAAGTCTATCATACTGTGCACAAGTAGAGAGACGGTAACAATAAAGAATAGGAAATGAAGATCTCTTTTCTCCTGTGTGCTTTTTATAAAGCTTCTTATATAAAAGACCATCACAGCAATAACAAAACCTACAAAAGCAAGAAATCCAAGAGCGCCGGCCTCAACCAAATATTGAAGCGCGAAGTTATGGGCCTGACGGCTTATGTAAGGGTTATTCTGATACTTCTCGTAAAGGGAAGCCCAGGCGCCACCGCCTGCACCGATAATCGGATAGTCCGTCCATAGCTTCACAGCATCTTTATAAAAAGTACCCCGTTCCAATACGCTGTGTTGTTGAAAATTAATATTTGATAGACGTGTTTTTAAATTTTCAGGAAGAACATTTTTTAAGCCCGTATCACTGAAAAGAAGTGTAGCAGCAAACAATCCTACCACGATGGCAGCTACAGGTAAAATGAAATTGGCATACTTTTTGGTGTTGAAACGAGTCGTAACATTTTCAAGCCAAGGAGCCCCAAAGCGCTGAATAACAATGGTCAATGCAGCGAAAATGATTGAGGCAATCAGCAAAATGTACCAACCATGCCAGGATTCTGAGGCGGTCGGTTGTTTTTGCAGCACCGTACCAATATCTGTCACCTTTTGTAGAATAGCCAGAGAGAATGCAAATGCAAGTACTAACTGGACTATTGAAAGTATTTGTCTGCTAATAGAAAAGAAGAATAACATTATGAGAAAAACAACCGGAATAACGACAATGGCACCACGCGAAAGTGTCAGCCAGAAAGAAACAATAATCGGGACAAGCATAAGCGCATGAGGAAGAATCACATACCATTTACGAGACTTCACAATATAGAACAAAGTACCTAGTGTCAAGGTAATTAAGAAGGCCGCATATGTGTTTGCGTATTGAAAAACGGCGGTTAAGCGCAGCCCGTTCGAATCTGTCATGACCGCGTCTCGGTAGAAATAAGCGTTGTTTCCATCCATGAGCGCGAACCAGCCTACCAGATGTCCGGCAAAGTTTCCATTGCCTAACCAGTACAAAAGTCCGAAGATCACGATGAAGTAACCACTTGCCAATAATAAACCAGCGGCAATCGACGTACCAAGCTTGTTTTTTGTCAGAAATACACCTAAAATGAAGAAAGTTGCATACAGCATTTGGATGTAGACCATATTGGTTGCCAAATAATGAGATGCCGCATTTGACAGTGATATGATATAGGTGAGCGGCATTAGTAAGACCAAAATGGTTAATACGTCTTTTTGTTCTTTTAGTTTGTAAACGAAGAAAGCAAAGATGGCGATTAACAATAAAATGATGGAGGACCAGACCGAAGCCGAGTATATCGACCTCTCGAAGTCGTATGTTCCCCCATTAAACAATGCCCGTTGAAACGGCGCCCAGAACAGAAACAAACCTACAAAAACAGTCAAAATCCAAAAAATAACAGAGCTTTTTTCTGCCGTTATCGTCCCACTTGATTTCGCTCGCGAAGCCGCGTACGTATTCTTACTTGCACTCATGAAAGACAGTCTCCTTCTCCGCTAAAGTTCGACTTTATTTTAGCATACTGGAAGAGGGTTTCCAAATACATTACATCAAATATATTAATTGTTATGTTTCGTGGAGAATTGTTAAAAGCGAACCAAGGGTAGGGGAGTAATAAAAATGTTAAACCTAAATTATGAAAATCTAAAACGATCATTTAAGATGTCCAATGAATTGTCGAAAAGAGAACTCCAGATGAAATATTATGGCTCTTTTTTTGGTGTGATTTGGGCATTCATACATCCTGTAATTATTATTTCTATATTATGGTTTGTTTTTCAAGTTGGTTTTAAATCTGTGCCAGTAGGTAATGTTCCATTTATTTTATGGTTAGTAGCTGGTATGGTCCCTTGGTTATTTATTTCTGATGTTTTGTCTAATGGTGTTTCTGCCATTACCGAAAACTCATTTCTTGTGAAAAAAGTTGTGTTTAAAACCGAACTATTACCGATTGTTAGAATCATAACCGCCTTAAAGATTCATTTATTTTTTATTGTTATTCTTTTTATCATATATTTTGTATATGGATATGAATTTCATTTGCATAATGTTCTTATTTTATATTATATGATTTGTTCGATTGTTTTTTTAGTGGGTATTAATTTGCTAACATCATCTCTAAATGTATTTTTTAAGGATACAGGGCAAATCATAGCTATAATTACCCAATTTGGATTTTGGGTGACGCCCATATTTTGGATGTTGAAGACAGTGCCTGAACGGTATCATTTTCTTATTAAACTAAATCCACTCTATTATATTGTAGAGGGCTATCGTTCTGCTTTATTTACAAATGAAAAGATATTCGATCATCCTAACCTAACGATTTATTTTTGGCTGATTTCTATTGTTCTTATTAGCAGTGGCTGGATACTATTTAAAAAACTAAAACCGCATTTTGCGGATGTTCTATAATGAGGTGCTTATGGAAAATAACATAATTCAATTCGATAATATAACAAAATCTTATAAAATTTATGAAAGACAAATTGATCGACTGAAAGAGGCAATCAGCCCTTTTCGCCAAAAGTACAACAAGGAATTCATTGCCTTAAATAATTTATCTATTTCAATATCTAAAGGTGAGAGTGTTGGAATTGTTGGTGTAAATGGTTCTGGTAAATCGACGTTTCTGAAATTGATAGCTGGTGTAGTTACGCCTACATCAGGTGAAATAATTATTAATGGTAAGGTATCAGCAATACTTGAACTCGGAGCAGGATTTAACCCTGAATATACTGGGATTGAGAATATCTATTTAAATGGCACTATTATGGGCTACGAAAGAGTTGAAATTGATCAAAAGCTTGAAAGTATTCTATCATTCGCAGAAATCGGAGAATTCATCCATCGACCTGTAAAAACCTATTCGAGTGGGATGTTTGCTCGGTTAGCATTTGCTGTAGCGATTAATGTTGAGCCAGACATTTTAATCGTTGACGAAGCATTAAGTGTTGGTGATACCAAGTTTCAATTAAAATGTATTGAGAAAATGAAGCAGATCCGTGAAAGTGGAACAACTATTTTGTTCGTTTCACATGCAATTGAGCAAATTAAACGATTTTGTACAAGAGCAATATGGATTGATAAAGGCGTTCTACGCGATGATGGATCAGCAAATGATGTCGTAAATGCCTACGAAGATTCTCTATATCTAGATTCAATAAGTACAGCCGAGTCAACTGATGAAAACTCATTTCATGACTTAACAGAATCATATGAGGTGCCCGTTGACTCAAGTATGGTGGGTAGAATTGTATCTGTAGCATATAGCAATCTCGATTTGAAAACATTCGATACACTGCAGATCGATGTGTTGTATGACGTTTATGAAGAAGTAGTGCCAAACTTATTAGTTGGTGTTGCTATTTATGATAGGGATCGAAAATATATATTTGGTCCTAACACTTATTTGGATAATGTACAAATTCCGAATGAAAAAGGTAGACATTGTATTCAATACCGTATTCCTCGTATTCCTTTACTTAGTGGCACTTATTTTTTAGATGTAGGATTATTTTCTGAAAAGGGTTTGGTAATGATTGATTACAAGACAAGTATTGAACAGTTTACTATAAAAAGTGATTATTTCACTGAAGGTTTAGCTTATATGGAACATGATTGGAGAGTAATAAAATGACAGCGTCCTTTCCTTTTGACCACTATCAAAGATATAAGCATGCAGCAGAAGTTATTAATAAGTGGAAAAATAGTTCTGGAATTAAAAAAATACGGATATTAGAAGTCGGGGCAAATGAACACAAAAATTTAGAATTATTTCTTGCAGATGACGACATAACTTATTTAGACATTCAGTTACCGGATCACTTGAAATTCGATTCCTCTTACATTCAAGGTGATGCAACAGAAATGCCTTTTTCCGACAATGAATATGATTGGGTCATTGCTCTTGATGTTTTTGAGCATATTAACAATGATCGTAAACAAGCATTCTTACTAGAAATGAATAGAGTAGGTAAACATGGTTTCTTAATGTCCGCTCCTTTTAATACTCCTGGAGTAGCTGTAACTGAAAAAAGTGCTAATACTTTCTTTCATGTACTTTATGGAGAAGATTATCGATGGTTAAAAGAACATGAAGAACTGGGACTTCCAGAGCTTGATGAAACTTTGGATTTTCTGATTAAAAGAGAAATACCTTTTATTCATTTTGGACACGGTTCTCTTGCAATCTGGGAAATGATGATGTCAACCCATTTTCTTGTAGCTGGAAAATTTGCGTTGCGTCCTTATTGTACATTAATTGATGACGTTTATAACCAAAAAATATATAGTAGCGATTATGCAGATCCGCATTATCGTCAATTTATTGTGTCTGTGAAGGACTCAGGTATTATTGAAACAATCTCCAATTGGATTAGTGGAAGAAAACATCAAGATGTTAGTCAAGATGCATTAGATGAGATAAGTACTCTCTATGAAAAATTAAAAATACTTCACCAGAATATAAGTGATAAAGACCGCAATGAGAATTATAATGGGCAATTTCAACATTTGGCGGGGGTTATTGAGCAGCAAGTAAGCCATTCAAACTTAGTGTTTGAGAATATAAGAAATCAAAACACACTACTAGATGGTGAAATAAAAGACACTTATAAATTACTTAATGATGAAATGTCACAACGAAATCTTCTACTCAGAGAAGAAAATCGGCTTCAAAATGAGTTACTCAGTAAAGAAATTAATGAGATGATGTTGAAAGTAACGAGCATAGAAAGTAAAGTATCTAACCTCGAAAGAATTAAAGAAGAAAATGAGATTGCAAAATCCTTAGAAATACAAAAGAATCTGGAACATACAATTGAAGAACAAAAAAATAACTACTTGAGAACCATAGAAGAATTCCGTGAAATTCTGGGAGAGAAAGACCATCACATCTCAAATTTACAAATAATGGCCGAATCATTAAGAATCAAAAATAGAATAAAAAGGGCATTACCAAATACAATAAAAAAACCTCTTAAAAAAATATATAGGATATTAAAATTAATAAAAAATAATCCCCATTATTTAAGCCGTGGATTATTCGAACTGCGTAGAAGAGGGATTAAAGGGTTAACTGAAAAAGTAGCAGGAGTTAACTTGCAACAAGAACAGCCACCTCACAACTATCAACTATTGGATCAATTTGACCGAGAAGCAATGGTGAAGGAATTGGAGAAATGGCCTTTCAAGCCCTTAGTCACCGTTCTCATGCCAGTATATAACGTTAGTCCTAAATGGCTTGGACTGGCAATTGAATCAGTTCAAGCACAGATCTACGATAACTGGCAACTTGTGATTGTGGATGATTGTTCAACCAATCAGGAGACGAAGGATTATCTCAATAAAGTTATAGATTCGCGAATTCATATTAGCTTCCTAAAAAATAATCTCGGAATTGCTGGTGCAACCAATGAAGCGGCGGCATTAGGCAAAGGGGAATACTTTTGTCTGCTAGATAATGACGATGAGCTGCGTCCGCATGCACTATTTGAAATGGTGAAAGCATTACAATTGAAAATGTATGATTTACTTTACTCAGATGAAGATAAAATAGATGTGCATGGTGTTAGAAAAAATCCATTTCATAAACCAGACTGGTCACCCGATTTGTTAAGATGTCAAATGTATATGGGCCACCTAATCATGTTTAAAAAAAGCTTGTTTGAGCAAGTTGGAGGCTACAAAACGGGGTTTGATGGAGCTCAGGATTATGACTTAATATTAAGAATGACTGAATCAGTCGGCTGTAGTATTCATCATGTTCCTAAAATATTGTATTCTTGGAGAGAACTAAGTACCTCTACGGCCATAAATCCTGATTCCAAGCCGTATGCCCAGCACTCCGGTTTAAAGGCTGTTAATGAGCACCTGGCTCGAGTATTTGGTGAAGGTAATGCTTGGGCGGAAGAAACAGAGTATCTGTACGTCTATGATTCACGGTTTCGTTTGACAGAACCTAAGCCAAAGGTAAGTATTATTATACCTACAAAAGATAAAATTGATCTATTAGAACCATGTATTCAGAGTATCATTAGCGTAACAACATACTCAGATTACGAAATTATTATTCTGGATAACAACTCCGAGCTTAAAGCATCTATGGATTGGTTTTCTGAAATACAAGAAAAGTATACGTTTGTGAAAGTGATTGAAGCAAAGTATGAATTTAATTGGTCAAAATTAAACAATCATGGAATAGATGTGTCTACTGGAGAAGTCTTGGTGTTTTTGAATAACGATACTGTAGTACTGACATCTGATTGGTTATCCAGACTTGCTGAGAAAACCCTACAAAGTGGAGTAGGTACAGTTGGTGCACTGCTACTTTTCGAAGATAGGACCATTCAGCATGCTGGAGTAGTTATAGGTATGGGTGGTTGGGCAGATCATGTATTTAAAGGTCAGCAGCCAATTCATTATGGTTCACCGTTCATATCTCCGGCAGTTATCAGAAACGTCAGTGCCTCAACAGGAGCCTGTCTAGCAATATCTAGGAAAACAATTAATAAAGTTGGTCCATTTGATGAAGATTTTATTATTTGTGGTAGTGATGTGGAGATATCAATAAGAGCTACGAATGCTGGCTTGTTTAATATTTATGATCCTAAGGTGGTCCTTTATCATTACGAGTCAAAAACAAGAACTTCTTTTGTTCCTGAGCAGGACTTTAAGATGTCTGCACTACACTATGGCCCATATTTAAAGAATGGAGATCCATTTTATAATAGTAATCTATCATTGAATCATTTAATACCTACAACTAAATAGGGAGAGAACCAGATGAGTACTTGGTTGGATAGGTTAAAAAGACTAGCTAAAAAAAATAAAATTGCAAGAAAAGTATATCAACAAGCAAAAAACAACTTTATTACAACACACATAGGAGAAATTACTCCTTTTCAACCAAGACGATCTGATAATGAGAATATTCGTTATAATTTATTGGTTCCTTCCATAAATAAGGAGCATGTATTCGGTGGTATTTCTACTGCTATAAAGTTCTTTGAACAATTAGTGCCTGAAGGGTGCGATAAACGGATTATTATGACGGATGCAAGCCCAAATATCGAAGACGTAGATGGTTTCAAAGGGTACCAACTAGTGACTGCTGATCAGGAATTAGAAATACGGTGTCAGTTAGTTGCATTTAATGATCGTTATCAGAAAACGATTCCGGTACGAAAAACGGATATATTCATTGCTACTGCATGGTGGACGGCATATAGTGCACAACGAATCGTAAAATGGCAGGAATCGGAGTATAGCCAAGAAAGAAAAAAACTCATATATTTTATACAAGATTACGAGCCATGTTTTTATCCTTGGTCTAGTCAATCTATTCTAGCAGAGAGTACTTATAACTATGATGGGCCTCAAATTGCTGTATTTAATACTAGTTTATTACAAGAATATGTTACATCCCAAGGGCACATTTTCTCTGAAACATATTCTTTCGAACCTCAGCTAAATACAGAACTCAAAAAACACTTATTGCTTGATGCAGGGATTAAAAAAAAGAAAATACTTATTTACGGTAGACCTTCGGTAGCAAGAAATGCATTTACATTAATTATGGAATCACTGAGAATTTGGGTATGGCAGTTCGATGACGCAACGAATTGGGAAATACTTTCAGTAGGAGAAACCCATCCAGATATTGATATCGGTAATGGAATGACTGTGTCCTCTAGCGGGAAGATGTCATTGGATAAATATGCTGAAACGCTTCAGGAATCCTCAGTGGGATTATCATTAATGATATCCCCACATCCAAGTTATCCTCCTCTGGAAATGGCGCATTTTGGCATGCTTGTTGTAACAAATCACTATGGAAATAAAGATTTATCCAAATGGCACGAAAATATTACATCTCTTAAAATGATTACCCCAGAGAAAATAGCAGAGGCTATTACTGAGCAATGTAAAAAACATAATGCAGATTATGAGATCGGGTTCCGCGGGAAATCATTTATTAGTAATTATGTTAATGATAAAGAGTTATTTCCGTTTATTGGAAATATAAATATTTAATGATGTCCTAATTCCATGGTAGCCTGCATTTAATGTTCACCTTGCTCATTAATATTTTCAAATATGCCTTTAATGAGTCACACTTCACCAACATATTAAGTTCCTTCATAAATGTTATTCTCTGCGGGCGAGAAAAACGGGACAGCATCTGTAAGAGGATCATTAATTGACATACTACAGGAATTTATGATAGTCGCAGACTCCCTGAAATTTATCATGCTATTTCATATGCCCTTTTGGCATGGAGTGAAGAACATTTTGCAGCACTCAAGTAAATAAAATAGGTAGGATTGATAAAGGTGCAAATTAATTTATTTGTCAAAAAAAATATGACTTTATTAATTTTTTGTTTTAGTTATTGCTTACTGTTCTTATATCATAGATATTTCAGTTTTATAGACGAAGCTGATAATATACTTGGAGCACTTTCTATTGTAAAAGGACAAGATATTTATTCTGGTTTTATTTCTCAACATGTTCCTTTTGTTTATTATTTTACAGCAATTTTCGCCCTTTTTGGAGTCAAAGAGTACGAGACTTTCAGGTTATGTATGAGTTTCGCAATACTAGCCATATGGATATTAATGTATATTAATTACTCTGGGTTTTTCGGTAAAAAATCCTTTAGAATATTTATAGTAATATATTCCTTAACTATTCCATTACATTGGGGAAATATGATATTAAGTGATGTTTTTGAGGGTTTTGCCTTGTTGGTTCTATTACTAGAATTTATCAAATTTACCGAAATTAAAAAAATGACAATAAAAAGTTTCATTGTCATATCATGTTGCATTTTTGTTTCTATTACTTCTGCATTTGTTAGCGTATATCCTATTTTCATAATTTTTATTAGTTTCGTTCTATATGAATTATTCAAAGGAGAAAAAAAAGTCAAGATTGATTACAAGCAATATATTTCGTTTTCAATTATTATATTACTGCCTTTTTGTATTTTAATTGCTTATTATTATTTTACAAATAACCTAAGCAATTTTTATTTTCAATCGTATCAATTTAATAGAATCTATTATAGTAAGTATTTGGGGGGATTAGGGGATAACGCTTTACAAACCCTAAAACAAATACCTACTAATTGGATGTCCTATATAGCTAATACACTTTTGACATTTACAAAAGAAAATATCATTCACTCACTATTTATTGTTTTCAATTTAATTTTTGTTATTAAGACATTTCGTGAAAAGAAATTCTTATCTATTGTAGTCTTTGTTTATCTAGGATTCACAGGAGTCCGAGGATACACTGATTTCCATGCTGCTCCGTACTATTTTATTTCTTTATTTATAATCTCTATGTTATTAAATGAATATATAAATAATACTAAAGCAACTGAAGATAATTATAAATTTTCTATTAAAATATTAAGTATATTATTTTTTATTATTATAATTGCAAATTATTTACCCAATGCAGGAACAAATATTACAAAACCAATAGGAACAATGAGTACATCGTCTTATGATGGATATATTCAAAAACTTACAGAAAAAGAAGATGTAATATGGTACAGTCCTATCTACCCGCAAGCCTATATAGTTAATCATAGAAAACCGGCAAGCAAAGTATATTGTTTAGTACCTTGGATGGCAGAAGCTTTTACTGATCAAATAATAAATGACCTACAAAGCACCAAACCTAAAATGATAATATTTGATAAAGACGGGGACGTCTGGGGTTATAAAAATATAATTTATGCATCTGAAATTTATAATTTCATTTTGAGCAATTACACTGTACTAAATCAATTTGATTCAAAGAAAAAAATATATATATTCGGAATGATTACATAGACAATGCTAATGCAAAATTATTTACAGGAATTCCAAGTTTAAAAGATGGAACACTTATTTCTGATTCATCGAAGTATATTATATTGAGAATAATTATAAAAGGCATATTTCAAATCCTAATGTATTTAATCTTAAAAATTCAAATGGGAAGATGTAATAAAAATGTCTGATGAAGATGTTAGTAAGATTAAAACGGGAGAAATAATGGATAAATAATTGAAATTTTTTAAGAAACAAAACAACGATTATAAAACAAAAAAATTTCTAAATATATGTCAATTTAATGGTTATTGTGGTTAAAGATTTTGGATGGTTAGAAAAACAATAGTATCAAAACAACAACAACTATAATACTTAAACCAAAAGAGGGATTGTAATGAAAATTGGTACAATAATTAAAAGAAATAATACGCAAGAAACAGGTCTGATAACTGAAGAAATCAATAATAAATTTCGCATACTGTTATTAACAAACTCTAACTTTACGGATAGTAAAGTACAAATTCCTATAATTATTAATGGAGTTCAATTGTATTACAATTTCGGAAATGAAGAAAATTTATCGGAAAGTGAATTCACAGAAGTTGGCATAATTGATAAAGCAAATTTAGAATTAATAATGAGATCAGAAATACTCAATAAAGTTGAAAAATTTTATAATAATTTCCATAAAAAAGAGTGTTCTTTTCAATCTAATTCCGAGCAAATCAATTATGGTGGAAGAATATATGATGAAAAGGAAATGAGAAGTCTTGTTGATTCATCCTTAGATTTTTGGCTGACAGCAGGAAGATACTCAAAACAATTTGAAAAGCAGTTCGCTGAATATATTGGTGTTAAATATGCTTTATTAACTAATTCCGGATCCTCAGCTAATTTACTTGCTTTCTCTGCCCTTACCTCTCCAAAACTAGGAGAACGTAGAATAAAACCGGGTGATGAGGTAATAACAGTCGCCGCGGGATTCCCAACCACTGTCGCTCCAATTGTTCAAAACAATGCGATACCTGTGTTCCTTGACGTGGAACTTGGAACTTATAACATTATTGTCGAGGATATTGAGAAAGCAATTACTCCAAAAACAAAGGCAATTATGATTGCTCACACAATGGGTAACCCATTTGAATTAGATAAAGTTATGGAAATTGCTAATAAATATAATCTTTGGGTTATTGAAGATAATTGTGATGCATTAGGATCGAAATTTGATAATAAGCTAACGGGCACTTTTGGTCATATCGCAACATCAAGTTTCTATCCACCTCATCATATGACCATGGGTGAGGGTGGAGCCGTTTATACAAATGATTCACGTTTGAAAATGATCATTGAATCATTTAGAGATTGGGGAAGGGATTGCTGGTGTCCTTCCGGTTGTGATGATACATGTAAGAAAAGATTTGGTTGGCAGCTAGGCTCGTTACCGGAAGGTTATGATCATAAGTACACGTATTCTCATATTGGTTATAATTTGAGAGTAACTGATATGCAAGCAGCAGTTGGTCTTGAACAACTTAAAAAAGTTCCTGACTTTGTACATGCACGGAAGAATAATTTTAGTAGGCTCTCAGAGGGTTTGAAAGACCTGGAAAAGTATTTTATTCTTCCTAGAGCTACAATTAATTCAGATCCAAGTTGGTTTGGTTTTATCTTGACAATAAAAGATGGTGTTTCCTTCACTAGAAATGAAGTTGTTAGTTTCTTAGAAAACAATAGAATTCAAACTAGAATGCTTTTTGCTGGAAACTTAGTCAGACAACCCGCTTTTCAAGACGTCAATTATAGGATACATGATAACTTAGAAAATACCGATAAGATATTAAATGATACATTTTTAGTTGGGGTTTATCCAGGTTTAAATAATGAGATGATAGATTACATGATTAGCAAGATTCATGAATTTGTCAGTAAATATGAATAAGTAAGATATATGAAAAAATTATTTGACCAACTGTATATGATGGCTCAATCCAGATTTATTAAGTTTCTCTTTGTAGGTGGGATCAACACTTTATTCGGTTATTGTTTATTTGCACTATTCATATATCTTAATTTTCATTATACATTTGCAGCTTTGTTATCAACTATCATCGGAATCTTCTTTAACTTTAAGACAACAGGAACTATAGTTTTTAAAAATAGAGATAACTCGTTGTTGAAAAAGTTTTTTGGGGTATATGCGTTAATATATCTATTAAATATTTCAAGTATGTACTTTATTAATATTTTATTTCATAATCAGTATATTTCAGGAGCAATCACGATATTACCATTAGCAATTCTTTCATTTTATCTGAATAATAAATATGTGTTTAATAAAAAAGTTAGCAGCTCTCGCAACTAACAGGGGGTATACGAATGAAAGTTGTCATATTAGCAGGTGGTTATGGTACAAGAATAAGCGAAGAATCTCACCTTAGACCGAAACCCATGATAGAAATCGGGGGAAGACCTATCCTATGGCATATCATGAAGCTGTATTCTAGTTATGGTTTCAACGATTTTGTTATTTGCTTAGGGTATAAAGGATTTTATATCAAAGAATACTTTGCCCATTATTTTTTGCATGAATCAGATGTAACTTTTGATTTTAGAAATGATAATCAAATCATTACCCATCAGCATTCTGCTGAGCCCTGGAGAGTAACTCTTGTAAATACTGGGCTAGATACAATGACAGGTGGACGGGTAAAAAGAATACAATCGTATATAAATAATGAACCTTTTATGCTGACTTATGGTGATGGAGTTTCAGATGTTAATTTAACTGAGTTAGTTAATTATCATAAGCAACACGGCAGGCTCTCGACAGTAACATCTGTTCAACCTAGTGGTAGATTTGGTGCTCTTGATTTATCGATGAATAATGAAGTTAAAGGATTTCAAGAAAAACCAAAAGGCGATGGTTCCTGGATAAATGCAGGTTTTTTTGTACTACAACCAGAAATATTTAACTATATAAATGGGGATTTAACTATTTTAGAAAAAGAACCTTTGGAAAATCTCGCAAGAGATGGGGAGTTAATGTCATATAAGCACAAGGGTTTTTGGCAGCCAATGGACACTTTAAGAGATAAGAATCATTTGGAGGACTTGTGGAAGAGTGGAGATGCTCCTTGGAGTGTATGGAATAGCGCTATGGAGGAACCAGTATGAGAGCTTTTTGGGAAGGGAAAAAAGTTTTCATAACAGGACATACTGGTTTTAAAGGTACTTGGCTTTGTTTGTTTTTAGCCAGTCTCGGAGCTAAGGTTACAGGTTATGCTTTAAATCCTCCTACAGAGCCTAGTCTGTACAAATTATGTGATATTGATAAGTTGATTTCCAATTCCTATATCGGTGATATTCGTGATTCCCAATTTCTTGAGAAAGCCATAATTGAGTCTGATCCTGAAATTGTAATTCATATGGCAGCTCAGCCTCTTGTTCGTGATTCATATAAAAATCCTGTTGAAACATATTCAATTAATATAATGGGCACGGTTAACGTATTAGAAGCGATTCGCAAATCTAAGACAGTGCGAGCAGTTGTTAACGTTACAACTGACAAATGCTATGAGAACAAAGAATGGGCATGGGGATATCGAGAAAATGAACCATTGGGAGGATATGATCCTTACTCTAGTAGTAAAGCATGTTCTGAGTTGGTCACAAGTGCATATAGAAATTCTTTTTTTAACCAAAACGAAGGTAAATCTGTTGCAATTGCCACTGCTAGAGCTGGAAATGTAATTGGTGGTGGTGATTGGGCAGAAGATCGCCTTATTCCTGATTGTATACGCTCACTCCTTGCTAATGATAGAATTCTTATAAGAAATCCCAATTCCATACGACCTTGGCAACACGTACTTGAACCTTTAAGCGGCTATTTGTTGTTAGCTCAAAAGCTATTTGAAAAAGGAACTGATTATGCTGAGGCATGGAATTTTGGTCCTTATGATGTTGATGCCAAGCCTGTTAATTGGATTGTAGATAAAATTTGTAAAAAGTGGGGTCAAGGTGCTGATTATGATTTGGATCAGAGTCCAAAGCCACATGAAGCACAGTATCTTAAGCTTGACTGTTCAAAAGCTTTCTCAAAACTTGGTTGGCAACCAAAATGGAGTCTAGATCAAGCATTAGATAAAATTTTGGAATGGACCGTTGCTTATAAAGAAAATAACGATATTAAGGCAACGTGCTTTAATCAGATTGAAGAATATCTTAATACTAAGCCTTAATAAGGATGGAGCTAATTTACTATGAAGCTTTCAGATTACGTAGTAGATGTAATTGCAAAAGAAGGGGTATCTCATGTTTTTGAATTTATTGGAGGAGCAATCGTACATTTATTAGATTCAATTGCTAACAGAGATGATATCCAATGTGTCTCTGTGCGTCATGAGCAGGCAGGAGCTTTTGCAGCAGAAGCATATGCACGTATAAATGGTAGGCTGGGCGTAGCAATGGCAACTAGTGGACCTGGTGCTCTTAATCTACTAACAGGTATCGGAAGCTGCTATTTTGATTCAGTTCCTTGTTTATTTATTACAGGACAAGTTAATACATATGAATATAAGTTCGATAGACCTATACGTCAGATTGGATTTCAAGAGACTGACATTGTAAGTGTCGCTCAATCACTTACCAAATACGCGGAACTAATTACAGATCTCAATAGAATCAGATATTGCTTAGAAAAAGCGATTTTTTTGGCTCAAAGCGGTCGACCAGGCCCTGTGTTATTAGATATTCCAATGAATTTGCAAAGAACCAATATTGAACCGGAAAAATTAGAGAGTTTTTTTGATAGTGATGAATATAAACACATATTACAAGAAAATAATAGTGTCAATTCCAAAATGTTAGACGATGTAATAGAATTAATATCTAATTCAAAGAGACCCATTATACTAGCCGGAGGCGGAGTAAGAGCGGCAAACGCTAGTGAATTTCTTGAGGAATTAGTCTTGAAAACTGGGATTCCCGTAGTTACCTCACTGATGGGTATCGATGCAATCTCTCATGAAAATCCATTATATTTTGGCATGATTGGTTCTTACGGTAATCGATATAGCAACCTTATATTGGCAAACTGTGATTTATTAATCATATTGGGTTCAAGATTAGATAGCAGACAAACAGGTACGCGCGCAGACACATTTGCTCGCGGTGCTATTAAGATTCATGTCGATATCGATGCAAACGAGCTTAATGCAAAGGTTACAGTCAATTTTGCTATTAAGAGTGATGTGAAAGAATTCCTTATTCCATTAAATAATAAGTTAAAAGAATTTAATAAGCCTGATTTTAGCAGTTGGTATGAAACATTTAGAAATGTCAAAGATAAATACCCTACTTATTCGGCAGAAATTAAGGATGGCATTATCGAACCAAATAGATTTATAGAATTTCTCTCTTCAAAATGTAAAGAGGGGGATATCATTAGTCTAGATGTGGGGCAACATCAAATGTGGGCCTCTCAGTCATTTAAATTAAAAGCAGGGCAACGATTATTAAACTCTGGTGGAATGGGAGCAATGGGCTTCGCTTTGCCAGCTGCTGTGGGAGCAGCATTGTCTTCTAGACAAGATGTTATTGTTATTGCAGGAGATGGAGGAATGCAGGTAAATATTCAAGAGCTAGATACTATAGTTAGATTGAATTTACCTATAAAAATATTTGTGTTAAATAATAGTTGTCTTGGTATGGTAAGGCAATTCCAAGATATTTATTTTGAAGGTAGACAGCAATCAACAATTTACCAAAATCCTAATTTTGTTGAAATTGCTAAAGCATATGGTATACCAGCATATAATATTAATGTAATGGAAGAAGCAGAAGAAGTAATTAACAAAGTTGTTAGTACTGTTGGTCCTGTGTTTGTTGAAGTTAAATTAGAAAACAATACGGCAGTTAATCCTAAACTTGTAGTAAATAGGCCGATTGAAGATATGTACCCTCATCTCGATCGAGAAGTACTAAAGGAAATTATGTTAATTGATATGGTAGAAGAGATGGATGTTCCCAAGTGACAAGTACTCAAATGGAACCTAAGAAGAAAAGAAGAGTAGCTATTTTTGGGGCAACTGGTCATATTGGAAAAAATATAGTATTAGGTCTATATAAAGAATTTGAGTTGACCTTGTTTGCTAGATCTCAAGAAAAACTCGAAATTTTTATGAATAACAATAAGATAATTAGTAAAGTGAGAGTTTTAAACTTTGAATTATTTATGGAAGTTGATTTTGATATTATTATCAACTGTATCGGAATCGGTGATCCAGGAAAGTTAAAAACCAATATTAGTTCCGTTTTTTTTATAACTGAAAAATACGATAATATGATATTGATTTACTTGGAAAATAACCCTGATTCCTTATACATCAACTTTAGTAGTGGTGCAGCTTATCTTAGTAATTTTGAAAAGCCATCAACTGTTACAACTCAAACTAACATTTCTATAAATAAGTTAACTCCAGCTGATTGCTATGGAATTAGCAAAATAAATTCTGAAGCAAAACATCGTATTCTTGATAATTTTAATATTGTCGATTTAAGAATATTTGGTTTTTTTAGTAGACATATTGATGTGAATTCTAATTTTTTTATGACTGATCTCATTCGATGTCTATATTATGATGAAATATTGGTAACAAGCTCAGAGGATATTATGAGGGATTATGTTCATCCAGCAGATTTAGTATCGTTAATCATTTTAATCGCGGATAAGAAGTCAGTGAATGATGTGTATGATGTGTATTCTTTGCAACCTACTACTAAATTTAAGATACTAGAAGAATTTTCAGCTAGATATGGATTGCGTTATGAATATAATAAGAATACAAATTTATCTTCAGTAACTGGTAACAAACACAATTACTTTACTCAATATGTACATGCACAAACTTTAGGCTTTTCACCGAAATTTGATTCTATAACAACTATTATAGATGAGTATGATTTCATGAAAGACAAAATAATTTTCTAAGGAAGTAAACATGAAAAATATTAGTATAGTTACTCCATGTTACAATGAGGAAGACAATGTGGAAGAATTATATAGACAAGTTAAAGTCTGTATGAGTCAACTCTCAAATTTCACGTATGAACATATATTTATTGATAATGCATCGAAAGATAAAACTGTATCTATTTTGAAAAATCTTGCATCAACTGATCCAAATGTGAAAATCATTGTAAATGCTCGGAACTTCGGTCATATTCGATCTCCCTATCATGCTTTACTACAAGCAACTGGTGAAGCTGTAATATTATTAGTCGCTGATTTACAAGACCCTCCTACAATGATTAAAGATTTTCTCGAGAAATGGGAAGAAGGATTTAAAGTTGTGCTGGGTGTTAAGTCGCAAAGTGAAGAATCATCTACCATGTTTGCAATAAGAAAAATGTATTACAATTTTATAAATCGTGTTTCCGAAATAGAATTAACAAAAAATAATACCGGATTTGGATTGTACGATAAAAAAGTCATTGAAATACTAAGGGGTATTGATGACCCTTATCCATATTTTAGAGGACTCATATCTGATATTGGTTTTGAGAGTTATAAAATAGAATATGTTCAACCTGTAAGAAAGAGAGGAATAACTAAAAATAATTTCTACACTTTGTATGATATTGCAATGTTAGGTATAACTAACCATTCAAAAGTTCCATTAAGGATAGCCGCAATGCTTGGATTTGCTATGTCAGCAATTAGTTTACTTGTAGCTATTATTTATTTTTTAGCAAAAGTGTTTTTTTGGAATTATTTTTCAGTGGGTGTTGCTCCGCTTGTAATTGGTCTCTTTTTCTTCTCTTCTGTTCAGCTATTTTTTATTGGTATTATTGGTGAATATATTGGCTCTATTCATACTCAGGTTCTAAAAAGACCGCTAGTAATAGAAAAAGAAAGAGTAAACTTTGGGGAAAGTCAGCATAGTTTATTCTATAATTTAGCAAATAACGAGGTAGCAACTTCAACATCGGATTAAAAAGTAATTCATAGTGGAGGTTTATATGAAAGGCATTATTCTAGCAGGTGGAACAGGATCTCGGTTGTTTCCTCTAACAAAAGTAACAAACAAACACTTACTTCCCGTAGGAAAGTATCCAATGATTTTTCACTCCGTTGCAAAGTTAAAGCAAGCAGACATCAACGACATTCTCATCGTGACAGGCAAAGATCATATGGGTGATGTCGTTAATCTTCTTGGTAGCGGCCGAGATATGGGAGTTAGCTTTACATACAAAGTACAAGATGAAGCCGGAGGGATAGCCCAAGCACTTGACCTCGCAAAACACTTTGTAGGTGATGACCAAATGGTCGTAATCCTTGGTGATAATGTTTTTGAAGAAAGTATTGTTCCATTTGTAAATAACTTCAGAACTCAATGTAATGGGGCAAAAATTCTTATTCAAGAAGTTCAAGATCCTCAAAGATATGGTGTTCCAGAACTGCAGGGGGATAAAATCGTTTCTATTGAGGAGAAACCTCAACAACCAAAAAGCAGCTATGCAGTAACGGGTATCTATATGTACGATAGCTCTGTTTTTGAAATTGTAAAAACACTGAAGCCATCAGGCCGCGGCGAACTTGAAATCACGGATGTTAACAACGCATATATTGAAAAAAGCGAACTTACATATGATATTCTTCAAGGCTGGTGGACAGATGCGGGAACTCATGCATCGTTAGCCAAAGCTAATGAATTAGCGAAAGATTTGTATTTCGGAGAAGAGTTTGGGAAACTTAAACTATAAGAGGTGCCAAAACTAATGAATATTATTACTACAAAGTTAGAAGGACTTTATATTGTAGAACCCGATGTCCATGGTGACAATCGGGGCTTTTTTATGGAAAGTTACAGTAGTGCTGAGTTTGCTGAACTTGGAATCGATCATCTATTTGTCCAAGACAATCATTCTTTGTCAGTGGAAACCGGAGTCTTACGAGGACTTCATTATCAATTGAATCCCAAAGCTCAAACAAAGCTTGTTCGTGTGGCATCCGGTGCAATCTATGATGTCGCTGTGGATATCCGCAAGGATTCTGCTACTTTCGGACAATGGGTAGGAGTTATTCTTAGCGAGGCTAATAAGCGCCAACTGCTCGTTCCGCAAGGCTTTGCTCATGGCTTTTGTACGATTGTCTCTCATACACAAGTGCTTTACAAAGTTGATGAATATTATTCGCCTGAGCATGATAGAGGCATACTGTGGAACGATCCAGCATTAGCTATAGATTGGCCGACATCTAAGCCTATTCTTTCAGATAAAGATCAAAAGCACCCTTTACTCAAAGATGCGGAAATAAACTTTTAAATAAGGAGTCACGCGGATATGAAAGTACTTATTACAGGTGGAGCCGGATTTATCGGCAGCAACTTTGTTCACTATATGCTGGATCGTTATCCTAGCTATGAAATCATTAATTTGGATGCGTTAACGTATGCTGGGAATCTAGAGAACCTTACATCGATTCAAGAAAACAGTAACTATACATTCGTCAAAGGTGATATCACAAACCCGGAGTTAGTGAATAGTTTGTTCGAGCAGGGTGTGGATACGGTTGTTCATTTCGCCGCGGAGTCGCATGTTGATCGGAGTATCTTGGAGCCGGATGTTTTTGTGAAGACAAATGTTCTTGGTACGCAGGTGTTACTTGAAGCGGCTAGGAAATATGCGGTTAAGAAATTCGTTCATGTTTCTACGGATGAAGTCTATGGAACACTAGGTGAGACAGGACTTTTCACTGAAGAAACACCGATAACTCCGAACAGCCCTTATTCGGCAAGTAAAGCAGGATCAGATCTTCTTGTGCGTGCTTACCATGAGACATTTGGTCTGCCAATCAACATTACTCGTTGTTCAAATAACTACGGTCCTTATCAATTTCCGGAAAAGCTAATCCCATTAATGATTGCGAATGCTTTAAATGATAAGTCTCTCCCTGTTTATGGAGACGGTCTTAACATCAGAGATTGGTTATACGTCGAAGATCACTGCAGTGCGATTGATCTCGTTTTGCACCAGGGTATCAACGGTGAGGTTTACAATATCGGCGGTAATAACGAGAGAACGAATATTCAAATCATACAAACCATTCTTCGCGAGTTGGATAAACCGGAGTCTTTGATGCAATTTGTAAAAGATCGACCGGGTCATGACCGTCGTTATGGTATTGATGCAACTAAGATTACGACTGAACTTGGATGGAAGCCGAAACATAATTTTGAAACGGGCATTCAGGAAACGATTCGTTGGTATCTCGATAACCAAGTATGGTGGAAACGAATCCAGACTGGGGAATATCAAGCTTATTTTGCTAAACAGTATGGATCAAGGTTAGGTGTCCAATAATGAAGATTGCAGTCACTGGGGCAAATGGACAACTTGGGCAAGATGTTGTAAAGCTGCTAGGGGCTAAGCATGAGGTTCATGGGCTTGGGAGAGAGCAGCTAGATATTACAAATGAAATTGAGTGCCTAGAGGTTCTTAAAGCTTTGAAACCAGATGTTATTATCCATAGTGCTGCGTATACAGCTGTTGACCTCGCGGAGACGGAAGTAGATACAGCGTATCGCATCAATGCGGATGGAACAAGAAATGTTGCAGTCGCGGCCGAAGAAATAGGAGCTAAGCTTTGTTATATAAGTACGGATTACGTATTTGATGGCACGACTGCTACTGCCTATAAAGAAGATGACTCGACTAACCCTCAGAGTGTATATGGAAATTCCAAGAGAGTTGGAGAGCAGCATGTCCAAGCGCTATCATCCAAATATTTCATCGTTAGAACCTCATGGGTCTACGGTATTCATGGAGCCAATTTTGTTAAAACGATGTTGGATTTGGCCGCAACTCGAGATTCCTTAAAGGTTGTAAGTGATCAATATGGATCACCGACTTATACAGTTGATCTTGCTCTCTTCCTTGAGGAGCTCATACAGACGGACTTTTATGGCATCTATCATGCTTCTAATTCAGGTGTTTGTTCGTGGTATGAATTTGCTTGTGCCATTTTTGAAGAGAGTGGCGTGAAGATAAATGTAGATCCTTGCACGACGGAAGAATTTCCTCGTCCTGCTCCAAGACCAAGGAATTCAGCTATGGAGCATGGAGCTATACGTGCTAATGGCCTTGAAGATCTGCGGCCTTGGCGTGAGGGGCTTAAAGCATTTTTGAAAGAGTTGGAAGAAAGTCGATGATAAAAAGCCATCAGCATGCCGAATAGGCTGTTGATGGCTTTTTGTTTTAGCTTATCTATTATTTATGTCGTTTTCTTTCAGCACTATGTTACGTATAATGATAAGAAGATACAAGGCAAAAAAATGATTAATTCGTACTCAAAATTTGCGTATCGCTCGAGAGGATTTGAACAGATGAGGCCAATTTCTACATTCAATGAAAAGAAGCTCTACAACACTAAAGCTTATAATTTCAAGGTTAGGCCTATATAGATGGAGTATTTAGTATGTAAAGTTAGTGTCCATATCGTCACCTACAACAGCTCCGACCATATCGATGACTGCTTGGAAGCGGTCCTTAGGCAATCTTATCCGATCGAACAAATCGTAGTGATTGATAATGCTTCTAAAGATAATACAATAGAAAATTTATCGAAGTGGATAGATAAAGTTCAGGTTATCCAAAATGCTACAAACAACGGGTTCGCCGGTGGACACAATCAAGCTATCCGTATGACTGAAACCGACTATTGTCTGGTTCTGAATCCAGATGTGGTTCTTGACCCTGATTATATTTTGAACACGATCAAATCCTTAACTATTCATAATCAAGCAGGGAGTGCCACAGGCAAACTGCTATTCAAAGCAAACCCTAATCATATCGACAGTGCGGGACTCATTATTAACAAAGCTCGCAGAGCCTTTGATCGCGGTGCCAATCAGACGAGCGACCATTTTCAGCAATCTGAAGAGGTTTTTGGTGTTTCTGGAGCAGCGGCTATGTATTCTCGTCATATGATTAATGACATTAGTTTGAATGGCGAATTTTTTGATGAGGACTTTTTTGCGTATAAAGAAGACGTAGATATTGCTTGGAGAGCCCAGTTACACGGTTGGAAGTCTTTCTATGAGCCCTCTGCTATTGCTTATCACGAGAGAGGTTGGAAGGAAGGCAGCAGGCTTAGTAAGCCACTTTTTGTTAGGAGACTATCGTACATCAACCGGTATAAAATGATGATGAAAAACGACCATCTTTCGATGGTGTTGAAGCATATCATTCCTTTATTTATCTATGAGGTACTGAGCTTTGCTTACGCTCTGGTGCGGGAACCTAAGCTATTAGCAGCATGGTCCAGTTTCTTTCGTTCCTACAAGGACTTGAGGCAAAAGAGAAGCATGGTTCAGGGAAAACGGAAAGTATCAATTGACGAGTTATACAGATGGTTTAGTGAATAATTTAATTTATGATATTAACCAATAAAATGGATTTCTTATTCCATAAAACTGAGTTATAATAATAGTTACATTCATGATACGTTGGGCCGGAAATGTTCAATAGGAGGTTTTATTCATGGCGGAAATGACAGACCGCAAGTTTCTAAGTGCTATTATGGAGAGACTTAATGAAATTGGCGCTGACGTTAAAACTGTGAATGACCACGTTGAAAGTATCGATAGGCGTCTGACTAGGGTTGAAGAACGACTGGATAGATTAGAAGAACTATTCGATAGGCAAGAAGCGAACCAGAACGAGATGAAACAGTTACAAATGCAACAAAGCGAACAGCTCGCCAGTATTGCGGTGACGATGATGGAGCACGCAGCGAGCATACGGACACTTAAGCTAGTTAAGTAGATTGGTATCCAATCAATCATAGATAGAATTTAAGTAAGACTGGTCAATAGGTCTTACTTTTTTACTTTAAATACAAATGAGGTCATCTTTTGGACTTATCTATTCTCATCGTCAACTACAAAACGAGAGATTTAACGTTAGCCTGTATCGAATCAGTCATCACGTCGAATACATCATACAAATACGAAATCATTTTAATTGATAATGCTTCGAATGACGGAACGATCCAAACCGTCACAGAAAAGTTTCCGCAAGTCATATGCCAAGCTAACTCAGAGAACGTCGGCTTCTCCAAAGCCAACAACCAAGGTATCCTTCTCTCTCAAGGCCGTTATGTCCTGCTTTTGAACTCTGACACCATCGTCCAATCGGACACGTTTGAAACGATGCTGCGTTTCATGGACGAGAACCCGGCTGTAGGAGTCAGCGGCTGCAAAATCGTCCTACCAGACGGTTCGCTGGACAAAGCCTGCAAGCGAGGTTTTCCAACGCCCTCAGCCTCTTTTTATTATGCATTTGGATTCTCGAAGCTTTTCCCCAAGACGCCACGGTTCAATCAGTATCAGTTGGGATACTTGAGTGCAGACGAGGCCTATCCCATCGATTCTCTTGTAGGTGCTTTCATGCTTATTCGCCGCGAAGCGATCGATCAAGTCGGGATGTTGGACGAGGCGTTTTTTATGTATGGCGAAGATATCGATTGGTGTTATAGAATTAAACAAGCGGGCTGGATTAACTATTACTACCCTCGCACTCACATTGTTCACTACAAAGGCGCAAGCAGCCGAAGGAAGCCTTTTAAAATTATATATGAGTTTCATCGTGCGATGATTTTATTCCACAATAAGCATTACCGACAGAAGTACTCATGGGTCACTAATATGTTGGTGTATGCAGGTGTTAGTGTCAAATTTCTTTTATCCTTAGCCAAAAATAAACTGCGTCCAGCGAGGTGATCTACATTTGATTCGGCAAAGTCAAGGTTTCTTAACACAACTATATGCACTGGTCGATTTTGTGTGTATTCAGCTCGTTTTTCTACTTTCATGGTGGCTCAAATTTAAAAGCGGTTGGATACCTCACGATGCTCCTCTTCCGTTCAAGCATTATGTCATGTGGAGTGTCGCTTACAGTATTATCGCCATCGTACTTAGTTATATGGTCAACTTCTATACACCCAAGAGAAGAAAGCAGTTTTCCTTTGAGGTTTTTAAAATTATCCAAGTTCATTCTTTTAGCTTGCTATTATTGCTAAGTATGTTGTTTATTTTAAAAGAAGTAGATGTGTCCCGTTCTTATCTTGTCCTATTTCTTGTAAACAATATCTTATTTATTAGTTTTTATCGGTATATCATTAAACTTTCGCTGAAACGCGTTCGTCAAAAAGGGTACAATAAGCAATTCATCCTGATTCTCGGCGCAGGTTCATTAGGACGGCAATTCTATACGAAGTTGAAGCAGCATCCCGAACTAGGGTATGAGGTTGTAGGCTTCTTAGATGACTATCAGGAAAAACACGAAATTCCGTATCAGAATTATAAGCCAATCATAGGTAAGATAGATGATTTAGAGTCGATTCTTAATGACCTTATTATCGATGAGGTGATTATTGCTCTTCCGCTCGACGCACATCGTAAATTTGGCAGTATTATCAATGTTTGTGAAAAGATTGGTGTCAAAACGCTGATTATTCCGGACTTTTATGATTTCTTGCCATCCCGTCCTTATTTCGATAATTTTGCCGATATGCCATTAATTAATGTCAGAGATATTCCGCTCGATGAATTCCGCAACCGAATTTTCAAAAGAGCGTTCGACATCGCTTTCTCAGCCATTGCCATTATCCTTACATTACCGGTTATGATTGCTTCTGTTATTGCGATTAAACTAACGTCGCCTGGGCCCATCATTTTCAAACAAGAACGCGTAGGATTGAACCGCAGAAGGTTTATGATGTATAAGTTCCGCAGTATGAACGTATTAGCCGAGAATGCATCAAACACCGAGTGGACCATAGAAAACGACCCTCGACGAACGAGAGTGGGAACGTTTTTGCGGAAAACGAGTTTAGATGAACTGCCGCAGTTTTTTAATGTACTTTTTGGTGATATGAGTGTGGTAGGACCTCGTCCGGAGCGACCTTATTTTGTGGAACAATTTAAAGAAGAAATTCCCAAGTATATGGTCAAGCATCATATTCGTCCCGGTATTACAGGTTGGGCGCAGAGCAATGGGCTGCGTGGAGATACATCGATCGAAGAGCGCATTCAGCATGACATATTTTATATTGAAAATTGGACTTTTTTATTTGATATTAAAATCATTTGGCGGACGATTATTAACGGATTTGTGAATAAGAACGCTTATTAATGAAATGTTTCGGAGTGTGATTTCTTGAAGATTTTAGTTACGGGCGGGGCGGGATTTATTGCTTCGCACATTGTGGATGCGCTGATCGAATTGCAGCATGAAGTGGCTATTGTCGATAATTTTTCGACCGGAAAAGAGGCATTTGTTAATGCCAAAGCTATCTTGTACAAGAAGGATATTTTGGATGCAGAATTATCTCTTGTATTTCGTGACTTCAGCCCAGAAATCGTTATTCATCATGCGGCCCAAATTGACGTACAGACTTCTATGAGAAATCCATCACGTGATGCGGAAATTAATATTATCGGGACGATCAAGTTATTAGAGGCTTGTAGAAATTCCGGTGTTCGCAAAATCATTTACGCTTCATCGGCAGCTGTGTACGGGGATCCTGCATATTTACCCGTAGATGAGTCACATCCGATTGCTCCTTTATCTTCATATGGTATCTCTAAGCATACGCCTGAGCAGTATTTGAAAGTATTCTCTGATCTGTATAGTCTTGACTATACGATTCTCAGGTACGCGAATGTTTATGGGGGAAGGCAGGACCCTAAAGGAGAGGGAGGCGTCGTTTCCATTTTTCTAGAGAAAATGTTACAGGGGCTTCAACCTGTTATTTTCGGAGATGGCGAGCAAACCCGAGATTTCATTTATGTAAAAGATATTGCCAGAGCCAACATAGCCGCACTTCATTCAGGCAGCAAATGTATTTATAACATAAGTTGCAATCTTCAAACTTCGATAAATGAGTTGTATAATCGTCTGGCACTGTTGAGTAATTATCGAGATAATCCCATTTACAAAGTTGGTAGAAGCGGGGATATTATTCATAGCTGTTTGGATAATTCGGCTGCCCTTAGAGATCTGCAATGGGAACCGATCTATACGCTAGTCCATGGACTAAAAGAAACCTTCGACTATTATTCGAGGTTTGAAGATTAGCTGATTAAAATTAGTGTGAAATTTATTTCATTATACCGCATGATTCGCCAACATCTTCCCCATACTAATGCATATACTTTAGGTGTGGGAGGTTGTTGGTTATGATCGATCATGAAGACGCTTACCAAGATGAACATTTGTCGGTTGGCCGAGGTCTGATTGTCGGTGTGGTGTTCGGTTCCCTGATCTGGGCGGCCATCATAACGGGAATTGTGTATATGTGGTAAAGCATTTTGATAAATAAGAGAGACTGCTTAGGCTGGTTTAGCCTTAGGCAGTCTCTTTTTTAGTAAATAGAAAGTATAGGTTTGCTTTGCATCCACCATTTACAAATTCGCTCGTCCCTGAAGGAAGACGAAGTCGTTTATCCTTGGGAGATCGGAGTTGGGGATTGGGAGGTTCTTAATTTCTGTGCGCCTCGGATCTGGGCGATGAGAGGTCTTTCAGCTAAGACATAGGACAGATAACATAGCGGTATCGTCAGCATAAAAATAAGAAGACCTGTGCCCAAATTACCAAGGATATCGGTTAAGTGGGCAATCTTGGATAGTTTGGTGAGGATAGAAATGTAAATTAAATGTGTGAGCAATATCGTATACGAGGCGTTGCCTAGTTTCTGGAGAACAAGTACCCAGTGGGGCAAGCGAATCTGCTCGGGAATAGAAGTCGCCCCCAGTAAGATGAAGATAGCCGGAATGATGTACAGTAGATAACTATGAAAAGGCACCCATAGAAATTTATTATTCAGCCAGATGACGATAAAAATGAGCATAGCACTGCTTAGCAGCGTTTTATAATGCTTGCTGCGGTGTCCTTGAATCCATACGGCCATGAGACAGCCTGCTGCGAATTCGAGGTTAATCTCACTAAATAAAAAATTCAAGTAGAAATAGTGTTGAATATCATGTCCAATGACCGGTACATGCAGCACATTACACAAGGTCAGGAGCAGCCAGATGGAGGCGAGCAGATAGGCTGGTTTTTTGCCTAATGCCATAACTACGCTAAACAAGATGTAGAACAGAACGAAATAGCTTAGCGACCATGCGACTGGCAAAATAGGACCATGAGCTTGAGGCAGCAGGAGCATGGATAGGAAAATAGTATCCTTATGCGTCTCAAATCCATAGCCAAAGCTCGGAACAAAGAAATAAACGGGTAAAACAATCAATGTAATCAACCAATAAAACGGATAAATGCGGATAAGGCGATTCGTCAGATAGGGCATGACGGTCATTTTGGAGCCAATTTTATGGCCATATGTATGATAAAGCAGAAAACCGGTTAAGACGAAAAAGAAATCGACACCCCCGGAACGTCCGATCGAACTGACACCGAACAGGTCATAATGATAATATTTATAAAACATGGCCGCAGCGTGAAAAAATAAAACAAAGATAGCTGAGAGTCCGCGCGATGCTTGAAGTACGGTCTTTTGATTTGTATTCAATCTTTAATTCCCTCCATCCTCTATACACATTCATCATTTTCTATTTTGCTGGTTAATTGTGAATGAAATATGTAGAGAAGCTGAAAGGAAGCTTAAACTTGGCATTGTCTACATCTGGAGGAAAATCGAGGGCGCTGCTGTCGCATTTTTACAATATCTTCTGTATCATTACTTTATCGAACTAAGGTAGTTCTAAAGCCGTTAGATACGCTAAGCTTGGAAACAAGAAAGAGGGGATTGGAATGACGATTTACATCGCGTTGCTGCGCGGCATTAATGTAGGCGGGAATAACAAGATAAAAATGGCTGAACTCAAAGCAGCTTTTGAAAATTTAGGTTTAACTCGGGTACAAACGTATATACAAAGTGGAAATATTCTATTCGAATCGGAAGAAGGTGCAGGGGCTCTACGGCTGCGAATCGAGCAAGAGATTCATGCGGTTTTTGGTATTTCACTCACCGTTGTGCTAAGAACGGCAGAGGAATTGGAGCGTATGATCCAGAACTGCCCTTTTGCGGCAGAGTCGCTCTCCGCAGGACAAAGCATCCACGTGTCCGCGTTAACGGAGCCGCTTTCGCAGCAACAAATCGATCTTTTGTCGAACGGTATAAGCGAAATTGATGAAGTTCACATACATGGACATGAGATTTACGTTTTGTACGGTCAAAGTATACTTGATTCAAAGCTAGCCAAAAATCTTCAGAAGCTGGGCGGCGTAGTAACCACACGCAACTGGAATACGATGAACAAGCTAGCCGCACTGGCAAAGGCCATGAAAGCTTAGTTTTCGGCTGTCTCGGTAAGTCAGCGTGGAAATAGACCGTAACCTCCTTAGTGGATGTACGGTCTATTTCTTTTTCATCGCTGGATTGTTTGAATGGCGTTATATGCGCTGTGACTAGGATGAACATGTAAATAAGTGCGAATTAAGTGAATGAAATCTATGAGCTGAATATCTGTCGCGACTTAGTGATATAGGCGGCAGCCAAGCATCCAAAAAGAAAGACAAATCCTTCAGCTATCCACAAATTGACATAATGTGCCTGATACATAGCGGGAAGAAAATCAAAAGTAGCGTGCAGTAAAATGGCTGTGGGCCATACGGATTTCTTGCCTGTCCGAATACCGTAAAGGATGAAGAGGGACAAGGCAATTTGAATCACAATGGCAGGTAGTCTTTCCAGCCCGCCCATAAGCAAATGAGAGAAAGGCACATTCAGTAAGGTGTCTTTTAACGAAGCAATCGTCTCAACAGGCAATTTGCCGGCTAGCAGCGCGTCTAGTTTGCCTTGGTTAAGCAGAAGCGCATAGGTTAGGCTCTGTACACAGCCGAGCAAACCGATGAAAAGTGCTTCGAAACCTCCGTGACCGATTCCAAAGGCGATGCCGTCCTTGCGTTGACGGTACCTTTTTAGTAACAAAAGCATGATCAGATATCGGCCCGTTTCCTCAAAAACGCCAGCCGCAAGGGGACCATAGATAATAAGCAGAAGCGTTTGCTTGCTGAAATCTGGGTTCGTCCCCAACACGGCCAGATGTAGTATTTTTTCAAGTATTTGCGTAAAAAAGAAAAAAGTAAGCGCACCTGCCGCAACGGGTTTCCAACTAAAACGTTCTTTCCTATAAAAGTACAAGAAAATGCCGATAATGCCGACAACGGGAATGATTCCTTGCAGCAGAATTCCCGTAAGTGTAAGGGAGGTTACCATTTACTGTTTCTTTCCATCATGAAGGATTCTTCGATAGATGACATAAGAATACAGCACAGGGATAGCAATCGAGATGCCAATACAGACGAATAGAACATACGGCACAGTTACATTGCCGATAAAACCGCATACGAGCATGACCAACCCGCATAATACCCATAGAGGCCCTGTGAGACGGTGCGTCTTCCTCCACACTTCCTCATTAGCCAGCGTCCAGGGCGTACGAATGCCCAACGTGTAGTTATGGCGAATGCGACCCATATAATTGCCGAAGATGATCCACAACCCACCGAGAGACACATACATAACTAAACTCATAGGCACAGCATAGCCGCGATTATGAAGCAGCACCATAACGAAAATGCCGCTTAAAAAGAGGACGATAACAACACGAAGCAGCTCATAAACGTCTGTAAATTTCTCATAGTTCGCACGCTTCGGATCCAGCTTAGGGACTACTTTCAATGAAATGGCAATTACCAGATTTAACACGATCATGAAAGTAAAGAAAAGCGGCTTGCTCATAAATCTATTAGCATTGCCTTGCATATCGAAGTGGGATGCCAATTGATCGGGTAGTTCCTTGTACATCGCCAGTCCGATTACTACAGGGATAAGCACGATGACCAGCAATACAATGTCTCTCCAGCCCCATTTTAATTTCGCTTTGTTGCTCATGTTTCTTCCTCTCCTTTTTTTATCATGTCCATAAACCAACCCATGACTTCCTGAACGACCGTCGTATTCAGTGAGTACATAATATGCTGTCCCTGACGTTCGTCCAAAATTAACTTTGCTGCTTTCAATGCGTTCAAATGATGGGAGATGCTCGGTTTGGTCATTTGAAAATGATCAGCGATTTCTCCTGCGGTTCGATTTTTGTCGCGGAGCAGTTTGATGATCGCCCTTCGGGTCGGATCGGATAAAGCTTTGAACGATTCATTCACGATGGGTTCATCTCCATGTATTAGACTATTAGATAATTATCTAAATCTTTAATTCCACAATACACATTACAGTCAGAAAAATCAAGTGCTTTCCCACGGTCAAGCCCAAACTTGTCTGCATAATCGGCCAAGTCCCCTCATATGCATGTACTATTGGATAGTTATTCAAGAGTGAGGGGATGATCGAATGCGCCGGGTCACATGGATGGCAGCAGTGATGATGAGCTTAGTATTGGTTCTCGCAGGGTGCGGGATGGGCAAGAAGGATGCAGGATCTATCGTTAAGGATTTGGATCATGTGATCAGCAAGTCGGGCAGTTATCAGGCTTCAGGCAGCATGATTCTGCATACGGGGCAGCAGCCGCAGGAATATCAGGTGGAAGTTGCATTTTCTCCGGATCATTTCTATCGTATTTCGCTAACAAACGCGCAGAAGGATGTCACGCAGATTGTGCTGCGCAATGAAGAGGGTGTATTTGTACTTACCCCTCATCTGAAGAAAAGCTTCCGTTTTCAAAGCGATTGGCCTGAAAATCAGGGACAGGTTTATTTGTTCCAATCTCTGGCGAAAAGTATTATCGCCGATAAGGATCGTCAATTTACAACAGATAACGATACCTATGTGTTTGATGTAGCGGCTAATTACCAAAATGAACAATTGTCCCGCCAAAAAATTTGGCTGAATAAAAAAACATTGGCACCTAGGCAGGTTCAGGTATCTGATGCCAACCAAAACGTATTGGTGCAAGTGAACTTCACAAAGTTTGAGTTTGATGCAAAATTTGATAAGGACTATTTCCAAATGGAACGGAATATGACCAGTTGGAATATGAAAACATTGCCTACGATGGCTGACGCTAATCAATCCGATGCTGATCATCTTGCAGCAGGCAATAAATCTGTCACTGACAAAAATCTTACCGCAACAGGCGGTCAATCCGATCAAACAGCAAGTAGCGGTCAAGCCGGTCAGAAAGCTGCCGGAGCAAAATCAGGTACGGATACGACAAAGACGAATGCCGCGGCCAGCAAGCCGCAAAGTATCGGAGTTATTGAGCCTTCCTACCTTCCTAAAGAAGTTGTGAAGCAGGATATTACCGATATGAAGCTTGGGGAGGACCCAGCCGTATTGCTCCGATATAAAGGGAAGTACAATTTTAGTCTCATCGAGGTAAGACCGCAATCGAAGTCGGTATCCTTACAGCCGGGTACGATAGTTGATCTGGGATACACGATTGCTGTGCTTACAGGAGATGAGAAAAAGACTCTCACTTGGACGAATGACGGTGTTGAGTTCAAATTGTCAACAGGCGATTTGCCTACGAGTGAAATGATCAAAGTCGCAATGGCTACAGAAGGGCAGTCCGGGAAGTAAGGAATGAAAGAAATATAAGATGTACAGCCTTGAAGGTTGACAGTTTTTCATGATAGGCATTAACATAGGTTTATTGGTCCGAACGGTTTCGGAAATAGGAAGGGGAGTCCTGCTCGATTAGGAGTAGGCCTTCCCTTGTCCTTTGCATTTGAAAAAAGAGGTGAACGCAAGTGGATGCTTTTTATCGTCCCACGTGGGTAGAAATATCGTTAGATGCACTGCGAAGCAACATTGAAGGTTTTCAGAGGGTACTGCCTGCAGGAATGAAGCAGATGGCAGTCGTAAAAGCGGATGCGTACGGACATGGGGCTGTTGAAGTATCCAAAGAAGTTATCGCGGCAGGGGTCGATTACCTGGGGGTAGCTTTTTTCGATGAAGCGCTGGAACTTAGGAATGCGGGTATTAAAGCTCCGATTCTTGTTCTTGGCTACACACCGCCTGAGGGGCTTGAAAAAGCGCGGGAACTCGACGTGACCATCGCTGTTTACAGTCATGATGTTCTTGAACGTCTGTGTATACAAGAGCAAACGAGTGAACATGCTCTCCAGAATAAGCTAAGGATTCATATTAAGCTGGATACAGGGATGGGACGGATAGGTTTGCATACCGAACAGGATGCCATTCCTTTCATTGAAAGAGCATTGACGCTTTCGAATGTGGAAGTTGAAGGTTTGTTTACTCACTATGCAAACGCTGATGAAGTCGACAAGTCCTACACCTATGAACAATATCGTCGATTTGAGCGAATTGTAACCCATTTTACAAATAAAGGTGTCGAGTTCCCTTATATTCACGCAGGCAATAGTGCAGCGGCCATTGATTTGCCAGGTTTGACGTATTCCATGGTGCGGTTGGGAATATCCATGTACGGACTATATCCTTCCGAAGATGTGAACCAAGAGAAGATCAAGTTGAAACCCGTACTTAGCCTCAAAACAGGAATCGTCCATCTTAAAACCTTGCCTCAGGGCTCAGGAGTCAGCTACGGAACGATTTATCACACGCAATCCGAGGAACAGATCGCGACTTTGCCAATCGGTTATGCGGATGGTTATTCACGGATGCTATCGAATAAAGCTGAAGTGATTGTACGGGGCCAAAAAGTGCCAATTGTCGGCAGAATCTGTATGGATCAATGTATGATCAACGTATCTGATGTACCGAACGTTCAGCCTCTTGATGAGGTTGTGTTGATTGGTGAACAGCAAGGAGAGCGAATCACGGTAGAAGAAGTGGCCCGTCAGCTCGGTACCATTAATTATGAAATTATATGTATGATCTCCCATCGAGTGGCCCGTGTATATGTTCGCGGTGGAGAACGTATGGATGCAATTAATCCGCTGATGCGTCATCGTTACTGATGTTTTGGGATGAGAGTGACGCTGTATAAAATTACCATGTAATTTTTAAGGTAAACGGAGAGGATTTTCTCAGTAGGCTACCGAATACTAAGTATTGAGAATCTGATAGGCAAAGGGTGTAACATAATTGATATACCCAAGGCATATATCTATTGTATAAATTGGTTTTTAGGAAGACATACTGGTAATATTGTCTTTGTATCGTTTCTGGGGGTGCGAGAGTGTGAGCAATGCGCATAATACGAAAAGAATCATGATTAGTTTGCCTGACAATCTATTGCAAGAAGTGGATGGCATTGTCGAGAAGGAGAACTCCAACCGCAGCGAATTTATTCGCCAGGCAATGAAGTTGTATTTAATTGAACGTAAAAAGCGCAGTTTACGCGAATCCATGCAGCGTGGGTATATGGAGATGGCGAAAATTAATCTCAGCATGGCATCTGAAGCTTTTCAAGCGGAGGAAGAAGCGGACGGCACGCTTGAGCGCTTAGTAAGCGGGGTGTAGATCAGTGATTGTGAAACGTGGCGATGTATTTTTTGCAGATCTTTCACCGGTAGTAGGATCGGAGCAGGGAGGCGTTCGTCCTGTTCTAGTGATCCAAAATGATATCGGCAACCGCTTTAGCCCAACCGTGATTGTTGCAGCCATTACAGCTCAAATCCAGAAGGCAAAGCTTCCCACGCACGTGGAAATCGATGCGGAAACGCACGGTTTCGATCGAGATTCGGTGATTCTGCTTGAACAGATCAGGACGATTGACAAGCAACGGCTAACCGATAAGATTACGCATTTGGACGAAGAAACGATGCGGAAGGTCGATGACTCCTTGCAAATTAGTGTGGGACTGATAGAATTTTGAATAAGGTCTGGAACGGACGAGGGCGACAAGTCCCCTCGTTTTTTGGTTTGTACACATATCTACTAATGGAGTTGGGGTAATGACGATGGCATTGTTGGATAAATGGAATGAGAAATGCTTTCTTGCGATGGAGGGAGCTGCGGGTGGAACGGGACATGCAACCGAAGCGCCAAAGCAAGGAATAAAGGCCAGTGAGTATGAGGAGCCTGCTGAAAAGGTACAGTTATCGGAAGAAAAAAAAGCGGAGATCCAAGAGCGAATCCTGAAGCAAATTTCTGTTGAATTGCAATTGCCTACAGGAAAAGTAAAAACGACAATGGGGCTATTGGACGAGGGAAATACAATTCCTTTCATTGCACGTTACCGGAAAGAAATGACCGGTGAATTGGACGAGAATCAACTGCGGGATATTGAAGAGCGTTTGCAATATTTACGTAACCTGGAAGATCGAAAGATCGAGGTTGTGCGGTTAATCAACGATCAGGGTAAACTTACGGATGAACTGCGTAAAGCGATTGAGGCTGCTGCGAAGCTGCAGGAAATTGAAGATTTGTACAGACCTTTTCGTCAAAAGCGTAAAACGAGAGCAAGTGTGGCCAAAGAACGAGGTCTGGAGCCATTAGCCGAGTGGATCTGGAAGCAGCCTCGTCAAGGCTCATTGGATCAAGAGGCTGAGCGCTATGTGAATGCGGACAAGCAGGTTGGAAGCGCAGCAGAGGCGATTCAAGGCGCTATGGATATCCTTGCGGAAAACATTGCGGATGATGCGAAGATTCGTGCTTGGGTGCGAAAATATACGCATGATCAGGGGATATTGCGGACAGAGGCTAAGGATGCGAAGCAGGAGTCTGTCTACGAGATGTATTATGCTTATCAAGAGCCAGTGAAGCGTTTGCCGCCTCACCGGATTCTTGCGATTAATCGTGGGGAACGGGAAGACCTACTGAAGGTTGGTATGGATGTTGCCATTGATAAAATACACGATTATATCTCGCGTCAGGTCATCAAAGGCCAATCGGTGGTACAGGATGTCCTTCGCACAATCGTTGAAGATGCTTATAAACGATTGATAGCGCCATCCATTGAGCGTGAAGTGCGCAATGAAATGACCGAGATGGGCGAGGAGCAAGCGATTAAGATTTTCGCCGAAAATCTGCGTAATCTGCTGCTCCAAGCTCCCATCAAAGGGCATGTGGTGCTGGGTGTCGATCCGGCCTTCCGGACAGGCTGTAAGCTGGCTGTTATTGACGACACCGGTAAAATGCTTGAAATCGCCGTCACGTATCCTACTCCTCCGAACAATAAGGTCGCGGAAGCGAAGGCGAAGTTCAAGCAATTGATCAGCAAGTACAGCGTAGAGCTGATCGTCATTGGCAATGGAACGGCTTCCCGTGAAACGGAGCAGTTTGTAGCGGAGCTGATCGGAGAGATCAAGGATCAGAAGCTCAAGTACTTGATCGTCAACGAAGCGGGGGCGAGCGTGTATTCTGCGTCGAAGCTGGCGCAGACAGAATTCCCTGAGCTCGACGTGGCCGAGCGCAGCGCGATTTCGATCGCGCGGAGGCTGCAGGACCCGCTCGCGGAGCTGGTGAAGATCGAGCCGAAGGCAATCGGCGTGGGGCAATACCAACACGATGTCTCGCAGAAGCGGCTCGACGAGAACTTGAAGGCCGTTGTGGAGTCGGCCGTTAATCATGTCGGCGTCGATTTGAACACGGCATCGCCGTCACTGCTTTCCTATGTGTCGGGTGTGAACGCGACACTGGCCAAAAACATCGTCAAGTATCGCGAGGAGAACGGCAAGTTCAATTCCCGACAAGAGCTGTCGAAGGTTCCGCGCCTTGGCGCGAAAACCTTCGAGCAGTGTGTCGGGTTCATGCGGATTGCGGGCGGCCGCAACCCGCTCGACAACACCCCGATCCATCCGGAGTCTTACGACGTGGTGGATCGGCTGTTCAAGGAGCTGCGCCTGGAACTGGCGCAGCTGGGCACGCAGCAGCTTCTGGCGCTGCTGCAGACGCTGGAGCCAGCGGAACTGGCTCCTAAGCTAGGCGTAGGTGTCCCGACGCTGCGGGACATCCTAGACAGCCTGCAGCGGCCTGGGCGAGATCCGCGGGACGAAGTCCCAGCGCCGATCTTCCGCACCGACGTGCTGCAGCTTGAAGATCTTGTGCCGGGCATGGAATTGACCGGCACCGTGCGCAATGTGATCGACTTCGGAGCCTTCGTCGATATCGGCATCAAGAACGATGGCTTGGTCCACATCTCCCAACTGAAAAACGGCTTCGTCAAGCATCCGATGGATGTCGTCTCGGTGGGAGATATCGTCCAGGTGTGGGTTTTGAACGTGGACGAGAAGAAAGGTCGCGTAGGATTGACCATGAAGAAGCCACAATAACAGGCGCTTAGTTATACGGCAGTTAGGAGCGATTAGCTTCTAACTGCTTTTTTCATGGAGAATTTATATGTTCTTGGGCGTTAGAGCAGTCAATAAGAGCAACAACTCCAGGGTTACGCCGAACAACCGTGCTTACAGATAGAAATGTAGACCTCAAACGGCATGCCTATGAAGATAACGCTGTTTTTGACTTCGAACAAGTCCAGAGAGTTTGGCAAAAAATAAATAATTGACTACAATCGACTACAAATGATCCGACAGCCCGTTTATTCCCTAAAAGAGTTGTCCGATAGTCTCTAAAGCGCGCTTACAGCTAAGGAAAAGATGAGCTGTAAAGCTGTTTTTCCGCGTTACGGAGGGCAAGAGGCCCGTCAGCGACGCTGTAAGCACGAAAAACGTGCTTACAGCGAAGGGAAAAGAGAGAATGGCTGGTATGATGAGCTGTAAAGCTGTGTTTCCGTGTTACAGAAGGCAAGAGGCCCGTCAGCGACGCTGTAAGCATGAAAAACGTGCTTACAGCGAAGGGAAAAGAGAGAATGGCTGGTATGATGAGCTGTAAAGCTGTTTTTCCGCGTTACGGAGG
>NZ_VRTT01000056.1 GCF_008017805.1 Paenibacillus sp. N3.4 | reverse complement strand
CCATAAGAAGTGATAAACAGCTGTTTAGCTTCTAATAATGAATCATCCATCTGATGTTTACCTTCCTTTCTCCATTTACAACCTATCCACGCATAAATACACGTCAAGTCGACCTTCCCGATGCATCTGAATCATATTGCCATAAGAAGTGATAAACAGCTGTTTAGCTTCTAATAATGAATCATCCATCTGATGTTTACCTTCCTTTCTCCATTTACAACCTATCCACGCATAAATAAAGCCACCCTCTTCAGAGAGTGACTATGACGACATTGGTTATTTTCTCTTACTTCGTTCATCTATCACATTCAACTGTTGGACATTAAACTGCATATCTTGAAAGATTTCGTTGACTTCTTTATTTATCGTTGTCTCAACTTCTTGTATCTCATTAAGACTGTTTTGAGCTTTTTGCTGACTTTCTTTGATTTGGTCCAGTTCATTTCCAAGAAGCTGAGAGTCGTCTGCAATTCGTCTAACGCCACTAGATATGTCAAGAACATCCGTAGAATTAGCCGAAATCTTTTCTCTTACAGTAGTCATTGTTTGTTCAAAAGAAGTAAAAGAGGCGAAACTTTCACTAATTTTCTCTTCTATCGCGGCCAGCTGGGCTGTAATATTTCTGGCAGATTCTTCTGTTCCGTTTGCTAAAAGAGTGACTTCCTTGGCAACAACAGCAAAACCTTTTCCATGTTCCCCTGCTCGTGCAGCTTCAATGGAAGCATTCAAAGCCAGTATTTTAGTTTGATTGGATATCCTTGCAATCACACCACTCATTTCATTGACCTCATTCGTCATCGCGACTAATTCTGTCATGCGTTCACGGGTCATTCGAATGTTATCGCTAAGCATATCGTTCATCTGCTGAATCTCATTCATTTCAAGTGAGCTATGATTAAGCTTATCACTATATTGGTTAAGCTCCTCGTATTTCGTATGGTAAGCGCTAACGAATTCATTTAATACTTCGAAATTAGCCTGCGAGTCTTTTTTGATATCGTCGATATGATTTAAATTGTTTTCAACACTTCGCGTTACAAATGAAGCTGACTGACTAACATGATCCAATGTAGACTTCATATTACTCAAAAAAACAGGCAATTCTTCTTCAAATAGATTCGATGAATCCGGAACTACGGAAAGTGAATCGATCACTTCCAAAATTTGCTTCGCAGACGGTCGATCACCTTGGTTTTCACCGATGTAGGAATAACGAATCGTCTGTTTCTCATCGATGATATATGTACTAGGAATGGCAATCCGAAATGAGTCCCATTTAATGGGAGAAAATATTTCGTAGCTTTTGATAACTTCTCTGGTTTCGTCGGATAAAATAGGAAACGTGATGCCATTTGCATGGACGTAATTTTGAATGTTCTCTAGATTTTGTCCGGCTATTGCAATCAGATTAACACCTTTTTGCAGAAATTTCTCATGAAATTGATTTAATTCGGGTATCTGTTTCCGGCAATTGTGGCACCAGGTTCCTCGCAGAAAAATAATGACTAAGGGCTTACCGATATACTCGTCCAATGTCCGAATTCCTTGTGTAGAATTTAATTTAAAAGGAACTGCTTTTTTACCTATAGATAAACCCTTTTTTGCCATTGTAGACCCCCGTGATTTGAAATAATCATCTAGCTTATTTCATGTTATCCGAAAGTCATACACATAGCTATCTATTTTTGCTTGCTTCATTGCTTCCTACGATTATTCAGCATGAGAAATAGTAAAATACCTATTCCTATGCCTATAAAGGCAAATAACATGGCCAACCACACTGGACCCCATAACACACCAAACAATTTGAGGTCAGTTGAATAAATAAGTCCGACTGTACCAAGGAAAGCACCCAAAGCGTAAGGAAGATACGCATATGCCGCGGTCTCTCCCCCATCTTTGTAGGCATCCCACATTCCGAACATATACAAGCAAGGATAGAACATCAGCCAATGGTAATCCGTAGTGTCTATTGCTGCCGTGATATCCCCTAAGAAGCTATAAATGATAATCATATTTAAATGGCTATTCGTATTAATTATAAATTCTAAGATAATTAAGGTGATAGCCTTTATATATTTTCGATTTAAAAATTGCCCAAAGCCCGGAAGAGCAATGCTCCACAATAATTTTTCGATTTTATTGGATTTGTTGTTCATAGTGATCAACACGCAGCTCGTGTATCTGCTCTCCATGTTGACTTACTTTCTGATATGAAAACAAATGATCGAACGGGATCACCCGTTTCATGGTGGACAGCACTCCTGTACCGCTCTTCTTAGAAGTAAGAGGAACCGTATTCTCCACATATCTGCGGACTAGACCAACAAATCCTCTAATTGTAAACAAGGTTACATTAATCCACGCAAACGTATGCCAGATAGACCATTCTTTCCAATTAAATAAATTCGTTTTCTTTTCCATTACCCATTGAGCAATAGACATTGGGACACTGAAGCATAAGCTTCGCGACAAAATATGACGTGGTTTGGCATTATAAGTCCATCTTATCCAGATCACACTGAGAAGCGGATAAAACAGTAGATCATATAAGATATTCGTGTCAAAAACTTTCGCAAAAGGCCTCACTGGATAGGAGATTTTTTTGCTTTTAACAAAGTAGGAATCGATCGCCGTCGATAATACAGCCTTAGCAAAAAATGTCGTTAACAAGATAAATATATGTTTACGTTTAAATATTAAAGGTGCGGCAGCGAGACTGGACATAAATAAAAGTTTTAATAATATGCGCTCCACATTGGTTTCCTCCTACAACTTTCATGTTGTGGTTAGTATGGTTGTTATAGGAGGATAAGTATGCAGGAAACGAATGGGTATGGGTACTGCCATCATTGCATGGTGATAGTTCGGAGTGCATGCCGTTTTCTTAATATCAAACCCAAAATCAATAACAGTACAAACAAGCCTCCACCAACTACTCCCCATATAAGTGACCCCTGTCGGACTCCCGCATAGATGCCGCTCATGGCTATGGTAAAAGGGAGAATGCCAATACCTGTGGTCCAAATGAACCTCCAGATGCTCACATTCAAAAATCCAATCGCATAATTCACAAAATGGTAAGGGACAAGCGGTACCAAACGGATGAATAAAAGGCCAATTGTCTGGTGCTTTTGAATAAATGACTCCACTTTCACAAGGAAAGGTTGTGCTAACTTTCCGAAAAATGGTTTTGCAAACCATTTCGTAAGATACAAGGCCCCTATTGCACCAGCCAAACCACCTATCCAAGTATATATCCCGCCCCAGATAGGTCCATAGATTTCCATCAGGATGACAGAAATGAATTCCCCGGGCACAGGTACGATATTGGCAAAGGTTTGGACCAAGATGCCAACAATAATCCCCAGAAACCCAAGGTTTTGAATCGATTTCAGCAGTTCTTGGGCTTGTCCTGTATGAAGCAGATAGATATAATAACCAATAATTAGAGCAGCTGCTAGTAAAATGACCATCCCTTTCATCGGTCGGTTACGAGCTTTCTTTGTAATATCCAAATGATGTTCCCCTTGCTATAATCGATTATTAATTCTACCTAAGTATACCTTAGATAGATTAAAATTTGATGAACTCTTTCGGTACTCAATAGGGTGTGCAAATTTTACGATGTACTCCCCTCTCTACGGCAGACAAAAACAGCCCGCCCGTAAGGTGATCCATGATTACGTATGCGCGCGAGAAGTAAAAGCCTCGTCGTTCATCGACCGGAACCGACAGACGATGAGATAAACGGGTATCTATTTATTATTTGGTCAATATCCACTCCGCAATATCCTCCAAAACTTCTGCAGACACCTTTTGTGGGATTTTGTACTCTTTTTTGAAGTCCTTGACCCTGCCATAAACCGACTTCATAAACAGGTGGTTCAATCCGGGGTAGAGCTTGAAACGGACATTGGGCTTACCGATGCAGATTTGCTGATAGAGTGCGAAATCCTTTTCCGTAGAGACCTGAAAATCTTTGTCTCCCTGCAATACCAGCACGGGTTTTTCTTTTCTGCTCAGATAATTGGTAACGGGATGTTCGGCCATCTCCTTGAAATACCATGCGTAGGTTTTACCAAAAATCTTTGTCTGTTTTGCTTCTTCCTCACTCATACCGGAGATGGCTCCGAATTTGGCTTTGAGCCCCGCGATTTGCCTATTCGCTATTTTCTGTAGGAATTTAGGCAATTGACTGAGCATATCATCATTTTGGCTCAGCAAAATATCGCTCAAAATACGCGGCGAGCCTGCACATATGATTATACCCGCGAATTCGCCGCCCTCCGCGTCAATACGCGCGCGAGCATACCGCCGAGGCTGTGACCTAAAATATACACCTTGTCGGGGTCAATTCTGCCGTCATTTTTAAGCAGTTTGACGGCAAGGAGGGCGTCCTCTATTGTTTCGCTTTCTACAGTCACATCGCCGGGGCTTTCTTTCAGCATCTGCTTCCCGTAAATCTTTGTGCGCTTGTCATAGCGAAGCACAGCGATTCCTTTGGCAGACAGTGCTTCTGCAATATCGCGGAATGGCTTATTAGCGCCGATACTTTCATCCATATCTGCAGGGCCTGAGCCATGCACCAGTACCACAGCCGAAACCTTTGAAGAACAATTATCCGGCAACGACAATATCCCATTCAAAGGGTATTTCGTTCCCCTGCCAATGATTATTTTTTCGTTCATGTCCATAACCTCCGATTAGATAAATAATGGCGCTATTACATGCGGAATGAGTATATGCAACACAATGTCGGTAGAAAAGTGGGCGATCATAGCCGACTCCAGCCCCTTTTTCCAGTAGAGCCAGCCATAAATAATGCTGAGAGAGCCGTTTAGCAATACCGCCCGGAGGATTACGTCGCCGGTGATCGCGGTCAGCGCGCTCGTGATTCCCAGATGACCGAGGCCAAAAATCACGCCTGTTATAATTATGGCCAGCCACACTCCGATTTTAGTTGGACCTCCATCTTTCGCCTTTTTGATTTTGGAAGTAATCCAAACCAAAAGCGTCATCAAAAACAACCGGAACAATATTTCTTCCGCTGTGCCGCCGTAGAAAATCGCAAGTGCGGATTTCCAAATCGGCACCGCCATTTCCGCCTTCATCAGTTCAACGGACATATTCCAGAACGGGATGCACAGTAAAACGACAAGCACACCGCCCAAAATACCCCAAAGGACGGATGAACCGAGTATAGACTTCAAATAACCCTTTCGCTTTTCACCGCCTGTAATTTCCTCCAGAATCGGTGCGCCAAACTCAATCCGAAAAAGCTCGCCAACGCACTTAACACCAGTGTTTGCGCAATCTGCGCTGGTATGATGATCTGCATAGGCGCGTTATCTGGCAGCGGAGCAAGCGCGTACGTAAACGGTAGAACCATTACGCCTGTCACGGCGCACACAACAATAAGCAGGAAAAATAGCTTCCAGTTGATGATTTTTTTCATAGTCAATGCCCTCCTATAAAATTCTCCATTTTTTGAACGATTCGTTGATATCCAGGGTCATCTCGCAACGAATGAACGCTGGATTCATCAGTCCATCCCGCATCATGCTTTCCTTTATTACCTGCTCACTGCGGGGCGTGGCTGCGTCGCAATCATTTAGCCACGGGTCAATCAGATCAAAGAAGGAATCTCCATGAAGCTCGAAGGGGAAGAATCCTTCCACGCAAGTATCCACATATTTTCCAAGCAGTTCAATCGCTTTTTCGAGGAAATTGTTCGCGCAATACATATGAGCTCCCAGTGCGTAAAGCAGAATGACATTGTTTGGGTTTAGCCTCTTCATATTAAAGATTCGTGCGATATCTGATGCCCTCAAAAAGGCTTCTTCCGCTTCCTGTGACATTAACACACCCTCCGGTATCATGGGTCTGATTCCTTCCCCAAGTAAATCCAAAACACGCTGCGGTTTATTAAGCGTCAGACAGCAAATCGCCTGATATAAAACCGCTTCTTTGGAAAGTTGAGCATCGTCGCTTTCCGCCTGAATCCGCTCACATAGCGTCACGGTTTCGTTCAGGAGCGCCTCTTTTCGTTCCTGCGTTCCCGCCAGCATGAAGTGATTTGTGTACAGCTTGACTATTTGCAAAAGGAGTGGGAAACAGGCGTAATATTTTTTAATGATGATAGCGCACTCCGTGACTACATCTTCAAAAGGCAGGGAAGCGAAATCGGAGGCCAACCGGGTGTATAGTTTTGCGATGTCCGTCCGTTCCATTTGCGGGGAATAGCCCATCAGTTCGTCTATGCTAATGTTAAAATAGGCGGCAAGCTGTGGGAGAAATGTGATGTCGGGATAGCTTTGACCCGTTTCCCACTTAGAAACAGACGATTTGGAAACGCCGATATATGCCGCAAGCTCATCCTGCGTGATTCCTTTGTCCCTGCGTTTGGCCACAATGACCGATGCCAGATTGATTTCTTTCATCAACGTCACCTCCGCTTATTACTATACGGTTTACAAAGTAAACTTCCAAGCGACTCTTGGTTTACTTTTCGAGAAATAATCAACCGTAGGGAAACAACATAAAATAAACAGCCCACCCCGTAGGATGAGCTGTGTTTTAAATACTATACTTGACTGTTGTAAAAATCTTGTTGTCGACAAGCCGTGTTAGAGCCGAGTTTTTAAATCTTTCGTCGAACAGATAAATAGGGACAGTCTAAAACCACTTGTTAGTTCTTGTCAAGGTGTTGTTCCTCATCCATTTCTCATGAAATTCTAAGAATGGCTGATTATGCTAGACGTTGCTTGACCTTCCTCTCTTTCAGGTAATTATTAGGATATCCCCTATGTGTTAATGTGATTGTAGGTGATAGCCTAACAACACGATCCTAAAGGAGGAATTACCATCATGCCATTCATGAGAAAAAGCCGCCTAAGCCAATCGTTAGTGGGGATAAGTCTCAGTCTTACCTTGCTTGCAACAGGAAGTCTAGTTATTAATCCAGTCTCTGCTCATGCCGCAACTTCAACAGCTGCTAACAGTGCTGTCAGCTCCACGAAGGCAAACAGCATTGTCCAAACAGCACAATCGTATATCGGTAAGGTCAAATACAGATTTGGTGTAAGAGACACACAGCATCTCATTATGGACTGCTCCGCGTTTACACAAATGGTTTTCCAGAAAAATGGCATTTCCATACCATGGGGATCCCGTGCACAAGCTAAGGTAGGTACACGCGTGGCCGATAAAGCTCATTTAAGTAAAGGTGATTTGGTTCTGTTTAGCGTAAGTAAACCCGGACAAATTAACCATGTTGGTATCTATATTGGCAATGGTAAGTTCATTAGCAATACGACCAGTTCTGGCGTAGTTATATCTGATATAAATTCTGGTTTCTGGGGCTCTCGCTATATTACCGGACGTCATCTCTAATTCATTCCTTGCATAGTTAAAGCCTGATGCCTTCATGGATCAGGCTTTTATGTTTGTTTATTTAGAAGTTATAGACTCTACTCCAACTCCCTTTTTTTGAAAATGAATATGATATGTAGATTCATTCAATTTTAACGGAGGTGCTCTATTCGTATGCATACGTTGGGTAGCAAATGGACCAAAACGAAAATGCTTCTAATGAATAAGGAATTGAAAACTTATGTACCTGAGACTAGAATATATAATCACACTAATCTACGTACTATGCTAAATAAATATAAAATGGTTTATGTGAAGCCTGTAAATGGATCTTTTGGTCAGGGTGTCATTCGGGTTGATCAAGATAATGTCGGTAAGTACCGTTATCAATCCGGCAAGACCATACACGCCTTCCGATCTTTTGATCCTTTATTTACCTCTCTAAACAAAAATAAAAGTAAAAAATCGTATATTGTCCAACAAGGCATTCATTTATTAACCTACAAAAAAAAAATTTTCGATACTCGAATCATGGTGCAAAAAAATGCTTCGAAAAAATGGGAAGCTACAGGCTACATTGGACGAGTAGCTCATCCAAAAAAAATCGTGACAAACTTCCACAATAGCGGGAAGCCCTTGCCTTTGGAATTATTGCTGGCTTCCTATATGAAGGATCCGAAGAAGAAAGAATATATTGCCCAATTAAAAAGACTGGGATACAACATAGCAAAACAATTTCAAAAAAACCATGCTGGATTTAAAGAAATTGGTGTCGATGTAGGTATTGATAAACAGTTAAAACCATGGATTATTGAGGTAAACACAGCTCCGGATCCTTTTATCTTCAATCAATTAAACGACAAACGAATGTTTCGCAAAATATTAAGCAATGCTCGAGCCAACGGCAGATTCGTCCAAGTTCGCAGGAAAAAGTAGCCTGATAAAAACTCCAAGACATCGTTCTTTACAAGAAATTAGCAATATGATCGAAACTATGTTACTTTAGAATTAACTTTGTAAATGCAGGTGATACATTCAGATGGCCCCTAGACTTCAAGTAACATCCGTTTTTTTTATTAGCTTGTGCTCGTTGCTATGTTTTTTATTTGTGGCTTCACGTTTTGCCGGGCAAGATGTTTCACAATTCGATATGTCCATCATAACTTTCGTACAAAGTTTTGAGACGTCGTGGCTAACTGCCGTTATGCAAATATTCACTTTCATCGGTTCAACGAAAGTCGTTATTGTCATAACTTTAGCCTTTATGTATTTTCTTTATCGCGTGCTGCATCATCGTCTGGAGATTACATTCTTTATAACGATGATTGCAGGAACCGCTATTTTCAACCAAATCCTTAAAGCGATTTATCATCGAGCCCGTCCCAATCTGCATCACATCATTGAGGAGACCGGGTACAGCTTTCCCAGTGGTCATTCAATGGAAGCTTTCGCGTTGTACGCCTCACTTGCCTTCCTATTGTGGAGACATCTTGCAACTCGTAGAGCAAGAACCTTAACCATCATTGGTTGTGTGATTATGATTTTATGGATTGGCCTTAGTCGTATCTATTTAGGTGTCCATTATCCAAGCGATGTCATAGGAGCCTATTTGGCAAGTGGCTTCTGGTTTGCACTAACCGTTTGGATTTTCCAATGGTACAAAGAGTATCGGTATCATCAACGTAAACAGAAAACCTCCAAAACCACTGCATAGTGGATTGGAGGTTTTTTTATGAGGATAATTGAATTTGTCGTAACAGTTTTTTCAATCCGATAAACCCAAGAATGATTAATACAGCGACAACGATCCATAGAGGCTGATGGAAGTGAGCATACATATGATGCCAGGCTCTTCCAAGTTGTTGACCGAGCATAACCAAGATTAATATCCAGCCTAAAGCACTTGCACATGTAACCATCATAAACTTTCCAAATCGCATGTTTATCGCCCCTGCAATAAAGGGGGATGCATGTCTTAAACCCGTAACATAAAAGCCTACCAAGAGCAGCAGCGAGCCGTATTTCCTGAATTGATCAGCCCACTTCTCTAACTTGCTTTCCGGAATGTGAATCCACTTTGTCAGCCTACTAATACGCTTAAGGCCAATGCTCTTACCTAGCATGTAGTTTAAGGTCATTCCCAAACACGCACCCAGCCAAGCAAAACTAATAAGTCCCCCCATATGAAGGTTCGTTTTGAGTGCTATGGAGCCTGCACCCAATAATAATATTTCAACTGGTATTGGCAAGCCGACAATACCAACAAAGAGCAGCAAAAACACGGCCGCATATCCATAATGGCTAATGAAGAGAAGTAATGAATGACCCATATTTTATCCACCTGCCTTTGTAAATCATTTTACCATAAGAAAGGAATGCATACATGAAAGAAAGATGAGAAAGGCTACACTTCCATTCTCGCCTTGTCAAGGCTTTTGTGCTCAGCTAATTCTCATGAATTTCTTATAAAGAACAATATACCTTGTCCCTATAAGGTTTTCTCCACTACTAGCAAATATTAGGGAATCCGATCTGTGTTACAGTTATTACAGGCAGACACACAATCACGATTCCTAAGGAGGAAATCAATCATGAAAATCACTACTAACAACTTGATGAAGAGCCGCCTGAGCAAATCGTTAGCCGGGGTTACGCTCTGTTTTTCACTCTTTACTGCAGGAACATTAATCACTACTCCACAAGCTGCTTTTGCGGCGAGCCAAACAAAATCAACGGCAACAGCAACTTCTTCTAAAGCGGATAGCATTATTTCATTAGGCAAACGCTATCTGGGTGTACGCTACAAATTTGGTGCTTCAACTGGTAATACCAGTGCCTTTGACTGTTCTTCTTTTACCCAATATGTGTATGGAAAAAATGGCGTATCTCTGCCGCGTTCATCCAAACAGCAATCTCAAGTAGGAACTTATGTGCCTAAGGATCAATTGAAACCAGGGGATCTTGTCTTCTTCTACTCGCCGATTCATCACGTTGGGATCTATATGGGTAATGGAAAGATTCTGCACACATATGGAAGTCCTGGTGTTACGATTTCTGATATGAATACCGGTTGGTGGAAAAATAATTATAAAACCGCTCGTAGGGTTCTGAAATAATAGACCCTATAATTAGTATGATAGATTGTTATGCATTCTATTCAACCCCCAGTTATTTCGGGGGTTTTTTATTTAATTACGCACCAAAAAGCGTCATTTTCCCCTTGTGTTGGGATCTAAACGACGCTAATTCATCGATATAAACCATACATTCATGAAATGGCCCTGCCATCCTCATGTTCTTGGTCTTTACCGGGAACAATAAGGATGTGCCGTAGGATAAACGTTTTCTCTTCCTCCTTCAAGTTGGATTGATGAATGAGTTTAACTACCTTCTCCTCTAACTTATGAATGGTTTGTAGAAAGACATCTACATCCTTCATTGAGTCATCCATGAGACCCGCTCCTCTCCTCATTAATTAAATAGACAGCGACAGCGGTTGACGAATGGTTTGAATGATATCATCAACAATATGAGTTGCTGCTTGATTTTTGCTTAGGCTCATCATGCGATCGCTAACTTCCTCACGTAGGGTAGGATGCTCCAGAAGCCATTTAATGCTGCGCGAGAGATCCTCTACACTGTCAGATACGGCAGCGACTCCCCGGCTAGCTAGATACTTCGCATTTTCTCTTTCTTGCCCTGCATAAGGCTTGTAAATATGAATCGGCAGTTGCATAGCAATCGCTTCGGTTAACGTAAGTCCTCCTGCTTTAGTAACTATACAGGAAGAATCAGACATAAAATCATGAAGATTGTTGACATAACCATGTATGGTCAGATTCCGATAGGCCATGAATTGTGTTTCTAATTTCTGCTTTAATTTTTCATTTCGCCCGCACACAACCGTGATGTGGTAGTGAGCATGCCCAACCAAAGATACTAATAAATCATCAACATAACGTGAAGCACCATAATCTGAAGCCATGATGAGAATTTTCTTCTTGCTTCCCCCAAGAGCAGACTTGTTCCGGGTAAACTCGTTTCTTATAGGTATTCCAGTAACTTCTATGCGATCCCGAGTGAAACCTTTACTTATGATCTGCTGCTTGAGTTCCTCAGTAGCTACATAATATTTGTCCACGGATGGGTGCAGCCAAGAAGAATGCAGGGCAAAATCCGTGAGCACGGTGAAATTGCTTATCCCTAAACTTTGGCATATTTCAGGTGAAGCACCAAATGGGAATGTCGTAACAACAGCATCCGGGCGCTCCTGATTAATAATTTCTTTAAGTTTTTTCTTTCCCAATATCGTCATGGATCGCTGCAGAAGGGCTGATCTTTTGTTTTCTCTCGTTAAGTAATAGCTCCAACCGTAATAGTTAAGACCAACCCTTGATATTTGAATACTTCTGTTGATGAGAGAATTGGTCACCATATGAATAAACGGATGCCCTTCCTTCATGAGATCCACAATTTTCACCTGCTCCACACCTTGCTTGATCAATTGTTGGTGTAAAGCTTGCGAAGCTTTGATATGTCCATTACCGTAGCTTGCTGTTAGGATCAATACTCGCGGATTTAGATTCATAAAAAGGTAGCTCCCTTATCGATAATTTTATAAGCGGAAACGATAGCCTGCACCCCATACAGTTTCGATATATTCCGATTTGGACGTATCAACTTCAATCTTCTCTCTAAGCTTTCGAATATGAACAGTAACCGTTTGAGAATCCCCGAGAGCATCTACGCCCCAGATTCGTTCAAAAAGATGATCTTTGCTAAATACGCGATTCGGATTCATAGCAAGAAAACAAAGTAAATCGAATTCTTTGGTCGTAAAAGCTATCTCTCGCTCATGGAGAAAAACCCGTCTTGAACCATAATCAATCAGAAGTCCACGTATCCTTACCACGTCTTTGCTCTCTTTGTCACCTATCAGCCGTTCGTAGCGAGTGAGATGGGCTTTTACTCTCGCCACCAGCTCCCCGGGCTTGAATGGCTTCGTAATGTAATCATCGGCTCCTAGACCTAAGCCTCTAATGACATCAATATCTTCTTTCTTCGCCGTTACCATCAGAATAGGAATATTATGTTTCTCCCGAATCTGTTTGCAAACCTCAAAGCCATTCATAAGGGGGAGCATCAAATCCAAAATAATCAGGTCGTAGTCCCCGCTCATGCCCAGCTTCAACCCTTGCTCCCCATCCATTGCAATGTCAACCATATAGCCGCTTACTTCCAGATAGTCTCTTTCTAATTCCGCAATTAACTGTTCATCTTCTACGATCAGGATTCGTTTCATAAGTCATCACCAACTTTATTCATTCTTAGTGGTAGGACGATTCGAATTACGGTCCATTCCCCTTTAACACTAGTTGCCTGAATCGTACCCTCATGACCTTCAATGATTTGTTTGGAGATAGCCAATCCAAGGCCGCTTCCGCCTGTCAGACTGTTTCTGGACGGATCTGCACGGTAGAAACGTTCAAAAATATGTGGAAGTGCTTCTGCCGCTATTCCTTGCCCGTTATCTTTGATTTCAATGACTAAGTTGTTTTCAGACGTGTGGGCCTCTAATTCAATTCGTTTATCTGATTTATTCATATATTTCAAGCAATTGTCCATGATATTGGTGAACACACGTCTCATTTTATCCCGATCAATCGAGATTTTCATTCGTGGTTCAATGGATAGTTGTGTACTAAAATGGACGCCTTGTTTCCCTAGCTCAAAATCCAGTTCATCGGACCAATCTTGCATAAAAGCAAAGAGGTCGACAATTTCATAATTAAAAGGAAGCCGCTTCAAATCAAGTTTGGAATATAAAAACAATTCATCAATCAAATGATCCATTTCTTCAGCTTTAGAGGAAATAATATCAATGTACTTTTGCCTTTTCTCTGGTGTATCGGCAATGCCATCCCCAATTCCATCGACATAACCTCGAATGGCCGTCAAAGGCGTTCTTAAATCGTGCGAAATATTAGAAACGAGTTCTTTGCGATTCTCTTCATAGAGCAGCTGTGTCTGGATAGATTCTTGAAGCTGCTTACGCATTTGATCAAAAGCAAGACTAAGCTGACCTATTTCATCTTTATTCGTGACTTGCACCTGAAAGTCCAAATCGCCTGCTTTCATTCGTTTCATAGCCTGTTTTAGCTCCTGTAAAGGACGAATAATGCTTCTAGATACAAAATAAGTCAACAATGTATGCGTTGTAATTAGAATTACAATGAGTGTGATAAATAAAATCGGGAAAAACTTCTGAGCAAAATTCACAAGCGGATTAACCGTTGTCGCAACAATGATAGTCCCTGGTTGATGGTTCGTAAACATCACATCTAAATGAATAGTCTCGAGCATTTGATTGCCATAACGCTTAGCGTCTTCTTTCTCGATATGCCCAGGACGATCAAAGATCGGCAAATGCGCAAGTATATCCGACTGTTGTAAAGAAGGAGACACATAAGCAATTTGGTCTGCTTTGCGAACGATTAAGCCTGATTTGTTCATTTGAAGCTCTTGATCAATATCGGCCAAATAGGCAGAATCCATTAATGCTGCTGGATTATTCTCAGCTGTGCGTTTTATCTCTTTCACCATGCGCTCCACGTTATGGTTTTCGAAGAGACCCCCACTTGAGACATACTGATCTCGAACACTTTGGACATCGCCACGAAAAACGACAATAAGAAGTCCCGCGGTGATGATCATGATGAATAGCGGAATAACCAGCATAGCGGCATAGGAGAGTAATAACTTTAAGCGAATAGACATGCGAGCATACCCCGTTTTAGACCTCTTTGCGATCAAATTTATAATAACCGAGTGTAAAAAACAACAGACAGCTGGCTAGCAAAAATGAGGTTGTTGAAGCTAGTTTGCCCACGGTTACCGTCTGACTAAGCCAGAGCATATGCCAATCCGTGTAAGCCGTCGGTGAAAAGGAAGAAAAAGAACTGAACAGGAAAGGAGCAATCTTGGCCGCGACATAAAAAACGATGCTAAACACCATAAAGCCATTGGCACTTTTGAAAAACTGCGCAATAAAAACAAAAACGGCAGAAAGTGCAAGCATGGATATAAAAGCTGCCAGATAAGCTTTTAGTATTCCTACTGCTTCGGCAAAGCTAACCGAAGTACCTGCAAACAAGTTGCAAAAAAATGTAATTATGCCTAAAAGGATGAGGATCGCCCCAATGCCTGTTCCAATCGCAGCTGCTTTCGTTCCAAACACTTGGAATCGGGTATTAGGCCGCAATAAAGCCAGCTTTAACGTTTTAGAAGCTATTTCATTCGGAAATAGATCACTTGTAATCGTCAAAATAAATAGCGGAATCCAAATACCTGTATAAATGGTTAACATCTCGATAGGAAACGAAGGACTAACCGCGATTAATCCCAAAATTGGCTGCAATGCATGTAACGATATCGCAAGAAGAATTGGCAATAGGATCGAAACTACCCCAAACGCAACAATTTTCCTCCGATATAAGAGCAAATATAGCTCATTGATATACCCTGCTTTCCAGTTATGCATGTGCGTATCCCTCCTTCCCTAGTTGTAATTCATCCATATAAAATTGTTCCAACGATTGATTGTTTTGCAATAAGTCTGAAACGTAGCCCTCTCGCTTCAGTTGTCCTTGCACGATGATGCCAACTCGATTGCACAGCTGTTCCAATTCATGGATCATATGACTCGATATGAGGAATGTGGTCCCCTTCTCATCGCTTAATTGTTTGATTACCTTACGGAACATAACCGTCCCTTCGATATCTAGACCATTCGTAGGCTCATCCAAGATAACAAACTTTGGTTCCGGCAAAAGCGCGGCAGCCAAAGCCAGCTTCTGTTTCATCCCCGTCGAATAACCTCTAATTTTCTCTTTGCGTACGTGATGTAGGCCTACGATTTCCAAAAGCTCATCAATCCGTTTTCCATGCACATTGGGATAAAAGCGGGCGACCAACTGAAGGTATTGCTGTGCCGTGAGGAAATCGTGAAAGTCAGCTGATTCTATCATGCATCCTACATGCTGCATGCCTTGTTCAAATTGTTCGGCTATATGAGCTCCAAACAAGTGAACCTCTCCTTGATCTGCCCGAATTAGCCCCGTTATTAGCTTCAGAAATGTCGTCTTACCTGCCCCGTTAGGTCCAAGCAGACCGTAGACATCACCTTCCTCTATGTGCAGGCTGATATCACGCAAGCCTCTTTCATTGCCATAAAGTTTACTAAGATGGATCGTTTCCAGAATGGGATTCAAGATGTTTCCTCCTGTTCATTAAAATAAGGCAGATAGGCCTTCCTGTTGAAATCCTATCTGCCTTTGAAAATCAATGCAAGTAAGTGCTACTAGTTGTCGTTGTGATGCTTGCCTTCTTGACCATGCTTCAATTGTTGTACGGTTTTACCTGTTAGATCAATTGTTTCAGGGGTTGTACTGTTGATTCCTGTAAGATCAGCTTGTACATGAATGACCACTTGATGAGCTGTGCCGTTGTCATCCTTGCCGGAAATCGTTAGATCAGCCTCTTGATGTTGGATATAGTTGGATGCATTCACTGTCGCTTTGACAGCAACTTTCTCGATTTTGATATCCGTCGTTAACTGAGGCGCACTGTTTTTAAATACATCTTCGTTGACAGGAAACTCATTCGTTTTGTTATCTTTTTTCTCGCCGTCATTCTCTTGTTTCGTCGCTTCTTTAATTGCGATTGGTGCAATGGCATTCACGACTGTAGGTATTTGAGCGTTGTCCAGCTGAATGGAAATATCTTTCGATCCATCAGCTTGGCATCTACGGACACGTAGTCTTTCAAATTACCTACCAGAGCATCAATTACCGTCTCCACTTGCGCAGAAATTTGTGAATCTGCCGTCTTGTTATCCTTCTTATGTTTTTCTTTACCTTCTTGTTTCACGTAGTAAACATCACTATCTGCTGATTTCAGGACCGTTTGATCGGCTTGTTTATAGAAGCTTAATGATTGTGACTTACCATTGCTCGTCAAGTCTGCATTTCCGCTTGCTGTTTTCGTATCAGTGCTTACTTTGAAGCTGCCTTTTGCATTCGCAAGCTCATTTCCGTTATCTTGAAGACTTGCTGCCGCTTGCACACTTACGTTTTGGATGGTTTTCGTATTTTTCAATGCTGATTTATAGGTGTCATACCCAGATGAACTCGCCATTGCACTAAAACCGGTTGTGACCATCACGATGCTGCTAATTCCCACAGCGCTTCCTAGAATTAACCATTTCTTCTTCATTGTATCCTCCTAAAGATGATGTATTTGCTTACTAGATAAGCATAGACGCCAAAAATGAAACCCTTATGAACCAATTCTTAAATAATTATTAACTCTTTAGTTGAGAAAATTAACAAATAAAACCCTCCAATTCCTTTGATATAATCGGAGGGTTGTGATGGTATTCAAATTTATTGCTGCCAAATATGTTGAATAGGTCCTGCATCAGCCGAATTTCCTACAGGAGGAAGGTTGTATAAATCTTCCAATGTCCGAAGCACATTTAAATGAGTAATATGCTGATCGTAGTGACCTTTCTTAACCATCTGCCCGATGAAGATCGTCGGAATATGATTATCCTTGGATGAATCATCTTCATCCCAAGTCAAGATAAATAAACTATTGTGCGTTTTCGCCCATTCTATATAAGGACCAAGGTGATTTTTCAGCCAGTCGTCTGCGGTTTTAATGGTTCCATCATGCATATCATGATCCATATTGGGAATTACGTAGGAAACCGTTGGCAAATTATTGTAATCACTTGGAAATTGATCAAGTGGCATATTCGTTTCCTTTGGCACATTGGTGAAGTTTACCCAAGGACTATGTTTCCGTCCATATTGACTATGTGTGCAAGCGAAAGAACCTACAGAAGGCAAATCCTCTGAAAAACCACCAAACGTGTACCCAGCATGTAACAATTCACTGGCCATATTAGCAGTCTTAAATACATGCCCACAAGAATCATCCTTGACTCCTTGATTCGCTCCTGAAAAAAGCAGCAAATAATTCGGTTGGCTGGGATGTGTGACTGCGTAAGACTGCGTAAAGAATGCCCCTTGCTCCGCTAACGCGTTCATATATGGGGCTGACGGGTGGCCGATTATTTTTTCATAAGAATGATTTTCTTCAACAACAATAACAATATGGTCGGGTTTAACTGCAGCAAGATTGGCATCCGCAGCAAGTTTGTCGGGAGTAACGGCTACTGTAGGTTGCGGACTAGCCTGTGGTGTGTGAGCAGGCAAATTTAACGTTGAATCTGCCGATTGTTGAGTCGGTGTTGATATTGGATTTGGGCTCGATATAGCGAATGTTGATCCGGGCCCCTGCACCAATTTGTTCACCTGCGAACATGCCGTTAGTATCAAACAGAACAAAAAAAGGAAAAGCTTTCTCGGCAACATCTGTCCCCCCTAGCGATCACCTGCGTGTTGAAAACTGATCTGTTTTTACCTGTGGTTTCGGCCAAACCTTATTTTCCAATTTTTCATACACATCGATGAGTATCATTAACGTTTTTTGTGCAATCGTTGAGCGGATAAAAAGTTGATGTACACACAAAGCGCTAACTATTCCAATAATCCCTCCAGCAAGCACGTCCGTAGGATAATGAACACCTGTCCATACGCGCGAGAAAGCAATGCATGCGGCTAGTGCCAGCCAGACTACGCCATCTTTTCGACGATATACCCAGAACGCAGTTGCGATAACGAATGCGCCAATGGCATGGTCACTTGGGAAAGAAGAATTTGCAGGGTGTGCAATTAATTGGAGCACAGAATGGACGACAAACGGGCGGTCGCGATAAAAGAAGTGTCCTAATAGACCACTGATCATTAATCCGATACAAGCGGATAGAAGCGCTTCTGCTACCATTTTACGATTAACCTCTCGCCTAGTAAACCAATATACGATAACACCAAGATAGAACACACATTCGGCATACGATGCAAAAAATCGCATTAGCGGGTTTAAGAAAGACATCGTAAGGCCTAGTTGGTTAATCATCTGAAACAGTTGATAATCTAAATCTTGTACATGCATTCTCATCATCCTTTGTTTTTCTCTTTATCTTGCTAGGTTCGCTTTACAAACACTTTACATGACAAAGATGAAAAACAAATGAGAAAAGGCATACCCTAAGTGAGAGTATGCCTTTGAATCGGAAATTTGATTACAACTGTCGTTCCTTTATCTTCAATACTTGTCATAGATATATCACCTTGATAATTTCGGACAAACTGTCTGGCGATAGATAGACCAAGCCCCGTACCTCCAATTTCCCGATTCCTGGCCTTGTCTACACGATAAAAACGTTCAAATACATATGGCAACTCCTCTTCAGGAATACCAATGCCATGGTCTTGGACGAAAATCGCTAACTCATCCTTCTGACAAGATGTTCTTATTATGATTACTTTGTTTTCTGCTGAATATTTCACCGCATTATCCAGAACGATAAGCAGAATTTGTTCCAAATGCAGCGCATGGATGTGGAGTTGGACATCCGATATTCCAGCAGCATCCACCTTGAATTCAAAGTCCGGATGAAGCGCTTTGACTCTTTGAATCGTCTGTCTAAGAACGGGTTCCACAAGAACAGACTCCTGGGACTCCATGGATGATTGAGATTCAAGTTTCGTCAAAGTCAGCAGTTCCTGTACAATTCCTTTCAACCGTCTTACCTCTTGTAAGGAGGCATCCAAGGACTCATCAAGAACGATTGGATCGGTTTTACCCCAACGATTCAAAAGAGACAAATGTCCTTCCAATATCGTAATCGGCGTCCTTAATTCATGGGAAGCGTCTTCAACGAATTGTTGTTGTTGACGAAAAGAGATCGCGAGTTGATTCATAAGGTCATTGAATAACTGCGCTAATCGGGATAATTCATCCCCATTTTCAATATTAGCTACGCGTTCCTCAAGTCCTTTTTGCTTCACACTTCGAATAGCGGAATCCAATGCTCGAATGGGCCGCATGAATTGCCTAGCCAGCGCTAATCCGCTGACCCCACTGACAAATATAGCCAACACGCCGCCAATGATCATAACCCAAAGCAGTGTTTGATTAAAATGATCAAATGTCTCCAAATTATTTGCAATTTCGATTGTTCCTATCCAACTAGACTGAGTAACCGGACTTCTATAAATCAGCAAATGGTCTTCGACGCGGGTGAAGTCTACAAGCTGCTGCGCAGTTACTGGCTGCGGATCAACCCAGTTTGTCTCAAAATGCTGCGAAACCGTTAAGATCGGAGTTCCTTGCTGATCAATGATACGAATCATTTGGTTTTTACCTATGATTTTCTGCATGTAAGCACGTGTGTCTTCAGCTAGCAGCGATTCGGATGACTGAGCTTTGGTCTGCAAATAATCTTGCACTTGTCCCATGGTCACTTGAATAGCATCCTTTTCCTGATTCAGCATCCATTGCTTCAATACCAAGTATTGAGCAAAGTTATACGAGGTGAACAAGAGGAAGATAAGCAGCGCCGCTCCAAGCATAAGCTTCCATTTGATGGGCAGACGTTTAAGCCATAAAGGCATTTTCATTTTAATTTTCATCGCAACACATATCCGATGCCTCGAACTGTTTGTATGAAGCTTTCCTCACCGGATCGATCCAGTTTATTTCGCAAATATCGTACGTAAACATCAATGACATTCGTTTCAACTAGTGAATCATATCCCCAAACTTGATCCATGAGCATGTCCCTTGTCAGAACCAGATTCGGGTGTTTCATAAACATGACCATAAGATCAAACTCACGTTTCGTCAACTCAATAATTTGCTTATCTTTGTAAACGATTCTTGCATCTAGATCAATCCGAATGTCGCGGAAATTAAGAATGGCGTGTGTAATACTTCTCCCACTTCCACTCTGCGAAAAATAGACCGCATGCGAGCTAATAGCTCCTCAATCGCAAAAGGCTTAGGCATATAGTCATCTGCCCCACTATCCAACCCAGATACCCGATCGTTTACAGTATCTCTCGCTGTCAGCATAATAATCGGCGTCTTTTTGACTTCACGAACTCTTCGACATACCTCAATGCCGCTCATCATGGGCAACATAATATCCAACAAAATCAGATCCCAGTCTTCTTTCAAAGCAAGGTCTAGTCCAGCTTGACCATCGAATGCCGCTTTTACAATAAATCCTTCATGCTCCAATTCAAGCTGAATAAAACGCACTAAATTTTTCTCATCCTCAATGAGTAGTATTTGTTTCATCATAGACTCCTTTTTATAACGCTTCTTCCCATTATATATAAAAAGAATGAAAAATCCATGAGAAAACCCGTCCCTATCTCAGCCCGCGTCATTGATTTTTTCAAGCGATGAGCTTGTTTTTATACGATCAGGTTTCGGATAAGGATATAATTCACTAAGACGAACCGTTCGCCCGAATTCATTTTTAAAAACAACATGTTCGCGAGTGAACTGACGTGGACTTTCCAATCCACAAGCCGCGCCAAGAGCAAATAAACCTTCTCGCATCTGGAGGATGAAGTTCATCACTCTCCACTGCTTCTCCTCGGGTACCAAAGCTGCCATATATTTAGGGTCTGTTGTCGTTATGCCAGCTGGACATTTACCGGTATGACACTGCATCGCCATGATACAGCCACTTGCCATCATAAATCCTCGCGCTGAATTGACGCAATCAGCCCCGATCGCCAGTGCAATGGCTACTTTATCAGGTGTAATCAGCTTACCGGATGCAAAAATTTTGAAGCGGTCGCGCACACCGAATCTTCTAGCCGTATCATCCAGCGTAATTAAAGCTGGGAATAACGGCAAGCCCATGCCATCAGCCATTGCTTTGAAAGTTGCCCCTGAGCCTCCTTCACTGCCATCGACCGTAATGAAATCCGGATAAATGTCGAGATCCAGCATCGTTTGAAAAAACGATTCCAGTCGATGCTGATCGCCGATGACAATTTTGATCCCCACAGGTTTGCCGCCCACATCCTGTAATTGCTTCACAAAACGGAAGGTATCCTCTGCGTTTTTCAAAAAAGGAAAACGATTGGGCGAATTCACCGTTTTTCCTACAGGCACTTTTCGGATCGCAGCGATTTTCTTATTTACCTTTGTGCCTTCCAAGTGACCTCCTCGAATTTTGGCACCCTGTGCAAATTTCAATTCGAAGGCTTTAATATGAGGTTCAGCAGCCTTTGCCCGAAATTCATCTAGGGAGAAATGCCCCTCATGATCCCGAAAACCAAATAAACCCGGTCCGATCTGAGAAATCACATCCACACCGGAATTCAAATGATCAGGGGCAACGCCTCCCTCACCTGTATTTATCCATGATCCTCCCGCCATACGAGCACCATTGCCGGTCGATTGAATATAATGCTCGCCAACCGCACCGTACGATGTTGCTGAAGCGCCGAACATTCCTTTCAACAACCAGGGATGCCTGCAGTTTTCACCAACCTTGATGACATCTCTGTCATCATAAAGCCATTTATTAACTTGTTCTTCAACCACACGCTCGTGCCGTGTGAACATACCTTCTTGAACAATTTTGTATTTCTTGGCTAGAACCTTCTCCGAATTATCTACCATTAACTCATCGACAAGCTTTGGAAACATATCGTTAGAAATGTAGAAGCCGGGTTTTTCATAATCCCGTTTTGACCCGAAGCTAATAATATCTGTGCGATATTTCGCGGCAAAAATGAGTCCTGTATAATCATCTCGTGAAAAAGGTTTGCCACTTGTATCATTGTCAAACCAATACTGACGAAACTCCGGTCCCAATTTCTCCAGCAAATAGCGCATCCAACCCAAGTAAGGATGGGCCCGAATGATCGAATGCTGTGGCTTTTTGGATGCGATGTACAAATATCCGAACGTAAGAATGGGTAGTCCAATGATAATAACTAACAAAACAATGATAATGATGGTCTGCATATCCAAGCTCCTCTCATACGAGTACTGGCCTCATTTTCTTTCTTGTAATTTATTTCATGATATGGTTAACAGCCAATTTCTAGACATTTAAACTAAAGAAAAGGAGCTGATAGGAGCTCCTTCTACCATACTATCATAGCTCGTCTCTGGAAATTGCGACTTTTTACTGGCAACTTGGAATCCACTGTCAATAATATTCCTTCTTCTTCCCTTCTCCCAATAGCTTTGCAATTAAAATACCAATCAATAAAGCCCAAACCGGCGACGAAACACCCAGAAATGACATATTTGAAATCGCTATGAGAAACGTAAACATGACGGCATATTTATAGGAGGAATCTGAAAATGCCGCTTGCAAACTGGATAACCATACACCGAGCAGCGAGAGGCCGGTCATCAGTGAAATGAACGCTGGTGGCAAAATAAGAATTAAATCAATGATTAGCCAAGAAACAGACCAAATAAAATAACGATGGAGCCTGAAACAATGGCTGCCCAGGTCCGCTGTTCTCTTGACCCTGCTTCTTCGCCGCTGCAAAGCGCACTCATCATTCCGCCCATATTGGCTGCATGTCCGGCAAATACACCAGCAACTGAGGTAAATGCCCCTGACATAATCATTGTTTTATTTACTGGAGGGTTATACCCGTTACTTTTCAAAGCTACTAAGGCAACCGCGATATCATTGGTCAGAATAAGTACAGAAATAGGAATAGCAATAGAAATAAGCGCTGGCATTGTAAAGGAAGGAATGAGGGGTTGGGGCCAAATAAACGTTGTAAACGATAGATTTGGGAAATCATAGGCTATGAACAAACCTAAGATTCCCCAAACAAGCGCGCCAATAAAGGGAGGAACTGCTTTGATCATTTTGAGGGTGATCACATAGCCGACTATCGTTAGACCACCAACGAGAGGCATAGCGGAAACAGAAGGAATGACCTTCATTACATAATTCAATATTACGCCTGCAAGCAGCGCATCGATGAATACCTTGGGAATGAAATCCAATACTTTTTTAAACATACCTGACATCCCAAGACCTACTATAAGCAAACCGGATAACACATAACCAGCTGCTAGTTCATGGATCGTGAACTGCGACGCCGTGGAAGCAAGGAATGCAACTGCTGTTATGGAATGAGCTCCGCCAAATGGAATTTGATATCGTACGGTCATGACGACATTTAAGATTCCGCCCAGCACATAAACCGCAAACATCCAAGTAACGAGTTCTGTCCGTGTAAATCCAGCTGTCTCAGCTACATGGATAATCAATAAAGCGCCGCCGCTGCAGGCTAACAGCGAGGACATGACTCCCGCAAAGAAATTTTGCAAATTCATTGCTTCACACCTTCCTTACTTCAATAAGGAGTTAGTGAAACTCCATCATTTGAATGGCAGTCCTTACGAAGACAGCTCCTCATAGTGTTTAACCAGTTCTATGATCATAGCGCCCATTCGCTCCGTTTCAGGAACAACCATACGAGCTACTCCCTCTTTTCTCAAAGCTTCGGCGGTTACTTTACCAATGGCAACAGCTCGAGCACGGTTGGAAAATGCTTGGAGAATTCGTTCAACTTCACCTGTGCGCCTCGCATAATCAAATAAATAGCGGACTTGAACGGCAGTTGTAAAGCATACAGCATCTACTTCTCCTGTAATCAATTCGAGGGATAAAGTTTCAAGTACAGTCGTTTCGGGCTCGATATGTCGATAAGGAAGCAGTTGAATGACTTGCGCTCCTCTATCTTCCAGAAAGTGGACAAGTTCCGGTTGCAGCTCTCCATGGAGCTGAACCACCACTTGCTTCCCCTTCAAATCTATAGAGGCAAACCCATTAAATAATCCATGTGTGGTTCCATCCTCATCAACAACATCGGGCTTTATGTTTAATTTTTTCAAAAAAGCATACGTTTTATATCCTCTGGCAGCTACGTTAGCAGCTTGAATGACATCAATCAAATCCGCACGAATCCCTAATCGATCTGCTCCCTCCAGCAACGTTTCAGTTCCAATTCCGGTTGTGAAGATAAACCAATCCACGTGCTGCTGAACACAGAATAACAATTCATTTTGAATTACACTTTCATCGAAATATAAAAGTCCTTGCAAAGGTCGGACTAGTGGGGTACCCCCTTGCTTTTCAATTAAGACGCTCATTTCCTCTGTCTTTCTTGATCCTGCAATCACAATTTTTTTTCCGATCAACTTTTCCATTTCTGTAGTAATCCCCCTTGTTGAATAAACAGCACTTTTAGAACTAAAAATCCCTAGACTCGGACTGAGCTTAGGGATCTGTTTACGATGAAGAAATGACCTGACAGCTTCACGTTCATTCATGATCTGATCTCGCTCTGACTGAAACGAAGTGTTCCTTGGACAATTATTTCTATCATACACAATCAAACAGCCGGGTGTATATACTTGATCTGCCGAGTTGTCAACAAACAGTAATATTCGCCATCCATGAGCGCTCAAACTAGTGATATACTAATTGAAGCTTATTTTGTATATTTCCTGGTCATACTTCTTCTAAAGGTGGTGAGCATCCATGTGGACGCCAGATCGAACGAGCAAGGAACCCATTTATCAGCAAATCGCGAACTTCATGGAGCGTAGAATCTCATTTGGAGAATTCCCTCCGGGAAGTGTGCTTCCCTCTGAACGCAAATTGGCCAGTGTCATTGGGGTAAATCGCAGCACGGTTGTACAAGCTTACGAAGAGCTAAGAGCGTCTGGCTTAGTTGAAAGCGCCAAAGGAAGCGGGACAAGAGTCAGTTTGCACAAATGGGGACTTTCCCCTAAACAAACACCAAACTGGAAAACCTATGTGGAGGGTGGTCCCTTTCTCCCAAATTTGCCTTTTATCCGCCGTATTCGTGAGGAGTTACGGCATCAAAATACGATCATTGATTTCGCCAGTGGTCAACTATCCAATGACTTATTTCCAAATGACATCGTTCGTGAGCTTATGCAGCAGCAACCCTACGAAGAACAATTAGGCTACGAAGATCCTCAAGGCTATTCGCCTCTTCGCGAAAGCTTAGTTACATTTTTAGAACAAAATCTTCATATCCATAGTACGGATTCATCTATTTTAATTACTTCAGGCTCCCAACAATCGCTTTATTTAATTACACAGTGTTTACTGAGCCCCGGCGATGCCGTTGCTATAGAAGATCCTTCTTATTGTTATTCTTTACCCATGTTTCAATCTGCAGGATTACGTTTATTTCGTTTGCCAGTCGACGATCAAGGCATTCAACCAGAGGATATTGTTCCGTTATATCGACAGCACCGAATCCGCATGATTTTCGTTAATCCAAACTTTCAAAATCCTACAGGCAGTGTCATGTCAACGGAGCGTCGGATTCGATTATTAGAAATCGCTGCCGAATTAGGTATTCCCATTATCGAAGATGACCCCTTTACCTTGACAGCGTTCGATGGGAACCCACCTCCAACTTTGAAATCGATAGACACAACAGGCAATGTGATCTACATCGGGTCTTTTTCCAAAATCGCCGCATCCGGTTTGCGCATCGGATGGATGATTGCCCCTCAATCGGTCATTTATCGATTAACGGATGCGCGGCAGCAAATGGATTTCGGACTAAGCAATTTACCTCAATGGGTCGCCAACCATTTTATTAAAAATGGACATTTCGAGTGCCAAATCTTACGATTACGCGAGGCCTTATTAGAAAAAAGGAATACCATGATTGAGGGATTACGAGAAATAATGGGTGACTCTGTAACCTTTACACCTCCGACGGGAGGGTTAAATTTATGGTGCAAACTCCACACTCAAGTCGATGTTTTTAAATTGCTGGACGAAGCGATCAAACAATCCGTGCTTTTCGTACCGGGAAGCGTCTACGGGTCTGATCCTGGATGCATGCGATTAAGCTTTGCACGGCCCCATATGGACGAAATCCTTCCCGGATTAACCCGATTGCACGAAGCGATTCAAATGTACAGCAAGAAACCTTAGAGTAAACTGCGGATAAAAGCAAATAAAGCTAATAATCCGGCAGCGATTGAAACAATATATAATGAAGTAAGGCGAATCCATTTCGTTCCTGTTTTTTGATCGTAGCTGGGATCTCCTTCTTGATTTTTCGAGAAACCTACAAACAAGGTGGCCACTACGCCAAGTAATATAATCACAAAAAAAACGATAAAATAAGTATACATACGTTACCCCCATGAAATTTCTTTTATTCATACTGCTTATGCGTCCATTATAGCCGTAAAGTGAATATGACACCTCAGCCAGTTTTAACATTTTTGTCCCATCCACTTCACACGTTTGAGTCCGCCTTTCCACGTAAAAGAAGCCCATCATGAGCAATCATGAAGGGCTTCTTTCATATACACATGTTGAGTTCGTTATTTATTTCTTTCAAATCCTTCTTCGGCCATATATTCTTCTACTTCTTCATAGGTCTCGAATGCACAGTCCAAATTACTTCCTGCATAGATATACCATAAATCATCAACAAACGTGACGGAAAGCTTCTGATCATCTTCACCATACCAATATTCTTCTTGATCGGTTTGAGGCTTCGCAGCTTTCTTCGACTCTTTCACGGTTAAAGAACGAATCGATTTCTCCACAATATCATGAAGCTCATCCGCCGAAAATTCACGGATGTTAACGAATCCTTTATCATCTGTCGCATAACCTTTTAAGTAATCCGCATATACGAAGCCATTTCCGTTCGGATGCAAGTGATACACAACAATCTTCTTGTCATAAGCACTATCTTCATAATGGAAATTAACACGGCCTAAAGATACATCTTTGCGCTGCAGTTCCGAAAAAGACGCAACAACGGCTAATTTTTCTTCTAAACTAAGCATATAGCCTCCGCACTCTTACTCGATAACTTGAATTTTAAATACGTTTTCTAATTTTCCGTCCGTTCTTTTTTTCAAAGGTACTTTGATGTCTCTTCCAAGTTCTTTGAAAAAGGTTTCTACATCACATTGCACATTGGAAAGGATCACTTTGAAAGAGCCATCTTGAACAATATTCTGATTAGCCTCTAAAGGAACCTTAATATCAACGGCGTACTTCTTCGTTAACGTGTTGATGTACCGGCTGAAAATTTCAATCAATTCCTCATTATTAAAATTTTCAATAACCACTTTACCCTTGTTCGTAAAATTCAAATTAACTCTCACCTTTAAATATCCCCTTTTCCATAAAACCGATTATTTTCTTGTAAGTAGTGAACTGGCTGATCGTATGGTTCTTTTCAAAGAAAAGGCTCCAATTCTCTAAGTAGGCATTGCTACGTACATAATAATGCTTCTCTTCTATTTTACTTGTTTTCATGTGTATGAAGCAATACAAAACATAAATTCGATTGCGAAAATAAAAAGAAGCAGGTCATTTCCTGCCTCTTCTTGTCGTATTTTATTTAATTATAACATACTTTTATATTTCTAGCCCTATTTTTAATCCCACAGCTATTATATCGTTCTTTTATACTTATCATAACTGCCAATGTTTATACGTATGGTGTTCTTTCACATAGTCATGAAAAGCGTCTGCGAACGTTTTAACCCCTCTTTCAATTGCTTCTTCATTCACATAACTGAAGCAAAGGCGAGCATTATTCAGCCCCACCGGCTTGACTTCAAAACTCCTCCCATCCACGAAACTAACTCCTCGCTCTTCTGCAAATCGCAAAAACTGACTAGCGTTGATATGCTCCTCAAACTTAAGCCAAATGAAGAAGCCACCTTCCGGTAAATGATAAGTAACTAAACCTCCTAAGTGTCTTTCGATGGCTTTGGCCATCACATCCCGTTGATTGCGGTAGTGTGTAATCAATTTGTCCAAATGATCTTCAAAGGTGATATTATCGAGCAATTGTGCTAATATTTCCTGCGTCAAAACGCCGATGCTGCCCCCGAGGAGCAGCAATCTGAAATTGTTTATCGCCGCTTTATCCGCTATGATCCAACCAAGTCGGACTCCAGGAGCAATAATTTTGGAAAAAGTGCCAAAATAAATAACACGTTCCGGGGCTAAGGTATATAGCGGTTGATGAACTTCCCCACTGAAATTAAGCTCCATGTACGCATCGTCTTCGAGAATCCAGAACTGATATTCGCGTGCCAACGCAACTAGCTTTTTTCTACGTTCCAACGATAAAGTGGCACCGGTCGGATTATGAAAGGTTGGCATCGTGTAAAATAGCTTCGGCAGCGGTTGATTCGTTTCACGAGCAAGCTTCAATGCCTCCTCAAGTAAATCTACCCGCAAGCCATGCTCATCCACAGAAAAGGAAGTTATCGTCGCTTCCGCGACACGAAATGCTTGCAAAGCGCCAAAGAATGATGGAGATTCCACCCAAACATGATCACCGGGATCCACAATGGCATTCGCTGCTACCGATATACCTTGTGTAGCCCCGTAGGTGACAAGAATATTCTCCTTTTCAGCAGCAATGCCATGGTGTTTAGAGCGGTTAATGATCCAATCCACAATTTTGCGAGGACCATCGCCTCCCGAATATTGTAGAGCTGCTTTACCGCGGAGCGTTACTGCTTGTGAAGCTGCTTTATCGAGCTCTTCTATCGGAAATAAATCAGGAGCCGCAAACCCAAAAGATAAATGAACGTGATCCAGCCTCGTAACGGTAGTGCTGCCAATTGAAGGGGTCGATGGAATCCTTTTTGCGAAAGAAAGAGCATTTAAAGCATTGGGCATAAGAAAAACCTACCTTTTTTATAAAATAGAAGTTATTTATTCATCTGAACTTTGATTAATTTCCGTTTATCCTCATAGGAATTATAAGTATTATAAAGGGTATGATTTCTGTTGTCTAATTGAAGTTTTCTATTCAAAATAGAGAAACCACCCTTGTGTTATACTGAGAGGGATCATAAATACATGTAAACAGGATGGAATTCATATGGCATTCGGCATTCGTAGAGAAGAACTGCTAGCTTGGAAACAAACTGTAAGTCGCGGTGAGATCGCCTTTTTGACCCATTATTGGATCGACGATCGGTTTAAGGATATTCGGACTGTCACCAAAGTCGGCTGCAACGATCTAGATCGCTTATCTGCTTGGTGCAGCAAGTATGGATTGAATCCGCGATATATTCATCATAGTCCGTCTTACCCTCACTTCGACCTCATGGGACCTAGGCAAAAGGAAATTTGCAGTTGGAAGGAAAAACTGATCAAATAGAACGGTTTAACTTATAAATAAAACGAAAAAAAGGCTTGTCTACCCCAAAATGCCGGGATAGACAGCCTTTAATTAACCATATGACTTACAAAACTTTATTAAGAAACCCAAGTGATCGTGCGAAAGCATCTCTTGCAGAAGAGACATGATACGTTGGACGAGAATCATTAAAGAAGGCATGCGGGGCACTTGGGTAAATATGATATTCAAATGATTTATTTGCTGCTTCCGCTTGTTCAGCAAAGCCAGGAATTTGTTCCGTAATGCGCGGATCAAGCTCTCCATAGAAACCAAGCAGTGGCGCTTGGATGCTTGCCAGCGCTTCTGAAGAAGGTGGATTGCCATAAAATACAATAGCACCCCGCAGTTCAGGATCCTGAGAAGCAAGCACGGCTGATAGGGCTCCTCCTAAACAAAAGCCGACGGATGCGACACCTTGTCCACGCGTTGGCGCAAATTCATGTCTTAAAAATTGAGAAGTAAGCCTGATTTGGTCGATAAATTCACCTAGCTTACTTTGTAGACCAAACACTTTTTCTAACGTTTCGGTCAACTGTATTTGTTCGGACTCCGGATAAGTAGCGAGGGCAGCAGCCCTTTCCTCAGCCTGTCGCCAAGAACTGCTCGGGATCGTATTGAGAAAGGCTTGCGCCGCCGCTACACGGTCCTCTTCGAGGCCCCGTTCTTTCGATTGGTTACGAGCAAACAAATCTGGTGCAAAAGCCATATATCCCGCTTGCGCGAAGCGTCGAGCTACGTCTTGAATATGGCTATCTACGCCCCAAATCTCCTGGATGACGATAACCGCCGGCAGCGCATCTTTCGTCCCAATCGGCCATGCTGCATATCCTGAATACTTGCCACCTTCATAGGCAACCCATTCGGTTCCAACACTCATTCTAATCCCTCCACGAATATGTACGATTGTATGAACGTCATTTTTTTGAAAAATGAGATGCGGACTATCCATTCGATCATATTCACACTATACCCATATGTCAATATGGACTATCTTATGTGTTCTCTATTTCGGTTGTTTCTTTTTCAATCTTCGGTTTCCGCTTCTTTTTCAAACGTGTTTCTCTCCGACTGATCGAGACGATTTCAAATTCCCCTATGTCAGCAATTCGCTCACGAACCTGCCCAGGAAAATCCGGATGATCGAAAGTTAGGCTGTCTGTGAGTTCATTATACCATGGTAATAAGTTTAGCTTAAAAACAAACACTTGGACTTTCATCTTAAACTCCACCTTTCTTACCTTGGGTCATCCTATATTTGGCGTATTGGAACGGCGTTTTATAGGTTTGATAAAAAATATCATGTAAGTTCAACTTTTTAAATTCATATCGTTGATCCCTACCATTCATCTCTATAAACTTGATTTGTCCTTCTTGATCAATACCCAGATCCAGACCGATATCAGCAAGATGCGGAAGTCGTTTGCTCAATGCTTGCGCAATCGTTAATGAGATATGCTCAACGGCTTGCTTCATTCTGAGAGGATCAAAACCACTCGAACGAAATAACGCCTCGCAATGCTTGGCTTCGCCGCCTTTTGCCAAATTGGTCACATGTCTGCCCGATGCGGCTACTTTGCCTGCCATTCCAGTAACTTGCCATTTGCCTTCATCACCAAGTTGAACCGAAATACGCAAGTCATATGGATTTCCACGATAGGTGGCTAATGGGATGGCCTCTTGTATCATATAAGATTGTTGGTCGATTTTATGTCCAATCCAGTCGATTACTTGCTTTTCCGTCATCAGTTTTGGTTGAAGGTTACTCCAGAATAAGCGCCAGTACCCATTATTGGATTTAGTTATTTGAATAACGCCTTTACCAACGCTGCTGTTCGTGGGCTTGATGTAGATAGAGGAGTAATTTTTGAGGGCATCTATAAGCTGTTTGCGTGTATACTTTGCCGATTCAGGCAGATATTCGCTTGTCGTAGGATCTGATTTCAGCATACGATGAACGAGAAGTTTGTCATAGCGATTCTGCTCATTAAATACATAGCTCAAACGTGCTAAATGCTTAAGTTTCCTTTGTAAATACGTAGTAAGTGTCATAGCGCGATTATGTGTCACTTCAGGAATTGGCAAACGTACCAACTGGTATGCTTTATTTTGATAGCAATATCCTAATGCTGAATTCCCTTTGATGTTCGCAAGGCACATATAAAAAGGTTTCAACCCCAGCGATTGGGCTGCTTTATTGTACAATGCAATTCGTTCATACCCTGTTCGGTGCTTGGGAATGCCTAGGAAGGTTTCTCGATCCAGCAGAACGCCAACTACATAGTCCATACTTACACCTTCACTTTCTAAAAAGACCCTTTACAAGGTATGCGTGAACCTCCTTTTCGGTCCCTAAATGAGCATAAAAAGAGCCGCGATCACGCAGCTTGTCTGCGTATATGCTAAAGGAAAATCTCATAACAACCTATCAACACAAGCAGAGTTCCCCCGATTGCATTCGCATACTTCCCCAACCATGTCCGAGCTATGCGAGTTCCTACTCTTATTCCTACAGCTACTGTAATCAGCGAAAATAACCCAATCGCTAATACGGTTGCCCAGGCTGACATGCCACTTATACCTGCGCCAAATCCGCTGGCAATGCAATTTAGTGCAAGTGCTGTACCAAGCATGAAAGATTCGCGGACCGAAATGATATTATTACCATCAACGTCAGCTTTACTAGGATTTCTAAGGAGCTCCGGCCTTTTTGTTTTCAAATGATCGGATAACATTCCCCACAAGCCGATCCCTACAATGAGCATACCGCCAAGTGTATTTACGAATTGAACAGGAATAAATTGCGCCGTAAACTGTCCGCATGCAATCGATACATAGGAACACAACATCGAGAGAATGGCAATCATTAGATTGGAAATGAAGGGTATCCGTATGGATCTGGAGCCATATGAAACCCCAATCCCCAAATTATCCAAATTCGATGCTAAACCAATACCCAGAATTGAAAACCAATGCATATCGAAGCCTCCTCGAATTTCGCCTTCACACTCATCCCTTTTTAGCCAGCGATAGTAATCAGAACTATCGTGATTAAGATATGAAGGCGATTCAAATAGGTTCCTGCCTATTGACAGTCTTTTACCTTGATATTCGTCAAAAAATTCCGTTTCAGCATGTTCATGTCTGTACCTTATATGTATCGTAATTAAAGACAACCGCACGAGCGGTTGTCTTTAATTACAGTCTATTTAACGATTATTGTAGTGATTCGAGAATAACTCTTGCTACAATTGCCAGGTCCTCAATGTCGATCTTTCCGTCGTGATTCAGATCCGCAAATTTGTACAGATCCCAATCCGGATCCGCGCTTGACGTGCCATAATACCTTGCCACAATCGCCAAGTCGCCGATCGTGACTTTACTATCTCCGTTCAGATCTCCCGGAACCCTGGTAATGATAGAAGCGGTGAATGCCGATATCGCGGCATTCAAATCAGTTACGGCCGTATTAACTTCCTCCTTCGAAGCCGCCGTATTATTGGCTACCGCTTTCGCTCTTTCGATTGCCGATTGCAACACACCCTTGGACCCAGCAGGATATTGACCGTCGCCGCTGCCTTCTACCGCTGAATCGTGAATGCTTTGAGCGTTGCTTATGGCGTTGTTCAATACCGTTTTATCAACTGAAATCACATATGTGATTGACACGTTGTGAGAAACGCCTTGGAGTTGAGTTTCCACACCATTGTCGTCCGAAACAACCGCACTGGATAAGGAAATTGCCGTTTGTGCCGATTCGGTGAGCGCTTTGGCTTTCCATGTCAACTTTAGTAAATTTCCATCGGTATTTACCGCTTGACTTGCTCCAAGACTCGCCGCGAGAATGCGAATATGACCCGGCATTTCTTTTTGTTTCACAATTTGGAATCCAACTTTCAAAGATTCAGCAGCAACAAATTCCACTTTCGCTGGATCATAAGTAAATGTCAGATCCTGTGCATAGATGCTACCTTTTACGTTGGACAATCCATAAGTCACGTAGAACGAACCGCCGGCATTGACATGTTCGGCTCCGCTCAATACCGCTTTGAGCGGTTGCTGTTCTTGTTCCTTTTTAGCGGGTATCGTCACCGAAAGGGCTGCTGTACTTGCTTTGGAATGGTCTGAAAGTCTAGTTACTTCCAATACGACATTTACGATGGTTTCAGCGTCCGGCGGATGAATGGTTCCGTCAAATCCGATGATATCCGTACGATCCGAGCTCTTGATCGCAACCGTAAAACCGTCAGGCACATCCGGTAAGGTTAAGACCGTCTCACCTTGAGCAGGCGCGTCAATTTCCGTGATTCCGGCTGCTACATAGGAAGCCGTTTCTTGATCCGGCTTTAATCCTCTAACTGCCGACAGCAAATTGGCTGCAGCATTATCGATTTGAGCTTGTGTTGAGGCAGCATTATCGTTCACGCTACTAGCATCCGACAATACTGTTTTCAGCGCATCCCAAGTCGATGAGATATAATCTTCTTCGTGCAGCCCTTGAGCTTCTGCAATTCTATTGCCAAGCTCTGTCCTGTCGATATTGACGTAAAGTTCAAGCAAGGCTACGTTTCCATGTGACCCGTCTATGCCTAAGAAACGATAATATCGATATGGTGTCTTGTTATCCAGCGCAATAAAGTTCCACCCGGCAGGCGGGGAGGCTGTGAACGTATACAGATCGACATATCCGCTCGTCGCAGAATTCGAGCCTTGGATTTTCCCACCTGTCATCCTGGCTTCGAAACTGGTTCTTGGATAAAATCTGATAAAGTTTACAGCCTTGGCGTTGCCTGCACCAAAATCCCAACCGACATAAGGGACAGTTGTACTATGGTCAAAGAAAGTAGTTGTTTTACCGTCAAATACATTCGTAGGCGGATAGGAGCCTCCACTTGTCGAACCAAATGCGCTGCCGTTCCCTGTTACTGCTAAATTAGACAATGAGGACATTTTTGTGAAAGTAACCACAATTTCCGCCGTCTCATTGGATTTGGTTGTTGCCGATACTTTATAGGTGCCTTCTTTAGTTGCGTACATAAGGCCTCTTGCATTGATTACGGCATCGGTTGTAGATGTGCCGTCCTGGTTGGAGACTGACCAAGTTACGGAATTGTTCGATGGATGATCAGCCGTCAATTGTAAAATTCTGTTTCCATAAATTGTGGTGTAGCCGTTAGGCGTGGTGATCGTAAACAACAGACTTGTTCCCGGAACAACTACCGATATAGCAGCAGTAACCGCTGTTGTTCCGTCGGAAGCTCTTGTTACTTCCAATACGAGTTTCACAGTCGTGTTAAAATTTGGCGGAACGATAGTTCCGTCAGTTTGGATAATGCTCGTATTATCCGAGCTCTTAATTCGTATTGTGAATCCCTCCGGAACGGAAGGTAATGTAATGGACTTTTCATTTAGCGCAAGCGGTTTAATGCTAGTAATACCCTTCGCGACATTATCCGGTTTATTGGGCTGCAGCATAAGGGTTGTTATTCCGTCGCTTTCGCGTCCGTTGGCCGCTACGGCTGTGACCCGGAACGTACATTGATCCACCTTCTTAAGATCGGCTGACTGATAAGTAAAGGATGTACCTTGCACGTTCGAAGCAATCAGCTCATAATCCGGCGCACTTTCAACTGCGCGGTATACATTGTAGGATAAAGCATCTTTGCTGGCAGTCCAGTTGAGCGTAAGTGCATCGGCTGAATTATTCTGAATCTTCAGTGTAGTAGCAGGCGCTATTTTTGTTCTGGTCGGAATGCTGGTGATCATATAAGTTTCGCCCTTTGTGGTTTCAAAACTGATCTGATCTCTATTTTCTACGGTGAAACTTACATTCCGTCCGCCGGAGGTTCTGACGACGGCGTTTTTAATGTCGGCGTATCTTACTTTGGCGTTGCCGCCTGATTTCGAAAGGATCTTAAATTGATCAGCCTGGCCTCCGGACAGCTGGCCGAAACTTCAAAATTGCCCCTTGCAAGCAAGCCTCGATAACTGCCATTTGCCCATTTATCGGGCAAGGCAGGCAACGGTGCAATAACATATTCATTGCTCTGCAACAGCATTTCGCTAACGCCCGCTGTGGCGCCAAAGTTTCCATCCACCTGGAACAATTTAGTCGTGTAAGAATCTCTGTGATTATTAAACAGATTATGCATCGAGTGTCGCTTAATTAAATAATTGTAATAGAAATACGCTTTTTCTGCATCCAACGTTCTTGCCCAAGCGGCTATTCGTTGTGCTTCGGCCCATCCTGTGCCGCCTGGACCACGCTCGGTCAGCGATACTTTCGCGGCGTCAAGCCAGGCGGGAGTTGAGGTATTAATTAATTGGCCCGGAAACAAACCAAGCAATTGAGAGATATGACGGTGGTTATATTCGCCTAAGTCGCCATAGTACTCTTCTTCACGGTACTCCTTGATCTGTCCCGATTTGCCGACAATGATGGGATCAAGAAGAGGAAGCTGAGATTTCAGTTTATCAAGAGTGCTGTTGGAATAACCCAGTATCTCTGCGGCTTTTAGCGTATTTCGATGGTTTTCATAGATAGTCTGCTGATCAAAGGTAGTTCCAATGGTCTGCAAGCTATTCGCGTTTTCCGGAGAAGAGGACGGATTCGCCAACAGCTTGCCGTTATAATCTTGTACGAATCTTGATAGGAAGTTGGCCTGGCCGTACATCGCTGGGTAAACGACATCTTTGAGAAGTTTTTCATCCCGGGTGAAGTCATAGTAATCCCAGAAGAGCATTGTGGTCCACGCGCCTGTGCCAAACCCGGAATGGGACGACTTTCCAGCGCCATTATACGGCCATGTGGAGTTGCCCATAGCCCATCCGTTATCTCCGCCTGGGTCGAGCTGAGACTTATTGTACTGATTGATATATTGGGTTGCATATTGCTGTTGTTTTGGAAGGTATGTGTTGTAGTAATCTATATAAGACTCAAACAGTTCAGGCATGTTGGAGGAAAACGCCAGCCAGTAGTTCATCTGGAGATTGACGTTATGCCAATAGCCGGATCTCCATGGCGGATCTTGATACACATTCCAAATTCCCTGGAGATTGGGAGGCAGTGTATTATCTCTCGAAGAACATATCAATAGATAACGACCGAATTGGAATATTAACTCTTCCAGATATGGATTATTATCACCGTTGCGATAAGCATCCACCAGCTTATCGGTTGTCATGGAAGGCTCCACCGCTCCTAGATCAAAATTAACCCTGTCATAAAGCCCATGATAATCCGCTTGGTGCGCAGCCAGAAGCTCATCATAGGATTTTGCCGAAGCGTCAGCAAGATACTTTGTAACTTTGGCATGGGGATGGGCGAAACCCTTGAGTTTATCCAATCTGTTGCTGGCGGAAACGACCTGACTGTTAAACTCATAGTTGGTTCCCACGGCAATCAGGATGACTGCGCTGTTCGCGCCCGATACCGTGATCGTTCCATTGTTGTTTTGTTGGTCATTTTGTGCCTGCATGGTTCCGCCATCAGGAATAACCTTAAACTGACCTTCAAATTGGAGATTGTAATATTCCATGACGCCAGAAAGCGTAATGGTGTCACCCTTGGCTTGTACAGTGCCGCTTTTTCCGCGGTTGTCCCCGGGTTGTTCGCGATAAGCAGTAAGGTAAGGAATGGTAGGACGAAGGGTAAATGACAGTTTTCCCCCTTGGGATGCGCTTAAGCGGACGGCCATGACTTTGTCGGGATTGCTGGTGAAGAACTCTCGCTTGTATGTAACGCCATCGTAGTCATACTGAACATGGGCAAGCCCCTCATTTAACACCAAATCCCTTGTATAATTGGTGGCCCCATTATGATTGAAATCGATGTAAGCTTCTGCAAAATTATTGAGCCCTCCAATCGTGCTGTTTGAATCTTGCGTGCTGTTTTCAGTGATTTGGATTCGCTCTTTGCCGGTTCCTCCAAATAAATTTACACCCATATAGCCATTGCCCATTGGAATAGAATTATCGATCCAGCCAGCATCACTATCGGGCGCAGGTTTGTCATACCATAATTTTAAATTCTTAGATGCTTTCGTTGTCGAGGAATTAATGACCTCATTAGCAGAAGCCGGCATTCCAACAGCAAACACTGTAAAGATCATGGAAATTGCTAAAATAACAGCCAAGAACCTGCTTTTTTTCATTTTCGTTCCTCCCTTTTAATAATTTTTGTACACAGCCGTGACTATACCTCTAACTCGGGATGTCATCACATGACCTGAAAAGAAATTGTGGATGGACTGATAAACTGAGGCGTAAAGACAGCAGACCGCAACGCACAAATGCTGTATGAACGATACTTAGCCTTGCTTGTAGCAATCGTTGACGCCAACATCCGCATTGTATTAGAAGAATTGACAGGACAAAACGGCAGACTCATTAATTGATACAAAATGTATCATTCCGCGCAAATTTTTTTGATATGTCCCCGTGCACCAACTCGACTCAGCTTAGTTTCTTATGAAAAACCTCCTTGTTTTAAGGTTGAAAAACAACAAGTTAAACGCTTTCTTTTCGTAGGAAAGTAATATAAGTATACATACTCTCTATTTAAATTAACATTTAAAATCTTATTATAATTTGTTTAATATTTTACTTTAATTACCTCTCGGCAATAAGCGGGGATGAATACGAGGAAACCGGAAAAATGGTCAAATCTTGGTTCTGGACTTACGCCGCTTGCGTTTTTGAGCATGAACATGTTGTGGATTATAAACTTTTTAAAACTTTAGTGGTACCGTCTTGATACCCGACTATGACGGTATTCGTTAATTTCGTAAATAATCCGTTTTCCACTACACCCGGAATCATATTGATTTGCTGTGTAAGATGTTCCGGATCATCGATCTGCCCAAATTGACAATCCACGATAAAATTCCCATTGTCTGTAACGAAGAGTTCCCCCTCACGTTTACGCATGCTTACTTCACACCCAAACTCACGCAAATGCCGTAAAGTAAGATGATTAGCGAACTGAACGATCTCCACAGGTAACGGAAAAGCTCCGAGACGTTCAACTAATTTGGATTCGTCTACAATGATGACGAGTTCCTTACTATTGGAGGCTAGTATCTTTTCTCTGAGCAAAGCACCGCCCCCGCCTTTCGTAAGGTTCAATTCACGGTCTACTTCGTCAGCCCCATCAATCGTAAGATCAATTTGATCGATACTATCAAAGGAAACCAAATGTATACCCAGCTCAGCAGCCAATTCCTCCGAGCTTTTGGAACTGGCTACGGCTCGAATACTTAATCCATCTTTTACGCGCTGAGCAATTCGCTGAATCGCCCAAAACGCCGTCGATCCCGTACCTAACCCTATAATCATGCCGTCCTTGATTCCTTCAACGGCTAAATCTGCTGCTATTTTTTTGGGATTCATAGGTTTACGCTCTCCAAGTTCTTAAGGATTATTACTCTGATAGGATAATGCAAAATCGATATTCCCTTCCTCTGGTTGGTACATAGCGAGGTCAGATTTGCCATTTCCATCGAAATCAGCCACCATTAAGCGGCCATTGCTTCTACCCCACGGTCCAAAAACAGAAAGTAATTTATATTCATTATCAGACGTTTGCTGATAAACGCGGTACATCAAGTTCTTCGAATCCCATCGCAAAATATCTTCCTTGCCGTCACCATTAAAATCGCCGAATTTCAAACCACCGAGCTCATCCGGTATATTTAGCGTAACCTTATTTAATTTCCACTGCAAGTTTGCCTTATCCAATTCAAATTGACACCTTGCGAAGTATCATTTTTGAACAAAAACAAGCTCTGACCTTGATTATTATGCAAATCTCTGACGATCAAATCACGCGATGAAGTGGACCTGAACGTATAAGGCTTGATGGGTGAAACGGTACCATTATGCAAATAAAGTCCCTGCAGCTGACTTTGATCCTGAGATTGACCTGCAAGCACGCAGTCCCCATTAGGTTGACGCAATTCATATAAATCATACCAGCGGCTGTTCGGAATTTTCCAGCTCTGTTTTTTTACAAAATCGCTTCCATTCGACGTATAGCTTTCAAGCTTTCCATTCGGCCTGACGATCCATAATCCTTGTTTATTCGAATCATCCATACTATTAAGTGTAAAAGCAGATCCTTCTGCATAAGGAATGGATGCCCAAACTTTAGGAACAGGCTGGACTTCATTACGCAGTTCCCTGTACTGGCCTTGAATGACCGACATTGTGGCATTCTTTTTGTCCCACTTCACAATGTCACTTTGCCCTCTTCCTGTCACATTACCTATTTGGACAAGAACAGATTTCGACGTTCCTACGGTGATTCTCTCAGCAGGAGTAAAGGGGACATAATCATGGATCGAGTAAAATGGCATGTTCTTCACACGCATCTGAGCAATCAACTTTTGCAGGATGCTTTTATTCTCAGCCGGGTACGTATATTCAGGTATGCCATCTCGTATCAAGGCATTGCCCATTTCATCCACAACAGGACTTAAATAATTAAATTCCAGAAACGGGTGATAAAAGAATGAATGAATCCGTTCTATTTTGCCTATTTGATTCAGAATAAATTTCTCATCCTTGCCGTTCGGTATATAAGATAGCGTTGTTGGGACAAAAACGTTGCCAAGCGATGAATGTCCATAGCCCTTGTTCACTATATTCTCATATTGTGCTGTTGTCGGATTTGGATTGAGTGCGGTATTGGGTTGATAAAGGAGTCCAAAATAAGAGCGAAATACGTTGTCCTGCTCCGGATTTGTATGATAATGCGGAGCCTCCCAAAAATGCGGGGTTAAACCAGCTATCCGGAATTTCTTATAGCCTTCTTCCAAACGATTTTGTGCAAAAGTCGTTGTCGTGGTTTCCGGTCGGTCAGCAATATTGAATTCATTGCCAATACCGGAGGCTTGCTGTCCATCTTCGCGACGTTCGTCTCCCACCTGATGGGTGTAGCCATGCATCCCTACAGTACCGCTCATCTGTGCCGCATTTTGCAAAACTTTATTAAAGGCCTGGATATAAGGTTCATCTATTTGGTCGATAGAACGATCGTATAGCGTACCATCTGTCATGACATTCTTCCATCTGGGAATAACGGCCAGACTAAATTGAACATGCTGCTGATGCAAATACTCTAATGTTGCTCTTAATTTACCTATGCCCTCCAGTGTACTGTAGTAACCCCCAGGTCCGATATCCTCTAACCGCATCATAATGAAGCGTGGATTATTGTCGGCTCCTTCAACGGTGATCATACGAGTTAAGCTAATAAATAAGCATAATGAAACCATCCCTGCTATGACATAACGAAACCAAATTTGTTTATATAGTGAGATCCTCATGACAGAAAACTCCTCCCAAAGATGCTGGACCGAAATGATCGGATACAAGATGATGAAATGAACTTTATTGAAGAACAATTCAATGCGCGTTTGACAATTTCCTTCATTTCAGGATCTTCACTACGCAATATTCATTTAAGGTTAACAATTGCCTTAAACAGGCGCAGGTTTGACTCGTTTGGCTTGAAATGCTACAATTCAAACAAATTTGGTTTGAATTCTATGGGGAGGGATGACTCTGCAGCATTTTGCTCAAAAATATAAGTGGACAATACTGGTATGGGTCATTCTTGGTTTGTTCATATTTCCTCTAACTCCACCAATTTCATATCATAATTCTTATGATAACGAAGTACTGGTCGTGTCCAATACAACACAAGTATTAACTGTTCAAGAAACTCCGCCTACTCGAGAAATTTTGCAAAATTGCCATAATATGATTCATTGGCATGATGATTTTCATAAAGAATACTTTATAACGGTGTTCGTGGTCTTTATTACTTTTATTCAATCACGCGTCTGTCAGCGTCTGAAAGAAATCCTGTTAGCTTTCCTTAAATTCACCTCGGATTACACAGGCCTCATTCATAGCTTTCTTAAACAAGTAGCCAAATGAATGAATTGAGGAAAAGAGGAACCTTTCAATGCCAAACGAAGCTGCAAGAGCTGAACAAGTCCAGTTACAACATCGGAAACTAACACGCCTTAAATTTATACGTAGAATCTTATTTATGATTATTGGTTCTGCATTATTTTCTGTCGGTCTTGAGATATTCTTAGTCCCTAACAATATTATTGATGGCGGAGTCGTCGGGATTTCCATCATTGCTTCCCATTTAACACACATTCCGCTCGGTATTTTCCTTGTTGTGTTAAATCTTCCTTTCTTATTGCTCGGGTATAAACAGATCGGTAAAACTTTCGCTCTATCTACTTTATTTTCTGTCATCCTAATGTCAATCGGCAGTTCTTTACTTCATCCCGTACAAGCGATTACCATCGATCCGCTGTTAGCCGCTGTATTTGGCGGAATCATTCTTGGCATCGGTGTAGGATTGGTTATACGCTCTGGGGGCTCGCTTGACGGCACAGAAATTGTTGCCATTTTATTCAGTAAAAAGTCACCCTTTTCTGTAGGTGAAATCGTCATGTTTTTCAACTTTTTCATCCTAGGCAGCGCTGGCTTTGTCTTTGGTTGGGATCATGCTATGTATTCTCTTATTGCTTATTACATTGCTTTCAAAATGATCGATATCACGATTGAAGGTTTGGATCAATCCAAATCCGTTTGGATCATTAGTGATGAGTATGAAAAGATCGGCGAAGCGATTACTTTTCGCTTAGGGCGCGGAGTTACGTATCTCAAGGGAGAGGGCGCATTCACGGGCGATGACAAAAAGGTTATTTTCAGTGTCATTACAAGACTGGAAGAAGCCAAGTTGAAGTCCATCGTAGACGAGCTGGATTCCAAAGCCTTTCTCGCCATCGGCAATATTCATGATGTAAAAGGCGGAAGATTTAAAAAGAAAGATATTCATTAGACCCATCAACGAACGAATATATCAAATCTCGATCTAACAGGCAGGCTGCTGCCAAGGACAAAAAGTGATTAAACAGGGAAATCTGTTTAATCACTTTTTTTGATTTGAGATTTAGACCTACGAACGAATTCTCCGACAGGACTGCCAACTGCTCAGTTCCAGTACTGCCGTAAGTCTATTTTCTGAGCAAGCTTCGCGCTTTCTAAAGCCCCAAGTACCATGGCCATACTCTTAATGTTGTCGCGGCAATCGGTCTCCGCGTAGCGTCCTTGTTCCAGCGCATCGAACATCTCGTCCAGACAGCCGGCATGACCGCTGCGTCCAGGCCAATTCACATCGGCATCCACTCGTGTAAAGTCGCGAAGAAACTTGCCGGATTGATCTCCGGGCGAAACAACTTCAGCGTACGGCGTGCCTGAACTATCCCATATAGCGGTGCCCTGCTCGCCTGTCACACGCCAAGCCGCCTCCCATGAGGTTGATGCCCCTTCGGCGCACCAAGAGCCGCGATAGCAGAACACAGAGCCGTCAGACATCTCATAGATGCATATCGCCGAGGCGTTTCCTGCGTACCACGATCCAGGCGGGTTAAATTCCTGGCAATACACCGATATCGGATCTGCTCCAGTAAGAAAACGCGCCTGATCAAAGGTATGGATCGCCATATCAAGAATCAACGGGCTTTCCATCGCATCACGAAAGCCCCCGAAATGCGGTCCTAGGAAGAAATCCGCACCGACGTAACCTACCCGACCTATCGTGCCCCCTTGGATAAGGTCCTTCATTGCGCGGATATTCGCATCATAACGGCGGTTTTGCATGACAGACAACGATGTATTCGTCTGCTCCGCGAGCTGGACAATCTTTATCGCTTCGTCCATCGTAGCAGCCATCGGCTTCTCCCCGAAGACGTTACATCCGTTCCGAAGTGCTGTTGTACAAACCTCAAAATGACTGGACGGAATTGTAATGTCCAGTACGAGATTGGCATCACTTTCTTGAATCGCCAATTCCACATTCGTGTAGATACCGCAGTTAAGTGAATGGCGATCTGCCATCGCCTGAGCGAATTCCAACTTTATATCCACACAAGCCACGATAACGGCATCCTCTCGGTTTATTATGTATTCAACCCACACATTTGCCATGCCTCCACACCCAACAATGACAACTCGGTATTTACTCAACTTAAACTCACTCCTCGTTTTTTTGACTCATGATGATGTAAGAGCGTTCGGAAATTTCCCGTTCTTTACACTTCCCACTAACGATAGGGCTCGAACAAATCAAATACAAAATGAATCGCTTCTTCCTCATCCTTTCCTCTCGTTAATAAACGTAGAGTTGTTCCCGATTTAATGGGAATTAACAGCATACCTAACAAACTTTTTACATCTACTTTATGGTTAGCATCGTCAAGTTCAAAATCAATCGTAATATCAGAAAGGAAATGTGATGATTTGGCAGAAATGGCGACTAAATCACTCCGTTGTATATCCGTGCGTATATCAAATTCGTGTACTCGCATCGTTACACCTTCCTTTTGTTCAAAATGCCTTCATTTGCTGGCACTGTATACGGTTAAGGTTTTCGCTCCCATGTATGGTCGTTTGTTTATTATTGCTATGTGTGGTATTATACAAAGATATTTGTGTAAAGTGAAGTGTTGAACATGTCCTATTATTATTTACTAGATTATTCTCATAGAAAAATCAACCCAAATCCCTTGACCATTGGTCAAGGGATTTTTTTCCTTGGGGAAACACTTCTGAAGGAGGTCATCATTCATGAACAACGACAACAAATCCTCATTCTGGGCCATATGGATTTCACTTATCAGTAACATCATACTCACTATTATGAAAATTATTATTGGACTTCTCTTTCACAGTGAAGTTTTATTAGCGGATGGCGTCCATAATGCCGGAGACATTATCGCAACAGTGGCTGCACTAAGTGCAATGCAAATTTCGAAGCTTCCTGCTGATGAAGATCACCCTTATGGTCATGGTAAAGCTGAAGTGCTTGGCTCCGGCTTTGTCGCTTTCATTCTTGGGTTAGCAGCACTTTATATCGCTTATCATTCTGTTACTGCGTTTTTTAAAGATCCCATGGTTCCCAGCGTTATTGCCCTGACTGCGGCCATCGTATCACTCGTCTGGAAATATGCACTTTACGTTTACACCTTGCGAATTGGTCAGAGGTCAAACAGCAAGAGTCTGATCGCTACAGCCAAAGATCACCTTGCCGATGTCTATGCCTCTATGGCAGCTGTTGTTGGGATTGGACTCGCTTTTGTAGGTAAATATGGTGAAATTTATTGGTTATCTTACGGAGATGCTGCGGCAGGTATCATTGTCTCTTATTTGGTCTTAAAGCTCGCAATCGAAATGGGCAAAGAATCCTTCGATATCCTGATGGAAAAAACCGTTGATCAACAAAAGCTTCGACAGTACTCGTCACTCATCCAAGCCATTCCACAAGTGAAACGAATTGATCGTATTCGGGCACGCGAGCATGGCCATTACATTCTCGTAGATGCCAGAGTTTCGATACCTGGAGAACTTACAGTTCAACAAGGACATGATATTTCACGAGAAATTAAACAATCCATCATGGATCAACATAAGGATGTAGATGAGGTTCTAATCCATTTGAACCCTTGGTACAAAGAATCGCAAGGATAAACGACTTCTCCGTCCATCAGAGACGATCTATAACAAAAGGACACCCTACGTTACCTCTGTAGGATGTCCTTTTGTTCGTTTTTAAGCCTCTGCAACGACAGTAAAGCGTTGATTTACATGCTGTGGTTTCTCGATTTCATCAACCAACGCTATGGCATAATCCGCATAGCTGATATAACTTTGTCCTTCGGAGTTGGTGATGACGTGATCTTTTCCTGCTTGATAAGCTCCTGTACGTCGCCCTTCAGGGTTAAAAAAAGCTGCTGGGCTGAGGAATGTCCAGCTGATGCCTTCAGCTGCAAGAAGATCTTGCAAGTTCTCACCTTGACTCCGAGCAAGAGGTTCGTATGCTGCCGGGAACTCAGTGGTATCTACCAAACGAATTGTTTTTTCAGGATCCACGAACAGACTTCCTGCTCCGCCAACGACCAGCAAGCGAGTATGAGGTGCTCCTTTGAGGGCTTCAATTAACACTTTTCCCGCTTCTATATGCTGCTTCTCTTGACCTGGTACAGATCCAAAAGCGTTAACGACAACATCAAACGGTGCCAGATCAGTCGTTGTTAAAGCAAGAATATCCTTTTCCACGACGTGTACTTTTTCATTTGTTATTTTGCTCGCATTTCTAACAATCGCAGTAACGTTATGTCCGCGATCTAAGGATTCCTTCATAATCAAGTTTCCGGCTTTCCCGCTTGCGCCAATAATAGCTATATTCATTTGTAAAACCTCCATTTGCATTTTTGATGTAATCAACTTGATTACAATCATTAGTGATGTAATCATTATAGTTACAACGAGTCATGAATGTCAACTCTTCATTTATCGCAACATAACGACTATAATAAATAAGTTAACAGGAAGAGGTGATAAAATTGTCTTCAAGTGTATATTATGTGATCTTTTCGATCATTCTTATCCTTGCCGTCATATTCACAATAATCATCGGTCAATCCAAACAAAATAAAGATGGTAATCCCGATTATGACAATAAAACCAGAGGCAACTGGTCAAGGCTAACGTTATTTTATGTTGTTGCCATAGGATTTGGCGTTCTTGCGTTGATTCTTTATATTGTGAACAAACCTGCCTTGTAATAGGAAAAAGACGTTAATCAGGATCTCCGTCCTAATTAACGTCTTTTTAGTTTACTTATTATTCTGTGAAAAAGCGAAGGTAAGAGCCATAGCCTTCCTTCTCCATGTCGGCCAGAGGAATAAACCGCAAAGCAGCCGAATTGATGCAGTAACGAAGTCCATTGGGCCCTGGACCGTCATTAAACACATGACCAAGGTGAGAGTCTGCCTCATGACTTCGAACCTCTGTACGCACCATCAAATGGCTTAAATCGGTCTTTTCTTTAACAGATCCTTCAAACAACGGCTTAGTAAAGCTCGGCCATCCACAATGAGAATCAAATTTGTCATAAGAGGTGAACAAGGGCTCGCCAGAAACGATGTCTACATAAAGACCTTTGTCGCGAGTGTCCCAGTATTCATTCTCAAACGGGCGTTCGGTCCCATTATTTTGCGTTACCTCAAACTGAATTGGAGTGAGTTTTTGTCTGCGTTCTTCTTTGTCTTTGGCCGTGTTCCAATGCTTTTGAATATACGAATCACGACCTGATCCTTTGCGATACGCCTTATAACGCAACGGATTTTTGTGATGATAATCCTGGTGGTAATCTTCCCCGGCATAAAAAGCTTCCGCATCAATAGGTACGATTTCTGTGACGATGGGAAGTGAGAACCGTCCACTATTTTGCAACGCCTGTTTAGAGGCCTCTGCTTTAAGCGTCTGCTCTTCACTATGCGTAAAAATGGCTGTCCGGTACGAACTGCCGCGATCATGGAATTGACCTCCGGCATCCGTAGGGTCAATTTGACGCCAAAATGTATCAAGTAACTTATCATAAGGATAAAGTTCAGGATCAAAGGTAATTTGTACAGCCTCGGCATGACCAGTCGTCTCCGAGCATACTTCTTGGTACGTTGGATTGCTTGTGTGCCCGCCGATATATCCGGATATGACGGAGATAATGCCCGGCAGCTCCTCGAAAGGCGTCACCATACACCAAAAACATCCTCCAGCAAAAGTAGCCTTTTCAACGTTTTTTTGTTCTGATTTTTCTACCATCTCAACCTTCACCTCTTTCTTTGTTCTTCCTCTATCATAACAAAAGATTGGCAAAAACCAAAAAACCGTTCAGTTTCATGAACGGTTCTTGATCTATACGCGGCTTACAGACTATTAAAGATATCTGTGAGAACAGGCACGATTTGGGATTTACGTGAAACAACGCCTTTAAGCAAAGCTTTGTTGTCCACCAATGTAACGTTGTAAGCTTTCTCAACAGCATCTGCTTTGCGGCCAAGCGCTAAACCTACAGAATCGTTGTTTAGAATATCTGTTACAACAAACAAAAATAGATCCAAGTTTTTCTCAGCGATGATCGCTTGAAGAGCGGACTCGATTTCAGCTTGCTGAGACAGCACATCATTGACGTCAACCGCATTTACTTGAGCGATTTCAGCTTTGTAGCTGCCAAGTTGGAATTCTTTTGCATCCAAACTGATCAATTGAGCGACAGTTTTGTCGCTAAGATCTGCTCCTGCTTTCAACATATCAAGACCATAAGTCTCAGCATTCACACCAGCAATTGCTGCCAATTCGTGAGCAGCTGCGACATCTTGCTCTGTGCAAGTAGGAGATTTGAACAATAAAGAATCTGAAATGATGGCGGAAAGCATCAAGCCGGCAATATCTTTATCGATCGATACGCCATTTTCTTTGTACAGCTTATTTAAGATTGTCGCTGTGCAGCCAACTGGCTCAGCGCGATAATATAAAGGGTGGCTTGTTTCAAAATTGGCAATACGGTGGTGGTCAATGACTTCCACAACACGCACTTGATCGATATCGCTTGCACTTTGTTGGCGCTCCACGTGGTCAACCAAAATCACGTTAGCTGCTTCATTGGCAACCGTTTGAACTTCACGAGGCGCAGCTACTTTGAATGTATCCAAAGCGAATTGTGTTTCCCCGTTCACACTGCCCAGACGGACAGCTTCAACGTCTTGGCCCAATTTTGTTTTCAGTGCAGCATAAGCGATTGCAGATGTGATTGAATCAGTGTCCGGATTTTTATGTCCGAAAATAAGTGTTTTTCCCATTGTACGGCTCCTTAAACGAAATAGTGTAGTGAGAGTATGTAGTCTCTACTTACGATTATACTAAAAAATCGCGGTAAATCCACTACTAAACCAAAAGCATTAGTATGAATTAACCGTTTGCGCAGAAAAACCGTAGAATAAGACCGAATGCGAATAAAAAAGTCAGCGCTTAGCAAGCCTGCGAATCCACGTTTTGAAGTCTTCCTCCGCGTGAACAACAAGCCGCTTCAGCTCCAATGGCGACTGATCGGATGACGCCCATCCCTCTTGCGTTGTGAAGCCGTAGCGAAATCCGGCATCTTTCAAAATTTTCTTCGTAGCCTCATTGTACTCGCCATATGGATATGCAAATACATCTGCACGATGACCCAGCTGCTGCTCTATAAGGTGGCGCGACTCCTTAATTTCTTCGCGCTGCTTGTCTATGCTAAGCTGCGGCAGATGAGGATGCGTCATGCCATGCGGCATAATATCCCAACCTGCGGCTGCCAGCTCTTGCACTTGCTTCCAGCTTACGTATCCCGGCTGGCCAACTGCCCCCGTCGACAAAAACAACGTCGCCGGAAAGCCGTGACGCTTGAGGATTGGCAGCGCCACCTCCGCATTGTTTGCATAACCGTCATCGAACGTGAGGAGCACGGGCTTCAGAGGTGGCGCTTGCTTGTGTTCGAGGATACTCATAAATTGTTCCAGCGTCAAGGGGGTATAATGCTGCGCGGCCAAATCGTCCATTTGGCGTAAGAATACATCGGGGGGCAGCACATACGTGTTCCCCGGTTCCACCCCAATGCTATGATAACTAAGCACGGGAATGGCAATCTCGTGCTTCGGCTTAGCCGCGATGAAACTGACTGAGGATGCGGTTGCGTTAAGGTTCATTGGTGCGCAGCCGACAATCCCTGCGCATAAAAGGGCGATTGCCATTACGAGCTTCCTTCTTATTCCCATTCGAGCCTCCGGTGGATGCAAATATTTACCTCTCAGCCTCTCCATCGGCTGTTACAAATATGCAAGGACAAACGACTTCATCGCCCTTAAGGGACGAGGAGTTTATCAAAGTAGATGTGAAGCGAACGCATAGATACTTTCTTTTGCACTTAGATTGTGCGACTATGAGGCGCACAAAAAAACCGCCCATTCATGAGCGGCTGCATGCATAAATAACCCTATTCATTTTTAAGAGATTAATTTCAATCCAACGGCTGCGCTTAACACCATCATGATAAACAAAATCCGCTTCCAATCTTTTGATTCTCCATAGAAAAGCATCCCCGCGACGGCACCGCCTACTGTTCCAATTCCCGTGCACGGAAAACGTGCTTACAGCTAAAGAAAAAGAGAGAATGAGCGGAATGATGAGCTGTAAAGCTGATTTTCCACATTACGGAAGGCGAGAGATCCGTCGGCGACGCTGTAAGCACGGAAAACGTGCTTATAGCTAAGGAAAATGAGAGAATGGGCGGAATGATGAGCTGTAAAGCTGATTTTCCGCGTTACTGAAGGCAAGAGATCTGTTGGCGACGCTGTAAGCACGGAAAACGTGCTTACAGCTAAAGAAAAT
>NZ_VRTT01000055.1 GCF_008017805.1 Paenibacillus sp. N3.4 | reverse complement strand
TAACCCGCCTTCGTTGGGTATGTTGCCGGTTTAACGGCAATGTCGTTATACACCACCGTTTGGTTGGCTGGTATACGGATGTTACGTATGCCACACCTTATAACTTTGCAAGTCCTATTATTGGAATTACAACAATCTATGCCAAATGGAACGTGAACAGCTACACAGTTAGCTTTGATGTGGGTGATGGTTCGGCAGTGAGTGGCCAAACTATAGCGTATAACGGTAAAGCAGTTAAATCTGCACCGGACCCAACGAAGGCGGGTTACACGTTCGGTGGCTGGTACTGGTACGGGTATGATGGGGATTCTTATGCACCATTTGATTTACGAATACGATTATTCGAGATACAAAGATCTATGCCAAATGGAACATGAACAGCTACACGGTTAGCTTTAATGTGGGTGGCGGTTCGGCTGTAGCTGACCAAACGGTGGTGTATAACAGCAAGGCAGTTAAACCGGCACCGGACCCAACGAAGGCGGGTTACACGTTCGGTGGCTGGTATACGGATGGTACGTATGCTACAGCGTATAATTTTACGAGCGCTATTACTGGAAATACAACAGTTTATGGGAAATGGAACGTGAACAGCTACACGGTTAGCTTTGATGTGGGTAGCGGTTCAGAAGTCGCCAGTCAAAGTGTAGAGGAAAATGGCAAAGCAGTTAAACCGGCAACGAACCCAACGAAAGCGGGTCACATGTTCGAAGGCTGGTATACGGATGTTACGTATGCCACACCGTATAATTTTACGAGCGCCGCCATTACAGGAACTACAACGATCTATGCCAAATGGACGATGAACCCTCCTGGTGTGCCTGCAATTCAATCCGTCGTCGCGAGTGATTCGAGTGTAGCGATCAATTGGACAAGTAGTGTTAACTCAACTGGCTATCATATTTATCAAAGTACAACTGCCGGTTCATACGGCGATCCAATAACGACAGTGGATGGTTCTGTTTATCACTATCAGGCAACGGGTTTAACGAATGGAACACCATACTATTTTATCGTAAAAGCAGTTAACGCCGATGGAATGAATGCTCCTTCCAATGAAGTGAGCGTAACGCCACAAGTCCCTTCACCGGGTGTACCCGTTCTGCAGTCAGCATTAGCAGGCAATACACTAGTAAGCCTTGCTTGGAATGCAGTGGACGGTTCGACGGATTACAAAATATTCAAAAGCGTGACCTCTGCGACTTTTGGGGCTGAAGTAGCCACGGTGAGCGGTTCGGTATACAGCTACAATGTTACGGGACTGACCAATGGCAGACTTACTATTTTGTGGTTAAAGCCATTAATCCTGGAGGAAGCAGTGCTGCCTCCAATGAAGTGAGCGCGACACCGACGGCTCCAGCTACAGTTCCAGGTGTTCCAACAGGCGTAACGGCAGCAGCAGGCGATGGAAAAGCAACCATCAGCTTCACCCTCCCTATGGATAATGGAGGAAGCGCGATAACCCGGTACGAGGTTACGGCCTCGCCAGGCAATATCACGGTCCCGGGAGCAGCAAGCCCGATCACGGTAACGGGTTTGTCCAATGGAACGGCGTATACGTTTACGATGAAAGCTGTTAATAGCGTTGGCAAAAGTGCGGCTTCCACTGTATCCAACATCGTGACGCCGAGATCTTCATCCAGTGAAGACCCTACTCCGACGCAACCTGCACCACCGAGCACACCAAACGCGGGGGTAGAGGTGCTGGTCAATGGCAGGGCTGAGAGCGCAGGCACGGCAACAACAACCACATTGAATGGGCAAACGGTAACCACCGTTGCAGTCGATTCGAAAAAGCTGGAGGACAAGCTGGCGGCGGAAGGAAATCATGCCTTAATTACAATTCCAGTGAATACGAAATCCGATGTTGTGATCGGAGAGCTTGACGGCCAGATGGTCAAAAACATGGAACAAAAGCAGGCGGTCATTCAAATCCAAACGGGGAATGCAGCGTATGCGTTGCCCGCACAGCAGATCAACATTAGTGCACTTTCGGATCAGCTCGGCAAGAGTGTGCAGCTTCATGATATCAAGTTACGGATTGAAATTTCCAAACCAAACACGGACACGGTTAAGGTTGTGGAAAACTCGGCGGTTGAAGGAGAGTTCACCCTTGTCGTTCCGCCGCTTAACTTTACGGTAAAAGCCAATTATGGGGATACAACGATTGAAGTATCCAAGTTCAACGCCTACGTAGAAAGAACCATAGCAATTCCAGACGGTGTAGACACGAGCAAAATCACAACCGGGGTCGTTGTTGAACCGGACGGAACGGTACGTCACGTGCCGACCAAGATTGTCGTTATTAACGGTAAGTACTACGCGAAAGTGAACAGCTTGACGAACAGTACGTATTCTATCGTATGGCATCCTTTAGCGTTTACAGATGTCGCGCAGCACTGGGCTAAGGATGCAGTGAACGACATGGGATCGCGGATGGTCATCAGCGGAATTGGTAATGACATGTTCAATCCTGATCAAGATATTACACGCGCGGAGTTTGCAGCGATTATGGTTCGGGGATTGGGATTGAAGCTGGAGAACGGTTCAAGTTCATTTGCGGACGTGAAGACAACGGACTGGTTCAACAGTGCGATTAAAACTGCCTACGGTTACCAGTTGATCAGCGGGTTTGAAGATGGCAGCTTCCGCCCGATGGACAAAATCACACGGGAGCAGGCGATGACGATCATCGCGAAAGCGATGAAAATAACCGCTCTTAAGACAAGCCTTCCGGCCAAAGCAGCAGATGAGCTGCTGAAACCCTTCACTGATGCGAGCCATGCATCAGGGTGGGCGAAGAACAGTCTAGCCGACTGCTTGCAGGCAGGCATCGTTACCGGCAGAAACAGTACACAGCTTGCGCCAAAAGCATATATCTCCAGGGCAGAGGTTGCAGCCATCGTGCAGCGACTTCTACAAAAGTCGAAACTGATTTAATCGCTGTGAATCCAATTCCCCGCAGCTTGCTGAGAGGAAATTTAATACACGGGTATAAATTTATGGGTTATTGTGCAAGCAGTCAAGTGGACTGCTTGTGGAATAGCCCTTATTTCTCGTCTACATAGAGAAGAAGTCTATCCTCGGAAATGTTGTATACACAGGAGCACTTTGATGGGGTTGCCAAAGCCAGAGTGCCGTGTAAATGAGTTTGCCGATCTCTGGTGGATACTTAAAAAAAGTAGCCAGCTCATCCCAGTTACTACGCCAAGAGCGAAGGATCAACCAGGCTTCTTCGAATCGATCGAGTTCGATAAGAGCTATTTCTTCGGATGCGGCTTTGTAAATGGGCTTCAGATCCGCTGTTACCTTCTTCAAATCCTTGTAAGAGACATAGCGGGTGGTGGAATTACGTATTTGGTGAATGATGCATTTCTGGATTTCTGTCTTTGGATAGCAAGCAGTGATGGCTTGTGTGAAGCCGTTTAAATTGTCTACACAGGTGATGAGGATGTCCTGTACGCCACGATTCATCAGGTCGTTTAGGACGCTTAACCAGAACTTCGCGGACTCATTTTCACCGATCCACATCCCCAGTACATCCTTGCTTCCATCAAGGTCAATGCCGATCACCATATAGGCTGCTTTGTTCACAATGGCTCCATCTTGCTTGACTTTGAAGTGAATCGCATGTGTGATTCTGGTTGATGACGAAGAGCCTGTATTGGATCTAATGGAAAGAATGCTTAAGTCAAATGGAAATATCGAGATTGCTGGGAAGTTTACTCGGCCCGAAGAGGCGATCGGTAGGATTCAGACGGAACAGGTTGATGTCGTGTTTCTCGATATCCAGATGCCTGGGATGAACGGCATCGAAGCTGCAGAATACTTGATGGAGGCCGCTCCGGAAATAGATATTTGTTGCAGAGATGGGAAGTAAGGAATCAGGAAGGACGGAAGGATTGGAGGGAGTCAGGCGGGACTGGAAATCGCAAGGACAAAAAAACAAACGAAGAGTTAAATACGAGGATAGGCGCGGGATTCAACTGCTTCGGTCACTTTGAATGGATCATAGATGCGCAGACGGGGGAAGCGGTGAAATGGAGGAGACTCAAGGATCGTGAGTTGATGGCGTACCTGGTACATAAACGGAACCGATTTGTGTTGAAGGGAAGCATCCTTGAAGACCTTTGGCCGGGTGCAAATCCGGAACAAGCTACTGCTTTTTTGCATACATGTGTATATAACATCAGAAAAATGATGAACACCCTTAGCTGCAAGGAAAAGTTAGAGTACCGGGATAACAGCTACCGGCTGGAGCTGCTGGAGATGTGGTGCGACACGGACGAATTTGAACGAATAGCTAGTGGCATGGAGGTGGATGCCAGTAACATTGATAGGTGTGAAGTGGTAGCGAAATTGTACAAAGGTAATTATATGGATAAAGAGGGATTTATATGGGCTTATGAATCGGAGGAAGCGTTGAAAGAAATTTTTATCACTTTAATGCATCAAATGGCCGACTTCTATGTCTCCATACGAAATTATGAGTCGGCGTGAAATGCCTGCAAACTGTGCATAAGTTGCATCCATTTCACGACGAGATCAATGAATCGATCCTGTTAGGATATGCGCGGATGGGCGATCGGCAGTCCATGATCCGTCACTATGAACGATTTACAAGGTTGTTGAAAGAAGAATTGGGAATCGAACCGATGGAAACCACGGTTCGATTGTACCAGCGATTGTGCAGCGGCAGCGCCAAGGATATTTCCATGGCGTGAGCCGCTTTTTTTTATGGATTAAAAAGTGGTTAGAATTTGATCAGAGTCGTATGTTAGGGTGAATAATGTTGAAAATTGTGGTATTTACTCGAATTGGGGCGAATTAGACCTATAGCCTCTCGGCATTCGAAGGGGGATTAAAGTGGGGAATAGCTGAAAACTAGTTGGATTAAACTGTGCCTGCGCAGAAAGAACGATTGCGATAAGTGAACAGTTTGACGAACAGTACGTATTCCGTCGTATAGCATCCTTTAGCGTTTAAAGGTGACGCGCAGCACTGGGCGAAGAACAGTATTGTCGACTGCTTGCAGGCAGGAATCGTTGCCGGCAGAAACGGCACACAGCTTGCGCCAAAAGCGTCTTTCTCAAGAGCGGAGGTCGCAGCCATCATGCAGAGGCTTCTGTAAAAGTCTGAACTGATTTAAATTAAAAAATCCACCTATAAAAGTAGGAGTGTAGTAATTTTGATGGGGTGAGCAAAGCTTTGTCCCATCTACCACGGCGAAAGCCGAGGGGCTATTCACATATGAGGAGGAATTTGAATGCAAGGAAATGTAGAATCAATATTCATATATTCTTATCGATTATTATTGCTCTTGCGATATCCAGAACGTCAATGCATACCATGAGCGCTTCAAAAGCTTTCTAGGTCATTTTCGTGGCATTTCTGCGAAGTATCTAAATCACTATGTCGCGTGGCATCGGTTTATGGACAAAACGACGACGCTTCAGCCCTTACCTCGGGTGAAAGAACTCTTTGCTCAAGCACTTATGCAACCTATGAAAACCGATGGTACGGGTCTCTCGGCCTATTGTGAGGAACAGGTTCGAAAAATGATAAGCTAAGCAACAATTATTTTAAACTCAGCCTTCTTTTTTTGAAATAGCCTCTTAAAGTAGGACAAGCGTAGTAAAAATCTTCAAGTTAGGAGTGGAGAATTCCGATATTTGTCGTCAGTTGTAATCAAATGTCGCTACATCCGGCTATTAAGGGGGAATCCCTGTGAAGCTGTCGGATGCGGTGACCGTGAAGAGCCAATGGGTCAAAGGCTCCAATTCAGGGCTGAAAGAGCTGTCATTGTTCAGCGGATGCTTGAAGCGGCTAAATTCGAACTTTAGGAAAGGCGAGTGAAAGAAAACAATGATCAAACGTTGGATCTCGATGTTAACGGTATTATTTCTTATTGCGGTAAGTATCCCTCAGTATTCTTTTGCTGCCGCAATGAGCTGGCAGCTTGCAGGCAGTGCAGGCTTCTCAGCAGGCGCGGCTAATTATACATCCATAGCGATAGACAGCAGCGGAACCCCTTATGTTGTATATGAGGATTATGGGAACTCCTATAAAGCGACCGTGAAGAAATACAATGGGAGCAGTTGGGTGACCGTAGGCAGTGCAGGCTTCTCAGCAGGCACGGCTAATTTTACATCCATAGCGATAGACAGCAGCAGCGGAACCCCTTACCCTTATGTTGTATATCAGGATAGTGGGAACTCCAATAAAGCGACCGTGATGAAATACAATGGGAGCAGTTGGGTGACCGTAGGCAGTGCAGGCTTTTCGGCAGGTTCGGCTCATTATACATCGATAGCGATAGACAGCAGCGGAACCCCTTATGTTGTATCTCAGGATGCTGGGAACTCCTTTAAAGCGACCGTGATGAAATTGATATCGACATACACCGTAAGCTATAGCGGCAACGGCAGCACGGGAGGAAGCGTGCCGACCGACAGCGGCACGTATGAGCAGGGAACTTCGGTGACGGTACTGGGGAACACGGGAAGTTTGTCGAAGACGGGCTACACGTTCGCTGGATGGAACACAGCGTTGGACGGAAGCGGAACGAATTATGCGGCAAGCGCTGCGTTCAACATGGGAACGGCCAATGTGACGCTGTACGCGCAGTGGACGGCTCCTGCGCCAGCGCAGACCGTCAGCGCATCCGCTGCTTCGTTGACCCCTGGAGTCGGGGTGGACGATGCGATCACGCTGACCGTGAAGAACGCACTGGGGAACACGGATACGACGTTTACCGGGGCGCATAATGTGACCCTATCCGGCTACGCGCAAGCGCCGGATAATACTTACGGCAGCTTTAACGGGACTGCCTTGACGGCATCGCCGAACACGATCAGCGTCACGTTTGCGAGCGGCATAGCCACGGCGAACCTGAAGCTGAACAAAGCGGCGGCGCAGACGATTGGCTTGAGCATGGCGGATGTGGCTACGCCTGCGGCGAATACGCTGAGCATCACGCCAGCAGCGGGGGTCGCGGCTTCGCTTGCGCTGATCGCGAACATTACGGCGCCTGCCAGCAACGGAGGCGCGTTTGCGCAGCAGCCGGTCGTGACGCTTCGCGACGCTTATGGAAATACGAGCGTGAAGGACAGCGCCACCATCGTGACGGTATCGAAGAAGGATTCAGGTATGTGGACGCTGACAGGAACTTCGACTTCTACGGCAAGCTCGGGCGTGGCGACCTTTACCGATCTTGGCGCGACTAATGTGGCTGGGGTGACGGGAGCGCAACTGGCATTCGACGCGAGCGGCCTGACGCAGATTGCAAGCGCGAGCGTATCGCTTCCGGCTCCTGCGCCAGCGCAGACTGTTAGTGCATCTGCCGCCTCGTTGACCCCCGGAGCTGGGGTGGACGATGCGATCACGCTGACCGTGAAGAACGCACTGGGGAACACGGATACGACGTTTACCGGAGCGCATAATGTGACCCTATCCGGCTACGCGCAAGCGCCGGATAATACTTACGGCAGCTTTAACGGGACTGCCTTGACGGCATCGCCGAACACGATCAGCGTCACGTTTGCGAGCGGCATAGCCACGGCGAACCTGAAGCTGAACAAAGCGGCGGCGCAGACGATTGGCTTGAGCATGGCGGATGTGGCTACGCCTGCGGCGAATACGCTGAGCGTCACGCCAGCAGCAGGAAGCGCGGCAACGTTTGCGCTGAGCACGAACATTACGACTTCTGCCAGCAACGGAGGCGCGTTTGCGCAGCAGCCGGTCGTGACGCTTCATGATGCTTATGGAAATACGAGCGTGAATGACAGCACCACCGTCGTGACGGTATCGAAGAAGGATTCGGGTACGTGGACGCTGACAGGAACTGCGACGGCTACGGCAAGTTCGGGCGTGGCGACCTTTACCGATCTTGGCGCGACTAATGTGGCTGGGGTGACGGGAGCGCAACTGGCATTCGACGCGACAGGGCTGACGCAGATTACAAGCGCGGCTGTGACGCTTCCTGCGCCAGCGCCAGCACAAACCGTTAGCGCATCTGCCGCCTCGTTGACCCCCGGAGTTGGGATAGACGATGCGATCACGCTGACCGTGAAGGACTCGCTGGGGAACACAGATACGACGTTTACCGGAGCGTATAATGTGACCCTATCCGGCTACACGCAAGCACCGGATACCTCTTACGGCAGCTTTAACGGGACTTCGCTGACGGCAACGCCGAACACGATCAGTGTCACGTTTGCGAGCGGCGTAGGCACGGCGAACCTGAAGCTGAACAAAGCGGCGTCGCAGACGATTGGCTTGAGCATGGCGGATGTGGCAACGCCTGGGGCGAATACGCTGAGCGTCACGCCAGCAGCGGGGGTCGCGGCTTCGCTTGCGCTGACCGCGAACATTACGGCGCCTGCCAGCAACGGAGGCGCGTTTGCGCAGCAGCCGGTCGTGACGCTTCGCGACGCTTATGGAAATACGAGCGTGAATGACAGCACCACCATCGTGACGGTATCGAAGAAGGATTCGGGTACGTGGACACTGACGGGAACGGCGACGGCGACGGCGACGGCGACGGCAAGCTCGGGCGTGGCGACCTTTACCGATCTTGGCGCAACGAACGCAGCCGAAGTGACGGGAGCGAAGCTCGCCTTCGACGCGGGAAGCATGGCGCAGATTACGAGTACGGCTGTGACGCTTCCTTGGCCGGGCGCAGCTGCGCCGAGCGAGGAGTCCGTTACAGCCGGTGATGGCCATGTCCTTCTGACCTGGAGTGAGGTGTACGGGTCAGTAAGCTACGCCGTATATCAGCGAACAGCTTCCGGTACTTATGGAGCGGCAGTGGCTACGGTGACTGGATTGGTGTATGATATCGCAGGATTGACCAATGGCGCGACCTACTATTTTGTCGTCAAAGCCATGAATCCATCCGGAATAAGCGCAGCTTCCAATGAAGTAAGCGCAACGCCGCAAGTTCCATCGCCTGGAGTGCCGGTACTGCAGCCTGCCAAAGCAGTCAATGCACAAGTAAGCCTTACTTGGAATCCGGTGATCGGTTCCACCGGGTACAAAATATTCAAAAGTACGACTTCCGGAGCTTATGGATTAGAAGCAACCACGGTAAGCGGTTCTGTATACAGCTATGATGTAACAGGATTGACGAATGGCACAACGTATTATTTTGTCGTTAAAGCCATTAATCCTGGAGGAAGCAGTGCTGCCTCCAATGAAGTGAGCGCGACGCCGACCGCTCGAGCTACAGTGCCCGGCGCTCCAGCAGGCGTAACTGCAGCAGCAGGAGATGGACAGGCAACCATCAGCTTCACCCTCCCTATGGATAATGGAGGAAGTGCGATAACACGGTACGAGGTTACGGCATCGCCAGGCAATATCACGGTCGCGGGAGCAGCAAGCCCGATCACGGTAACGGGTTTGTCCAATGGTACGGCGTATACGTTTACGGTGAAAGCTGTTAATAGCGTTGGCAAAAGTGCGGCTTCCACTGTATCCAACATCGTGACGCCGAGATCTTCATCCAGTGAAGACCCTGCTCCGACGCAACCTGCACCACCGAGCACACCAAACACGGGGGTAGAGGTGCTGGTCAATGGCAGGGCTGAGAACGCAGGCACGGCAACAACAACCACACTGAATGGGCAAACGGTAACCATCGTTGCAGTCGATTCGAAAAAGCTGGAGGACAAGCTGGCGGCGGAAGGAAATCATGCCGTGATTACGATTCCAGTGAATACGAAATCCGATGTTGTGATCGGAGAGCTTGACGGCCAGATGGTCAAAAATATGGAACAAAAGCAGGCAGTCGTTCAAATCCAAACGGGGAATGCGACGTATACGTTGCCCGCACAGCAGATCAATATCAGTGCACTTTCGGATCAGCTCGGCAAGAGCGTGCGGCTTCAGGATATCAAGTTACGGATCGAAATATCCAAACCGACCACAGACACGGTGAAAATCGTGGAAAACTTGGCTGCTAAAGGGGCGTTCGTCCTTGTCGTTCCACCGCTTAACTTTACAGTAAAAGCCAATTACGGGGATATCAACATTGAAGTGTCCAAGTTTAACGTCTACGTAGAAAGAACCATTGCGATTCCAGATGGTGCAGACACGAGCAAAATCACAACCGGGGTCGTTGTTGAACCGGACGGAACGGTACGCCATGTGCCGACCAAGATTGTCGTTATTAACGAGAAGTACTATGCGAAGTGAACAGCTTGACGAACAGTACGTATTCCATCGTATGGCATCCTTTAGCGTTTACAGATGTCGCGCAGCACTGGGCGAAGGATGCGGTGAACGATATGGGATCGCGGATGGTCATCAGCGGAATTGGCAATGACATGTTCAATCCTGATCAAGATATTACACGCGCGGAGTTTGCAGCGATTATGGTTCGGGGATTGGGGCTGAAGCTAGAGGACGGTTCAAGTTCATTTGCGGACGTGAAGACAACGGACTGGTTCAACAGTGCGATTAAAACTGCCTACGGTTACCAGTTGATCAGCGGGTTTGAAGATGGCAGCTTCCGTCCGATGGACAAAATCACACGGGAGCAGGCGATGACGATCATCGCGAAAGCGATGAAAATAACCGCTCTTAAGGCGAGCCTTCCAGCCAAAGCAGCAGCTGAGCTGCTGAATCCCTTCACCGATGCGAGCCATGCATCAGAGTGGGCGAAGAACAGTCTGGCCGACTGCTTGCAGGCAGGCATCGTTACCGGCAGAAGCAGTACACAGCTTGCGCCAAAAGCGTATATCTCCAGAGCAGAGGTTGCAGCCATCGTGCAGCGACTTCTACAAAAGTCGAAACTGATTTAATCGCTGCGAACCTATTTCCCCGCAGCTTGCTGCGAGGATTAAATACACGGGTATAAATTTATGGGTTATTGTGCAAGCAGTCAAGTGGACTGCTTGTGGAATAACCCTTATTTCTCGTCTACATAGAGAAGAAGTCTATCCACGGAAATGTTGTATACAAAGGTGCACTTTGATGGGGTTGCCAAAGCCAGAGTGCAAATCCCGCGTAAAGTCCCTTTTATCGGCGGTCAGGCTTTGTACAAAGCAACCGTAGGGGAAACGAAGATCGAATAAAGGCAAGCCTTAGCGTTATTGGCATCGGCGTTAAAGTGACGTATCCGTTTAAAACGGAAAAAGTGGCTAATGACGTAGATATCCCTTATCATCGGGGATTATTATCTCGTAGAAGGCTTGTCCTCGACTGCTCGGTCACGGGCAGGGAGCCCTTCTGACATGGCAGTGGGAATGGACGAAGAATGGATTGAGTACAGAAGTTGGGGATCAAACTTTCTGGGACAGATCTAAACTTTATGCACTAAGAGGAGTATTTGCAGCATGCGAGCCTGATTTGGCATTGCAGTATCGGGTTTTAGTATAAAAGCTTTTCAAACAACATTTGATTTGGAAGTATATCGGAGCGGAGACGAGAAGCGGCTTAAAGTTTATGAGAAAGGTAGTCCAAATTCCGATCAAATTGTTAACTATCCGAAGAATAATCTACAAAATAGCATCCAATTGTTGTATAGATCGTTACTAAAAAATAAAGAAACCTTGGTTCCTATGTAAGGAATCAAGGGCAAGGGCTTATACGAACACTATGAAAGAGGTCATTTCTCGGGATTATGCTTGGAATCACTTTGAGACATATGAAGCATTTCTGAAAGTTGAGTAGCTAGAAAAAGCGGTGTGTAAGGTAAATCATTGCGAAGCCAGCAGACAATCGTACCGATGATGGCCGATGAGCCGTACCAGATCGCGATATCTTTTTGAATGTTCAACGTTGAAGATGCCTCTAGCTTGTCCATTCGATTGGTGATGAAATCAGCAATAAGCTTCATGAGTCGTTCCGTAAATATGGGTATCCGCTTCGAAGCGAGCAGAACCTTGTAAAATTTGGAGTTTTCGGCGATGTGATCAAGCATTTTGACCATGATCTGCATGTTAAAACCGGGTGGGTTCGGAATTTCTTTCAAGATGGCATGGATATTGTTAACCATATCGTCTGCTAACCTCTCGAGCATATGGGGGATATCTCGATAATGCAGATAGAAAGTAACTCGATTGATGGTCGCTCGCTCCGCAATACGATTCACCGTTATTCTCTCCAGTTCGATCTCCTGGAGTAATTCAATAAAGGCATCTCGAATCAATTGGCGCGTACGCAGTACACGCGGGTCAATACGTTGTGATGATGACATAGTGATCATTTCCCTTCTACTGAAGTTTACTATGCGACAAATTCTGCAAATTTTGTGGATTATGTGTTAGATAGACGACAGATATTACTCGAATGTAAACTATTAAACAAGAATAAGAAAGTTGTTGCTTGTGAACATTAGAATGGATGACTATAATACTATTTACATAAAGCTAATTATACAACACGGTGTCAATTAGCTTGAAATTGAATTTGAAAGGAATTAGTAAAATGAGTAAAGTTGCAGCATTTGATAGTAGTTCCATTAAGAAAGGGCCTTTGTTGTTTGTTATGATTTTAGGGGCGTTCATTGCCGTTCTAAATCAGACGATTATGAGTGTCGCCTTACCGAAACTCATGGTCGAGTTTGATATTGCCGCTTCGACAGGCCAATGGCTGACAACGGGCTATATGTTGGTTAACGGTGTTTTAATTCCGATAACAGCTTTCCTTATGCAACGGTTTACGACGCGTGAGCTGTTCCAAGCTTCCATGATTATTTTTCTCATTGGTTCCATAGTTTCAGCAGTGGCGCCAGGCTTTGAGTTGTTGTTGGCTGGCCGACTGATTCAAGCAGCTGGGGCAGGTATTCTAATGCCGCTTCTCATGAATGTTATTTTGACGATCTATCCGCCGGATAAGCGTGGTGCAGCTATGGGCATGGTTGGGTTGGCTATCATTTTTGCCCCTGCTGTTGGACCTGCTATTGCTGGTTATATTTTGGAGCATTATTCATGGCGTACCCTTTTCTATGGCATTATTCCATTTGCTATCGTCGTTATTGTAGTTGCTTTTATCTATTTAAAAAATGTCTCTGAACGTCAATATCCCAAAATTGATATGTGGGGTGCCGTTCTTTCAACAATCGGATTTGGTTTCCTTCTTTACGGCTTCAGTAGTGCTGGTGGCAAAGGCTGGTCAAGCGTTGAGGTTATTCTATCTATTATTGTAGGTGTAGTAGCTTTAATTTTGTTTACATGGCGCCAACTGGTTATCAAAGAACCACTGCTAGATCTAAGAGCTTTCAAATACAACATGTTTACATTAACAACGTTAATTAACATTGCAGTTACGATGGTTATGTATGCGGATATGATGCTGCTTCCTTTGTATTTGCAAAATGCTCGCGGATATACCGCGTTAGAGTCCGGTATTCTTATGCTCCCTGGAGCTCTGCTCATGGGTATCATGATGCCAGTGGCTGGTAAGCTGTTCGATAGGTTCGGAGCGAAGTGGTTGTCCGTTGTGGGTATGGCCATTACAATCGTAACCACACTAGGATTCATCAATTTGACGGATTCTACAAGTTATACGTATTTAGTTCTTATGTCCACAGGACGACGCTTCGGGATGGCGCTCTTCTTAATGCCAATCACCACGGCGGGACTTAATCAATTGCCTTCAAGACTGAATGCGCATGGTACCGCTATTTCAAATACCATTAAGCAAGTGGCAGGCGGCGTAGGTACGGCACTACTGGTCACGGTTATGACAACCAGAACCAAATCTCACCTCGTAGAGATGATGACGGCAAACAAAACAGCAACTGCTACCAAAGAACTTATCAAAGAGGCGTCTATTCAAGGAATTAATGATTCCTATCTTGTCATTATTGGGATTGGTATTGTTGGTTTGCTTCTCTCCTTCTTCATTAAACGTGTAGGTCAAGCTGAGGAGAAAAAGGAAGTTGTTGTAAACCGGAAATCCGTTAATGCAACTTAGGAATAACAGATAAGAAGTAAAGTGAGAGCTTCTCCGTTAATTGGGAGAGGCTCTCTTTGTATTACGCACATCGCCGCCCCCATCAAAAGACTTTTACTGCAGTAAATCGACATCTGCCCTCATTGTTGCCCTCTCTCTCACAACCCTATAATTAACACAGAAGACAAATAGATAATGTAGGTGAGAGCGAATGAAATCCGCTACTGTGAATGAGGTTGTCCAGCGGTCAACCATCAGATCGAAGAAATCAGGATGGAGGTACATCGTACAGCATCGGGCTTTTTATATCATGCTAATTCCGGGTCTGCTGTATTTTCTCGTGTTTAAGTATTTGCCGTTAACGGCGAGTTTTATCGCGTTTCAGGATTACAACATTTTCAAAGGCTTCACAGGCAGCGAATGGGTAGGGTTCAAATGGTTTCATCAGTTGTTCACGTACGATAAATTCGGCAGACTTCTCCGGAATACGCTCGTGATCAGTTTGTATCAAATTGTATTTGCTTTCCCGCTTCCGATTCTACTGGCCATCATGCTCAATGAAATCCGAACGATGGCGTTCAAGCGAATTACGCAAACGGTGCTCTATTTACCGCATTTTTTATCATGGACCATCGTTTTCGGACTTACGTATATGATGCTTTCCCCGGCACAAGGGCTGGTCAATCATATTATTTCTTCGTTTAATGGCGAAACGATCGCTTATCTCCAGAAGCCGCAATACTTCCGCTCCATCATTATCATATCGGGGATTTGGAAGGAAATGGGCTGGAACGCGATCATATTCATCGCAGCGCTGGCGGGCATTAACCCCTCTTTATACGAAGCAGCACGAATGGATGGGGCTAATCGTTGGAAGCAGTTTTTACACATCTCCGTGCCTGGATTGCTGCCGGCGATCATGATCCTATTGATGCTCAAAATCGGACATATTATGGATTCGGGCTTTGAGCAAATCTATCAATTCCTCAACCCAGCTACGTTTGAGACGGGGGATGTGCTGGATACGTACACCTATCGGGCGGGTATTCTGCAAGGTCAATACAGCATTACGACGGCAATCGGATTATTTAAATCGGTGATTGGCTTTCTCTTATTAATCATCGCAAACCGAGTAAGTAAATGGACTACTGGCGAAGGGCTATACTAAAGGGGCGATACGACTATGAAAATCAAACGATCATCAGGAGAAGTCGCATTTGATGCGGTGAATGTAGGACTATTGCTGCTCTTTTGTATAGCAGTCGCCATTCCATTAATGAATGTGATTGCGGGATCACTTAGCTCCAATGAAGCTATTATTCATGCCAAGGTATTCCTTTGGCCCGTAGGTTTTAATCTGCACAACTATGATTTTGTCATCCGCAATGCCGTGTTTTGGAAGTCCTTCTTGGTTACGATCCAAATTGTACTTATCGGAACTGCGATCAATATGGTCTTGACGATCCTTACGTCCTATCCGTTATCCAAAGGATGGCTGGGCGGCCGCAAAATAATTCTGCTCTTTATTATTTTTACGATGATTTTTCAGGCGCCGATGGTACCGATGTATATCCTTGTCAAAAGCCTTGGCCTGCTGAATAGTATCTGGTCATTAATTATTCCAGGTGCCCTCAGTGCATTCAATATGATGCTCTGCATCACCTTCATGAGGTCTATTCCAGAGGAACTGTATGAAGCCGCGAGGGTGGACGGGATGTCGGAGTACCGCATTGTTTGGCGTATTGTTGCACCGCTATCCATGCCGATCAATGTTACGTTGATTTTGTTCTATGCCGTGGGACACTGGAATAATTACCTTGGGCCCTTACTGTATATCACCGATCGGGAGCTGCAGCCTCTGCAATTATATTTATACAAGCTGATTTCGCAATTTGATATGGATTCAGCGGGAGGGCAGTCGGTCCTGGAGTTATCCACAGCGGTTACACCCCAAGGGCTGCAAATGGCGACGATTGTGATCGCGACCATTCCGATTATCATTATCTACCCGTTTTTACAAAAGCATTTCATCAAAGGCGCACTCCTGGGCTCGGTCAAGGAATAAGGAAGAATAAAGCGGATCATTACCAGAGTCTAATAAGGAGGTGGTGCGATTTACCAGCAGTGCCCAGATGATGAAAGTAAACGCTTTATTTTATAATGAAGATAATTAGGGAGGGTCTATTCAATGAAAGTGAAATTTACAAGGTTGGTTACGTTAATATGCGTGGTAGGTCTTACAGGTGCAACGGTCGCGTGCTCCTCGGATAAAGGAGCAACAACAACGACGCAAGCTTCTTCAGCTCCTGCTGCTAATCAAAGCTCGAAGCCCGCTGCACCGGAGAAAATTAGTATATTCGTCTCCAATAACGCGCAGCAGATTCCAGCAGGTAAATCGATGGATCTGGCTACGGTTAAATATCTGGCACAAAAAACAAACACAGATTTGGATATCACGTTCCTGCCGCATGAAAATTATATGGATCAGCTCAAATTGAAGTTCGCTTCAGGCGATATTCCGAATGTACATATGGTGTGGGGGATTGAGACATCTGATCTCGTCATCAATGGTTTGGCCATGGATTTGAAGCCATATATCGATAAATACGGTCCGAATTTGAAGAAAAATATCCCGCAATCCGCTTGGGACGCCGTTACGCTTAACGGTAAAATTCTGGCGATTCCACAATTGGCGCAAGGGAATGCACCAGCGGAGCGTGTGATTTACGTGCGTAAGGATTGGATGGATAAGTTAGGAATCAAGGAGCCTAAGACCTCGAATGAGTTCCTCGATATGCTGCGCGCTTTCCGTGACAAGGATCCGAACGGCAATGGCAAGAAGGACGAGATTCCATTCTCCTCCCGTGAGAAATTCGAGTGGGCCGATAACATTTTCGGTATGTTCGGGGTCAATCTCGATTCCAACAGCCTGTACAATAATGAAGTTATGCCTGGCTTCGTGAATCCGAATATGAAAAAAGCGCTGGGTATGCTCAGAACGATGTATGCCGAGAAGCTGATTGATACGGAATTTTTGACAAATACACGTGCGATTTGGGACCAAAAAATTAAGTCCGACCTTGTTGGCTCATGGGACCATGTGGTATTCGGCGCCTGGGATCCTTGGCAGAAAGAGCTTAGCAAGCTGCTCCCTGACAAGAAGCCAAACGTAGTGGCCATCCCAACACCAAGAGGTGAAGGCTATGAGGGTCAATTAGGTCGTGTTGAGAAGCCGGTATTAAAAACATTCGTCGTACATAAAGACGCGAAAAATCCGGAAGCTGTCGTTAGAATGTTCGATTGGCTTGTCTCGGATGAAGGACAGATGTTTACGGAGCTAGGGATTGAAGGGCAATCCTTCACTAAAGAAGGCAGTACGATTAAGTATCTGGCGGACAAGGACCCGGATGTGAAGTGGCGTTCCGCTGTGTTCCAAATGCATGGCTTCAACGAGCCTGCTCAGAAGGTGCTGATTAATAACGATGAGGCTTACAATAAACTCATTCAAACCATTGAAACTTCCCGCAAAGAAGGCATTGCGAACCCGACAGCAGGTATGCCGCCTTCAGAAACGTTGACGAAGAATGCGGATCTTGGCTATAAAGGCTCCTTCCAGGAGGCAGCTGCCAAAATTATTCTCGGCGAAAAGCCGTTAGACTATTTTGATGAGTATGTAGCTTCTTGGAAAAAACAAGGCGGCGACAAGGCGATCAAGGAATTAACCGACTGGTATAACGCAAACCGTAAAAAGTAAGTTTGTTGATAAAAACTCGCCCATCTGAAGCCAGGATTAACTAGCTCAGGTGGGCAGTCTTTTCTGCATGTGAATTTGTACTAGGAAGGATGAGGCTCGTGTTGATAAAAATGGGTAGAATGCTGTCTATGCTATTAATTTGTGCGCTGCTGACGTTACCATTGCAATCGTATATCGTCATGGCGCAGGTTCCTCTGACAGAAGATGAGCTAGGCCGAGTGGTCGGAAGCGAATTGCTTATTTCAGATCTTAAAAAGACGGGAGCAGCCCTCAATCCGGAGGCTCAGGCTTATGGGACTATGGCAGATGCAGTGGTCGAGGGACAATCTTTCTCAGAAGCATTGCGCTTTACGACAAATGTGGAGCCTTCAGGCACTTATCTTTTACAATATGTACTTCCCATTGAGGCTCGTATAGAGAAAGATGATGTGATTCTTGCTACCTTCTATGCGAGAACGATTAGCTCGACGGTGGAAACGGCAGAGGGTACAGCTGCTTTGGTTATGGAGAAAAGGGGGACTTGGGAGAAATCGGTCACGGAAACGATCGCGATCCCAGCGCAATGGAAGAAATTCCTTGTGCCGATTAAAGCTGCCCTGTTAATGGAGGAGAATACGCCACAGATTACATTTCGTCTTGGTTACAAACCGCAGGTTATCGAAATCGCCAATTTGAAAGTTGTCAACTATAAGAAAGCGGTTACATTTGACAGCCTGCCGAGCACTCCCGTTGCCTATGAAGGGATGGAGGATGATGCGCCTTGGCGGGCAGAAGCCAACCGACGGATTGAGCAGATTCGCAAAGGAGATCTAGTCGTTGAAGTAAAGGATGCAGCTGGCAATCCGATCAAGGATGCGGATGTGCATGTTCAAATGACGAAGCACGACTTCAAATTCGGTACAGCTGTCAATAGCACGATGATCATGGGAACAGATCAGAACGCGGCAACGTATCGGGCGAAGCTGAAAGAAAATTTCAATTCCGTGGTCATGGAAAATGAGATGAAATGGCCTTGGTGGGAAGCGGATAAAAGCAGAACCGTCAAGCTGTACAATTGGTTAGGCGAAAACAAATTCGACATGCGAGGCCATGCGCTGTTGTGGGATGGTTCCACGCGTTTACCAGCTGATATTCCTGGTCTGCTGAGCAATAAAAGCACACTGGAGAAGCGGATTCAAGATCATTTTCATGAGCTCGCAGGATACTTCCGCGGACGATTGTATAACTGGGATGTGCTGAATGAGCCGGTATTGAACAGCCTGATTCGCGGTACGTACGATGACCCCGGCGCTGTGATGGCAAATTGGTTTAAAAGTGCCAAAGAAGCTGATCCTTCTGCGAAATTATACGTGAATGAAACGCAAATTTTGGGCACGGATGCACCTGTTATCCAGAACTTTTCCAACATCTTGAAATCTATGAAGGACAACGGTGCCCCGATTGACGGGATAGGCATCCAGGCACATTTCGGCAGTACGCCAGTTAGTCCAATGGCTTTTTATGATCAACTTACACACTTTACACAGTATGCGCCAGAAATCGCGATTACTGAATATGATATGAATACCCCGAGAGAAGATGTACAGGGTAAATTTACACATGATTTGCTGCTGGCTACGTTCAGCCATCCGAATGTACAATCGTTTACGATGTGGGGGTTTTGGGATGGTGCGCATTGGCAAAACAATGCACCGCTGTTCCGTAATGACTGGTCTTTGAAGCCTTCCGGCGAGGAATGGCGAAAGCTTATTTACAAAACATGGTGGACGGATATAACCGGTAAAACAGATGGGGCTGGAAGCTATCAGACACGTGGATTTTATGGCGACTATGATATTACAGTAACGTACAATGGCACGAGTCAGACAGTCAAGGCTTCTTTGCTCAAAGGAAAAGACAATAAGGTATCGATGGTTTGGGGAGCGCCATCACAGGTAGAAACACTTAGTTTTGTCCCGCTGCCAATTCCGGCACAGAATGCAGAAATTACGGCGCCAGTATGGCCGTATGGAAGTTCATTCCGTATTTCAGAGGCATCACCAACCTCAGTGACGTTCAATTGGCCAGCGGCCCATGATAATCAGCAGGTTGCTGGATATTTGCTCTATAAGGATGGTAGTCTGCTAACGCAAACAACAGCCAATGTGACGAGCTATGACATTACAGGGCTAACACCAGGCCAGTCTTACGTGCTGCGCGTTCAAGCCGTGGACAAGCAAGGTAATCTATCACTTCTTAGCCCAGACGTCCAGGCAACGGCCTCCCCGGGAACCGATCGGACCAGACCTGGTTGGTCCAAAGGTTCATTCATTCAATTGACAGGTTTGAGTGAAACAGGCGTATCGCTTTCCTGGCCTTCGGGTGTGGGTAACGAGGGAGCAGCCGGCTATCGGATTTATGTGAATGGGCAAATCGTAGGTGATAGCGTAAAACCAAGCTATGCATTGACCCATTTAAATGAGAATAGTCAATACACGGTACGTGTTGAAGCCAAGGACGCGGAAGGCAATCTATCCCTTGGCGGTCCGATTGTGACCTTCCGAACGTTAGGGGTGGAGGATAGGACACCGCCGACTTGGGCTTCTTCCAATCTTGCTGCAGATGACATCGGCGCAACTAGTGTGAACCTGAGCTGGAGTGCTACACAGGATGCCAGAGGGGTAACGGCCTACCGTGTGTTTCAAGGGAATACAGAGCTGACAACCTTGCCATCCGGAACGAACTTTTTCCATGTAGAGGGGTTATCACAAAATACGACCTACAACTTTAAGGTTGAAGCTGGCGATGGCAGCAATAATTGGTCCGTGACTGGTCCGTCCCGCACGATAAAAACCATCATTGGTACGGATGATTCGGCACCGCAATGGCCTGCGACAAGAATGCTGACGTATAGCGGATTGAGTGATAAGGGGGTCACTTTAAACTGGACAGCGGCTGAAGATAACTTCGGTGTTACAGGTTATCGGGTGTATCGAAATAACGCGGTACTTGCCAATGTGTATGGTGATGTACAGACTTTAGCGGTCACCGATTTAACGGCTGGTCAGCCTTACACCTTCCGCGTGGAGGCTCGTGATGAGATTGGAAATTGGTCATCGAATGGTCCCTCTGTCAGCATCAACACCTTTGCAGGTGTCGTGAGAACGCAGCATGTGCTGTATCCAAGCGACGATGCTTTCATTCAAGCTCCGGCAACATTTGGAGGAGCAGGGACGACGAATAATATCGCTTATCTCCGATATAAGAATGCGGCGGGTGTGACGCCTAGCGAAACGAACAAGAACACAGGGAATAACAGAAGAGCTTATTTGAAATTCCCGTTAACTTCCGTTACAGGAAATGTGTACGATGCTTCTTTAAATTTGTATGTATTTGCTGTACAAACAGCCAATATGGATATTCCTATGGATCTTTACCAGACTGGCAATACTTGGTCTGAGACATCGGTTAATTGGTTAAACAAACCCGTGGATGGATCGAAGATCGGCACGACAACGATTAGAAACGCAGGATATTGGAAGAAATTCACGGTAACGAATCAGGTTGCAACAGAGATAACTGGGGAGCGAGTAATTAGCTTTAAGCTGCAGGATGATTCATGGCTGGATCAGAATGTGGACATCCATTCCAAAGAGGCTACAGGAGCGAATGCCATTTATAAGCCCTACTTATCTGTCGGTACGGAAGAAGCTCCAACAGATACGATTGCTCCATCATGGACGAACGCCACAGTGAATGTTACGCATCTGCAGCCCCAAGCGGCAACGTTGACATGGTCCAGCGCCCAAGATAATAGCGGGATTAACCGTTATGTCATTTATCAAAATGGAGCGCCGATTGCAACAGTGGGTTCCGATGTATACAGTTATAACGTAACCGGCTTGACGCCATCGACGAGCTATTCATTTAAAGTGGAAGCACGGGACACAGGACTAGAATCGTCCACGGGACCCGCAGTCGTTCTAACGACACCGACTGCAGACCTGCTGGCACCTGTCTGGTCACCAACTGCTTCGTTAACAGCGAAGGATGTTACTCGCTTTTCCGCTGCTTTACAATGGCCAGCGGCTGTAGATCAGTATGGCGTGACGGCGTATGACATCTATAACGGTAATACGATTGTGGCTTCCGTCTACGGAGATGTTCTTTCCTATTCGGTCTCAGGTCTTACTGCCGGAACAACTTATGATTTCCATGTAACCGCGCGTGATGCGGCAGGGAATGCAGCAGTCGGCCCTTCCATTCATGTGACCACTCTTGCACCAGATACAAGTATTCCTACTTGGAGCAATGGTAGCCAACTTGCAGCATCGGTGATTACTTCATCTGGTCTAGGGTTGAACTGGCCAGAGGCATTGGACGATACAGGCATTCACCAGTATCGCATCGAGCGAAATGGTTCACTTGTTGCCGAATTAGGTAAAGGTTTGAGAACCTATTATGTCAATGGTTTGAATGACGATACGCTGTTTACGTTCTCGGTAATTGGCGTGGACGAAGCAGGTAATCGCTCGCTGCCCCTTGAACTTGCTGTTCGAACGTTAAAGCAGGATACCATTACGCCGCAATGGCCGACAGGGTCCCGTATTACTTCCACACGTGAGTCGGATCGTGAAATCCTGCAATGGGACGCCGCCGTGGACAATGTGGGAATTAAGCAGTATGTGCTCTATCGCGATGGTGTGCAAGCAGCTGTTGTAGACGGCAGCATGACGAGCTATACCATCCTGGGAACACCAGGCACAGCAGCTGTGTATAAAGTCGAAGCTCAGGATTTTGTGGGCAATGCAACTGTCTTTGGCCCAAGTACGAATGATCCTGAAATTCCAGTTCCAAATGACACAACACCGCCGGGATGGCCTGCCGGAAGTATGCTCAACCAAGGAGCTGTTACGACGACTACGGTGCAATTGTCATGGAGCGAAGCCATTGACCGTATGGGTGTAAAGGAATATAAGTTACTAATGAATGGAAACATCGTAACGATAACATCAGGCACTTCATGGCTGGTAACTGGGCTAACGCCGAATACGACCTACCACTTCACAGTTGAAGCCGCAGATGAGGCGAACAATTGGTCGAGCGATGGGCCAAGCTTGACGGTCACAACGTTAACGGTTCCATCCTCCGTTGTTGATCCACCTGTTGTGACACAACCAGATCTTAACAAACCAAGCATCGTTGTAAGCAATGGGGAAGCACACATTAACTTCCCTTCACAGGGTCTGACGACCAACAGTGGGAAGGTAAGCGCAGCTTTGGATAAAGCCACACTGGAGGAAGCCTTTAAGAAAGCGGAAGGGATAAACCACGTCACGGTGAAGCTCCCAGAGGTTGTGGGGGCGAAATCATTCCTACTAGAGATCCCTACGGAATATTTGACAAAGAAAAATGCGACATACGGCGTAGAGGTTTCAACGCAGTTAGGTTCGCTATACCTACCTAGCAATCTATTTGCGACGAATATCGAGGCGGCTCAGCATGCAAGTATAACTGTAATTATCACGTTAGATAAGCTGCCTGAGCAAGCCGTTATAAAAGGCAAAACAGGAGTTGTCATGGATCTGCAGTTCGCAGCATCGGGACAACCGCTGCAATTCGAAAGCAAGGATGTTCACGTTCAGGTGCGCATTCCTTATGTGCTCTCAGCAGACGAGAAAAGCCATATTGAGCTGCTGAATGTCTGGTATGTGAACGCGAAGGGTGAGGTTCAGCTCGTGCCTTCGGGACACTATGATCCTGCTTCAGGAACCATACAGTTCCAGACCAACCATTTCAGTAAGTATGCGGTAACTTATGCAATGCCTTCGTTCGGGGATTTGGCTTCTACGCCATGGGCGCAGACATCCATCCATGCTCTGGCTGCCAAGGGCATTATTCAAGGCGTAAGTGATCGTGAATTCAGCCCGACGGCTGCGATTTCCCGAGCGGATTTCACGAAACTGTTGGTCGAGACCTTTGGTTTGCACGCAGCTGCCGACAACCACTTCGTGGACGTTGCGAAGGGGTCCTATTACGAGCAGGCGGTTGGCATCGCTAATCAATTAGGTGTCGTCAACGGTGTTGACGATCGCCACTTTAATCCACAGGCTACCATCACTCGCCAAGACATGTTCGTCATGATTGCCAGAGCCTTGGCGCAGGTCAATAGACCGCTCGCACAGAACGAAGGCAAGTCAACTTTTACAGATGGGTCTGACATTGCCTCCTATGCGGTCAATGCGATCAACGCTCTTGCCAAAGAAGGCTTAGTGCAAGGAAACGCTGGCAAAATTAATCCGCTCGGCCATACGACGAGAGCCGAAACTTCGGTTATGCTATACAGATTATTCCAGTACATCTATCAATCATAAACAGGTTCCAGACCGTGCCTATTCTGTAGGTACGGTCTTTTCTTGAAATCGTACGATCCCTGCAGTGAATCCAACCTTTACCTCATTGCTTCCTGTTACGAATCAGCCTATTATTTAAATATTATACTTAAAAAGTTTAACGCCATATACTTGCTGGCACCGTTATTTACGGGAGGAAAATCACTTTGTTTACCTATCTGGTTAAGCATGTAAAACGTTCGCTGAAATGGAAGCTCATCTCTATTATCGCTACGATATTGATTTTTACGGTATCTACGATTGGCATATCGAGCTACATCCAAACCAAAAGCTCTGTGCGCAAAGATATTGACCATCTCAGTATGCAAGTGTTGAAGCAAGCTAATATGAACTTAAATCGTTACTATTCGGAATACGAATTGGCTTTTCTTATGCTAAGCAACAGCCTAGAAGTCCGCGATTGGATGCGGATTTCATCACCAATTGTATCCTCTGAACAGATTCGGAATTACGAGAGAATCAAGGAAAATTACTTAAATCGCTTATTTTTACAATATCCAGAGGTTTTATCGGTTTCTTTGTACAATACAACCGGGTTCGAGCAGCATTTCGTCAATACGTTCGCCCTTCCTTTGAATTACACGATCCGAAATGAGCCCTATTTCTCTAAAAGTGGAAACTTCGAGAAGGTGAAATTTATAACCGGCATTTCTGAAAACTATGTAGACGCTACCAATCAAAAGATGAAGATACCTGTCTTGACGCTCTTCAAGCAGCTCTATAACGGATATCTCAAAATCGATATTTCACTGACAGCCTCTCAAAAGGTTATGGATCAAATTAATATCACCGATTCTGGCGTTGCTGTCGTTATGGATGATTATGGTACCATTATCCACCATTCTCACGCTGCAGAGGTTATGGGACATCTGGATGATCGCATCGTGCAAACGGTTAAAGGGCAGCAGGAAGGCTCCATTTTCGATAAGTCGGGGAAAGAACTGATTATTTTCCAAACGATCCAGATGACTGGCTGGAAGATTGTCGCGATCCTTCCCTATCAGGAAATCGCCAAAAGTATTAATTATACACGAAACGTAACCATCGTTATTGCGATCTCCGCTTTGATTATTTCAGTTCTGCTCACCTATTTTGCAGCGTCCTCGATAACAAGACGTATTCTAGGCCTCCGTAAAATGATGAAAGCCATGCAGATGACGAGTAGTTTCCACTCTCGAGCGGACGTCGAAGGTAGTGATGAGGTAGCTGATTTAAGCAAATCTTTTAATAATTTGCTCGGTCATCTGGAGCAATCCATTCACGATCACGCTGAGACGCGTGTTCTGCAGCATCGAGCGGTTGTTTCTGCCTTGCAGTCTCAGATTAATTCACACTTTTTGTACAATACATTGGAAACGATTAACTCAATGGCGGTTATTGCAAAACAATCCCATATCGGGTCCGTCGCCGTAACCCTTTCCAATATGCTGAGGTACACCTCGGATTACAAAAATGTTCAGGTCACCCTCAAGGAAGAAATTAGGCATCTGGAAAATTATTTAAGCATTATGAAAGTCCGATTTAAAGATGAAGTCACGTATGACATCGAGATTCCTGAGGAGCTCATGCAGTCGGCATGTACCAAAGCGCTTTTGCAGCCCTTGGTGGAGAACAGCATCAAACACGCAAGGGAAACGACAGGGGAGCCCGTACATATTCGGATCTTTGGCGAATCGCTAGATGGAGACAAACTAAAGTTGACGGTTGCGGATAATGGACCTGGCTTCACAGCGGACACCTTGGCCAGATTGACAAGGGAACAGGCGGACTCGCATGCCCATTCGTATCATTTTAAACAAGTCGGACTGTCGAATCTGATCTATCGCTTGCATATGTTTTATTTGGCTGAGGCTGATATTATCTTCACGAATGATCTTGTTACGGGCGGAGCCGTTGTTGAAGTGTTCTTGCCCTTACAAGGGAAGCTGGAGAAATAGAAAGGAGATGACGTAAGGTTGAATAGAATGATCATCGTAGATGATGAAGATTTAATCCGGGAGAGTCTGGCTATCCAAGTTTCAGAGATGGAAGGGATCACCGTATCGGCCGGTCTTCCCAATGGCAGTAAGGCGCTGGATTGGTTGAAGGATCATTTTGCTGACATTTGCATGACGGATGTGCGGATGCCCCTTGTTGACGGCCTTCAGTTAATAGAGGAGATCAATCGTCAGTATCCTTGGATGACTTGCATCGTAATTTCAAGCTATGATGATTTTCATTATGCGAAAAAGAGTATTGCGCTAGGCGCCGTCGAGTATGTCCTTAAGCCATTGGACAGCACTCTTCTCTATGAGGCTGTGCAAAAGGCTTGCACACGCATTCAGAGCACTCGCCGCAATGAAGCCAACCAGCTATTACTGTATAAGCTGCCAGTGTACAAGCCGATGCTGGACCGCTGGTTGGAGATGGTTTTGTCTGTGTATTTGCATGGGCAGCCGCTGCTTATTGTAGATACCTTGGCTATGTTGGAAACGTGGGTTAATGGTCGCTATGAGATATTGAACGAGCTCTCCATGGCTTGGACAGCGCTTGTCATCGAAGAATTGAAAAAGCAAGATATCCACGTCAACTATGAGGAGGGCGAGGATTTCGAGCTAGGTGAACAAAGTCTGCAGCACTCGGAAGTGCGGCAGTATTTCCGTTTATGTGCGGTAAGAAGACTGGAGCAAGCAGCGAATATCTTGATGGACAGGGCGCGGAAGGCGAAAAACTTGCAAAAGGAAAGCGCCGTTGATCAAGTCAAACGGTATATCGAGGCGCATTACGCTGAGAGCTGGGGACTTCAGGAACTGGCGGATCACGTAGCGATGAGTCGTTCGCATTTAGCAAAGCTTTTTAAAGAGCAGGCGGGTATGACGATCTGGACGTATTGTGTCAATGTCAGAATGAGAAAAGCTCGTGATTTGCTGCTCACCTCCTCCTTGAAGAGCTACGAAATTGCCCTGCAGGTGGGCTACGAAAACAGCATTCACTTCTCACGTATTTTCAAACAGTATCATGGATTAAATCCGATGGAATATAAGGATCGGTTTGGAGGTGATTAAGGCATGTTCATTGCATGTTCATTGCATTTGTGCAGTAAAAAACCTTATTACCTCAGTGTTTTGTAAGCGATTGCAGATTATGGTAGAGGGAGGTTGATGATCAACCAATTTGATAAAAGAGGTGCATGTAGAATGATTTCAAAACGAAAGAAGGTTTATTGTGTAATGGGGTTGGCCGTTTCCATGTTGGTGAGCATAGCTCCCACAGCTTTGGCGGCAAGTACAGTGACGCTTTACAAAGACACGACGTACCAAACGATTTGGGGGTTCGGTGCGGCAGCCAATCACCCTGTAAACGAATTGAAAACGAATTATAATACGACCGTGCAAGGAGAAATTCTGGATAAACTATTCCGTGCAGATGCATCAAATGCCGGATTGTCGATCGTCAGAATGGAGATTAATCCGTATACCGCTGCGCAGGATGCTGTGCAAACGACGTTTATGCCTTCTTCAGGTGTTCTGGATTGGAATACAGACCTCCATCAAAGATGGTTTGCTCAGGAGGCAAAGAATCGCGGGATGAATCAATTCTACGCGCTCCCTTGGAGTCCGCCCGGCTGGATGAAAGCGAATGGTTCGCCGAATAACGGGGGTCATCTGAGTACTTCGCAATACGACAATTTTGCCAACTATATGAAGACCTATGTGGATCACTATCGCAATGTGTTCGGATTCAATATCAAATGGGTCAGTGTGCAGAATGAACCAGATTTATCGACGCCGTATGCTTCAGCACAATATACGAATAGTGAACTCGATCAAGTATCGGCGAAGGTAGCAGACGCTATTCACAGCTTAAATCAGGGAGTGTTGGTCGGTGCTCCAGAGGGATCTAATCGAACAGCCTCTAACACCTATATGACAAGCTTCAGTAAAACTACAAGAGATAAATTAGATTTCGTCTCTGTGCATGATTACAGCGCGTATGCGGATGTGAATCATTTTGGGAAACCGCTGATCGCTACGGAGGTTAGTGATTTCCAGAACGCAAACGATCCTTCCATCACGGATGGATTGAAATGGGCGAATATGATTGCCGCCGATTTGAAGCGCGGCGAACGGGGCTGGCTCTACTGGTGGGCAGTGAATCCTGTGTCAAACACGACGGGTGAGGGGCTCATCAATTTAGGAGCGAATAATACCTACACGGTGAATAAAAGGCTCTACGTCTTGGGTCAATTCAGCCGGTATTTACGGCCGGATGATACCCGTATTCTCGCTTCCTCGAATGATACGAACCTCGTTTCCATCGCAGGGAAAAATAGCACTGGCAGGGCATCTGTCATCATGATTAACAATAGTTCCTCTGCGATCACGACAACGATCAACGGCCTTACATTGGCAAATGTATCAGCCAGACGAACGAGCGCCACAGAGGAGCTGACCAAGTTAACGGATATCGCTGTAACTAGCGGTGCGATTACCGCTACACTGCCTGGCAAATCCGTCACGAGCTATGTGGAGTATTAAGCGATCAGCGATATTCTTCTGAATCTGATTCAGAAGAATATGTTGGATATGGAAACAGGGATGCGCGGCTATAAATTGTAATCATGAGTATAGTGAAGTCACCAAGACAAAAGGCAACCGCCAAACAGCTTCAGACAAGTTAAATATGGAAAAACATCCCTGCAATTAAAAATAATCATGTCTATACGGTAAGCAACATATGGGGACTAGGGGACGCCACGTCTATGAAAGGGCAGTTGGATGAAGTGAGGAAGAAGTTCATCAAATAAAGCTGAGTGACAATAGGGGGAAGAAGTCCTGCAAAGAAAGTTGCAGGTCTTCTTTTTTTAGTATACGATGAGATTAGTGATAACCATTCTCATTAAAGGCGGTGCCATCCATATGCCTATTCCCCATAAGAATATTTTGGATTGAATAGCGAAGGGATCCTGCTGCTATCGAAAGATCGTCGGGTAGATGTAGCTGCGCAATTAGGTTATCCTGACGAATACTATTTCAACAGACGCTTTAAGCAAACCGTCGGTGTAACCCCGAGACAATATGTCAGGAACCGAAAGAAACCTTTAATGAATTACAGGCAAGTCCGACATGGAAGTCACTAACCGCCGTGCAAGCAAATCAAGTGTATTACCCTGACCACCATTGGACGCTCGAAGGCACGATTGCGCTAGAGTGGCAGCTGAACGGAATCGGCAAACTTTTGCAAGGTTGAAAATTACTAAACAGCCGCTTCTTGGTTTATACCAGAGAGTGGCTATTCTTTCTCCCCCTATGGAAGCTCTGGGGATGTAAGGAGGATTGGGAAATAACGATGTTAAAACAGTTAAATGAGATGATCTTTCATGTTTCCGAAGTCGAGTACATCGTCAGTTCAGATCAATGGCGACTGGACTCTCATTTTGTACCGACCTATCAGATTGTATTCGTTAGTAAGGGCAAAGGCAGCATTGAAATTAATGGAGAAATGCATGTAGCCGGGGCTGGAAAAACGTTCTTTCTCCAAAAAGGGAAAAAAGTTCGGATCACATCCAATTCGCTAGAAACTATGGAGGTTTATAAAATTTCCTATTCATATAGCAGCCGCTATCAAATCAATGGGAAATGGCAATTATACAAAGAAGAAGGGATTCAATTTCCGATTGAAGGAGAGGTGTATGTCGGAAATCAATCGCAAGCGCTGCGTTTATTTGAACAATTGTATGAAAGTATCCGTGAACAGGACGAGCTGCGGCAATATCGGCAAACAAGCCTATTTATGGAATTCATCTATATGGTCATGAAAGAGACTCAGGAGCAGACGCATGATGCCGAAAGAGGCATGGAGCGGACATTCGACTATTTGAAACTTCATTATATGAAAATGATTTCGCTGGAGCTTTTGTCTCATATGGCAGGCTTTAGCCCGAGTTACTACTCTCGTTTGTTTAAGAGAATCAAAGGAGTAAGTCCGACAACCTATATTACAAAGCTGCGGATTGACCGAGCCAAAGAATTGTTGGTGCTGTCCCATAGTTCATTTCAGGATATTGCGCAGTCGGTCGGATATAACGAGGAATCGTATTTTAGCCGAATGTTTAAAAAGGAAACGGGGCATTCGCCCGCTAATTACTTGAAATTACATCGGAAAAAGATCGCCATCATGCGGCATACGTTTAACGGTGATTTGCTGGCTTTGGGGGTGACACCTCATGTATCTGTACGCCTAGCCGATTGGAAAAACTTTCACTTCAAGGATCAACTGAAGGATTCACGCCTCATAATGACGTATGATCCACACGGTTTGGATGAATTAATTCGATTTCAGCCTGACATCATTGTCAGCGACCGGGAGTGGGGGGAGCAAAATAAAGATCTTTCGTTGATTGCTCCAACGGTTGTTATTTCGTATTGGGAGTTGGAATGGCGGCAGCGATTTTGCAGATTGCGAACATTATCGGCAAACAGAAGGAAGCGCAAGCTTGGCTGTCCCGATACGATAAAAAAGCGATGCAGGCCAGAGCAAGCATAGGCACACTAATTGGTGATAAAACTTTGCTTATCTTAAGAATTGTAGGCGGTAAGCTAAGAGTATATGGAACAGATCGCAATATAGGCTGCGTGTTATATCAAGATCTTCAAATCAACCTACCAGAGGAAGTAAAAGGAATTAAGTGGAGAAAGAACATAGAAATGGAGGAGTTAGCGAAGTACGAGGCTGATTTTATTTTGATCATGTGTTCATCCCAAAAAAACGATCAGCAGCTTTGGCAGCATCTACAAACAAGTCCGGTGTGGCAGAATTGTCTGGCTGTGCGAAATCACCAATGGTACCCCATTGACGTATTTCCGTGGATTGATTATTCCGCATTAAGTCACGAGCTGATGATTGATCATGTCGTGAACTTGTTTGTTCCCTCAACAAAAGCACCAATGTAACAAGAAACTTCAAAAAACGGAACAAAATTCTTCATGGTTTATTTGAAAGCTACCGTATATAATCCTGTTAGGTAAGTAAATGAGAATGATACTCAGTCTTATTTGCAAACAGCCTAAGAATACAGAAGCTTTTAGGAGGAGTCTAAACCATGTTACGTGCTAAAACATCCATCATATCTGTGGTGATGATCTTAAGTCTTTTATTACTGGCCGGTTGCGGTGGTAATAGCAAGGAAAGTACAGGCAGTTCAAATAAATCCAGCGGGACCGCAGCGACGCCTGCGGCTATAAACGCGGGGACTGCTTCCAAGGAGAAAGTGATCAAGCATGCTTGGGGTGAAACTACGATTAAAGGTACACCAACTAAGATCGTTGCACTCGACTATGCATTTATCGATATGTTAAGTGTTCTTGACATCAAACCAATTGCCTCTGTGGGAATTGGAGAGTCTGGCTTTCCTGAGTACCTCGTTGATAAAGTAGATGCTAAAAGTATTACGAATGTAGGGCAAGCCAAGCAGCCGAACCTGGAAGTGCTGAAATCCGTGAAGCCCGATCTCATCATTGCCAATCCGGATCGACATGAATTGATTAAGAAGCAGCTCTCGGATATCGCGCCTACCCTTGCGTTCGATGACGATAACTATGAGATGGTACTCGCTAATTTGGGTCTTCTTGCTGATGTTGTAGGGAAAAAGGAACAAGGCGATAAGGTAAAGCAAACGATAGAGGACAAAATCAAGCAAAGCAAGGATAAAATAAAGACAGCTCCGAGTACGTTAGTTGTTGGTGCATTCGAAGACGATTCGACAGTATGGCTTAAAAACTCATTTGTTGGTTCCTTGCTAAGTGGAATTGGTACCAATTATTTGTATGACGGTAAAAAAGATCATACAGCTGCTGAAAGCAAGACGGATATCGCTAAGCTTAGCTTGGAGCGGTTGGGCGAGTATAATCCGGACTATCTGTTTGTTTACGGTGATCCGGGAAAATGGGCGGCCAATCCGATCTATAAAAATTTGAAGTCGGTTAAAGCAAACAAAGCGATTACGGTCAGTCGGGATCTCTGGTCCAAAGGACGCGGGCCACGTGCCGCAGAACTGATTATTGATCAGGCTTTGAAAACAGTGGCAGGCGAGAAATAATCATATACCCGGGAGGTGGAGCAGTGAATCAACTGCATTCGGGCATGCGGGGGCAGACAAAGTCTGCTCCCTATCTGTTCGTAGGATTGTTTATGCTCGTCGTTGTTTTAGCGGTTGTTGGTACGTTCGCGGGTGTGAAAGGACTAGACAGGAGCCATCTCATGGACTTGTTGAATCAGGATGAGGCTAATTTATTAGCCTACAAGGTCTGGAGCGTCAGACTCCCGCGGGTTGTGTTGGCTATTATCCTTGGTGCCGGTTTAGCCGTTGCTGGTTGCTTACTACAAGGGATAACGAGGAACCCTCTATCTGATCCGGAGATCATTGGGATAAACCAAGGGGCTTGTTTTTTTGTTGTTTTGTCATTGATTGTGTTCGGACTGAAGGATGTATCGGTCACGATTCTAATAGCTGGGTTTGTAGGTGCCGCTGTAGGGGGAAGTCTTGTCTTTGTTTTATCTCAGAGTGGAGGTTATACCGGGACGCGTCTATTGCTGGCGGGTGTCTCTATAGCTTTGTTCATGGGTTCTCTAACAACAGGATTCTTGATCCTTCATGAAGATAACTTATCGGAAATTCTCTATTGGATGGCCGGCAAGCTGTCAGGAGCCAATTGGACGGATGTGAAGCTAAGTCTACTTTGTGTCGTTCCTGGCACGTTGATTGGATTATTATTTGCCGGATCGTTCAATATATTTTCGTTAGGTGAAGAGGTGGCTAGGGGACTCGGTCAAAATGTGGCTAGGCTCCGTAAAATCGCATTTGGCATTCTGATTGTTATTATCGGAGGAGCGGTAGCACTTGCTGGACCCATCGGATTCGTGGGATTAATGGTTCCTCATATGGTAAGGTCGTTAGTTGGAACTGACTATCGCATCGTGTTTCCTTTGTCCGCACTAGCTGGAGCTGATCTCCTCCTTGCTGCTGACATTAGCGGACAATGGGTTTTGTATCCTACGGATACACCTGTTGGTATCATCACAGCTCTTCTGGGAACCCCATTCTTTCTTTATTTGATGCGGCGGAAAATGGGGGGGAGCTAAATGAACACAAATAAACGGAGATATAAGATGACTCTGCTTGTAGGAAGCATGCTCTTGCTGATCTGCACGGTACTCAGCTTGCGTCTTGGAGCGGTTAATATTCCCTTTGTTCAGCTGATAGAAGAAATAACTCATCACGAAGGAATCATCTTTGATTATCGTCTGCCGCGGTTACTGATTGCTATATGTATTGGCATTAATATGTCGATAGCCGGGGCCATGCTGCAGGGCGTTACAAGAAATCCGCTGGCCGCGCCAGATGTTATTGGGATCACGGCAGGAGGGGGATTGGCCACGGTTATCCTCATTCTAGCTGTTCCTCGATATTCACAAGGGATGCTTCCATTCTTTGCGTTTGGTGGGTCCATATGCGCCGGACTGCTTGTTTTTTTATTAGCCTATAAAAAGGGTATCCGACCTGATCGTCTTGCACTCTGTGGCGTGGCTGTAAGCAGCGGCTTGCACGCCCTGATTACGTTATTTATTGTGAAATTCGCGCCTTCTGCCGCGCAAGCACTCGTTTGGCTCAAAGGCAGCTTATACGCCCGTACTTGGGAGCATGTCGAGCTGCTGTGGCCTTGGACAGTTGTAGGCACCCTATTAGCGCTATTGAGTTACCGCCAGCTAAATGTTCTTCTTTTAAGTGAAGAGACGGTACTTGGCTTGGGATCAAAAATTAATCAAATGAGGCTGCTGATGATTGTCATATCGGTTGCGTTAGCTGGTAGTGCAGTGGCGGCAGCGGGTACAATTGGTTTCATCGGTTTGGTGATTCCGCATCTTGCACGTTTGTTAGTAGGCTCTGATTTTCGACTGACCTTGCCCGTTTCAGCTTTACTTGGAGCTGTTTTAGTTATTCTTGCCGATACAGTTGGACGCATTGTGATGCCGCCGATAGAAATCCCCGTAGGCATTATTACCTCGTTAATAGGTGCGCCATATTTTGTCTTTTTGCTGCTCAAAGGCAGAATAACGGGCAAGTCTTAGGAACAGCAGGTGGTCATTATATGCAAAATGAGATAAAGGAGGACTAATGCCAGAATAAAAGTCCACCGAGAAATACTTCATAAAAATTATGGATCCAATGGCAACCCCCATATCCTTACATATGATCTATATTTTTTGGTAATAGTACCAAATGATGTTATACATATAAAACACGTAGTTATATAATTCTTTTGTTCAATAAATCAAGGGTTGCTTGTCGTGAGCAGCGAAATGAATGGAAGGTTAAACTAGGATGCAGCATACACTACTCTCAGAGCTAACGCAGCTTGTCGCCGCACTCAAACAAAAAGAAATAGAAACCGTTTATACGATTCCAGATGAGATCTTGGGTGCTGTTAAAAAGGCGAAAAACCTGGAAAGGTTCCTACATGAAATATTTCATGCGGTTAACGGCAGCGGCGGGGTTAACATCATCAGCATCATTCGCAGAGAATTTGGTATGCGATCGGAACTCGCTAATCATATTGATCAATGGGCGCCGTATAGTAGAGATCAACTCGAGGATGAGCTTCACGATGCGATAGACCGGGCTGAGATTCGTCCAGGGAAGCAAAGCTTGTTTTTTGAAGGTCATGCCGACAAAATAGAAGTGGCAGAAGCTCTTTCCTTGCTCAAAGGCATCGCTCATGCGGCAGTCAGGTGCCAGTTCAACCCGAAACGTGCTGGAAAGGAAGCATATATGGAGATACTGGATTATCTCATCCGGTTTTACGAGCTTCCTCATACGCATTCTGCAGGCAATATGATCAGCTATAGAAACCTGATCTCTTCAGATCGACTATACTTGATGTCGGGAAATAATGAGCTCATCACAACCGCATTAAAAGCTTATGTAAAAGAGTGGTATCAGCTTTCATCCTTTACGTTCCTGGAAGACAGGGAATGGTATTATACGTACGAAAACGTTCGAGAATATACGTATATTTTATCCGGAGAGCAGCTTGAGCGCTTGCAAAATGATTTTATCCAGTATATTCGTGATGAATTCATATTGTTAGAAGCCAAACCGGAACTTCACAAGGCAGAGCATTTGAAAACTATGCTGGAAACGGTAGTGAGCTGGATGGTTTAAATGCCCTGATTGATGTGGCTGTAGATTTAAGATGGCTTAAGATTGACCGGGGGAAGTTCGGTCATGCGCTTCGTCAATCTCGGTTATAGCGGAGGAGTCTGCATCGCGGCTCCTCTTTTTGCTCGTTCAATTGGAACATAGGTATATGAAGATATTTGTAGTTGTACATGAAGGGCAGCTTGTTTTGCTTAACGGAAACGATAATTTGATGAATAAGGATCAGTTAGCCGCGGCATCTGATCCTTATTTATTTTAATGCATAGACCAAGCCGTCCTTGAACAAAGAGATGTTGTAAGATAGTCTATTAATAGACAAAGATAGAGAGGAAAGTGGACGAAGATATGAAAACAATTGCTGTATACTGCGGATCCGGTTCTGGAAATGACCCTATCTATATGAATGAAGCAAGGAAATTAGGGAAAGCGTTAGTCGCGCATGGATTGGATCTTGTATACGGTGGAGCAACAGTGGGCTGTATGGGTGCGATTGCCGATGCGGTCATTGAGTCTGGCGGCAAGGTCATTGGAGTGATACCGAAAAAGCTGGCAAATGTAGAAATAGCTCACGATCATCTAACCGAACTTCATATCGTCGATACGATGCATGAAAGAAAGGCTCTAATGGCAGAGCGTGCTGATGCTTTTATTGCTCTTCCTGGTGGGACAGGAACTTTAGAAGAATGGTTTGAAGTCTTAACATGGGCTCAACTTGGATATCACAATAAACCATGTGCCTTGCTAAATATCAATAAATACTACACACCGATGTTATCGCTTTTTGATCATATGATCGAACAAGGATTTGTAAAAGAGGCGTATAAAAAGTTGATTGTAATAGACGATGATTCAACGAACTTAATCGAACAGCTAAAGAACTATAAAGCGGAATATATTCATAAATGGTGAGCTAGGCAGCAGTTTCAGCAGTTGTATAAAACAGTATTTTTCACGAGGGGAAATATGAATGGAGACAATATTGTATTCTTTCATGCAAGAGTTAATGGAGAAATATAAAGAGTTGGAAATACCCAATAAGTTTTCGCTGCAGGAAGCGGATAACATTCTAAAGAAAAAGTATTTAGCTACTGAACTTGATAAAAAGGAATTTGAGGATTTAAAAGGTGACATACATGTCCATTACGAAAAAATAAGTAAGTGTTATACAATTCAAAATGAAGAAGTCCTCAATAGTTTATATAGTGCCACCGAAAAGATATCCCGTTTTATCATGATGGAACATCTTAAAAAACAAGCTTTTAATAATGATGATATGGATATTAAAAAATTAGAAATGTGGCGGGAAGTTAATCAGGGAAGCAGGATAAACGTCATTCTTGAAAGCGAAAATCAATATATAAGTGGCTTTACGATTCAAGGAGGAAGCGACAAATTAGTTAATGAGCTTGTTGTATTTAAAGGGATTGATTCGGAAAAATGTGTATTAGAAAATCAAGAATTTCTATACTATCTTCAAGCCTTGTTAAAGGCAGGATACTTGACTAATTCCGAATTGGGATAGTATGATTTTTCCAATTTATAACTTTTGCTATTTACAGGGGGAGTCGTCATGTCTGAAGAAACAGTAACCAACAGATTAGAAGCGTTAGGAATTGTTCTGCCGAATGCAAGTGAACCAATGGCTAAATACGCAAACTTTGTTAAAGTGAACGGGCTATTGTTTGTTTCAGGGAAAGGACCATCTGGAAATCCAAAAGGAAAGCTAGGTAAAGATTATACAACCGAAGAGGGTTATCAATTTGCTCGGCAGGCTGGGATTGAAGTTCTGGCTGTGTTGAAATCAGCTTTAGGTTCACTGGAGAACGTAAAACGAGTGGTTAAGATTCAGGGATTCGTCAATGCAGACCCTAGTTTTGAAGAACATCATAAAGTGTTAAATGGATGTTCTGACCTAATGCTAGAAGTTTTCGGGGAAAGAGGCATTCATGCACGTTCAGTATTTGGGGCTGTTTCAGTAAGAGACAATCTTCCCATCATAGTTGATTCGATTTTTGAGGTTGAGGAGTAGGAAGAATGTTTTCTGTGGTTTAGATTATGAAGATTGCAGTAGCAACCCGATTAATCTTCTGTAAGAGATAGGATATGAAAAAAGCCAGTTCAGCCTAAATTGGGCATGACTGGCTTTCTTTGCGTCGAGACTTTTCTTATTTCTTTTTCACGTACATAATATTGTTTAAAAGTTTCGCAGCGTTATCCATTTTCACCGATGTCACGTCTTTATAATGTTCCATCAATAGGATTTGATAGCCGCCACTTTTTTTTCGTGATACCCTAACGGTTCCGTATTGTCTACGACTACGGGTTCCGATGGAAGTGATTTATGGGTATTCTGGAGCAACTCTCGATCTAATTCCTCCTTTATTCGGGTGAAAACTTCTACTAATTCCTCATATTTGGTGGGTTTTACGATATAGCTTTTAACTCCGTAGTCCAGTGCTTTTTGAGCGTATTCGAATTCCTTGTGGCCGGTTAAAAAACCATTTTCGCCTTGTTTTTTCGATGATACAGCTCTTGCGCCAGCTCAATACCTGACATGACGGGCATCTTGATATCACACAGAACCACATCGATAGGTTGCTTTACTATATATTCCAATGCTTGTTTCCCATGTTTGGCTTCCGCTACAACCTCGAAACCGATCTCCTTCCAGGGGAAGAAGTTGCACAAACCGTTTCTTATTTTAGTTTCATCATCAACAATTATTAATTAATACTGTGACTTGAACTATTTCTTTACCAAAGTTTGAGTCATTTTTTGCCTAAAATCAGTCGATTTTAGGCTATTTTCATTCAAACTAGTTCATATTTGAAGCATTTCTTTGCCGCCAGTACTAGTTGTAGAAAATTCGTCTTCGCTAAACTAACGGGCAGTTTAGTGATATTGCTTGAGTGCAATAAGTATGCACTTTTAGTACAGGTACTTACAAAAAGGTAAGTGCCAATGTGAAGGTGATGATAGGAAGAATAGGGGTAAATCAAATCCATTTATAGTATAATGATTACTTCAATATGGGATGGAATACAGCGAAAAGAGGGAACAGATGCCTACGATACTAGTTGCTGACGACGATGCGAACATTCGCGAACTCGTCTGTTTATTTCTACGCAATGACGGATTCGCAACAGCCGAAGCCGCGGACGGCAAAGAAGCGCTGGCCGTCTACGCCTCAACGCATGTCGATCTTGTCGTGCTCGATATTATGATGCCGATCATGGATGGTTGGACGTTATGTAAGGAACTCCGGAGAGCGAATCCTGATCTTCCGTTACTTATGCTGACTGCGAGAGGCGAGACATGGGAGAAAGTGAAAGGGTTCGATCTTGGGACGGATGATTATTTGACGAAGCCATTCGACCCGTTGGAGCTTACGGTTCGTGTTCGGGCATTGCTGAAACGATACAAGATTGGCTCCACGCAGACGATCCAGTTCGGCAACGTCACGCTTGATCGACAGACGTATAAGGTGATGAGAGGGACGGAGTCGATCACGCTGCCGCTCAAGGAGTTCGAGTTACTGTATAAGCTGGCTGGTACACCCGGACAAGTCTATACGCGCGAGCAGTTGATCGATCAAATTTGGGGTATTGACTACGCCGGGGATGATCGAACCGTGGATGTACATATTAAACGCCTGCGTGAACGGTTCGCAACTACAGCCGATTTTCGGATTGAAACGGTGCGTGGGCTTGGGTACCGGCTTGAGGTTTACGAATGATTAAATCCTTATATATTCGAGTTGTCCTGACATTTCTAGTCTCCGTCATCGCGGGCACGGTCATTGCTTTTTATGTGTCTACTTGGATATTCGAAGAAAAATTGAACGTGAACGCGCAAATTAACTTACGTAACTTTGGTCAAGACGTCGTCCGGATTTACAAGACGCTTCCGTTACGCGAAGCGGACGCGTTCGTAAGTGAAATGAAGCAGCTCGATTCCTATTATATTCGCATTTACGAGGCAACGGGTCAGTTCCAATCTTACGGTAAACTTAACGGACACAAACCTGTTATGGTGACGATGGAGCAGCTAAAGAAAGTCATTGATGGAGGCGTTGTTCAAGAAACGCCGAACGGTATTGCTACAGTCCTCTTAGGGTTGCCGTTGAAAACGGAAATGGGAACGAAAGCGATGTTTTTGGAAACGCTCGCCCCTCCTTCTGCCTCTTTTGTCGCCAAGTGGGGATTGATCTTTGCAATCTGTTCGTTGATTGCAGGAAGCTTATTGATTCTCGTTGCCTCTGTATTCCTGGTCAGACCAATCAAAAAGCTGACAAAAGCGACCAAGCGTATTGCAGCTGGAGATTTCAACGTCAAGCTGAATATCAAGCAAACGAGTGAGTTGGGTACGTTGGCTCGCAGCTTCGAAGAAATGATGCACGATCTGCAGCAACTTGAGCAGATGCGCAGGGACTTCGTATCGAACGTGTCGCACGAAGTACAATCACCGCTCACCTCGATATCCGGTTATGCTCAAGCACTTAAGCAAGTAAACCTCGCAGATCACGAACGAAGCCGTTATCTGGATATTATCATTGCGGAAGCGAAGCGGATGTCCAAAATGAGTGATAGCCTGCTCAAGCTGAGTTTGCTTGAATCGCAGTCACAGCAACTCCGTCTAGCCACACTCAGCCTTGATGAACAGATCCGACGGGTCATCGTGGCGCTCCAGCCGCAATGGTCTGCCCGCAACATTCATTTTGAGCTTGATTTACAGACCGTTAAAGTAACGGCTGATCATGACCAGTTAAATCAGGTATGGACGAACATCCTCGCCAATAGCATCAAATTTTCCAAGGATGGCGGCGTGATTAACGTCAGTATCCTCCAAGATATCAAAAACGTGACCGTCCGAATATCCGACTCGGGCATCGGTATTCCCCTCGAAGATCAGAAACGTATATTCGAGCGTTTTTTCAAGGCCGATCGTTCCCACAGTCGCAAATATGAGGGGAGTGGTATGGGCCTTGCCATTGTTAAACAAATCGTATCGCTGCATCAAGGTGACATCCGAGTGGAAAGTGAACCTGGTCAAGGAACGACCTTCATTGTCACCTTGCCAATCACTACGCCAACAGATTAAATTGATTGCTACGGCTTCATGCGCAAGCTTCCTTGCGTGTGAAGCCTATTTTTTTTTTGCCAGTTCATATTCCGTTCATATTGTCGTCATAGGGAGTACATCTTCGTCGTATAAGCTTCTCTTAACGGCTCCTTATTCAAGGGCAGCCCAATAAAGAGATGAGGGACAGGAGAAGATGAACATGAAACCAAAAGAAGAGGTAATGAAAAATAGAATGCGTAAGCCGCTGCGCATTTTACTCAAAACCTTAGGAGCTATAGCCATAGCCATCGTGCTGTTTCTAGCTATTGTATTTATCGTGAATGTGTTCGCCACGAAATCGGAGCAAGGAAAAATAGAGCCCTACGGTCAGCACGTATCTGTAGACGGGAAAAATATGAATGTGTTAATTCAAGGCGAAGGCGAGGAAACGATCGTGCTCCTGCCTGGTTTTGGAACGGCTACGCCAGCGCTTGATTTTAAGCTGCTTATCGATCAATTATCTCCAATCTACAAAGTTGTAGCGGTTGAGCCTTTCGGTTATGGATTAAGTGATGGAACTGAAAAAGAACGAACCACGGAAAATATCGTAGGTGAAGTTCATGAAGCGCTGCAGCAGCTTAATATTAACCGATACATGCTCATGGGCCACTCCATTGCAGGCATTTACGGAATTGATTATGTGAGCAAATATCCAAACGAGGTGACTGCATTTGTCGGAATCGACAGCAGTGTTCCAACACAACCAGGTATGGATGTCAAATTACCAATCAAAAAGTTAGAATTTCTCAAAAAATCGGGTCTCTTAAGAATGATGATGAAACTAGGTGCTGACCCCTATGCTTCATTAGCATTTGACGATAAAACCGTAGAGCAAATGAAAATGATTTCGTATAAAAACATGAATAATGACACGACCTTGAATGAGATGGGCCATATTTCTTCTAATTTTAAAGGGGCTCACGATTTAACATTCCCTAAAGACCTTCCACTTCTTCTCTTTGTACAAGCGAATAATGAAGGGGTAACAGGATGGATACCTTTGCATGAAGGGCAGATCAAAGACTCGGTACATGGAAAAGTAATCACCCTGGATGGATCACATTATTTACACCATACCAAATTCAAAGAAATCGCTGAAAACGTTAGATTATTTATGAACGAAGCAAAGTAAGTGTACGGAGTAAGCTTCATCCACGATTTTGCAGACGGTAATAAGTGATGTGAAAAGCCGTCCTTTGGGACGGGTTTTCACAGTTTGTCCAATTCGGCCGGTGTCCTGACGCATACTTTATTTCCCAGGTTTCAACCGCTCACGCTTGAATTAGGAAATTCGGGACACTATAGCCTAATAACCACCAGGACGAGGCTGCCGGCAAAGTCGGCAGCCTTTTACTCACCTAACGGGCAGATTAATGGAGAAACTTCCATTAATTTGTATTAAGGGAATGCAACGTTTTTATACACGATACGTCTATATTGTAATACCTACCAAGAAGGGAGATACCCCAATTGTCTAAGAAATATTTCATTGTATTTGCGATATTGATGTTTGCTGTTCTATTGTTCTTTCTCGGGAACACCATAATAAATTCAAGGTTCTACTTACCTGATTTACCAGTCGAGGGCATAACGAAGAAGGAAGCGTACGAGAAGATATCAAATAGACATAATGATATCAGGTATCTTACTAATAATGACAATTTCAATTGGTATATTTATCAAGGAAGTCAAGAAACTTTTGGGAATGAACTCAAAAAACAGTTCAATACATTAGGTGGATTTACTTTTTAGAGCAAATCGGCTCTGGATATGTATTTGAATCAAAGGGAACAGGAGATAAGCTCATTATTGAATCACAAATGTGGACTGCTAATTACATTATTTTTAAGTTGCCTGTTGAAGTGAGGTTAGAGCATGTAGTATTAAAATGATATGATAGTTAAAAAACTCCATCTGTCTTTCATAATTGAACTAACGGCGAACTATAGTTGAATGAAGTATAGCATGACTAGAACTTTATTCTCACGTTTTGGACTGTCATTTTGTCGTTCAAGGCATTCAGTCTAAACATACTTTTCAAACGTAGAAGATAATAAATACATAAACCCTTTAAATACAGGATGATTCTACAACTTTATTTTCTACAAACGGAAATCCTCATCTATTTAATGGTGTTTTCAATAATTTCCTTAACGAAAAGCAATTCCCTTCCTTGTGATGTTTACATCGTAATGTCGTAGGTGATACTTCCAGGTTTGCCCATCTGCACCTTTATGATAGGATTACATTATCTAACTTAAAGTTACAATGTGGATTTTTTGAGCACAAGGGAGTGGTAGAATGTTTCCTGTATTAGAAACAGAAAGACTTATACTAAGTGAAATAACAGAAGAGGATGCAGAAGGTATTTTTGTTTGTCTTTCGAACAATGATGTAACACGTTATTATGGTCAAGAAAATTTAGAAAGCTTAGAACAAGCAATAAAAATTGTTGATTTGTTCGCAAATAACTATATGGAAAAAAGAGGTATTAGGTGGGGAATTGAGAGAAAAGGTACCAACGGAATAATTGGAACAATTGGATTTAATGCTTGGGCACCTAAACATAAACGGGCAGAAATAGGTTATGAAATCATTCCAGAGCATTGGCGAAAAGGATATGCATCGGAGGTAGTGTCAAAAATTGTATCCTACGGTTTTGAAGTCCTTGATTTAACTCGTATAGGTGCTATCGTTTTTACTGAGAATGAAGCATCTAATCAATTATTAACAAAAATGGGCTTTCAAAAAGAAGGGGTTTTAAAAGATTATATGTATCAGTATGGTGTGCCATATGATACAAATGTTTATTCAATCCTAAAATGAAATTAGAAAAACCTAGAAGACTAACGAAGACCGAGGGAGTTGAATAACCAGGGAGCAGATCGCCGCGGCAGCTGCTCTTTTTGTCATTAAGCTATTGGGCAGGATAACGCAATTGAGCAAATCTTCCAGTTAGCAAGCGAGTAAAAAGGCGAAAACATAACTTTATAGTGGGAGTGTGAAATATGAAAAAAATATTATTGGTTTGTATTATGATAATGTTGATGCTAGCATCGGCTTGTGGAAATGTTGAAATGACATCAAATCCAAATACTTCTAGTGAGCCTAAACCTGAAACGGATGAGTCTATTATTCCAAAAAACACATCCGAATATTGTACTGTAGAACGTATAAATTTGGATAGTGAAACTGAAAAATATTTCTATGGAACTTGGAAAGTTGAGAAGCTTTTAGGATTTGCAAACTCATATAATGATGCTTCTGAATATCCAACAGGGCAAAAATTTATTGGAGATGAAATTATAATCAAAAAAGACTTTTTTTCATCAAAAGGACTAAAAAACTATAAGAAATATCAATATGAACTAAAAAATCCATTATATGAGATTACAGCGACATGCTATAACTCTGACTCTTTTTATAGATCATATAAAATAGATATCCCAGACTTAAATATAAATGATGTAGTAAAAGCAATAGATATAAGTGACCCTTCTACAAAACTTAGAATACCTGTAGGTTTAAGTTTTTTTGTTGTTAATAACGATAGGCTTATCTTGTTATCTGAGGCAACTATTTTTGAGCTTAAAAAAATTACTGATTAAATGAATTAAGGTTATGTAATAAGTTCTGTGCTAATAGAATAGAAAATATCCAGGAAGGTAAGGATATCCTATAAGCGATTCTGAAAATGCCTGTGAATATAATTTTTTAAACAATTAAACTATAGTGTATATACTGGATATTTGTGAGTATACATACTGCCTTTACAGTGAGTAAAATCTTGAAATTCATGGTGGTCCATCTATCCGAACTAATAGAAAACTATTTATTAATGCATTGAAAAAAGAAATTATCAACGAGACAATACACTGGGAAGATTTTTGGGAACGATAGCATCATGACGGCAGGCTGACGGAATTATCGTCAGCCTGTTGAAGTAACGGGCAGGATAGTTCCAATATGTGGTATATTTTATTGAATAACATTTTCTAAGCGGAGGTGCTTATGAATCCTGCTTTTGACACCTACATCCAATCGCTGGCCGGTCGGGACGTGACCGTCATCGGCGCTGGCGTCAGCAATTCACCACTGATCCGCATGATGTGCTCTGCCGAGGCGCACGTCACCGTGTGCGACCGCAATCCGGCCTTGCCGCGGGAGGAGTGGGACAATCTAGGCGTCGGGTTGTGCCTGGGGGAGAATTATCTGGATCGCATTGGGGGGGACGTAGTGTTCCGCACTCCGGGTATGCGCCCAGACCATCCGTCGTTGGACTCGGCCCGTGCTGACGGCAGCCGAGTGACCAGTGAGATGGAGGAGTTCTTTGCGCTGTGTCCTTGTCCTATTTTCGGCGTGACCGGTTCGGACGGTAAGACCACCACCACGTCCTTGATTGCAGACATGTTGGCTGACGGGGGGCATACGGTTCATCTGGGCGGCAACATTGGCACGCCACTTCTGACGCGCGTGGGCGAGATGTCGCCGCTGGATGCATGCGCGGTTGAGTTGTCAAGCTTCCAGCTGATGGACATGACGCGCTCTCCCCATGTGGCGGTGATTACCAACCTCTCGCCCAATCACCTCGACTGGCACCGTGACATAGATGAATATGCCGCCGCTAAGCGCCGCCTGCTAGATTTTCAAAGTGCTAACGACTTTGCCGTCCTTAACGGCGACAATCCGGCGACCGCTGAACTGCGCGGGCGGGGACGGACCAAGTATTTCGGCGTGCACACTGTCCACGATGGCATAATTGACGGTCTATTACCCATCAGTGATATTCGTTTGCCGGGTTGGTATAACGTGGAGAACGTTATGGCTGCCATGACCGCCGTGCGGGGGACCGTGTCTGATGAAGCAATCCTAGAGACGGTGCGCAACTTCGTCGGCGTGGAGCACCGAAACCAGTGGGTAGCTACTGTGGGCGGCGTGCATTATTACAACAATTCAATCGGCTCCAGCCCCGCCCGTACCGTCGCTACGCTGCATGCGCATGTGGGCCGAGTGCTGCTGATCGCCGGTGGGCGAGATAAGAAAGTACCGTTTGACGAGATGGCTAGACTGCTGCCTGAACATGTCAAGGTGCTGCTGTTGATCGGAGAAGCGGCCAGTCAAATCGAGGCAGAGGCGCGCAGAGTGCCGAGTTGCCCGCCTATTGTCCGCTGCGAAGGCCTGGCCGAAGCAGTGGCGCAGGCGCACAAGCTGTCCGTACCGGGCGACACTGTGCTGCTGAGTCCTGCATGCACTGCTTTTGACCAATATCGTAACTTTGAAGAGCGCGGGCGTCACTTTGTAGACCTGGTCGGGTCGCTGCACCGGTCGGTCGGAGGGAAATGATTGACTACTTGACGGCAGCTGGCAATGAACGGCTGCTTTTTCGTTGAACTAAAGGGCAGGATAATAACAATCAATTATAGAAAATAGTGGACATTAGATGGATTACTGTGACCGATGGAATCAATGAACGATTATTAAACATTTGCTGAGATTTGGTTAGGTCGGATTTGAGAATTTTTTTATGTGAGGCAAGAAAACTATGTTTCCAAGAGAGATTAAACATTATAACTTCCTGAAGAGGTACTTTAATTTTAAAACAATTGTTAGCGAAATGTTATTTTTTGCTTTTGTATTTTGTTGTTATTATTTCTTTTTCAAAAAAGGAATTATTGAATCACTCATTATGTCTGTATTGATTTGCATTGTACTGATTATGTCTAACTACTTTAGTTTCAAGAAACATATGATGAAGTATCTTAAAAGATTTAAAGACAAGGATACGAAAAATTCGGGTAAGTGATGAGAAATAACATTGTTAAATCTAATTGAGCTAACGGCGAACGATAGCTTCATAAAGACACCCCCTGAGCAGGCGTCGCGGCGACCTGCTTTTTCTTTGTGTTAATGAGGAATTTAATACTATACAGTGAAGATGGAATAATAACCACAACAAATTGTGGAGGGGTCAAAGTGAAGCAAAATATTGTGGTTTTATTAGTTTTGGGAAGTGTCCTGCTTAGTCCTGAGATTGGAAAAGCTAATGTATCAATGCCTTGTAGCTCAGTCCTAGAACCCGTAATTACAGGCTATGCAAATACAAAAGGAGTCGCTCTGGTCTATAAAGTGAAATTAACACCAAGCTTTCCACGCACCAGTATAAGCATTCATGCTACCCATCTTCCTGCACCCTCCTCTTTTGGAGAATATGATGGTTTTGAGGGCTTTGCATTTATTCAAAATGAGATTAGTTGGAGATTCAAACTACATCCAACACCGGAAGAAGGTGGTCCGACTTGGGCAGGCAGATTTGACGATATAACAGCAGATTTAGCAAATAGTAAGTTAGAAGTGTGTCTTTCCGACTCAAAAACTGGAAAGCTGGGACCTGTGGTCTTAGCGAGTAGTATCAATACCTGTAAATAAAATAATTTATTGTGCTAACGAAGAACGTTAGTTCTAAAAAGCAGCAGATCCGCTGTGACGAATGCTCTATGGTTCCACATTAGCAATAGTAAGGGAGAGATAAAATGGCAAATAATTTACTGTGGTTACAGCAGTGGTTCTTTGATCAATGTGATGGTGACTGGGAGCATATGCAGCAAATAAAAATTGGTACATTGGATAATCCTGGTTGGACCATTAGAATTGATTTACTTGAGACGAGTCTCGAAAACGAAATTTTTAATCGCATACGAATAGAACGTACAGAAACTGACTGGTTAATATGTAGAGTTGAAGACCACACTTTTATGGGAAGTGGAGGAGTGTTCAATCTAGATGAAATAATTGATATTTTTAAAAATTGGGCAGTTTCAGTGAAGTGATTTTCTTTTCACACACTTACGCCTAACAAGCGTAGTGATTAAGCTAACGAGGATACGATAGCTGATGAGGAAGCTGCATCAACCGTCATTTGGCAAAAAAGCATTAAGGAGATATTTTTGAGCATTGGAACCCCTTAGGTACTGCGTCATTTTTAATACTAACAAGAGCATATGTTATGGCTGTTTTCTCGTTACTTAATTTGAGATGGACTAGCTTATCGCCTGCAGTATCTTTCTTTCGAAGTTCGACGGTTATCTCAAACGCTTTCCCCCCTTCTAAATACTCAGTCCCTGATGGAAGATAGATCATTCTTATTTCACTAATATGCTCACAGTCATACTGAATAAGATTTTCTTGAAAATGCTCTTTCAAGCTTGATTGAATTTGTGAATGGAGTTGCATTATTAATGCTTCTTCCAGGAGTTTTTCTCGTGGGGATGCTACTGCGTAGCCTTCAGTAGGAATTAGCAAAGAAACGAAAAGACTTAGTAAAGTAAAATGTTTATTGATCATTTATTGTCCTCCAGCTTTTTTTGTATTGTTTGCAATAGCTGAAATTCCATTTATTGGGACATTAATATTGTCACAAAATCGGAAATTTAATTTAGCGTATTACACTAACGGAGAACGTTCAATACGAACTCCGCGGCAGTCGGCCAGAATGATCGGCTGCTTTTTCGTTGAACTAAAGGGCAGTTTAATGCTATAAGCTCTAGGGATTAGTATGATTAAATAAAAGTATTCTCATGAATCTCTAATGTAAATAAATACAAATTCTACTTCAGTTAATCCATTTTCTAAACATATTTTTATTGGTATATTGAGATAGATAAAGTGATTATTAACTTTGAGAAAGCCAAAATTGAAAGGAAGGTATAGGGGTGAATATTTATTACTCTACAAGCAAAGAGGATCTCAGTAAGGATGCACTCCAAGAGTTATTTCTTTCGGTAGAATGGGAGTCTGGAAAGTTTCCAAACGAGCTTTTACAAGCAATCAGGGGGTCTCATTCAATTGTTACAGCATGGGAAGAAGGAAAGCTTGTCGGTTTAATAAATGCTTTGTCAGATGGTGTTTTAACGGTATATTTTCATTATATTCTTATTAATCCGAGTTATCAGAATAAAGGTATAGGTAAAGAAATAATGAACATAATGCTTGATAGATATAAAGGGTGTAAAACAAAAGTATTAATTTCTTATCCTCATGCGGTGGATTTCTATAATAAACTTGGCTTTAATACAGAGGATGGAGCTACACCTATGTTTATTTCAGAGCTGGTATGATTTAACTAACGGCGAACTATAGCTCAATATACATCATGAGAAGGCTGCCGACAGCATTTGAACGGCAGCCTTCTCAGCAGTTTAACGTGGTTTTGACAATAAGAAATACCAGGTATGGTATACTAGGAGAAGGAAAAATAAGGAAATATGGTGACAAGATGCAGAAGGAAGTCATTTCAAACTATGAAGATTTGTTAGTAATGTTAGACAATTTGTTAAGAGACCCGAAAGAATTCTGGGAAAATTTTTATGTTGATAGAGAAAAGGAAATCCCTTTTTAAACGATAACTAAATAAACACCCCAGGACAAGGCTGCCAGCACGAACGGCAGTCTCGTTAAGCGATTGGGTAGGATTACGCACAACACAAATTTGCATCGCAACAAATACAAGCTACAAAGCGTCTTATTATTAAAGGATTTCGGTTGCAAAGGATGGTGGCTAATGACCTTAATATACATTTTATTCATATGTGTTGTAATTGCTGTAGTTTTATCATTGATGATTAATACTCTTTTGAAGCGAAGGTCGCTTAGTGAGGTGCTAATGGTATCTTTCTTATTTGTACTCACTGGTGGATTTTTGTTAATTGACCAGCACATTAGCGATAACGGAATCTACTTGTCAATTAATTATGGACTTTTATTTACTGGGTTTTTCACAGGAATACTTAGCTTTATCTTTAAAAAAGACTGATACCAAGAAAATAGATAGACATTAAACTAACGGTGAACGATAGTGAAGGAGCTCTCCTCGTGGGAGCTCTTTTTTTGTTCAATCAAGTAACGGGCAGGTTAGTTCTAATAAAGAAAGGGAAAAAGCTACAACTTGAAGAATAAAAAAAGGACTGTGTAGACTACAATTGGAAGATCGCTCAGCATATGATAGGAGTTGTCGACTTGTTCAAAAAAATAGATTTGGACACTCGCTTTATTAAAGCTTGCGTTAATCATGGAGACGGGACTGAAAGTGGAAATTTCAAAAAGGCAAATAAAGCAGCAAATCAAATCTATGATGTTGTAACTGAACTGAAAAACCAGAACAATCTTCAATATCTTGTTCAATTTCTACAACACGAAAATGACTCCGTCAAACTTTGGAGTGCTGGTTATTTATTAAATTTACAGCCAGAAATAGCTTTAAGTGCTTTACAGACCATTATGGGAAGACCAAAATCCTTGGTTTCATTTTCTGCAGAAGTAACTTTTTCTGAATGGCAAAAAGGAACTCTTAAAATGTATTTTAAAGACTGACAAAAGTCATTATAGCACTACACTTTATTAAACTGATATGAACGAGGCGGTCAATACCTCTTCTAATAATTAAATGTTTTTTTATTTTTGTCAGGAAAAAATCCATTTTTAACCATTAATGGAGACAATGGTTGTTACCTTGAAATCTTGGCACGAAGGCAAAGACGTTGACGGTGGTTAACAGTCTGATATGC
>NZ_VRTT01000054.1 GCF_008017805.1 Paenibacillus sp. N3.4 | reverse complement strand
GGATCTTTGGTTGAAGACCAAAGTCACTCCTGTCTAACGCGGTTGCTCTTCAGTAAGAGAGTCAATGCTTGTTCCCAGAGACTCCAGCTTAAATCTAGCTACTTGCTCATCCAATACATAAGGTACATTTACAACCGTCTTGCCAAGTTTTTTATATTCGTCGTTTACATATTTCAGAGACATAGCTTGCAGAGCGAAAGTCATATCCATGATTTCAGCTGGATGACCGTCTCCTGCAGCTAAATTGACCAGACGTCCTTCGGCTAGGATATAAATTTTGCGGCCATCGGTCAATTGATACTCCTCAATGTTGCGACGAACGGTACGTTTGGAAGAAGATTGTGCCTCAAGCTCCGGTTTGTTAACTTCCACATCAAAGTGGCCGGCATTGGAAAGGATCGCACCATCCTTCATAACTTTATAATGCTCGCCGCGAATGACATCGCGGTTCCCTGTTACGGTAACGAAGAAATCGCCTAGTTTCGCTGCTTCAAGCATCGGCATAACGGAAAACCCATCCATATAAGCCTCGACACCTTTGATTGCATCAATTTCTGTGACAATGACATTTGCGCCTAAACCTTTTGCACGCATAGCTACACCTTTACCACACCAGCCGTACCCAACAACAACTACTGTTTTACCCGCAACTACTAAGTTTGTTGTCCGGTTAATGCCGTCCCATACGGATTGACCCGTTCCGTAACGGTTATCAAATAAATACTTACAGAACGCATCATTGACGGCAACCATAGGGAATTCAAGCTTTCCTTCTTTTTCCATGGCTTTTAGACGAAGGATTCCCGTTGTTGTTTCTTCCGCTCCACCGCGCACTTGCACAGCCAAATCTTTACGTTCGGAATGGAGAATAGATACCAAGTCCCCACCGTCATCAATAATCAGGTCAGGCTTCGTTTCCAACGCTTTAATAAGCAATTCCTTATACTCTTCTGGGCTGGGATTGTATTTAGCAAATACCGTGATACCATCTTCAACCAGCGCCGCGCAGACGTCGTCTTGCGTGGACAACGGGTTGCTTCCTGTGATGGTCACCTCAGCTCCACCGGCTTTTACAACCTTAGCCAGATAGGCTGTTTTAGCTTCCAAGTGTAAGGAAATAGCTACTTTTAACCCTTTGAAAGGTTGTTCCTTCTCGAATTGCTCTCGAATGCGGTTGAGAACAGGCATGTGCGCCTGTACCCAATCAATTTTCAAGTGACCCTCCGGGGCTAACGACATATCAGCTACTATACTTTTATCTACAATTGTCATTTTCTTCTTTCCCTCCTATAAATAATAAATGCGATGCATACCGTCTACGGGAATTGGGGTTTCGACTAATTCTCGAATCCAATCATCCCCATATCGATTCATATAAGCACACCAATTATACACTCTTTCTTGCGACTTTGCTAACGGTAGAATCGTGAGGCGAATTCGTTCAAGCTGTCTGATGGCTGAATCAAACTGTGTTTTATAAGCTTCGCCCGCCTTATTTTGCAAAAATTCAATTTGCTCCATAATTTTAATCAAGTTGGTGTCTCCCAAGTTCTTCACACCAGGGTTAATCGCAGCAAGCGATTCCACAAGGGGGGCATAGCTTTCACGGAATTCCAATTTCACAGCGTCAAAACGTTCTTTCAATTGGAGTGTGTCTTGCTCATCTAACCACGCTTGTTTTTTCAGTTCGAAACGTTCCAAAACATCTTCAAAGGTAAAGTCGTATTTATTCATTTGCTTATGAACCGTACCTTCAATCAAAGTGAATTCAAGCCGCGGTGAAAGAATCGGCATTTTCATTCCAAATTGTTCAAAAGCACGTTTGGTTAGCGCCCAATAAGCAATCTCGCTAGGGCCTAGGACAGTAGCAAGCACTGGGAAAAGAAACTCTTGCATGAGCGGACGCGACATGACATTATTACTTAAACTCTCCGGCGAAGTCACTGCTAGATCGTGGAGCTTCTCCGGCGAGAAAATAAATTCATGTTTTTTATCAACAAATTGTTGACCATCCCGATGTAAAAGCAAGCGCTGTCCGCCGGCATAAACGAACAAATTTGCGCCATCCTTACTAATATCAGCTTGAGCTTCATAACCAGCTTGCTCTACCTCAGCCTTTGACGTCAGCAATGAACCGGAAAGCTTCTCGTTCTGTACAACAAGCTGCTCAAACAAAGGAGCTTCCAGCGCACGCAGAGAGGGCTCATCCGAGTCAATAAAGACCAGGCCATACTCCCCGAACAATTCGACCATCCATTTTGCGAAAGCCTCGGAAAGCGTCTCCTTGTTGGCTGCAGTCCGCTGCAATTTGGCCAGCAAGGATGTCTTAAACTCCGAATCCATTAAAGATTGATCTAAAGCAAGCAGGGCTTCCTGCCAAGCTTCAGGCTCTATAGGCAGTCTGGCAACAGAAGTGCGCTGTCCTGTAGGATGCTCAATTTTAATCTTTTCGATTTGCTGAACTTGCGTTAACGCGTACAAATGGTTGGCTTCATCGAAATCGTGATCCTCGCCTGCAATCCAGAAAATCGGCACTACAGTCCGCTGCAGCTTGCCGCTCCATTCCCGTGCTAACTGAATAACCGTAATCGCTTTATAAAGGACAAGCAAAGGACCACCGAACAATCCAGCTTGTTGACCTCCGACAATCGTTAGAGCATCCTTTTGGGCTAATGCCCCGATATGATCAGCGGCTGCCTGCGAATTCCCGATTTTTTGGTTGTACGCATACAAAACGTCAACCAATCGTTTCCGATCCACTCGCAGAGCAGTTGATTCTCTATCTAACCATAGCGCTCGCGCCTCCCAATCAGATTGGTTAGCGTAATGATAAGGAAATAAAGCGTTGGCTCGATCATTTCGAGCTATGTAATCTTCAGTTAAAGTCTGATTTTTTTTCCAATGAAAAGTTTCCATTTGCATAGCGACTTGTGTCTCCTCTTCGCACCAAATAAAACAGCTATTCTTTGATTGTACACGGATGATCGGCAATCGTCAAAACTGTATATTTAAAAATTACAATTACCTCACAAAAAATGAGAAAAACCGCCCCAAAGGGACGGTTTTACAACTTAATACAAATGACAAGCAACAAAGTGATTCGGTTCCACTTCTTTGGTCGGCGGCATCGATTCTGCACATTTTGCCATTGCTTGCGGACAACGCGTACGGAACGGACATCCGCTTGGTGGGTTTAGCGGACTAGGTACGTCCCCTTGAAGAATGATCCGCTCACGCGTGCGCTCAATCTCCGGATCTGGAATGGGAATAGCAGAAAGCAAAGATTGGGTATACGGATGAAGCGGTTTGGCATACAAATCGTCCGAAGTCGTTACTTCTACGAGGTTACCCAAGTACATAACGCCAATTCGATCCGAAATATGTTTAACCATCGCTAAATCATGCGCAATAAACAGATATGTCAATCCGTGTTCTTTCTGTAATCTCTTAAACAGATTCACGACCTGAGCTTGTACGGAAACGTCTAATGCCGAGATCGGCTCATCTGCGATAATGAATTTTGGTTCAATCGCCAATGCCCGGGCAATCCCGATCCGCTGACGTTGTCCTCCGGAAAATTCATGCGGAAAGCGACTGGCATGCTCATCATTCAAACCAACCGCGCGAAGCAATTCCATTACGCGTTCCTTGCGTTTCGCACCTTTATAAAGACCGTGAATATCAATACCCTCGGCAATGATATTTCCTACAGTCATACGAGGGTTTAAAGAAGCGTAGGGATCTTGGAACACCATCTGCATATTACGGTTAAATTCTTTTAGCTTCTTGCCTTTTAACTTGTGAACATCCTCGCCTTCGAACAGGACTTCGCCTTCGGTTGCCTCATAAAGATTAATAATGGTTCTTCCCGCTGTGGACTTCCCACAACCGGATTCACCGACAAGGCCGAATGTTTCACCACGATTAATTTCTATAGAAAAATTGTCAACAGCTTTCAATATTTTGCCGTTGCCAAGATTAAAATGCTTTTTCATGTTGCTGATTTTTAAAATAGGTTGATTAGCCATGATGTGCACCTCCCACGCCTACTGGTCGTTCGACTTTTGGAGCATCCGGGTGCAGCAGCCAACAAGCTGAGCTGTGCGTCTCTGATAAAGTTGTATGGTCAGGATCTTCTCCTAAGCAAACTTGCATCGCATACGGACATCTTGCTGCAAACGCGCAGCCTTTTGGTGGCGCGAATAAATCAGGCGGCGTTCCCGGAATAGGAACCAATTCCTCATTACTTTTCGTATCCAGCCTTGGGACGGAACGCAACAACCCCCACGTATACGGATGCTGCGGATCATAGAAAATTTCGTCAACCGTTCCTTGCTCGACGATTTTCCCCGCGTACATAACGACCACACGGTCAGCCATATCGGCAACAACGCCAAGATCATGCGTGATTAAGATAATAGATGAATCCATTTTTTTGGAGATCGTCTTCATCAAATCAATAATTTGCGCTTGAATCGTCACATCGAGTGCTGTAGTCGGCTCATCCGCAATCAATAGTTTAGGCGAGCAAGCAAGCGCAATTGCAATCATAACCCGTTGACGCATGCCCCCGGAAAGTTCATGCGGATATTGATGAATACGCCCTTCAGGCGAGTTAATGCCTACTAATTTAAGAATTTCAATAGCTTTCTCTGTAGCCGCTTTTTTACTGAGGCCTTCGTGCTTAATTAAGCCTTCCGTAATTTGATCGCCCACTTTCATGGTCGGATTCAAGGAAGTCATCGGATCTTGGAAAATCATGCCCATTTCCGATCCACGAATTTTCTCCATCTGCTTGTTGGATAGCTTGGTAATATCCGTTTTTCCGTCAAACATAATCGAGCCACTCTTTATATAGCTGGGCGGTGAAGGAATTAAACGCATGAGCGTTTGTGCCGTTACAGATTTCCCGCAACCGGATTCACCCACAATCGCCAGTACTTCACCTTTTTCCAAAGTAAAGGAAACGCCGCGAACAGCTTGAACCTCTCCAGCATAGGTCTGGAAAGAAACTTTCAAATCTTTTACTTCTAGCAAATTTTTTATGGTGCTCATCATTATTCACCCCTTTACTTGCGCATTTTAGGATCAAGCGCATCACGAAGTCCATCACCCAGTTGATTAAAGCTTATGAGGATCAAACTAAATACAACAGTCGGAATAATTAGCCGATAAGCATATAACCGGATGTTGTTAGCCCCTTCAGATAATAAATTACCAAGTGAAGCAAGAGGCGGCTTAACGCCAAGACCAATAAAGCTTAGGAAAGCTTCTGTGAAAATGGCAGAAGGAACCACAAACGTAATTTGTACAATAATGATCCCAAGCGCATTCGGTATTAAGCTGCGCATAATAATTCTCATTGGGGAGGCGCCAAGCGTGCGGGAAGCAAGGACAAACTCTTGTTCTTTGAGCGTAAGCATTTGACCACGCACCAAACGCGCCATCGGAACCCAACCGGTAATACTATAAGCAATGATGATCGATGAAATACCGGATCCAATAACCATAATCAACAGGATCGCGATAAGCAGGAATGGGATGGCATAAACGATTTCAATGGAACGCTGCATCACTTCGTCTACTTTTCCGCCATAGTACGCAGAAATACCACCGTAAATAACACCGACAACCAAATCAATTAAAGCCGCTGTGATACCGATGAAAAGAGAAATACGTGTCCCCACCCATACCCTTGTCCAGATATCACGACCGAAATCATCTGTTCCAAACCAATGCTGTCCACTCGGCCAAGCATTTTTTATCTTCAAATTTTGCGTCTGATAATCGTAGCTTGAAACCAATGGCGCAATGATTGCAAGTACAATCAGAACAACCAATATAATTAAGCCAGCCATAGCCAGTCTATTTTTCTTAAGTCGTCTCCATGCGTCCTGCCAATAATTGAGCGAAGGCCTTACAATTCTTTCGCCAGTCAAAGCTGTACTTGCAACGGGAGCAAACTTGTTAGCTATCTCAGTTGCGTCTGTTTTAGTTTGCGTCATAATTATTTCCCGCCTTTCCCAAGACGAATTCTAGGGTCTACAAAACCATACAGTACATCGGTAATAAAAATCACCAGAATTAGAATACTCGAATAGAAAATCGTTAAACCAGAGATCATCGTATAGTCATTCGAATAAACAGCTTGCACAAAGTGCTTACCTAAACCAGGAACGGAGAAAATTTGTTCAATTACCAGTGTACCCGTGATGACGTTTACAAATATTGGTCCTATAATTGTGATAACAGGTAAGATCGCATTTCGTACGGTATGCTTAAAAACAACCGTCATATTGGTTAAACCCTTGGATTTAGCTGTTTTAATATAATCTTGATTCAATACGTCCAACATGGAAGTACGCATCAAGCGCGCCAAGATCGCCATTGTTCCAAACGAAAGAGCAAGCGCGGGCAGAATCCGATAACTCGGTCCTTTCCACAAACCAGCGGGAAGTATCCCCCACTTCACACCAACATAATAGGAGAGCAATGGACCAAGAACAAAGGATGGAATAGAAACACCGAGTATAGCAATAAACATTGCAGTATAATCGCCTGCTTTATTATGTTTCAAGGCGGCAATAATACCTAGTGTAAGCCCCACAATAATAGCGAAGACAATTGCTATTAAACCAAGTTCGAGAGAAGAAGGAAACGCTTGTTTAATAATATCTGTTACTTTATGAGCAGGGAATTGATAGGAAGCTCCTAGATCGCCATGGATAATATTGTTCATGAATGTCAAATATTGCTCCCATAAAGGCTTATCTAGACCGTATTGCTTCAACAACATCTCTTTCGTAGCTTTAGGAATCCGTTCTGAACCTTCTCCCAGCGGATCGCCCGGTAAGTTTTTCATCAATACGAATGTAAAAGATGCAATGAGCCATAACGTAATAAGCGCATATAAGAAACGGCGAAGAATGAACTTAACCATAATGCTCCTCCTTATTTGAAATTAAAAGCCGAGAAATTTAGAAGAGGCCGCTCCTAAGAGAAACGAACGGCCTCTTCTCATATACCACCTGTATGCGTCTTGCTATTACTTACTTAACAGTTACCCATTTCAGTTCCCATTCTTTCCCAAATGGAGGAAGAATCAAACCTTCGATATTAGGCTTTTTCAAATAAGCGGTTGTACGGAAGTAAAGCGGAGTCACACCTTGATCATCCATCAGAATTTTCTCAGCATCGACCATCGCTTTAGAACGTTTGGTAGCGTCAACTTCCGTTTGAGCTGATTTGATTAAAGCATCATATTGAGGATTGCTATAGTCGCCTTCATCAAACTCTCCACCAGTTATCCACATATCCAAGAACGTCATCGGATCGTTATAGTCCGCGCCCCATAGAGCAAGTGTGATATCAAAGTCATGCTTGGAACCCAACTCGACACGCAGTGCATGCGGAAGCGGGTTAGCTTCAGCAACGTAGCCGAGGTTTTGTTGCCATTGAGCAAGGATGAACTCCAATGATTTTTTAGCAGAGTCTGTGTCATCCGCATTGATTTTCATTTTAGGCAGTGCAGTTAAGCCCGCTTCTTTCAGACCTTCAGCAAGTAATTGTTTCGCTTTTGCTGCATCAAATGGCGCTTGTGTGTCGCCCGCTGTTTTACGGAACTCGCCGCCTGCACCATCTGAAGTTCCACCTGGCACAAGTCCTTTGGAAGCAACGGAACCATTAGCAAACACGGTATCTACATAAGCTTGACGATCAATGGCCATACCAAGGGCTTGACGAATCTTTTTGTTACCCAGAGCTGGAACCTTTTTCGTTTGATACATCAAGTAGGAATTTACCAATTCCGGTTTAGCTGCATTATCCGGTTTGCCCGCATACAATTTCAATTGATCACGAGTGATAATTGTCAAATCGGCCGCGTCTGTTTCGTAAAGGTTAAGACCTGTGTTAGGATCTTTAACGATATTGATAGTCGCTTTCGTTAATTTTACATTAGCGGCATCCCAATACTTTTCATTTTTTACAAGTTCAAGCGTTTGACCATGATCCCATTTGCTAAGAATGAAAGGTCCGGCACCGATGACTTTGTCCACTTCTGCGCCATACTTATCTCCTGCTTTAGTCACAACATCTTCTCTTTGTGGGAAAAATGTGTTGAAAGCAAGCAATTGCGTAAAGAAACCAATTGGTTTTTCAAGTTTAATTTCAAGTTGCTTGTCACTGATTGCTTTTACGCCTAGAGCGTCTTGTGCTGCTTTGATTGCCTCAGGTGTTTTCGCCTTTGTAACGGCTTCTCCGCCTTTGATCCAAGCAACCATGAAGCTGTATTGAGCTTTCGTATTGGGATCAAGCGTACGCTTGTAGGAATAGATGAAATCTTGAGCCTTAACTGGCTGACCGTCAGACCAAGTCGCGTTATCGCGAATATCAATGGTATAAGTTAAACCGTCTGGAGAAACTTTTGGGAAATCTTTAGCAAGAGCAGGAGTCGCTTTACCGTCTTTATCTGTGCGATACAAGCCTTCGTTAAATGCATTCATAATTGTAGATGCAGCATTCGCTGTATTTTTGGAAGTATCCATAATAGGCGGTTCTGCCGAGAAGTTGATTTTAATTTCTTGCGGTTTGTTAGAAGTTGCTGGAGCAGCCGATCCTTTAGCATCCCCTGGTGATGCAGATGGCTCCCCAGTTTTCGAACAACCGATAGCTACGCTCCCCATTAATGTAAGCGCTACCGCTGTTGTAACCCATTTTGTCGCTTTCATATAATTCCTCCTTTAAAATATGTATCTAATCATCTATGGCTAGGTGTTTTAGATAGTTTATTTTACATATACCTAACACCAAATACCCAATAAAACGAAAATCCCCATTAATGCGTAATATAATCTATCACAAATATATGGTAAGAAAATTTACTATACATTACGTAAGGAATTATAACATATAACGAAGTATTGTCCAGATTTAATTTACCATTGTTAAATTAATGTGAACAAAAAAAGGTGGTACGGTCTCTAATTATACAACCATCGGTCAATAAAATCTAGACGAATTTCATTGTTATTTTCTACAAATATCAAAAAAATATTACAAACAACTCATAAAAAATGATTTTCACCTAAATTAAAGATAGATTATGATGGAAAAAAATAGTTTTTTCCGATATGCAAAAGAAATAACACAATGTAAAGTCCTGAAAGTCCAAGAAAAGCAAGTCTCCAGACAACCCTCGCTACCTTGACGAGGTCCGCCTTTCCCTTAAGATGTGTCTGATAACCGCCGATCATGCCAAAGGCAATAAGCATAATAAGCATAATAAACCAAAACCCGAATGTGGTATGGAACAATCGATTCCACATCAACGATACCGAACCTAGCAGAAATACAGTTGTCACATCCATCGTTAATCGTGTCGTCATCTTCTTCTCTTTAAGAAACAAGTAAAAGAGAAACCAAAAAGCAACGAACGTAATAAAGGGAGCAACAGCAAATACGGCATATAGGGTTGATCCAATGTTTATCAGACTAGTCATCTTAACCATCACCTACTATTCAAGGGCTTTTACGAGTTGGTAGACCGTTGCATGTGTAGAGAGCTCAATGCCAAGCTCTCTCGCAATTTCCAACAAGCTTCCGTTCATGTAATCGATTTCTGTATATCTGGATTTCAAAATATCCTGCAGCATCGAGGAGTGATTTTGACTCGTGGCTTCACAAACCTTTATAATGGTGTCCCAAAGATCATCTTCGATAGGAACGCACTTCGCTTTGGCTACCTGTGCCGCTTCACAGTAAAGAGCATGCATCAGCGTACGGCTCCAGGAAGATTGCAATAACTTTCCATTGGGCACCCGTAAAATCGCGCTGAGCGGATTAATCACAGCATTAATGATCAGTTTATTCCAAATCCTTGTTTCCATATTTTTCGACACTTTTGTTCGAAATCCTGCCTCCTCTAACTGCTTGGCCAACAAAAAATGTTGCGCTTCAACAATTTCCTGCCCTTGAGCCGCGGTACCGATATAAGTGACTCCATTTCCAGTATGAGAAACTGTCGTAAGCCCCTCTTTTCTGGCCCCTTCTGTCGTTACGGCAAACAGCAATCGCGCCCAACCCAATTGTTTGGCCAGCTTCTCTTCGTGTCCAATTCCATTTTGGAAACATACTACAAGCGTTTGAGGAGACATATTGGCGTTCAAGAAAGCAATAAGTTTCGGTGTGATCGCGGTTTGCTTAACCATAAGAAAAATGTAATCAGGATTGCTCATTGGCAAACGTTCAGCACTGTCAGTTCCTTCTATATAATAATCATATTCTATCCGTCCATTATTTGTATGAAAATACCTTTGTTCATTCCCCGTTATTCCAATACCTTCCTCACATAGAGCAACTGCTTGTTTGTCTGTTCTTGTCACTACCGTCATTTGTTCACAGCGGGATGACAACATCGCAGCGAATAGGAGGCCTAAGGAGCCGGCACCCACGATCATGATCCTCATAACTACTCCCCCTTATATACAGAAACCATTATACAACAAAAAACCTCAGTCCAAAGATTTCTCTTTGTTCTGAAGCTTAAAGGTTTGAACACGAGGATAATAATTACTTATTCTACTCTTTCTAGATTACCGTTTGCGTCCATCTTGAACCGCGGCCGTTCCTCTTCTTCTTCTTCAACGAGAAAGGCCATTTTTCTTGCGCGATCCATAATTTGAATTAATGCTTTGTAGTCGTCATTCACGACACGATAATCAGTTTCAACAGCGTTGACCTGCTTGTTTAATTTATCATTTTCCCTGCCGATTCTATCTAATTCCTCTTCCTTGTCTTGCAGCTCTTTCTCCAAGCTTTTAATATGACGATTCATATCTTGGTATGTGCTGCGCCACTGTCTTAGAAAACGGATTACAGCATCAATCGAGAGCGTTTCTTCTGTAAATGTTTCTGTTTTTCCCAAACCAAGCTCAGGGCCATCAAGTAGACCAATGGATGAGCTCGAAATAGAAACCGCCGCGTGTTTCTTAAGCTGTGTCCGCTTCTGCCGCTGCGCTTTCGCTATTTGTATAGCAGCTTCATACTTCTTTCGAACAAAGCTATTCCAGCGAAATCCACAAGCTGCTGCTGTACGTCCAATGCGCTCTCCGACTTCCTCAAACGCAGATAATTGTGTACTTCCTTCTCGTATGTGACGCAGCGTCACCTCCGCCAAAATCAAATCGTCTTCATCGCTCCAAGCATCTTGTCTAATTGCCGACATAAGGTCAATCCTCCTAACGTAATGTGCAGATGCAGCTTTACGGAAAATCAGGCTTTAGTTCTCAAGCCCAGCCTCCGAATCATAAAGAGAATCAATTTCGAAGAGAGTTATAAATTGATTCGTACCATTATTACTATTTCTATGCCCATACTAGAGTTCATAGAATCTATTTGATACTAAATGGTATTGCCAAATTTTTTGACACTCATACATGGAATTCAGATAAAACGGCATACTAGCTCTATCTGATGAAATGTTTTCAATTTCGTCACCGTTTGACGGTTTACACTCATCACTTCAAAAGGTATAATGTGTTGTAGTTAAAGTGCAGCGTGGTACGAGAGGGGGATGTAACGAGAAATGGATCGCATGTTTCGGGTTCTAGGTTTTTGGACACTTGTTATTGCACTGATGAGCTTGGCTGGAGATATGATACCAATGTCTCTGATTTTCTTTTTCCAAACAGCCGTATTCGTCATTCTAGGCTATATGCGCTTGTCTGAACGTACTTACATATTGTTGTTCTGGGGATATATGATTATTTCCTTCGGTGGATTTACGTACTGGTCATTTTTCAAAATGTCTGTCTAGTCCCCATCAACCTAACAACAAACAAAAAGGTGAGCCGACTGTTAACCAGCCGATCACCTTTTTTTCGTTGCTATACATACTTTAAACAGCTCGCTCATTTGATCGCTTAGCAGCAATTGTCGAATAGCACGGTTTCTTTTGGACACTTCGCTGAAAGGATTTGGATCATAGTGGTCTTGAAGTTTTTGGAGAATACCTTGCTCCACCAGGAATTCACGTTGTGTTTGCAGCTTGCATACCGTAAAGCCATGATTTATGGCAGCATCCTGACAACCAGTGAAATTTACATGAGCAGTGATATCCTGTTCTCCTTGATAAACAAATGGGTTGTCGCCGGCTTGATGATTGCGATAGCACATCAGGGTACCTAACTGACGATGAGCCGCATACAATTCCTCTTCCACATCACCATAATCAATAATTAAACAGCTCCCGCTAAGGATTTGCCCCGCAATTTGACCCATCCACACTTCTGCTTCGAGATTTAGTTCGGCTATTTGGCCATTCATCCATTGAACTTCCGTTCGATCCAAGAAGTCTAATATACGTTCTGAGCGTATAGGCAGCCATATTTCTTGAAAACACTGCGTTTCTCCTTGCCAAACGACATAAGACTCATGAAATTGACCTGCTTCGTACCGAATGCGATGTACAGGAAAAGCGTCCAAAAGCTCATTCGCAAGAACATATATTTGTTCCACTGCCTGCTCAGCAAACCACATTGTATCATTTAAAAAACGAATGCGGTCAACATGACCTTCCAGTTTAGCTTGCTGTTGATTGCGATGATATGAGCTGGATTCTATAATCGTGTAAATCAAGCGTTCGTAAACTTCAGGTGCAGATCGTTGAATTTCATCAATCAGGTGCAGCGCAAGACTCCCGTTGCCCCCACCCCACTCTACGATGTGAACAGGTCCCTTTTCATCCGCGCTGCTTATTTGGGCATTAATCTCTTTGCAAATAAATGCCGCTACCATTTCACCCATTACAGTGCCGATAGAGGAACTTGTGTAGAAATCACCTTTTTTCCCAATTTTGGGATTTGCATTTCGATAGTAGCCATTCGGTTCGTTGTATAAGCAAATTTCCATATAGTCCCGAAATGAAATAGCCTGTTCCTCTTTGGTTTGAATTGCCTCTATTAATACATTGACGATATCAGGGTGGACAAGCTGCCTATTCATTAGACCCCTCCATTTCTTTACTTGAAGACAAAAGACTAGGAAACCTTTATAATGAAGATGGATTTATGGGAGGAGAGACAGAATCGCATGGCAAAAAAGTGGATAACCTTATCTATGGTAACGGCTGTTAGCTTAGTATCTCTGACAGCATGTACCGATAATACCAAAATTAAAGAAGCACTCGATCAGTCTTTGATTAAACAAAAAGAAATGAAATCTTATACCTTTGACGGAAGCACTACGCTTGCCATCAGTGACGCATGGATGAAATCTCCGAATCCGTTAACTAACGGGTTGTTATCTTTACTCCGAGAAAGCACAATAGATTGGAAGGGCATTAGCAATGTTGAACCACTTACGTTCCAAACGGACCTGAAAATAACGCCCAAGGGATCAACATCCCCTTTTGAGATTCCAATTCTCATTAAAGATAGCAAATTGTATTTTAACATGCCAGCATTAAATAAAACAGCTGACGAATACTATGCCGTTGATTTACAAAAAATGAGCCAAACAGGCAAAAGCCCACTGACCGTAGATAGCTTGAAAAATACATCTCAGTTATCAACAGCACTTGGCAGCCTCCTATTTGGAGGCATCGACGCCAAATGGTACAAGCAGGAGAAAGAGCCTTTTAAGTTAAAAGACGGTTCTGCAGCCAAAACAATCAGTGTTGAGCTTACCAGCAAAAATGAAAAAGAGATCAACACCCTACTTCAAACCAAACTGCCAGAGTTTCTTGGCATCTTACAAAACAATGGGTTTCTTGCTGCCGATAAGGTTGAGCAGTTAAAGACTTCAGGATCCATGTCCATTCAGCTCCACGCTCCTGGCAAAATGGCCGTAGCTATTGATGATCAAGGCTTTATCCGCGACCAAACGATTGATATGAACTTTTCACTAGCCGCCGTTGATGGCAAAAAACAGGACAATCACATCCTTCTTCATCAAACCTATGACGCTATTAACCAGTCCACCCCTTTAACAAAGGAAGTGCCGAAGAACGTCAAAAATTTTGATGACATTTTAAAGCTAATAACCCCAGCCAAAAAATAGATGTTAAGCTCGAATACTTACCTCTTCCCCAGAGGTAAGTATTTTTTTGTGCTTCTATTAATAGAAATATGATAATCTGTTCATAGGGGGAGAACTTGTTAAATGAAATATAAACTAACAGCTGCTGTATTGTCATTCCTACTTGCCGTACAATTAGCTTTACCCATTCAACGGGCATCTGCTGAAGAAAAGAATACACCACCAGACGAAACGAAAGCACTCATCCAAAAAGGGCTTACCATTTATGAAATTGATAAGGAAGTTGGCCGTTTGAATGAACAAGATGCTCAAATAGGCATTCAAATTAAACAAAATGAGCAAGATATTGTTAAACAAAACGGTCATGTGGACGATACTCGAAAACATGCAGGCAAAGTTCTGCGCGCCTACTACACAGGAGATCGCGATTCCATCTGGATGCTGCTGTTCACGGTCAACTCCTTTGCCGATGCTATGCGAATGTTTGAATATTTGCAAATGATTATCAGTAATGATCATCGCGCTTTGTCTACGTTCACGGAATCCTATAATAAATTAAAAAACTTGCGTACGGAATTAGAGTCTTCTAAAACCAAACTTCAAAAAACGAAAGACAACTATTTATTGCAGCGGGAGAAACTCGTTAAGCTTCAAGATGAATTAGACAAACAACTTGCCGTTAGCGCACAAGCTAAAGTGATTGAGTCACAAATTAAAAACTTAAATGACCAATGGCAGGAGCAAGGCATTCCTTTGTTCCGTGAATATTTAAACAATCTATCTACAGCTTTCCGAGAGCTTCCGCAATATGTAACCAAGGAAAATAAATTTATCGATTTATCCAATATTAAAAATCCCGTAATCACGATAACCGACGCGGACTTTAATACCTATATACATACCAAAAATGAACTATTGCAAAATCTCAATTTTGAGTTTACGGACAAAGCTATTATTGCAAAGGGGCAAAAAGGATCGGTTAACATGGTCATCCAAGGAAGATTTGTGTTAAAAGAAAACCCCACTATGAATGAAGTTCGCTTCATTGTGGATAAACTGGAATTCAACGGATTTCAGCTTCCGAACACCACCATTGATGATTTCATGAAAGAATTCCAACTCGGGTTCGTCCCAAAGAAAATAGTCAACTATCTCGATGTCGTGAGTGTTGAAATGAAAACAGGCACCGCTGTTGTCAAACTTAAATTATCTCTATAATCTTACATAGGACCACAAAAGAGAAGTGAGGAATATATCTATGGAACCCAAGATTGGTTTACTGATGGATCTGCCTGAAGGCAAATTACCCGGCTTTTACGCGCAAATTGTCAAAACTCTGGCCGGAAAAGCGGAGCTGTTTGATCGAGATAAGGAAATGCTTATTGTCAGCAATGAGGAGCAGCGCCTTGTCGTGCTGGACATTATGGCGGAATATAAGATCGAAACCGACACCATGAAGCTGAGCCTGCTGCCTGATGACGCAGATCTGACGGATTTGTTTAGCGATTACGGATTTACGAGTCGCGCTGAGCATAACTATTTATATGAAAAGATAGTCGTTCCGTTTCGCTTCACATCAGATAGTCCTGAGGCTGAAGTCGACCAAGCCGTCCTTCAGATTGAAGAACATTTAGTCGCTCAATACAAGGAACAAAATCGCGATATTTTCGTCGTAGACCGTCAGCTTGAAGAACTCATGCAAGGCATCGCCAAGGCATATCGGTGTAAAATCGAAATTTTGTAGCTTGCGATTACTTCTTCGTTATTTTGGCAGCAGAAAGAGCCCCCATCCATCGATGAGGGCTCTTCCCATTGCCTATTAGAGCAAGTCGGCTGCCAACTGCGCCAGGTGCGAACGCTCGCCGCGCTCCAGCGTAATATGACCGCTAATGCCTTCCTGTTTGAAACGTTCAACTACGTACGTCAAACCATTGCTGGACGCATCCAGATAAGGATGATCGATTTGATCCGGGTCACCGAGAAGTACAATTTTACTGCCTTCCCCTACACGCGAAACAATCGTTTTTACTTCGTGCTTGGATAAATTTTGCGCTTCATCAATAATGATGAATTGACCGGGGATGGAACGACCTCGAATATAGGTCAAGGCTTCTACTTGAATGCTGCCTAGACCTGCCAGTATTTTCTCAATATCACCCGGTTTTTTTGTATCAAACAAATATTCCAAATTATCATAGATCGGCTGCATCCAAGGACGCAGCTTTTCATCTTTTTCACCTGGCAGGTAACCAATATCCTTACCCATGGGCACAACAGGTCGAGCAATCAACAGCTTCTTATATTTTCGTTCATCTTCTATCTTCATAAGACCCGCAGCTAACGTGAGCAGCGTCTTTCCTGTTCCCGCTTTCCCTGTTAGGGTGACGAGCGGAATGTCGTCATTGAGCAATAGCTCAAGGGCCATGCGCTGTTGCGCATTGCGCGCTGCGATCCCCCAGATGGGATCATTGCTCATGTAGAGCGGTTCCAGCTTCTTCGCTTCGGCATTTACTTTCAATAAAGCGGATTTAGAAGAACCTAATTCATCCCGCAATATCACGAACTCATGGGGATGAAGCATGTAGCTCAAATTAAGCGAAGTTACGGTCAGAAAACGATAGGAGTAAAATTCATCAATAACTGACGGATGGACAAAAAGCGTGACATACCCCGTGTACATATCCGTCTGAGCGACAATGCGATCCGTTAAATAGTCTTGAGCTGTCAACCCAAGCACATCCGCCTTAATCCTAACCAATGTATCTTTACTCACAATAACCACAGGTCTTGGGTAGTCGCTGTCCTGTTCCTCCAGATGATAGTTTAGCGCTACAGCTAGAATGCGGTTATCATTCGTTAATTCAGCAAATGTTTCTTGCAGCTTGGCAAAGCTGCGATGATTGAGTTCTACTTTGATGCTGCCCCCTTGTTCAAGGGTTATCCCATCCGATAAATTGCCTTTCGTCCGCAAGCCATCCAGCAGTCTAGACACATGTCTTGCATTTCGGCCAATCTCATCTGCATTGCGCTTCTTCGAATCGATTTCTTCCAACACCACGGCGGGTATGACTACTTCATTATCTTCGAAGGCAAATAAAGCATTAGGGTCCTGAAGCAGTACATTCGTATCCAACACGTAAATTTTTTTCATTGGTGTGTCCCCTCCCAGATTTGGCGTTAGATCATTGGTTATATTTTTAATACATACAACCTAGCTATGCAGGACAAACTAAACGCGAGATGCAAGGAAAAGAAAGGAACGATTCTAATGAGACTATTCTGCGTATTTTCGTTGGTACTGATCCTCGTGACTGGCTGTAGTCAAGCGCCAAAAAATGGTGCCTCCCCTCAAAATACGAGTCAAAATCAGGTGAAAGTTCAACAAATCGCTCCGCAAAAACTCGAAATAAAAGACTCCAAAGCAGTTGCCGAACGTTTGGAAAACCTGGCTGCCAGCATTCCACAGGTCGAAAGCGCTCATTGCGTAGTCTTCGGCAATACGGCAGTCGTTGGCATCAACGTTAACAAAGAGATGGACCGATCCAGAGTCGGTACGGTGAAGTATTCCGTCGCAGAAGCTCTCAAAAAAGATCCTTACGGTGTTAATGCCATCGTGACAGCAGATATGGACTTAGATCAACGCTTACGCGACATTCGGGACAACATCAAAGAAGGAAGACCAATTACCGGTTTTGCAGAGCAAATGGCAGATATCATGGGCCGAATAATGCCTCAACTGCCTCGTGATATTCGTAATCCAACTATCAATTCAGGACCCAATGACACGAATCAGGTCGGAAATCCGAATCTCTAATCCGTGGAAAGATAACAAAAAGCCTGACTGCATGCATGCAGATCTAGGCTTTTTTTATCGCATCAAAAACTTGTCCGAATGGCTCTGAATCTGCTCGGTCAGCACAAGTTTTTTCATATTCAGGCTTGTTGATAAGATGGGCGCCATCAAGCAATTGCTCCGTTAAAACTGTAAAGTGTTCGGCCATATCGGTTGCGCCTCCTACTAGATGGTTGAAAACGCTGCTTACATTTACAGTATAGCATAGCGGGTGGCAAGCGTTCCACCCTTATTACCTTATTGTACGTCCATTTAAAAAAGTTATGTCGCAGGATGCGCAGTTATTGATTATTGTAGATCGGATTGGAATTAATATCATCGAGCAGCTTTTCAGCCGCTTCACGATCAAAGCTCATCTGTTTCATTGTTCCTTCTTGTTCATAGGCTATATTGATCTTCATCAGATCCACTTCATTGACAATGTGAAAATTACTAACGGCATGATCTTCACGTATTATCAGCGCAAAAAAATCGTATGTTTCTGAGGCAGCCTCATCTAGGGGTCTAGCTTCGTGAACAATATGCATTTGCAGCCAATTGAAAAAGGCGTCTTGAAGCTTCAAATCAACGTCCATCCTCTCTAAGTAAAATAACATCATAACCGGATTTCAGCCAATGATGCCATTGTTTTCTCCAAGCTTGCGCATTAGCCTGAGGAGTGAATTCGCTCAGATCCATGGATGAAACAAATTCAGATGCTTGTTGCGGCTTTAGCAAACGATCGAGAAAGGCTTCTGCGCAATGAGATAGATAATAAGGGTTACCGTTAAACACGATGGCCTTCTCGTCCAGTAAATCAAGTTCTGCGAGCTCTGAACCACATACATCTTCATCATCGCTGAGAAGCAGATTGGATTTAAACATGGGCAGCAGTCTGGGATGGCTTTTATGAGCTAGCTCACGAAATGCCTCCAGCTCCGACAAGGGCGCACACTCAATACGCTCGGCCCCAAGTGTAAACGGCGTGGTGTCTATGATGGGAGTTAACCAATAGCGTGCCATATGCCCCTCCTTGAACCTTCCATTATGTAGGCTTGTTACCGCTTCTTTTCTCAATAAAATAACGGATTCGCACAAGAAACATCAGTGAAATTGCTACAGCCAAACATAAAACAATGGGAAGTCCCACAACCTGAAAAACGAGCAGCATGACCGAACCAAGGGCCATAAGCAAATAAACGACAGCCGTCTTGAGAATCGGTAATTTTCGGGTACGGAATACTTTGTTATACACATAAGACATGAAAACAAAGATCAGCAAATAAGTCATGTAGATATGGTTACCAAACCATTCGTTCAAGGCAGTCAACGACATACACTCCATTTCATTCAAAAGTTAAGTCAAAGTCCATTATCCCTCATATGGAGAAATAAATAAAGGGAAATGCAGCACGAAGGCCAACATTTCCCTTATTGCGAAGACGATTAGAATTAAACGTTAGCTTCCGCAGTTTTGCGGTGTTTCTCCGCACGCTCGCGCTCGCTTTTGTTCAATAGTTTCTTACGAATACGAACCGATTTCGGTGTAATTTCACAATATTCATCATCGTTCAAATACTCTAGAGCTTGCTCTAAAGAGTACATGCGCGGTGTTTTCATTTTGACTGTTTCTTCTTTGTTCGCAGAACGGATATTGTTTACCGCTTTTTCTTTACAGATGTTAACGATAATATCATTGTCACGTGTGTGCTCACCAACAACCATACCTTCGTAAACTTCTGTTTGCGGGTGAACGAACAGAATACCGCGATCTTCGACTGAAAGAATGCCATAAAGCGTAGAAACGCCGGACTCACTGGCAACAAGTACACCTTCATGACGTCCGCCAACGCCCGCTCCTTGATATGGACCATAGCTGTCAAACGCATGGTTCATAATTCCGTAGCCGCGAGTTAGCGTCAAGAAGTTTGTTCTGTAACCGATCAAGCCACGTGCAGGAATCAGGAACTCAAGACGAACGTTACCGCTGCCGTTATTAATCATGTTGACCATCTCAGCTTTACGGGAACCCAAGCTTTCCATGACTGAACCCATGCTGTCTTCTGGGACATCGATAATCAAACGCTCAATAGGCTCCATCTTTTGCCCATCAATTTGACGAATGATAACTTCTGGCTTAGAAACTTGTAATTCAAAGCCTTCACGGCGCATGTTTTCAATCAAAATACCAAGGTGAAGCTCCCCGCGGCCTGATACGACGAATGCATCCGGGCTGTCCGTATCTTCCACGCGTAAGCTTACGTCTGTTTCTAACTCTTTGTACAGACGCTCACGAATTTTACGGGAAGTTACCCACTTACCTTCGCGACCAGCAAATGGCGAGTTGTTAACAACGAAAGTCATTTGCAGCGTTGGCTCATCAATTTTCAGAACTGGCAATGCTTCCGGATTAGCAGGATCTGCAACTGTTTCACCGATATTGATATCTTTGATACCGGCAATCGCAATAATATCGCCTGCTGCCGCTTCTTCAATCTCAATACGCTTCAAACCTGTGAAGCCGAACAATTTATCGATTCTTGCTTGCTTCATTCCGCCTTCACGCGTCATAACCGCAACGGTTTGACCTTGACGAATTTTACCACGGTTCACACGGCCAACGCCGATCCGACCCAGGTATTCATTATAATCCATCAATGTAACAAGGAACTGAAGCGGTTGATCAACATCTTCTGTAGGAGCCGGAATGTGGCTTACAATGGTTTCATAGATAGCTTCCATGTTCGCATCTTGTTTTTCTGCATCAAGGCTAGACGTACCTTGAAGCGCAGAAGCATAGACGACGTGGAAATCAAGCTGCTCGTCAGTTGCGCCAAGTTCAATGAACAGGTCAAGAACTTCATCCACAACTTCTTGAGGACGAGCGTTTGGACGGTCAATTTTGTTAACAACAACAACTGGGGAAAGATTGCTCTCAAGCGCTTTACGCAAAACGAACTTGGTTTGCGGCATTGTACCTTCGAAAGCATCTACAACAAGTAAAACACCGTCTACCATCTTCATGATACGCTCTACTTCGCCACCGAAGTCAGCATGTCCAGGGGTGTCAACGATGTTGATTAAATAATCTTTATAATTAATTGCCGTATTCTTTGCGAGAATAGTAATCCCACGTTCTCTTTCAAGATCATTGGAATCCATTGCTCTTTCTTGAACAGCCTCGTTGTCGCGGAATGTACCGGATTGTTGAAGCAATTTATCTACGAGTGTTGTTTTGCCATGGTCAACGTGCGCGATAATAGCAATATTGCGAATCTTGTCTCTTGCGTGCATGATGTCAAACCCTCTCTACCCTATAATTTTCGTCTCTGTTCATAAAACAAGCGTCGGACAAAAGCGCCGACGCTTGACATTTACACTTATTATACGCAGTTTCTCGACATTATGCAAGATAAAACCGAATCAACATAAAACTTTTACATATGACTGTCTTTACTTACCAAATATTTCGCCTGCGGTAAATCAATATAATACCAGCAAGTATGAGCAGTAAAGCGATGATATAAATACCCAATTTCAGCAATAGAGTTAACCCAAACAAAGCCAGAGAAACAATGCCTAATACCATTGCTGCGATTCGAACCCCAGGGTCTCCGGCACGATCGAATAGATAAAGTTCATATAAACCGATTGCCACACCCAGTATAAAGCCCGGCCATAAATAGCTCATGGCATGCCAGCCAAACACATTGCAGAAAAAGAACATCAGCCCATACGTGGTTAAAATACCACCTGGCACCAATACGCCTGACGGCAGCGTTCGATTGAAAAACAGAAACTGGAACAGCAGCCCGGGTACGAGCACAAATAGCGGCCAAAAAAAGGAAAGAACAAGATGGAAAAAGCCTAATTTCCCAAGTAGTAAAACAACGGCCAAACCAATCAATAGGATACCGATGGAGTAGCTATTTCTAGCCAAACGAACCCCCCCTAATTCAATCTGGAATAAGGTGTCCTCTTCGACAACCTTCTACAAATAGTGTATCGCAACTGTTCTAAAAATACTAGATCATATAGCTGCGCTATTTGCGGATTCTCCGTTTGGCTTCCAACAAACGGCTCATTGCATCCGGCGGCGTCTGCGCGGCAGCCGGAGGTGGCGAGGCAGCCGCGCTGCGCGCCGGCTGCTCGGCCTTTGGCCGCTGCAGCGCATCTGCGGCCGCGGGTACGGGCTGAGCGCCGCCTGCGGTCGCCGCTCAGCCTTGCGCTGCAGCTTATGCTCCGCAAGCTGCTTGCGCTCGCGGAGACGCGCCAGCGGCGTCTCCGCCTGCTGAGGCGGGACTGCCGAGGCAGCCCGCCGCAAAGCCCCGACCGACCGCGCCCACAGGCCGGTCGTCAAGGCAACACGCCGCACTGCGATATCCATCAGCAGCAGCGCGAGTGCAGCCATCAGCAGATACCTGCTGATGGGGGTCAATCGCTTCTGCGCAGCGGAAGCGAAGGCATAAACCTCTTCCGGATGCTCCAGAGATAGCATCCGGCCGCCCGTGAGCTCAGCAAGCTGCTTTAGCTTGCTGAGGCCTTGTCCATCCGTGATCCGATATTCCGGGGAATATGGAATAACGAAACCGGATGTCGAGCTGCCAATGACGCGTTCCTCCTTACTCGCTTCACTCTCCGGCGCAACCCATTCGGTCCTAGCCATATAGACGCCAGACTTATCCACAGATAACTGTGCTGTATATTCGCCTGGTGCTGTTGCTGTGAAACTGACGTCTTGTTTGCCCAAATCCTCATCTGTCACAATCGCTCGAAGCTCATATGGCTGAGCTTCACCCCCGCCATCCAAGCTGCCGTTTTTCGCTTCCAGCATCAATTCATTGCCGGCTAAATGCCCACTCAGTTCCAGCGGAGAAGACTGAAATTGCGGAAATGTCCATTTGATCATTTGGGTGATCACTTGTGAAAACGAAGGCCATGCTACCCATTGGGATGACCATGCGCCGGTCACATCGCTAGTCCAAGCTACAGAACGCCCTGCTCCATACTGCCATCTGGCCAGAATCGGATCCGGTTCTGGACTCGTAAGGATGACTTCAGCCGCTTCCTTCGGCGTTGTAGCAATATATCCATTCAAAGTCGGAAGGCCTTGTCCCAATATGCCCTGCCAATCAGTGCCTCCTTTTAAAAGAGGAACAAAAGGCTGATTAACCACATAGGTACGCGAAATCAAAACAGCTTCCCGACTGAAAATAGCCGGTATCGTCGTTTGATCAACCGCTGCATAATACCTCCCCTTCGCGAATTCCGCGAGCTGTTTCAGCAGAACCTGATCTGCATCCGTACCGATAGCCACGGTGGACATGGTCATATGTTCCTTTTGCATCTCGGCGGTCAGAGCTTCGTAACTCTGATTCGTTGCTGACTGACCGTCCGTTAATAAAATGATATGCTTGCGCTGGGCATCTACTTTTGCGAGTCTGTTGTAAGCTTCCTCAACTGCGGTATAGATCTCCGTTCCACCATCAGCCGGAATGGCATTAATCTTGTTGATAATCCCCGATTTGTCAGCCAGTTTTTGAGGTTCCACATACCAATGGGGGGAACTATCAAAACCGAGTACGCCCAAGGTATCCTTATCTCGCAACAAATCCACCGTCCGAGACGCGGCTTCCTGCGCCAGCTTCATTTTGTCTCCCGCCATGCTGCCTGATTTATCTATCACGAGCACAATGCCCAGAGAAGGAATTTCCCGTTTGCCGCGCAAATCCATGTATACAGGAAGCGCACGTTCAATCGGCGTTTTGAAATAACCGCCCAGACCATAGCTGTCCTCGCCGCCCAACATGACAAGTCCTACACGATAATCCCGAACCGCCTGTTCAATCATTTCCATTTTCCTTTGTGGCATCTGCGTTGCTGCCACATTATTCACTACGATGCTCTCATAACGGGTATAGTTAACAAAATCATTGGAGAGCATCTCCGGAGCTATCGTGTCATAGGGAATGAGCGCGGATTCGAGAGCCGCCTCAACGTTTTTGGAAATACCTGCTTTTCCTTCTACGATAAGTACTTTCGGAGGACCTTGCACTTTACTGAAAGCGTAATCCATATTATTGGCCGATTGCTCATCGCCTTCCAAAAAAATTTCGGCTCTGTACTTATGAAAGCCGGATTCTTTGGCAAGCGACTGAATGGCAAAGCGATTCTCGCCTTTATTTAGCGTAACCGTCTGTGCCGTTAGTTCCCGGTTATCTTCAAATATCCGCAGTTGTGCTGGTCCCGCAGCTGTAGAACGAATGACAACTTCAATGGTGTAGGCTTCCGCTTGGTATAAGTGCTCCGGAACCCTTAATGCTTCCACTGCGGCGTCTTTGCGTTCTTTGGCAGGAATGGGTACTACATCCACCTTCACACCACGATCACGCAATAACATTCCCTGCCGCATCAAATCCCCTACATTTTCCTCGCCATCGGACATTAATACGATCCGCCCTGAATTCCCCTGCGGTAAAAGACTGGATGCAAGCTGCAAACCCGATGCCACATCGGAGAAAAGCGGATTCAATTGTGAGTTAAATTGAAATCCGTCCATTATCCTGGTATCCAGCGGCTTTTCAATAGAAGCTTTGAGCCCCATGGAGACGACACCCGCTTCATCTTGATCCGTGGAGCGTCCTTTTACTGCATCACGAACCCACTCAGCTTCCTTCATATCCTGCTTGACACTATCTGAACGATCTACCGCGAAAACAACGCTTTTACGATGGAGCTGTGTAAACCATTGTGTGCCGGCTAAAGAAAGCACGAGTAAAATGAGCGCTGTACTGCGAAAAGCAACAGCCCATTGCTTACGTCCACTTTGGAGACGATACAATGTGCTCCACATCCACCAGATGTAAAAGGGAAACAAGAGCAAAACCCACAAAACGGATGGATGATCAAACTGCATGCCCACGTCGATACACCTCCCATTCCAGCAAAATGACCAAGAGCAGAATGACGATGATCCAAGGAATCAACGAAATATGACTTTGTTGTCCATCAAGACTGCTTTCTTCATGCGATAAAACACTTTTAATAAAAGTTAATTTACCGGCCATTTTCGCATTCACATTAGACTCCCGACCATCCATCACGACCTCAAGCCAGCGTGACTGCAGCAGAAGGCCATTTGCATTGTACTCCTTCAACTGATAGAGACCAGGACGTGCTGGCGCTGTCTGCAAATTCGCTAGTAAGCTTCCAGTGTGCTCAACCTGTTGCTCGCTGACACCCTCGATATCCGTTTGCCAAACAGCCTTGCTGGCTTCCGGATGGAACGCGATCTCTTTTCTTTCTCCGGCTGTGAAACGACCTAAGTTGCCGCCTTTATGTTCGGTCAACCAGCCCACGGCATTTTGAACTAAAATCGGAAATTCAGAACGCAGGGCCAGATCAGAATCCTGAAGCGAGAAAGCAAAGGTTAGTCGCGGCATCCCGTTTTCATCCCCTGCCATAAGGAGCGGCAGCGTTCCCGACGAAACAATCGGCTTTTCCCATGGCTCCATAGGCCGAGTTTTCACCTGTGCAACAGTCGCATCCAGCAAACGAACATACCGAGTGACGGGATGATCCGCTATCGTGAAAGGAGTAACCTCTGCTTCTTTACGATCCGATGAGGATGTCTTCGATGAAGCAGCAATTCTCCAAATTGGTGTTGAAGTCGCAAGCTTTCGCCACTGTACTGTTTGTAAGAAAGCTTCATTCACGCCATCTAGGATAAGAAGATCAGGTCTCTGTCCCAGTGGTACAGGATAAGTGCCATCTGGGCTTTTTTGAATATTCAGCACTTCTGTTTTAGCCAAAATCAGCGCTTTTTCCAGAAAAAGATTACCATCCCCTACATAAGCTACTTTTCGCTGTGCGCTGCCTTCCGGGAATGCGTACGCTGTATTGTCGGCTTCCAATGCATCCTTTTCCTCGATATGCATTTTATATACATCCGCATGAGCTAATTGATCTATATAGATCGACTTTTGCTCACCTGCCGCTAATTGTATGGAGTCCGTATGAATGAGCTGCGCATCTCCATAAAGGCTTGTTTGTATGGAAATCTGAGAAGAACCCCAATTTTTCAACACAGCTACTGCCTGGTACTTCGCCTCATTTTTAACGACTTTAACTCCAAATTGGCTGATACTGACATTCATCGCCGGAGCTGACTCTTGAGGCAAATTGAGGCTTACAGGAACAGAAAAATCAATTCCTTCCAGATGTTCTGACCACTGCGTATCGCTGTATAACCGTACTTCGGTCTGGGATTCATTCCTTGTTAATACAGCCGCTAAAGACAATGCTTCCTGGACCTTCGTCTTTCCATAAAAAGGAGACAGCTTATCTAATGCCGCTTGCAGCGCAGATAAATTTGGCTCCTGCTGCAAAAGAAGCTCTGGCTGGTCCTTCATGACCAATAGTGAGTAGGTGCTGCTTGGCGCTTCCTTACGCGCATAAGCAAGTATATCTTGCTTCGCTTCGTCCATCCGAGTGCCATAATCGGCAGTTGTCTGCATGCTTGCGGAGGCATCAATCACAAAAAACACATGAGATTTTGCGGCATGTTTCCCCCAAACAAAAGGCTGCATCAGAGCGAGAATAAATAAAACAGCCGCAAGCAGTTGAATCCAAAGGAGCAATTGCTGCCGCAGCCGCTGCCAGGGTCGGTTAGCCTCCTGCTCCCGAAGAACTCGCCGCCAGAGCAAATGGCTGGATACTTCTTTATCGATATAACGACGTTTCAATAAATAGAGAAGCACAATAAAAGGGATGGCTAAAGAAAACCAAAGCCCGCTTAATGATGCGAATTGCATACAAACTCACCTTTCCATGAACGAAGTATGCTCCGCTTGAGTCGTGTTTCGATTCCCAGTGCCCTGGGCATACTACGCGGGAAGTTCAATTCCCCCCCGTCTAACAGGTTTGCATATGTACAACTTAGGAGGTCACATGGCATATTCCCAAGCAGCCGACAACAAGAAGCAGAAGCCACTTTGGACAAAAGCTTTCTTGATCACGGCGCTTTCCAATTTATTGCTTTTTTTCAGTTTTCAAATGCTCATTCCTACTATCCCTGCTCATGTGTCTCAGTTAGGCGGCAGCGATTTGCAAGTAGGACTTGTCATCGGCATCTTTACTATCTCTTCGCTGATTACACGCCCATTCGCCGGAAAAGCGCTGGATTTGCTTGGCCGAAAACATGTCCTGCTTGTCGGTTTGGCGATTTGCGCACTAAGCATCGCTGGCTATTCTTACATGGCAGCTGTTGCTCTCATTCTGGCCGCTCGTTTCGTGCATGGCATTGGGTGGGGCATATCCACCACATCCCTAGGCACAGTCATAGCTGATATTATTCCATCTGAACGTCGGGGAGAAGGAATGGGATATTACGGTTTATCGAATACCTTTGCGATGGCGCTTGCTCCCCTCACAGGATTGTGGGTAATGCAAAATTTCGGATTTCCTCGCGTTCTTTTGCTTTCCACTTTACTTGCCCTTTTGTCGATATTCAGCTCATTGTTCATTACCTATTCCAAGCCATTGCCACTCGAAAAATCGGCTCCAAAACCGAAGTTCATGGATCTCTTATGGGAACGAACAGCATTGCTGCCTTCCGCTTTATTGCTGTGTACGGCTATTTGTTACGGAGGCATAGTCACGTTCATTACGTTGTTCGGTCACGAAGCCGGCATTTCGAATGTCGGTTGGTTCTTTTTGTGCAATGCCTCCATGGTGCTAATCGTAAGACCCGTGACAGGCATCCTATTTGATCGCAAGGGCCCCCAATGGGTGCTTTTTCCGGGCGCTTTGTTCACGATTGTTGGTTTGCTGCTGCTTTCTTACGCCCATTCCGAAACCAGTTTAGCCATTGCAGCACTATGCTATGGAGTTGGATTCGGCTCTTTGCAGCCAGCGCTTCAAGCTTGGACTATCGCCCGCGCTGCGCCGAATCGTCGTGGCGCGGCAAGCGGAACCTTTTTCTCAGCAAATGATCTCGGTATCGGATTGGGAGCCATGCTTCTTGGTGCCTTAGCAACCTTTAGCGGCAGCTACGCGCTCATGTATCGAATATCTTCTCTCCTCATCGTCGTATTTGTGCTCATTTACGGATGGTGCTTCTGGCAAGCAAAACGTCATATTCCGATGGCTAAACCTACCACTTAACCCTCAGCGATTAACGCGTTAAACCTCTTCGTCTTAACTCACCTAGCAGAAAATCTCCTGGTGGGACATCTGTTACCGCCAGTAGATAAGTAATTCCGCGTTCATAACAAAAAGCTTTTAACTGTTGCGTATAAGCCTGAACGGCGTCACGGTAAGCTTGTATGACCTTGCTGCTCATCGCTACCTCTCTCGCTTCTCCCGATTCACTGTCAATTAAGCGCAGTTCTCCCGCATATTTCGGGTCCAACTCCTCGGGTGAAACCACTTGCACTGCGACGACCTCTTGCTTCGCAGCGAGTAAATAGGTCAATGATTCCTCTACTCCTTGCTCAAATAAAAAATCAGAGAACACCCAAGTCATCCCCGCCTGACGGGGTAAGAGGGAAGGATTCCTAAAAACAGCCCCCATATCCCCTGTCTCCCCCGGCTGGCAGTTCGCCAGAAAATCGAAGAGTCTTAAGGCACTCCCCTTTCCGCGGAGCAGCTTCAGCTGTTTAGTCGCATGCGTTGTAAAAGCAGCCGCACTTACACGATCGTAACGGCTCAAGGACATGTAACCAATGCCAGCTGCCAATTGTCTCGCATATTCCCATTTCGTAAGCGAAGCGGCACCAGCGCCCTCTTGACTTCCGAAATCCATCGATTTAGATGCATCCAACCATAGATGGACCTGAAGCTCTTGCTCGTCCATAAAAAGCTTGATAAAGGGTTTGCCGGTTCGGCCATAAGCATGCCAATCCAGTTGACGGGTGTCATCACCAGGCGTGTAAAGTCGGTAATCGGCAAACTCCAAGGAAGATCCATGGTCTCTGGAGCGCCTTTTCCCCTGCATGGTGCCTGCGATCCGGCTTTTCGCCACTATGCTCATTTGCTCCAGTCTGCGCATAAGACCAGCATCCAGTAAATTGGCTCCTGCACTCATCGCTCTTTTTCCATGGCGCTTATGATAGACAGAATAATAGCATCCGGTGAAATCCCCATGGCTTGTCCTTCGAAATTTAGAAATAAGCGATGACGCAGAGCAGGAATGGCTACTGTGTTCAAGTCTTGCTTGGATACATGATAACGACCCGCAAGAAATGCTCGGACTTTAGAAGCCGCGATCATGGATTGAACTCCCCTCGGACCTGAGCCAAAACGCAAATACTTCTTGACTGCTTCAGGAGCTGATGCTTCTTCGGGATGGGTGTTCATTAACAGCTGAACCGCATAATCCAGAACATCGTCGGCAACCAATATTTCTTTCAAGCCGCTCTGAATATCCCGTAAAAGAGCGCTATCGGCTACTTTCTCCGCGATTTGCTGTCGGCCTGAAGTTGTGCGAAGCACGATTTCTTTTAGCTCTCTTTGAGTCGGATAGGTGACATGAATCTTTAGTAAAAAACGGTCCAGCTGCGCTTCGGGAAGCGGATAAGTCCCTTCTTGCTCCAACGGATTTTGCGTCGCAAGGACAAAAAACGGAGATGGCAACGGATACGTCTCCGAACCGACCGTGACCGTTTTTTCCTGCATGGCTTCTAGAAGCGCGCTTTGCGTCTTCGGCGTTGCACGGTTGATTTCATCCGCCAGTACGACATGGCCGAATAAAGGACCTTTTTGAAATTTATAGGAAGTTTCACCTTGAGTACCAAATTGAATGACATTCGTCCCTGTAATATCCGCCGGCATGAGATCAGGGGTAAATTGAATGCGTGCAAAGCTCAGATCTACCGTATCGGCGATTGTTTTCACCAGCATCGTTTTGCCAAGTCCCGGAATGCCTTCCAGAAGTGCATGGCCTCCAGCCAAGATGCACCATAGAAGCTGCTCTATAACCTCATCTTGACCTACGATTACACGGCCAATCTGTTCCTTCATCTGGCCTATAGCCAAGCCCCAAGCTTCTAATTGCGCTTTCGATTCGACCATGATCAACGCTTTCCCTTCTGAATTCCTTTCATTCCTACCGCTGTGGCTGGATTTCAAGGAAGTAGTCTCGCACTAAATTTTGCATATTCGCAGGCAGCTCAGAGCGATTCAACGCCTTCGAAGCTGCTGCCGCGTAATCGGCGTACACATCTTCATAAGGACGCGATGCTCCATCCAAGGCTGGTGCTGAACCGCTCTGGCTCACCTCTCCACCGCTGCCGTTCGTCGGGCCACCGTCAACATAGGTGCCACCAGTACCTGCGCGTTCACGCGGTGTGGCGACCAGCCCACGCGAGCCTGCGCCTGTGCCTCCCTGCGTACCGCCGGCACCGCTGCCGCCTTGCCCAGTGCCAGTGCCAGAACCTGCTCCGGCACCTGCGGCTGAGCCGCCTTGACCAGGGCTTGCGTTTGCCGTTGTGCCGCTTTGCCCAGGGCTTGCACCAGCGCTGCTTGGCGGTGTGCCACCGCTCGGCGCTGCGGGATCTCCAGCCGCAGCTAATTGCTCCGCGCGGCCGCCTGGCGCCCAAGCTTGACCGAGCGACGCGCCGCTCGCGGCAAGCTGGCGGGCCTGCGGCAGCGCACCGGCTGCGAGGCTGGCCGCAGCAGCGGCAGCCTGGGCCTGCTGCTGCGCGAGTGCTTGCTGATCCGCGCTGGCCGCAGCAAGGCCTGCTTGCAGCTGGGCAAGTGCAGCAGCATCATCGCCGCTGCGCAGCGAGCTGGCGGCCTGCTGGAGCTGTTCACGAAGCTGCTGCTCAGCCTCAGGCGAAACCGCAGCCGCCGATGCAGCAAGACGCTCAAGCTCGCTCGCGAGCTTCTCCTTCTGCTGCTGAGACATCTTCTGCACCTCCGCGCCCAGCTTCGCAGCTTCACCCTGAATATTGTCCGCGCTTTTCTGCTGCAAGGCTTTCGCCAGTTCGCGAAGCGCTTCCGTACGCTGCATCGACTCGGCCCATTGCGCAGAGCGCTGTTCCTGCTTCGCCAGTTCTCCCAAACCCAGCTCCATTTTCTTCAGTGTCTTTTCCAGTTCCTTCAAAGCTTCAGCCGTGGTTGGCGTTTGACCTAATCTGTTCGCAAGCTCATTCAGATCCGCTGCCATTTGCTTAATAGCCGGAAGTTGTGAAGGCTTCGCTTCGATCTCCTTCTTAAGCTCTTCCACCTTTTTCTTCTGTTCTTCTACCCATGCTTTATCTTGACTAGCCTGGAGCATATCAGCATCTTTGGGATTAGGCAGTAGCAGCAAGGAAGCGAAAACAACAAGGGCACAGACGCCTGGCAGCCACCTCTTCCATGACACTTTCCACGCAAGGACAATGTATAATCGCTCCTTGACGAACCCATTCCCTTTTTCCAACGCCTCCTGTCTTTGTAACACGGCCATTAGTGACGTTTGATCGATATAGGCAAGCGCTGTTGTCATCCTATCATCCAAGCCGTGTCGGTCAAGCAGCAGAGCGGCATCCACAAGCTTCGGTCGACGAATGAAAAACCATACAACGCCGACCAACAGCACACCAGTTAAACTGACAATAGCTGCATAGCGATAACCACTAATCAGAAAGAAGCGTCCTAGCAGCAGCCAGACACAAGCAGTTGCCAATCCCAAGGTCATACTCCATATGAAGGTGCGCAATCCCGTTTGCTTCCACAAACGAATTCGTACAGGTTTTAGCAGTTGATCAAGCTGGGCTAGCGGCATCGGCAGACAGCTCCTTTCTTCCTAATCTCACTTCCGCCACTTCTTAGTCGGTCTTAGATACCTCACGCTAAGCCAGAGCAAGACAATGGAAATTATCGTATAGGCAGCAATGAAAATATGCCACATTTGCAGCAGCTTATGTCCTTTAAATAGTTCCTTCGCAAAATCTGGAACCATCAGACTGATCAGGACAGCCATCGGATTAAAACTAAGAAAATAACCAAGTGTTTCTTGATTCATGCCATTCCTGCCGATATTACCGAAAAACAACCCTGCCAATGCAGTGAAACCAAATATAAAAAGCACAAAACCGTAAGTTGCTATAATTGAAATTACTGTCTTTTTCAAAATCGTGGAAAAGAAAATGCCCACGGTCCCAAACAACAACATCACGAACACATAAAAAACAAAGACAGCTAACAATTGCTTAGGGGACACACCGCCATATAAAAAAACAATACTATACAATGGCATCGAGGCTATGACGGTTAACAACATAAAGCTTAGAGAAGCAAATAACTTGCTTAAAATGATCGTTGCCGAGCTTTGCTGAGTCGTCAGCAGCATGTTTAAGGTTTGTTTTTCACGTTCCCCGCTAACCACACCAGCCGTCAGACCCGGTGTCATAAAAGCGATCAGAACCAACTGCGTTGCGCTGAGAAAATAGAAAAAATCGCTGCTTCTCGCCGTATTCAGTATGCCAGCCTGCTGATTGTTCATGTTAATGTAGGCGAATCCGAGGGCGATCAGTCCGATGGCCAATAAATACACCAGGATTGAGATCGGTGATCGAATCGTTCGCATGCGCAAACGAAACTCTTTTTCCATCACAGGATTAATCCAATTTAATTTGCTGCTCATCATGTGCGCCGCCCCCTTTCGTAATTTCGAGAAATACATCTTCCAAATTTGTTAAGGCTTCGCTAAATGAAAGGAGTGGATAACCATTCGCCACGAGTCGCGCTAGCAGTTGAGCTTGATCTTCGTCCGTGCCTCCGAAATGAACGTGTATGCCATTCTCATCATTCAACACCATGGTGACATGCGGCTGCTGTTCAAGGAAAGCGAATGCCTCTTCGGTCCTCGTTACCACGCGTACTTGCAGGACACGGTTGGCCTTCATCCGACTCTGTATATCCGCAACTTTGCCTTTGGCAATCAGCTTACCGTACTCGATGACCCCGATTTCATCCACCATTTCTGCAAGCTCTGGTAAAATATGCGACGAAATAATGATCGTTTTGCCCATCGCCTTAAGCTCTTTGAGAATTTCCCGCATCTCAATGCGCGCTCTTGGGTCAAGCCCCGACGCCGGCTCATCGAGAATAAGCACCTCGGGCTCATGGACCAAGCATCTGGCCAAGCAAAGCCGCTGCTTCATGCCTCTCGATAAGGAGTCTACATAAAAATCAGCCTTTTCCCTTAAGTTGACTAAATCAAGAAGCTGTGGGATCAGCTTCAACCGTTCTGCTCGTGGAATTCCGTAGCTAGCGCCATAGAAATCCAGGTACTCCGTAGCTTTAAAATTATCATAAACCCCAAAGAAGTCCGGCATATAGCCAATCAATTTACGAACCTCTTGCGGTTTCTCCGTCACATCGTACCCGCCAACCTTGGCCGTTCCTGAAGTAGGATTCAAGAGCGTAGCCAGAATGGACATCGTCGTTGATTTCCCCGCACCGTTCGGACCTACGAAACCAAACACCGTTCCTTTGTCAATCTGCATCGTTAACTGATCCAGCGCAGTAAAATTGCCATATCTTTTGGTTAGCTCCGTAATTTCAATCATGGCTTCACCGCTCCTTCCAGAGAGACTGCAGGAAGACGGAACATTGTATTATTTTGAACCGTCGTCACTTTCATTCGAATCGATTTTCCCTCCGACAAGTAAGGCTGGAGCTTATCCCCATCCCAAGTAAGATATGGCTTAAGCGTTAAAGGCTCCCAAACTTGAGTCTGATAATTCCACAATTCAGTCGTTACCTCCGGATTAACATCACTCGTCATCTCCATATGTTCATACTTTGCCCCTACCAGGTTCGGTAATTTGTAATCAAGCGTGACATCACCGCCCCCCATCTGCATGAATGCACCGTTCTGAAAATTAATAGAACTTACTTTCAAATGGTTGTCGATCAGGTCCGGCACTAGCATGGTGTTTGGAATGACAACTTTACCTTCAGGCGTTACAAAATCAATTTTCATATTCTGAACCATCAGCGTTAATTGATCCATCGGCAAGGTACCGCCAGAAGGCAGCGCTTGCGGTGTTTGTTCCCTGTACCATCCGAGAACCATCGGATCAAAGCTTCCGGATAGCTTCATCTTACGAAATAAATAAGTAGTCAATATGGACCGTTGGTGAAAACTTTCATCGATCCCATTATTCGGTACAGGATAAGGAAACGCCGTTCGCCCCACATCTTGTGCAAATGAAATCCCGATTCCGTTAGATGTATCGAAGCTGACAGTAGCACCTGCATGGACTGATCCAAGTTTAACATACCGTTGATTCACAATTACGGCAACGTCCGTCAAATCCTTTGACGTGTTATTCGTCACTTCCCCTTTGGCGTCTTTGGCAGACAACGCAGTAATGTGGTAATCAAGTTTGCCTGTCTTTACAGGGGTTTCTTCATCCACAGTTAGCTTGCTGATTGAAGAATAGGGAATATCTTTGAATCCGACGAATGCTGCCTTTTGATCTTGGCGAATGATGACTTCACTCTGCTCATGAAGATCCGAAGAAGCATAGTCTTGAAAAAAAGGAGATACCGCTAATTTTCCAGGTAGTTGCAAATCGAGATTGCCGCCTTTAGGCAGGAAAACGGACATCGTTGCATGTTTGACACCCGTACCTGTACCATTAAGCGTTATCGTATTAAACATCTGAGCGGCCAATTTACCTCGATTTGTTGCTCCAAACTGAAAAATTCCGATGCTTGTTACAATAGCAAGCATCGGAATCACGACCCATGCCCATTCTCTTCGATCCATTCGCCTTAAAATGACGTATAGCAAAGGACCAATTACAATCGCATATACAAGCAATACCCATGCCAAAACAGCTAGCTTCGGCGGTTGTAGCGTTGGATAATACTCCATTGCCCGATCCATTTCATAAAATGGATCATTGCCATAATGCATCTGATTCATATTATTGGCATTTATATCCTCCAGAGGACGCGACAATATTTGCTCCCATAGTCTCGTGTTGCCATTCCACGAAGCAAGCGGATTCAAAGATAAATCGTACGCAACATAAGTCACATAGCCGCTGCCATAAACGCCGCGCGCATAAAGCGGCATGGAGCCTTCAGCAACAAGCATTTCCGCGCCTTTAACCAAACCAGCTTGTGAAAGGGTGAATGGCTGTGAAAGAAGTAACTCCTTCTCCCCTATTTTGGCCAGTCCTGTAAGCTCCTTAACTGAAATGGTACTTTGATAACTGACAGGGGCGCCTTCAGCGAAAGGCGTCGCTGTTTTCTGATAACCTGCTCCACCCGCTAAGATCAGTGAACCGCCCCTCTGAGTCCATTGTTGAATCGCCTTTACTTGCTCTTGCGTTAATGTGTCTGATGCAAAATCATTCAACACCAAAACATCAAGCCCATCCAAACCTAACACGTTACCTGGTATATCCGTTTGTTTGAGATGAAGGACATTTATTTTTTTACCAGACTGAGTTAACAGCGTAAGGAAATTCATCGTATCTGCATCGCGCGCCAAGACGCCTACTTGCAGAGTCTCTTTGGGTATTTGAAAAGCATCCAGATAGGTCGTCCCATCCAAAGCAAGCTTCTTCCCATGATCAATCGATTTCTCATAAAAGGATATCTTATTATTGCTTTTCGCATATGCGTACCCAGGTACTTGCATAGAAATTACTTTTGTACTGCCTTTGGGGAGCTCCACATGTTGAATATATGTGAAATCCTTCCCACGATTGGGATTGGCGATCTGCACAGCAAGATCTCCGGACACGTCGGTGCCTGAATTGCGGAGTGTAAATGTTGCGGGGGTCCAGCGTCCCTGCTTAACATTAGATGCTCCAAAACCGACTTCCGACTGGATCTCAATCGTTGCAGCATCCGCCTTAGCCACACTGATAAATGGCTGCAGGATAACCACCCACGTAATAGCAAACATACAGCCTAGGAAGCAGGTGAGACGCAATAAATGTCTCCTATATGGTCTTAAATTCACGCTGTAAACTCCCTTCTCATCGTAACTAGCCCTATAAACTAGACGATAAAATTGGAAAAAAGTTTCATATTTTCTAGATAACCTGATCAATCACCCGAAGATTCCCTGTAAACACTTGTTTTCTTAAATTTCCAATTATGGTATTCTCTTTGTTTTTCGCAAAAAATACCACCAAGCTGATCCCCGATCAGCTTGGTGGTATTTTTTTATTGACTATTCGTTTCTCGTTTTCAGTTGGAACCCGCGCAGCCATTTGACCGTAAATCCAATGACTACAACGACGGACGAAGCAGCAATAGGAATCCAGACATGCAGGAATTCGTAGTCATGCAGCAGCCAATCGATCATTTTGTCATCTTTGACGAACATTTCTCCAGCAGTGTATCCGAGTATCCCTGCTCCAATAAAAATGAGTATGGGGAATTTTTGCAATAAATTCATCACGAGCGTACTGCCCCAAATAATGATCGGAATACTAAGTCCAATCCCCAGGATAATGACAGTGTTGTTCCCATTCCCTTTTGCGGCGATCGCAAGCACATTATCCAGACTCATCACAAAATCCGCAACAATAATCGTCCAAATAGCTTTACCTAGGGTTGAAGCTTCTCTGACATTGGCATGATTGTCATCATCCGTAAGGAGCTTGACAGCAATCCAGAACAACAGGATCGAGCCGCCGGCCTGAATAAAAGGGATACTGAGCAAGCTCACAGCAACTAGCGTAAGGACTAGCCGCAAAGCGATGGCACCGAAAGCTCCCCACCATACCGCCCGCTTTCGTTGATCAAGGGGAAGATTTTTACTCGCTAGCGCGATCACCACAGCATTATCACCGCTTAGGACAATATTGATCAACATAATTTGCAAAAACAACATGAGCGCATCAATCATGCTTAACGACCTCCGACGGCTTCTTGCCTTTTAAAATAGATGCTGTTCGGTAAGAGGCTTCTCTACGCTGCTGACGATGTGTATCGTTTCGGTTTTTTGAACAGCTTCTTCAATTAGGGCTGGTAAAAAAAGACATACTGTTTTCAATCTTCTCCACCATCCGTAAGTTAGGATTTGTACTTGGAGATGGAGGCAGAAATAAGGAACAGCAATCTTCATACGGTAAAATGGAGATCGGAAAGGTACCTATCGATTCCGCAATACGAATAATGTCTTGTTTGTCCATCATAATGAGCGGTTGTAAGAGCGGCAAGGTGACAACACGTCCAATGACATTCAAACTGGGCAGCGTTTGACTAGCTACCTGTCCTAAGCTCTCTCCCGTTACCAATGCACCCAATCCCTCTCGCTCTGCAACTTGCTCGGCAATACGATACATGGCTCGACGAATCAGGGTGACTAATAAATTATCCTGATATGCTTGATGAATTGATGTTTGCACGTTCGTAAAGGGCACCAAATGAAGCTTAATGGAATCTGAATACGCCGAAAGTTGACGCGCCAGCTCAATCACCTTATCCTTTGCCCGTTCGCTAGTATACGGATAACTGTGAAAGTGAATCGCTTCGATTTCCAATCCCTTGCGCATAGCCAGCCAGCCCGCGACAGGACTGTCAATACCCCCAGACAGCATGAGCAGCGCTCTCCCACTCGTTCCTAGCGGGAAACCTCCTGCCCCTTCAATAACTTCTGCATACAAGAGCGCCTTTTCCTCTCGCAATTCCACACGCAGTTCCACCTCAGGGTTATGCACATCCACCTGCAGCCCAGGACAAGCTTGCAAAACATAGCCTCCAACCAAATAATTCATGCGTTGTGAATCATGAGGAAATGCTTTATTCACGCGGCGGACTGTCACTTTGAATGTGGTCGGTTGTTTCGGCAATCCCTGCATCATGCGAAGTGCCATTTCCTGAATCGCTTCAAGCTCCAAAGGCGCATGATACGCCGGACTGAAAGAAGCAAGTCCAAAAACGCGCTGCAAAGCAACTGATGTCTCCTCGTAAGCAGCCCCCCCTAGCTCCACATATACGCGACCATATTCCGGAATATACCTTAAATCAGGAAAAGAACCTAAAACCTTACGAATTTGTGTCAAAACACTTTTTTCAAACCGCTTGCGGTTTCTTCCTTTAAGCGTTAACTCGCCCAAGCGTAAAATTAAACAATCCGGTTTCATCTTCGCTTCCCCCTTCGAATCGATGGTAATGCAATCATGGGAGCAAGCTCCTTCACGACATCCCGCAGAGCTGCTAGGAACTGCTCCGCATCTTCTTCCCTATGTTCCTCTGAAAAGCTGACTCGTAACCCACTGACCGCTTGCTCTCGGCTGCAGCCTAACGCTAACATTACCGAGCTTGGATCTGATTCGCCCGAAGCACAAGCCGATTTCGTGGAAATATATATATGGCGTTGTTCCAGAGCATGTACCACAACCTCTGCCTTCATACCAGCGAAGGCAAAATGTACGATATGAGGTGCCATCTCTTCTTCTATCTCCGAGCCTGTAAGCGTCAACTCTGGCATCCGGGATATGCCATCCACGATCTTTCTTCTGATCCAATATCTTTGCTCTATTTTGACTACCAAATGATCGAGTGATATCCTCAACGCCTTAGCCATTCCCACAATAAGCGGAACATTTTCCGTCCCTGAGCGTGCCCCTTGTTCTTGAGCGCCGCCAGCAAACAGCGGCTTGATCTGCACACCTTCCCTCCGGTATAAAAACCCTACACCCTTAGGCCCACGAAATTTATGCGCTGAGGCACTGCAAAGATCGACTCCCCAAGCTTTTGGTTTGAAGGGCACCTTGGCTATTCCTTGTATCGCATCCACATGGAAAAAAATTTTCGGATATTTAGCTAGCAATTGACCAATTTCATAGATGGGTTGAATCGTCCCCACTTCATTATTTACGAACATGATACTTACGAGTGTCGTTTCCTCGCAGATTGCCTCCTGAAGAGCATCTAGATTTACTAGCCCCTTGCGATCTACAGGTAAATAAGTAACCCGAAAACCCTCACGCTCAAGCTGAAGAAACACTTCGCTTACCGAAGGATGTTCGATTTGAGTCGTGATCAGATGCTTCCCACGGTTTTGATAGCTATAAGCTACCCCCTTAATTGCCAAATTGTTACTTTCCGTTCCACCTGAAGTACATATAATTTCACTCTGCATCACACCCAAAGCACCGGCAATAACCTCTTTGGAGCTTTGTAGAAGTTTGTCTGCTTGAACCCCTAATCGGTGAATCGAAGATGGGTTCCCGTAATGTTCCCTCATGACTTCCGCAATTGTATCAATGACCTCTTCGTAGGGTGGCGTTGTCGCCGCGTAATCCAGATAAAGCATATCTTGCTGATTCTCCTTTAACTTGCATCCACATTTCTATTTTAATAGTACCTTCTCATTAAAACGTATAACAAAGGATAACTCAAGCCTGCTCCGCAGCACAAAAAGCTGATCCCCGCATCTCGCATGCGAAAATCAGCTTCTTAAACATTTTGTTAGATGGAAAAAGTCGTCTTATGACCAAGCACCTTACTCACATAAGCTTGTGTCTCTTTGGGAAGCAGGTGAAGCTTGTTGGCTAAATCCTGATCATTCTGTATGCCTAATCGATCTACACGGCCAGGTCCGGCATTGTAAGCCGCCAGAGCGACTCCTTCATTCCCGTTGTATTTCTTGATCAGATGACTAAGGAAATGCGTCCCTGCATCCACATTTTGCTTAGGATCGAAAGGATTAGTCACACCGTATCCACTTCCGGTCCCATCCATTAGCTGCATTAAGCCTTTGGCCCCCGCTGATGAAACCGCTTGGTGATTAAACTCGGATTCCTGCTGAATCACGGCTTTGACGAGAGAAGAATCTACCCCGTACTTGCGGCTTGCCTCTTGAATAAGACCGTCGTATTGCGATAAGGAGGAAGCCCTGTTCGCGGTTTGAAGCGGTGTATAAGCTCTGCCCAAGGCGTTCAAAGAACTGGGAATACTATTCACAGATGCAGAACCTAATAGTGAAGCCATGGGATCTTTTCCTGTCATTGTCGATCCTGAGGCTTGACCCATAACGGTTTCCAGCAGTGCGCTAAAATCACCTGAATCATCCGTACTTGATGTCGATGTGCCACCGGATAGCAAACTCATTTTATTGAGCAGCTGCAGCTGGAGCAACTCTTTCATCAATCTAGGATCTATGCTGTTCGTGCTGTTCATCCGTCAGTCCTCGTTTCTATCACGCTTATTGTTGTCTTTATTGTACACGTTTTGAGCCCTGACGACTATCCCCTATTTTTTATTTCGCACACTTACCCAGCAATAGAAGTTCATCGAAATTCCCTTCTATGCAAAAAGAAGAACAGTCTTAATCGACTGCTCTTCCAGCTTTTCATGATATATTTTGTTGAAGCATTTCATTTGGCTCTGGCAGCTTTCTGACAGTGACGCGCGAAATTCGTAAATGGTCCGTCTCTTCCACAATAAACATATATTCGTCATTATAGATGACCTGCTGATTTTTACTAGGCGGAATCTCTGTTTGTGAGTAAATCCAGCCACCAATGGTATCATAGTCGTCCGATACAATATCGACGCCGAAATAGTCGTTAACTTCGTCTATGAGCAGCAAACCGTCAATAGAGAAAGAAAATTCGTCTTTGATTTCAATGGTTGGACGCTCTTCGTCAAACTCATCCTGAATTTCGCCAACAATTTCTTCCATAATGTCTTCCAACGTCACAAGCCCTGAGGTACCGCCATATTCATCGATGAGCAGCGCCATTTGGCTTTTTCTTTTCTGCATCATTTTGAGCAAATCACTAATATGAATGGAGTCCGGAACCGTTGTAATCGGTCGAATGATTTTTTTGATGCCTCTTAGGTTTGCATCCGGTTTAAGTAAATCCTTGATATGAACGAAACCAATAATATTGTCTTTGTCGGGATCACATACCGGATAGCGTGTGCGCATTTCTTTAATTGCGATAGCTAAGTTCTCGGAGTAAGAAAGTCCAGCGTACAAAACTTCCATCTCTGTTCTTGGAATCATAATTTCTCGTGCGGTCGTTTCTGCGAATTCGAATATATTATCAACAAGCGTAAGCTCTGTGTTATCGATATGTCCGCTTCTGTGGCTTTCTTTCATGAGGACACGAATTTCTTCCTCCGTATGGGCTGACTCGTGCTCAGTAGTGGGTTCAATCCCGACACGTCGCAGCATCCAGTTGGATATTCCGTTTAATATCCAAATAAAGGGTACATTACTTTGTAAAACAAGACCATGGGGCCTGAGGAAAACAACGTCATTTGTTCGGCTTTACGAATCGCATACGTTTTAGGAAATTGCTCGCCTAAGGTAATATGCAAAATCGTCATTAAGGAAAAAGCAATGATAAAGGTTATTGTGTGAAACACCGTTTCAGGCAAATGCAGCGGTGCGAACAGCGGCTCCAAAATTTTGGCGAAAGTTGGCTCCCCGACATAACCGAGTCCCAAAGAAGTAAGCGTAATACCAAGCTGACATGCCCCTAAATAAGCATCCAGATTGTTCATAATCCCTTGAGCGAACTTTGCATTACGGCTGCCCTCTTCAACAAGCGAATCAATTCGGCTGCCTCTTACTTTCACCATCGCGAATTCTGCAGCGACAAAAAAACCATTTAACAATACTAATCCAAACATTAACACAAAACTAATTAACGTTCCGGGCAAAGGATCTTCCAATACCTTACCTATCCCCTATAAAGTGCGTTTCGGCACCAAGGAGAATAGGTACACCTCCCTTAATTTCGATTTGAATTTGAAATATCACTTTTTATTATATAATAATACTGTAAGCATTCAAAGGTGCAAATATGACTCCCCTGACCAAATAGTACGAGTAAATGGGAGTATAAGCATTAATTTGATGCTCTAACGAGCCTTTACCCGCTAATTATGCCCTTCAAACGCGAATAACCTGTTTTTTTGCGAAATAAAAGAAAAACAAGCCGATTTCTCGGCTTGCTCTTATTGCGTTCAGGCATAATAGGGAACTAACAAAAAATAAGCGACGACGGCAATAAAACCAAGTGCAATTGACCAAGACCCAAGGATTTTGTTCCCCATAACAAAAGCAATAATCCCTAAAACAATACCAGATACCCCCATCAAAACAGGCCAAACAAAGAGTGAAGCCAACGCAACGAACAGCGCGACATAACCTACTGCTTTGTTGCGAGTAACAACTTCCACCAATTCCTGAACTTCCTCATCGGAAACTTCAGAGCTGGCTTCCACTTTCTCTGGTTTGCCAGGACGATAAGGACTCACGGCATTCAAAGCGCTTAAGGGAGCTGCAATTTCCGCCGCGTACTCTTCTTTGTGTTGAAATCCGCTTTCTCTGCGAATTTGTTCCAGCTGGTACCGTTCCTTGGTAGCTTTGTCCATAAAGACTTCGTCATTATTCATGCTGCCTCCATGTTATGCAACCTTAATGCTTGTTCTTGGCTTTAAAAGTGTGACAACAGGTGTTGGCCGCTTTAGCAGCTGCATCTTGATGCTCCGAATCAAAGGATTCCCCTGCAAACTCTTCATTGTAACTAGCGTTCGCATGCTGATCGACTTCAATCATGATGGTTCCTGCGTTACAGTTGTTGCCTTGCGTCCAAAATTCGCAATTCGCAACTGCACATTTGACATCCGGCATAATCATCACCCCCCTATCAATTTGCCCGTCATAAGGGTGAGGTATGCTTATTTCAGGCTGTCAGATAGCACCAAGTACATAGCTTGCGACCAAAGCAGTGGAAGTGCAGGTTCGCCCAATTTGGCTACCCAATCTGGATAAACCGCTGCATCTCTCATATGATCAGGAACTTGCTCCGGCAGTCTTCCTAAAGCATCAGCTTTACTCATAACCCAATCCAAACACCGCTGCCCCTCTTCTCGGTTACCCAGCTTAGCTTGATACCACCCGTACCAAGCCGTAAGCAGCACCCATTCTCCCCCTCCATAGTAGCGGTCGTCTACATAGCGTTGAATACCACCGTGTTTAAGGTCAGCCTCGATCGCTTGAACCGTCTTTTGCATGATCGGATCATTGGGCTCGCATACACCGAAAGGTGCGCACAGCCAAAGTAAACTGGCATCAACAGCGGGCAACGCAGGCTGCCATATCTCATCCACGCAATGAATGGACTTGACGAAACGGCCTTCGTGCACACTGTGGGCATAAATAAAGGTTTTAATATCTTCCGCTTTCTGCAACAACTCAGAACGTTTCTCTATGTCACCAAGATTCTTGAGACCGCCATACACACAAGCTAATGTCGCCGGATGTACGAAGTCAGGGAACTCTTCCCAACAATCGAAATTAGGATAGTGCCAGAATGTTTTCAAGTAATCAACCGTAATCTCGATACTTTCACGAAATTCCTCTAGCAATGTTGTGCAACCCGTAACTCGAATATGCTCCGTTAGTCCCCATAGCCAAGCGCCATAACCGTCTAACTGAAAATGGCCCCATTCGGATTGATCGTCACGCCCGTCTAAATGATAGCGAGTCCCTAAAAACTCTGAACGGTCAATCCACTCCTTTCGCTCATGTTTGCCAATAAGCGTATCGACAATAGAGCGCTTATCTTTAAGGACATAATGAACCCATCTATAGAACTGTTCCGCACTTTCCGTTTCACCGACCCGATCCATCGCATAAGCAATAAAGGTACCGTCTCTCAACCAACTATACGAATAAGGAGGAAAGAGGGGCGAGGCCACATAACCACCGCGAGGATGTTGATTCAGCTTAATAATCGAAATACTGCTTTTGACTAAGGAATCATGTTCCATGCACCATTCTCCTATCAAAAAATGAAGGGATGCGTTCTATTCGCATCCCTTCATTTGTTTTATTGTCAATTATTCGAAAATTTATACTTTTTCGCCCTGCATGCGGCGCTGAGTGATGTAATCTGTTTCGTAATAAGAAAGATCTTCACGAAGTTCTTCGAACACTTTGGATAGTTCAATCGTTAAGTCGCGAACTTCGCGTGAAGGTTTTTTGCGGAAACGGATAGCATCTTGTCCCGTATAAGCATATCGACCATCTTCGGAATAGCATTCGTTTTTAGGATAGAAAAATGTGTTTACACATGTATGATACACTTCATAAAGTACTTTTTCTGAGAAATCCACATTAAAAGTCGGACGTCTTAAGCTAACGCCCAGTTTTTCATAAGCTACTTCGCAAAATACTAGCAAATGGCGCGTATCCTGTAAATACCCGCGGTAAAATTCATCCATAGCCGGATCATTCTCAACATTTAACTGGGAAAGCGAATGTTGATTCAAAAACAGCTCCATTTTGGCAGTTGTTTCTTTAAGCTTCGTACGTGTTGAATCACAAACATTTTTTACATTAAAAACAGTCCATCTATGAAGACCTCCTCTAATTGCGCTATTCCTATCCTACCATAAATTAACGTGAAAGGGTATATCCAAAACGCCATTTTCCATGCATAAAACAAACCTCCGATTCCAAACCTATCTGAGATGAAACCGTTCGTGCACTTAAGGACGTTTAAGCAAGCACAAAAGGAGGTTGTTTATGTGGCGGTATTTTACTTCTATTGCTCTTGTTCTTGGATTAGGCATTATCTTGTTTCCACAGCATCCGAGTCACCCCAAACAACCAGGGCCCGAGGTTTACAGCGTGAAGTACGAAACTACAGCCAAAAAAGCTCTTTTAGACCAGGATGTTAAATTAACAGACGATCTCTGCCGAAGTCAATGCTCGATTGATTATGCGAAAATGCTCAGTAGAATCGATACTGGTGAACCCGCTCAGCAAGTTCTTGCCGAAATGAAAACTGCACATGAGAAAATGGACATGCTTATTTGGTCCAAACGCAATCAACCTTTTGAACAAGGAATTAAAGTAGGTGAACTGCCAACTTCCTCTCTGGAACAGGCAACTGATTACTTAAAAGCTGCAAAATCAGCCACTGACGCAGGTCAACACTATCAATCTCCTAAATTTGGTGAAGGGAAGCACATTTATTTTGTGCAAGGCTTACCCTCAGCCGTAAGTGGCAGTACCTTAATTGGCGTTATTCATCAAGACATTCTCTATCAAGTAACCGATCATCAAATGAAAAACTTGCGATTGGAAGCCTTATCCGAGCGAAAACCGTTATAAAGTAGAGTCCGTGCATACGGATACCTTGCAAGATAAAGTTGTCGATCACCCCGAAGACAACCAGGGAACAAGCCATTATCATCAAAATGAAGTTGTAGTTCGATTTAATCAGGACCCTAGCGAAGCTGACTTAGCACAAATCAAAACTGAAATCAAAGCAAATTCCGTACAAAAATTAGGATATACGTATGTATTCCGTACGGAAGCCATGGAAGCAAAAGCCTTAATGGCTTATTTCAAAAAATGGTCGGTGGCCTATGTAGAACCTCATTTCTTATATTTGACCAATGACTATTATGATGATCAAGAAAATAGAGATACAAGTTCCAGTGATACTTATGATGCAACCAAAGATAGTGGACTTAATCAACAAACATCGAACCTGTCACCTAATTTTATACCCAATGATAATTTGTATAGCAAGTATCAGTGGAATCTTCCACTGATTGAAACTGTCCAGGGCTGGCAAGTGAATCGCGGAGCCAAAGATATCATTGTAGCAGTGGTAGACACAGGGGCGGATTTACAGCATCAGGATTTAAAAGGCCAACTGTTGCCAGGGTATAATGTCATCAGCAGTTCGGACTCCCCACAAGATGATGTTGGGCATGGAACACATGTCGCAGGTGTCATTGCCGCGATTGTAAATAACAACCTCGGTGTTGCAGGTATGACCTGGTACAACAAAGTGATGCCCGTGAAAGTATTAGATCAAACAGGAGCGGGAAGCACATATTCCGTTGCGCAAGGTATAATTTGGGCGGCAGATCATGGTGCCAAAGTAATGAACCTTAGCTTAGGCAACTATGCGGATTCCAGCTTTCTGCATGATGCAATCAAATATGCGTATGACAAAGATGTGGCGATTATCGCGGCGAGCGGCAATGACAATACGGAAAGACCTGGCTATCCTGCCGCATATACCGAAGTATTCGCCGTAGCCGCCAGCGATTCGGAGAATAAAAAAGCACCTTTCTCCAACTACGGCGATTATATTGATGTGACAGCACCGGGCGTAAGCATTGCTAGTACGTATCCGAACAATCAATATGCAGCCTTATCAGGTACATCCATGGCAAGTCCTCATGTGACTGCTTTGGCAGCTCTCATTCGCTCCACAAATCCGGCGTTGAAAAATACCGAGGTGTACGAGATCATGAGAAAATCGGCGCAAGACTTAGGCACACCTGGCCGAGATAAATATTTCGGTTTTGGCCTTATTGATGTGGTCAAAGCTGTAGAATGGCTAAACAGGCAACAACTTTAAGCTCCATATGGCCACAACAATTATTTCGTCAGCTGAATCTGATTACTCAAAAATATAGATATTAAACATTTGATGGGCCAAGCATTTGCCGCTTGGCCCATCTTTACTGTTATTTCATATTGCTTAAATATCCTGTGATTTTATTCGCATAAACGTCTTTAGATTGCAAGCCAACTAGCTTATCTAAGGCTTCTCCATTAGTAAAGAAGATGACAGTTGGCATCGACATCACACTATACAATCTCGCCGTTTGTTGCGATTCATCCACATTCACCTTCAAAATAGAAATTTCGCCTTCATATTCCCTATCTAACTCCTCTAGAATCGGCAATAACGTTTTACAAGGAGGACACCAGGGCGCACCAAAATCAACCACTGTAACACCTTGAACTCGAATGGCTTCCGCAAAAGTTCGATCCGTTACCTCTAATAACGCCAACTACTTCAACCTCCCGCAAAAAGCCAAGACTAGCTCTCAAAAGTCGAATCAATTCCTTTGCGTCTTGCTCACCGAGATGTTCCGCTAATTCTTTAAATACATGGAAGAAGTGTGCTTCTGTTTCTTTTATTTGTTCCTCCCCTTTTGCCGTTGTTCGCACGAGAACAATTCTTCGATCGTTGGGGTCCGACAGTCGCTCCAAATAACCTATTTCCTCAAGGGCATCCACCAAATGTGTAGCTCCAGCCGGCGTTACATCTAGAGATCGACTAAGCTCAGAAATCTTGATTCCTTCAGCATTCGCGCCGGTATAATAAGAAACAGTTGTCAGCAGGGTAAACTCACTTTGTCGCAGTCCTTTAAAAGATCGACTCTTGTTACTTGATCTTGCTAATTGACCAAACGTACGAGCTAACTCTTGAACAAGAAATGATGAATCAGATGAATCTGTCATTTTAGAAGCCTCCTTTGGATTTTACAGTCCAATGCATAATAAAGAGCTGCAGTTAAATGTTTACTAACTAAATGTTTATAACTTAAATATTTAGTTAGTAAACATTTAACAATTTAATTATTAAGTAATTTAACTGGAATGTCAATACTTACTACTGAGCCGTTATTGGGGCTCCTCTCTCTGTAACACTGGAAACCGCGTTACAATGTACTTTCCGCTGGCTGACTGCCTTTTCGACCTCTGTAAGTCGGTTTTTCCTTCTTACAGAGTAGTTGCCTAGCTTGGTTCCTTCTGTAACACTGGAAAACCGCGTTACAACCAAGCTTCCGGCTGGCTGACTGCCTTTACCCTACCAGCTTTGTTGCTGCTTTTTTACGACAAAGCCATTAATGATCCGGACTTATATCCCACTAAAACAGATGGACAACATAAATACCCGCAAGGCATAAGCCTTGCGGGTAACCGACAGTATGGAAAGTTTGCCGTAAGCCGGGTTCTGTACTTCCAGTGGTCGTAACGGGCGTCTGCTCCCCTGCCACCATTGAAGCGACAATCATCTATCTAGGCCATACATTGCTGCACAGCTCAAGCGACCAACCCGAACGCGTCTCAGGCGAAGACTGCTGCCTCGAAAGCAGCTTGCGTTCCACTAGGCCTTGCTCCAAGTGGGGTTTACCAGGATCTATGTCACCATAGAACCTCGTGGTCTCTTACACCACGGTTCCACCCTTGCCTGTGCTCATCTCACGTAAAACTTACGCTACGAGTTTCGCTAATGCCAAACTCTCGAGCCATCGGCGGTCCATTTCTGTGGCCCTATCCTTCAACTCGCGTTGACTGGACGTTATCCAGCACCCTGCCATATGGAGCCCGGACTTTCCTCTCGCTGTGGCTTACCCACAGCCAGCGATTGTCTGTCAAACTTTCCGACGCATTTGCTAGTATACAAGGAATGCACCCAAAATACAACCACCCAAGATGAACAAAACATTTCCTAGGCTAATCATTCCAGTACAAAGAATTGAGAAAAGCCTAAAGAAATTGAAATGGCTCTGTGTTAATCTCGGATGCCAGCACTTGGGTATCCGACTTCTTAAGCTGCTCAGCGAGATAATCAGCAACACCGCGCTTCATGACTTTCTCGACGTTATGCCCGACGTCGATGAGAGCAAGGCCCGCCGCTAACGCATCGTGCGCTGTGTGGTAGTCGATGTCGCCGGTGACGAGCACATCTGCGCCGGCGAACAAGGCATGCCGCGTATAGCGGCCGCCAGAGCCTCCGAGCACGGCCACCTTGCGGATGGGCCGTGCGAGATCGCCAACGACGCGCACCGTCGGCACGTCGTATACCTGCTTAGCGAGCTCCGTCAGCTCGCCAAGTGTCACAGCCGCGGGCAGCTTGCCCACGCGGCCCAAACCAAACGCTCTACCCTTGAGGTCCATCGGGTAGAGGTCATAGGCCACCTCCTCATAGGGGTGAGCCTTCAGCATAGCTTGAACCGCCTTGCGCTGCACGCTGGCGGTCACAATCGTCTCTACGCGTACTTCCTGTACGCGTTCGAGCTTGCCGACCTCCCCGATATACGGATGCGTCCCTTCCTGCGGCAGGAACGTCCCCGTTCCGGGGATGTTGAAGCTGCAGTGGCTGTACTGCCCGATTCCACCCGCTCCGGCGTTGAATAGGGCATCCAGTACACTTTGGTGATGGGTCTCAGGGACAAAAACAACCAGCTTCTGAAGTTTTTCTGTATGTACATCCTCCAGATGCGTAAGGTCCGTCAAACCGAGTTTTTCGGCGAGCAAATCATTGATGCCACCTTCAGCAACGTCCAGATTCGTATGCGCAATATAAACAGCGATATCCTGCTTAATCAATTTTTCATATAAACGACCCGCTGGCGAATCTGTCTGCAAGTGAGCCAGTGGGCGAAAGATAATCGCATGATGCGCGATAATCAGATTAGCCCCGACTTGAATGGCTTCCTCTACCACTTCGTCCGTCACATCAAGGGCAACAAGAACCTTCTTGATTTCTTTTTGCAATGAGCCTAGTTGAAGACCAATCTTATCATCCGGCATCGCATAATGTTTGGGTGCCAGCTGTTCAAATAGCTGTATTACGGTTTGACCTTTTGCAAACAAGCCAGCACCTCCCTGATTTCTCGTATCTCTTGTCCGACTTGCTCCGCTTTCAGCTTAGAAGCTTCAGCGTCAGAACGCTTGAGCTGCCCCTCAATCATTTCCAGTTTCTTCAGTTCACTTTCCCATTTGCGAAACCATACCTCGCTAGGTTCATTAATCAAATAAGGCCCCAACTGAAGAAGCCTATTTGTATTGATCTTGATATTACTCGGCAATAAACGTTCCGCATACAGCTCATTCAATGACTCGTTAGCATCTTCCGCCACCGAAACAGCCGTTAAAATTTCGTAAATCTTACCGTCTTCCTCCAAAATCGCCTCGGATTCCAACTTCCATCCCTGCTCCAGCAGCCAGCGGCGCACATGATCTTCGCCTACATTCGGCTGTAAAACAAGATGAGTAACCCCCTGGAGCTTACTTTTTCCTGCATCCAAAATACTTGCCATCAAGCTCCCGCCCATTCCGGCGATGGTTATCACATTCACTTCGCCGGCTTCGATAACCGCAAGACCATCTCCGGATCTGACGCTAATTGTTTTGGCTAAACCACTTTCCAATACTTGTCGTTTAGCTGCCTCATAAGGACCTGGATTCACTTCACCCGCAACAGCAAACACAATTACACCTCGCTGCGCCAAGTAAGTTGGCAGCAAAGCGTGGTCTGAACCTATGTCAGCCAGCTTAGATCCTGCCGGAACACGATCTGCAATCATTTGCAGTCTTTTTGATAATTTCACCATATGTTATATAACCCACTCTACCCATTTTTTGCGTAACAGAAATAAAGCCAATCCGACAGAAACAAACTTACCGGTAAACAATAATTGAATGACTTGTGTGCTGACATCAACATCGATCAGGAATGTCGTTGCCTCTGGAGCAAACCAAACCATACAGCCAACCAAAAGAAGCATACTTGCTGCCTGCTTATTGGTATGATGCGCAAGCCAAGCAATCCATATCAGTATAACACTAACCGGAACCCACCTTATTTCAAGCGGGAACCAACCCGGAGTTACTAGCTTATGCAGTAATAACCAGCCATACGTACCAACTAAACCCATCCACCCACAGAATTGGAAAATAGCCATTCGTCCAGCAAGACCATTAAATAACCAAACAACACTGCAAAAAGCCAAATAACCAACATAAGAACTGGAAGAATGAAC
>NZ_VRTT01000053.1 GCF_008017805.1 Paenibacillus sp. N3.4 | reverse complement strand
GACGGATGGATTGAAATGCGGTACCCAACCCGCGCATATCAGACTGTTAACCACCGTCAACGTCTTTGCCTTCGTGCCAAGATTTCAAGGTAACAACCATTGTCTCCATTAATGGTTAAAAATGGATTTTTTTCTGACAAAAATAAAAAAACATTTAATTATTAGAAGAGGTATTGACCGCCTCGTTCATATCAGCTTAATACATTCTCGTAACATTCCCGTATTCGCGACGTCCCACCGACTTAAGGCTTTATATGTATTATTACACGCTGGATAATGTACAAAATAAAGACATGGCAGGGGCATTTTGCTCCTACCATGTCTTATAATCTCGGTTCGCAGTTAGAAAGCAATCTCGCTTAACTCCTCAATTTGCTTGACGCTGATCGAAATATGGAACACTTCAGCTATAACCTGCGTCCATCCATGAATAAAGTAGACCCATCCATCGTGGAGCTGCAATTGCTGAGCTACTCTTTGTCTCTCAGCCTGCTTTTGAAAGAGCAGTTCTCCTCGATAATTCAATTCCCAGACCAAGCTGTTTGGAGGAAAGCAGGCTGCGTCCGTTAATGGAGAACCCGGTCTGTCCTTCCCCAATCCTGTTGCGTTAATGATCAACGAATACGGTTTCAAACTAGATACAAGGCGATCGTTATCGTGTTCATTTTCTATCATTTTATACTCAAACGCCGTCGAGGCATGGTTAATCGTAGACATGATGCGTGACATATGGTCCAATCTGTTCAAAACACGATCACTTGCATAAATTTTAGAAGGTCGATCGTAGCCATGGCACTCCTGAATCAAATAAGAAGCGATCGATAATGCGCTGCCGCCCGCCCCCAGTATGCAAACTTCACCTTGATTCTCCTTCCAAAAATGTTCCGGTATGAATGTCTCCATGGCAAGACCGCTGGATATGGGATCCTTAGCATAGCCTTCAAGCTTTCCTTCTTTTTTGGAGATGGATGATAACTCCTGAAAAGCCAGCGCATAGACATCCAGATAATCAAATAAATCGTGGGCTGCGGCAAAGAGAGCAAGTTTGTGAGTCGTGACAAGTGCTCCCAGAGAGAGTTCATCTTCTTTGATGAATTGAACGACCTTACGATAGATCTCAGGCTCCGCCTGAAGCTCAATATCAATACCCTTTATAACAACGTCTTGTAAGCCTAAGGCTTGAGCCCATAATGGAAAAACATGCATAATAGCAGATTGGCTGGTAGTAACACCTATAAAGTACATCGTTGGTTGTTTGGCTTTCTCAGGCAATATCATGATGAACACACCTCCTTCTCTCTTTCGAAAAATTGTAGAATGTGATCGGTAGAACGCTCCGTCATCCTCTTAATCGCTTCCACGCTTGCTGAAGCATTATGCGGGGTTAAAATTACTTGATCCAATTCGCAGAGTGGCGAGCTGGCGAGCGGCTCTGTCTGGAACACATCGAGTGCTGCGCCCGAAATCCGATGATGAATTAAAGCGTCGTACAGCGCTCTTTCATCCAGGATGCCTCCTCTCGCCGTGTTGATCAGCATTGCCTCTCGCTTCATCCAACTCAGCTCCTTTTCTCCGATGAAATGGTAGGTTTCGGGAGTAAGTGCTGTATGAATGGTAATGATGTCACTACCACTTAGAACAAACTTTAACTCTGCCAATTGGATGCCATGCGCTTCTGCAAACGAACGATCGGGGAATGCATCATAGGCCAGCACCTGCATATTAAATCCTGTGGCCCTTTTAGCCACCGCTTTCCCAATTGCTCCTAAACCAAGAATACCGATGGTTTTCCCATACACCTCAAACCCTACCCTTTTTTTCCATTTCCCCTGTACGAGGTCAGTATGACTTTGCGGAATTCTTCTAGCCAAAGAGAGAATTAAGCCCCATGTATAATCGGCAACAGCTTCTGTGTTCACCCCAGGCGTATTATAAACCTGAATCCCGTTGTTCTGGGTATAATCGGTCTCTATGTTATCTACGCCAACTCCGTATTTAGAAATCACCTTTAGATTCGGAGCGCTCACAAGTACCTGTTTCGATACAGTGTCCGTGCCTACCAACAGAGCGTCAGCTTCCGCCAACAATTCGCTCAACTTACTCTCTGATAGAGGTCCGGCTTCAACGGTGACATGAAAGCCGGCAGCTTCCCAGCGTTCCCAAATAAGAGGCGAATAGAGTCCGTAAGATCGCGGAGTAATCACAACTTTAGGCAATGGTATCCCCTCATTCCCACATCAATATCACTTTGTATATTTCAGATTATCAGCAAGCAGATACGCTCCTGTATGTTCCAAAACGACCTTAGCAAAGCCTTCCGTCTCGATTTCCCCGTAATTGTGGCCGGCGTCCCCCGGATAAGCCGCAAAGAAAACAAATGGCTCATCTCCGGTATTCACAGTACGGTGCGCCCAATAGGGCGGTACATAGGCGATCGATCCCGGTATCATCTCAAGTGTACTAAATTCCCCTTCTTTGGTTTGCATGACGAGTAGACCACTGCCTTTCAGACAAAAATAGATTTCAGCACGATTTATAATTTCATGATAATGGCCTTTGGTCATAAAATATTCCTTCCCCACCTTGCCGGGATATAGAATTGTCGTACAATGCTGAACATGCTCCTCATTTTCCGGAAGCTCTACATTATACACTTCATAAATAAGCGGATTCTCCGTTAACCTTTCTTTCGCTATATCCGCATCCTGATACATTTCCCACATGTCCGACAATCTTCGTACAATTCGCTTCCCCTCTGGCATTATAGCTCCACTTGAAAAGTCATAAGTTGTAATAAATGGTTTTATGAGTTGGCTCATGTCTCGTTCCTCTTTCCATTTCTAATTTTTTATATTCACAGCTTAAATAATCGACTATAGATCGGGAGAAGCTGGTGATACGCTTCCTCAAACGCACCGTACATTTCACGATATATCCTGCGATTATCTCGGCTGGGCACGATCAATTCAGAATGCTTCACCCATTGTTTAGCAATAGAAAAATCTCTTAACAAGCCTATACCAATTCCGCCAGCAACCGCAGCCCCCATAGAAGTCGCTTCCTCTAATACGCAGGGAACTGAAATGTCAACCTCATAAATATCAGCCAAAATTTGTCTCCACAGCTTGCCCTTTGCGCCACCGCCTAGAACCCACATGCGATCTATTTCAATATCTGCTTTCAGAAACGTATCTAAAATAATTTTCAAATTAAAGGCCACTCCCTCCATCACGGCTCTCGTCATATCTTGGCGGGTGTGTGTCATGTGCAATCCGAGAAAAGTCGCTCTAGCGCTCGGATTCCATCGTGGCGATCTTTCGCCCATCAAATACGGCAAATACAACAATTTATTCGCGCCTGGCATGGACTTGGCAGCATGCTCGTTCATCAGCTCGTAAATAGATTGACCCGTTTCTTTCGCCTTTGCATACTCCGAGCTGTACAACTGATCCCTAACCCATTGGTAGGAGGCCCCGGCCGACTGCATCGTTCCGTTCGGAGAGTATTTATCAGGATCCAGGTGCGCCCACGTATACGTTTTCATTTCCGGATCAAAAACGGGTTTTTCCGTTGCAACGGCAATCCAAGCAGAGGAACCGATGTAATTGAAGGCATCCCCTTCCGTTACAACACCGACGCCTACCCCCGCACAACATCCGTCGCCGCCTCCTATGACAACAGGTGTCCCAAAGGCTAAACCCGTTTCTTCTACCGCATGGGCTGCCACCTCCCCTATCACTTGCGTAGATGGATATACAGACGGAAGCTTGTCGGCATCCATCCCCCATGCGTCAATGATCTCTGCCGACCACCTTTTATTCACCAAATCAAATACATTCGTTCCTGACGCATCCGAGTAATCCGTGGCTAATTGTCCAGTTAATTGATACACAAGATAATCTTTAGCATTTAGAATTTTATAAGTCTGTCTATAAACCTCGGGCTCATGGCGTTTCACCCACATGATCTTCGCTCCAGAGTAAGAAGAACTGATTCGATGTCCTGTTGTCCGGTACACCTTTTCCATGCTCAGCTTATTCAGTAAATCCTCCGCCTCTTGTTCGGCGCGCATATCCGCCCAAATGATCGCCTCTCTTAATACCCTACCTTTTTGATCCAAAAAGACGCAGCCCATCATCTGTCCGCTAAAGGTGACGCAGGCGATCTCTTTCGGAGAAACTTTCGTTTTTGCAAGCAGCTCCTTGGAAGTGATACAGACAGCCCGCCACCAATCCTGCGGATTTTGTTCCGCCCACCCCACTTGTGGATAACTGGTTTCATATCCATAGAAAGCGCTTCCCAAAACTTCGCCAAACTCATTGTATAGCGAGGCTTTGTTGCCTGTTGTTCCGATATCGTGTGCTAGTATAAGTGTTTTGCTCAATGCCGACTCCCCCTTGCACAACTATTCAACCCGACAGATTAACACCGGTTATCAGATACTATGGACGGCTTCCGGCTGCCAAGGTTCTTCCATCAGTCGGTCCGCGTAATAACTCATATGAGCTTTTCCCCAATGATACATCGCGTCAACAATTGGAAGCAATGTTTCCCCCATTGGCGTTAAATCATACTCTACCTTCGGAGGCACCTCGGGATAGATATGACGTATAATAATGCCATCCTGCTCCAACTCTCGCAGCTGCTTCGTCAGAATCCGATTGCTCAAATTGTTGAACAATCGCTGCAATTCTCCGAAACGATAAGAACCCTCAAAGCCCAAATGCCATAAGATCACTACCTCCACTTCCCACTAATAATAGAAAGGGTCAACTCTTTCTCACAATTGAATTCGTTATTGCGCATCTTTTCCCGGATTTCATCCCTTAAGGGTATCGGCATCGCTTTATTCCCTCCTAAGTCATAAACAGCCTTCTAAAAACAGAAAAGCGAAAATGCACCGGTAGACGGATAACCCGCCTAACGCAGTGCATTCCCTTTACTTTCGTCACAAGTGATGATTTATAGCAAACTTCTCATCCTCACTGATGACTCCCCTTTCCAACCGCTTAAAACTGGAGCCTTATGTTATTTGACAAAAGGAATTTTTGTTTTGAACAGTTCATTGCCTGATGTATCTTTGAGCACATATTCAAACGAATACGTCCCAGAAGCGATGCTGCTTAATGACTTGGATGCGCTTAGCAAAGTTGAACTGGTTGCGCTCGCAACAAAATTTTGTTGAAGAAGCGAATAATTATTCGCACCCGTTAAACTAAGCGTCGCACTGTAAGTTTGGCCCGGAGAAGTCGTGGACGCATTCGCATTAAAAGTAGCATTTCCTCCTGCCGTGGAAACGGTCAACAATGCAGCAGCATTCTGGTTCGACGAGGTCACGTCTGACAAGCCGACCGTCGGAATATAGTACTCGCTCCACTGCTTCGTTTGGTTGGGTTGCAAAGTAGCATCTACGAAAAATTCCTCAGAAGTGCCTCCCCACATCTCGACATACGGTCTAGCCACTGAACTGAAATTGTTAGGATTCGCAGCATAACTTTGAGAATAGCCCCATGTCCACAGTTTCAATCCTGTAGTCGCCGTTTGATTGTCCGCAATCCTTAGAACACCTTCATTGTTCCCGGTATTGATGGCTCCCCACCAATTCTCCTTGAGACCACCCGGCTTCGCATAAGCGATTCCCGCATTCTGCCAATTGGAGAACAGCGCCAAATTCTTATATTTGTAAATTCGATTCGGAGCATCAACAGCTTGATCTACAGTAGCCATCCAAGGATACCAGTCGCTTTTCACCTTAATTTCATCCATCGGAACGACCATTTTCATATTTTGCGGGTTCCCGCCAGGTGCCAGCGTCGTACATGTCCAGTACTCGTAAGTAACCGCGGACGTCTTGGTGTTGACAAGTTTCATATTCAGATCAACATACGATTTGTTCTTGTACACAGTTACAGTTGCTGTCGCTTGAATATCAGACTTGCCGTTATTAAATTTCGACGGACGACCGGCGAAGTTGACATCGTCTGTCCTTTTCATTTCGACAGAGACTTTATCCGGCGTATTGACAGTGACGGTCGCAGTCCAAGGAGTCAGCCAGTACTTCCCATGTTCAGGTTCGTTGAAGGTTGGAAAAATACCGCCGTAGACCATCAGCCAATTGTAGTAAAAATTCCCTGCCCCCATTCCGTATGGCGTACCCACAGGGTTTTGATACAACAGATCATGCCCCGTCGGTTTGTAAATAATCGAAAGAATCCTTCCGCCATAGTCTGGCAGCAACGTTACTTTGAGATACTGATTCTCGATGACTTTCGTATTAAAAACCTGGGTGACTTGCGTACTTTGATTATACGACTGCATCGAGTTATCCGGGTTCAATTGAAATGCGAAATGCTTAAAGTCAACAGTCGAATTGTAAATCGTCACATCATCGGGTGCGGCGAATACAACAGAGCTTGCGGTCGACATAAACACCATCAACGAGATGCAAATGGCGATCATTCGTTTGAGCAACTTATTCCCTGGTCTTATCATTCTTAAACACTCCTCCTCTATTTGCCTTGATAGACAGCACCGAGATCGGTTAGAGCCAAGTACGCGACGGGAAAGGGGAGAGCCGCAAACTTGGATAAGAAAAGTTTACTTTCGCAATTAACTAGGCTAAAATGCCTTTCATTACATAAGATTTCGTCTGTGTCATCTCATCAAGCGTACAAGTAATCCCTTCGCGGCCTAGACCGCTTTTTTTGTATCCTCCGAATGGCATATCCGCTGTCCGGTAATTACCGGAACCATTGATGATCACCGAGCCGCATTGCAGCTTGGAGGCTGTGTGAATTGCTTTTTTCATATCCGTTGTCATCACGCCGCCTTGCAGTCCATAAATCGACCCGTTAGCGATACTCAGCGCCTCTTCCGTCGTCTCGAAATCGATGATTGGGAAAACGGGTCCGAAAATTTCCAAATCTTTGGCCACATCCATATTCGCAGTGACATTCACTAGGACAGTCGGTTCAAAAAAGGTACGGTCTATTCGCTTGCCGCCATGAATGCATGTCGCTCCCTGTCCGACGGTCAGCTCGATCTGCTTCTGAACTTCGTCAGACGCTCTAAGACTGATTAGCGATCCCATTTCAGTAGCATCGTTAAGCGGGTCGCCAGCTTTCACTGTAGATAGCAAGTCTATTAGTTTCTCTACAAACGCTTCCCGGATTGAACGATGGATGATAAATCGTTTCGGTGCGCAGCACGTTTGACCTGCGTTTTGAATCCGACCAGACGCAGCTTCACGAACAGCCAAGTCCATATCGGCGTCGGCAAATACGATAAAGGGATCGTTGCCCCCCAGCTCTAGAAACACCCGTTTGAGCGTTTGCGCTGCATTGCGAGCAACGTTTATTCCAACTTCGGTGCTCCCGGTTAAGCTAATTGCATCAATCTTTTCACTGGTGGAAAGAAGGTCGCCGATGACGGCTCCGCTTCCGGTAACAACCTGAACGGCGCTGCCAGGTACGCCATTTTCAATCAAAAGTTCAGCCATCCGCATCACCGCGAGCGGATTATCAGACGGCGGCTTGATGATGACTGCGTTCCCTGCAGCCAATGCCGGCGCTACTTTATGTGCGCAAAGCTCCACCGGATAGTTGAAAGGAACGATACAAGCAATAACGCCAAGCGGCTCTTTCCGCGTAAAAATGATGTCTTTTTCAGAGCCCGGCTGGAAATCAGGCATCGTCTCACCGTACAAATGATTAGCCTTCTCAACAAAACCGCGAAAAATTTGAGCTGCAACCGCGATTTCCTTGCGAGCTTCGGTAATGATTTTCCCCATCTCCGTGCTCAGCATGACAGCTAGTTCCTCCAGATTCGCTTCGATGGCATCGGCACAGCGGGATAATATTCGGGAGCGTTCATACAACGGCAGTTCACCCCATGCTCTTTTACCCTCCTGCGCAATATCGATAACCTTTAGGACATCTTCCTTCGTTGCGCTTGGCACCGTATCGATTAGCTCTTGCGTCGCCGAATTGAGGACCTCAATGACATTTCCGTTCCCAGCGTCTTTCCGTTCTCCTCCAATAAGCATTTTCATGCGTATTCCACTCCTTGCGCCCGTTTATTTTTATATGAATTGATGATCTTTCCGTCATGTATTATAATAAAATTGTCATATTACTTTTTGGGGCTGAAACCGTAATCCGAGTAACCTCGGGCCCGGTTCCAGCTTCTTTTTTTATCGGACCTCATATTAAAAATCAGCGTCCAGTTTATAGAATTTGTCAACATTGCTTTTCGAGATGACGGCAGGCGCCGTATTTATTAGCTTCGGAATATTTCTATCTCCGTTATAGTACTTCACAGCGGTATCCACGAGGGTTTTCGCTACAAGTGCAGGATCGTTCAGACCTGTTGCACCGTATTTTCCTTCTTTGATCAGAGCTAGCGCTTCCTTTTGGCCGTCAGCTGCAGCAAGAACCAGAATTTGCCCTTCTTTTCCCGCATGTTGGATCGCTTGCAAGGCACCCAGCGCCATACTGTCGTTCTCGGCCACAAGGACGTTCATATCGGGACTCGCTACCAGCATATCTTCCGCTGCTTTCAGCCCGCCTTCTTGACTCCAAGCACCCCAGCCCTGCGTAACCACTTTGAAATGAGTTTGGTTGCCTTGACGAAGCTGCTCCTCAACCAGTCCTTTAATAACGCCGATCCGGCGATCTACGCCAAGCAAGTTCCCTTGATTTCCACTTAAAACGCCAAGCTTAATCTCTTTTTTCGCCATTTGTCCAGCAAGCCACGCACCTACAAGCTCTCCGTTGTTCAAGTTATTCGATTGAACCATCGTAACGAAATCGGCTTCCGACGAGATGGAATTATCCATAATAAATACCGGCACACCTTTTTTAGTTGCAGCTTTAGTCGCAGCGACCGCGCCTTTAGGGTCTTGCGGGTTAAGAATAAGCATGTCGATATTTTTCGTCAATAAATCCTCAACGTCCGCCAATTGCTTGTTCATGTCCCCTTGCGCATCAACAGATAGCACCGTCATGCCGTAGCCTTTGGCCACTTTCTCCACCCCATTCTTCTGGGCGACAAAGTATGGAGCACCTAATGTTTGCATGGAAAGCCCAATTTTGACATCCTTTAAATCTTTCGCACTTACGACTGTATTCGAAGTTTGTGCCTCGTTAGATTTGCTGCATGCACTCATCAAACCCATCATTAGGATGAGAATCATTGTAAATCCCAGTCCTTTTTTAATTAGCCTCACTGACAAACCCTCCCAATTTCAAAATTTACACACTTGCATCGTCCCTAGAACCTTTTGCGATGGGCCTCTCACTACCCTCCTTGGCCCGATGCGAATCATTAAATTTTCTTCTTCATGCCACCTTGAAGCAAAACGGCGATTAAAATGATGATGCCTTTTATGACCTGCTGCGGATAAGCAGCAACGTTCATCAAATTCATAATGTTGCTGATCATGCCGAGAATCAGCACACCGATCAGCGTATTCAATGCCGTTCCCCTGCCACCGCTGAGACTCGCTCCCCCAATAACTACTGCTGCGATCGCGTCCAGTTCGATTCCCGTCCCAACGACCGGAGAGCCAACCAAAGTTCTAGATGTACTGATAATGCCAGCGAGAGAACAGAGGGCCGCCGACATGGCGAACACGATAAATTTATATCTGCCTACCAGAATCCCAGATAATCCAACCGCCGTCTCGTTACTGCCAATCGCTTTAATCAGTCGTCCGAACGTCGTGAATTTCAAGAGAAATCCAACAAGCAAGAAGATAACCAACATCAGCCAAACAGGAAAAGGTACGCCTAGAAAGCTCCCGGAACCGAATTCCACCAGTGCGGTACTATTGGCTTTGATCGGAGTTCCTTTCGAAACGATAAATGCAAGGCCTCTGGCAATGGTCATGAAAGCGAGCGTGACCACGAACGAAGCGATGCCTCTCATAGCTACGAAGTAACCAGAGCCTACTCCTATCAACGTGCAGCAGACAATTGTCAATACAACTGCAAGGGGAAGCGGAAGACTTTGCAGAAAGTAGGCGGATAGCACACAACCCAACGCAAGAACTGAACCCACAGAAAGATCAATACCACCTATCAGAATAACAAGCAGCATCCCCATGCTGATGATCGCTAGTCCGGAAAGCTGGCGCAGCAAATTAAAAATGTTGGCTTCCGTAAAGAAAGCTTGGGATAAAAAACTAGATATGATCAATAAAACTATAAAAATAAAGACTGTGTTGTACTTGACCAAAATCGACTTCCAAGGTAGCGAAAATCGTTTGGCAGTATCCGACCCAAGCTTTGAGTCTGCAATTCTAAGCATAGCTGGTTCCTCCAATCGCTATTTCCATGATGTTTTTCTCCGACATATTCTCTTTCTCTAAAACGCCTTTGATCTCGCCGTTGCCCATAACCATCGCCCGATCACAAAGGCCGATAATCTCCATCAACTCGGAGGAAATCACAATGACCCCCAGCCCTTTGGCTGCCATTTCGTTTACCAGTTGATAAATTTCCGTCTTTGCCCCTACGTCCACGCCGCGGGTAGGTTCATCGAGCAAGATGACTTTGCAGTCTGTATTAAACCATTTCGCGAGAACGACCTTTTGCTGATTGCCTCCACTTAAGTTTTCAGCGTGCATCTCCGGACTGCTTGCTTTTACCGTGAGCGCTTTCATTAATTCATCGACCAAAACATTCTCCTGTTTGCTTCGGATGATTCCGAATTTCCCCGTTATTTTCTGGAGATTAGACATCGTTGCGTTTTGTTTGATGGGCAGCGACAGGACGAGCCCTTGTTCTTTGCGGTTTTCGGGAACTAAACCAATTCCATGCCTCACAGCATCTCTGGGAGAGCGAACGCTGATCAGCTTTCCTTCCAAAATTAGCTTCCCACTACTTTTCGAATCAGCCCCGAAGATGGCTCTTACAACCTCCGTTCTCCCGCTGCCGACCAGTCCGGCAATGCCAAGCACTTCTCCCTTACGGACAGAGAACGAAATGTTTCGGAATTTAGGAGGATTGTGAAACTCTTCTACCCTCAGTATTTCCTCGCCGATCTCGCAGCTGCGTTTCGGAAAAAGTGATGTTAACTTCCGACCGATCATTAGCTCGATCACTTCATTCATGGAAGCGACTTCAGGATCGAGCGTCCCCGTCACCTCGCCGTCTCGAAGCGTTGTAATCGTATCTGCAATCTGAAAGATTTCCTCCAGTCGATGGGAGATGTAGATGATACTGACACCACTCTCTTTTAATTTCTTGAGCGTATCGAACAGCCTCTCCGTCTCTTGTGGCGTCAACACCGCCGTCGGTTCGTCGAGAATGAGCACCTTTACTTTCTCAGACAGCACTTTGGCGATTTCTACAATTTGTTGATAGGCAATACTTAATTCGTGTACGGTTTTGCGGGGATCGATATCAAATCCCAATTCGTTAAGAACCGCCTTGGCTTTTTGATGAAGATCGCTCCAGTGAATCAATCCCTTTGATCCGCCTAAACGGTTAAGAAACATATTCTCTGACACAGATAAATCCGGAACGAGTGCAAGCTCCTGATAAATGATGCCAATGCCAAGCTCTTTCCCTTTTCTGGGCGACTGAATCTCAATCGCCTCACCATCCAATTTGATAAGGCAGAATCCTTCTGGACCGCACCTGATAAAATTTTCATCAGCGTCGATTTACCAGCGCCGTTTTCTCCGATCAACGCGTGAATTTCTCCAGATTTCACTTGAAAAGAAACGTTTTTTAACGCATGCACGCCATGATAGCGTTTGGAAATATTCGTCATCTCGACCCGATAGTTGTCAGGCATGAACTTCCTCCCGAATAACATTTTTCCTTCCCAGACTAACTGATGTAGCGTAAATCTATCGAACAATTTCAAGTTACCTTAATTCAATTAATATGTAAAGTACGTACATTTTTGTATCATAGTAACATTATTGTTACTATTCCCCTCTATTTTGTATGCGTTTACATACGATGATTTTTTAAGGTCCGAGACCTCTCTAGAATCACAGACCGATAAGTATACCTGCATTTATTTTTTGTATTTTAAATTCAAAGTAAACGATGTAGAGTCCCCACGGTACCGCGCGATAGAATACTCAAACGGTTCGCCTCCAGATAAATAACCTGTCGATTTGATAAGTTGAATCGCGGACATCGGCTCCACCTCTAGCAATTCAGCGTCTTCATCATCTGCATTAATCGCTTCAAGCACACGGATTACATGGCTGATCTGATAACCATACTTCGTCTCGATGACATCATATAACGAAGCTTCAGCGAGATTCTCCTCCATGAAGCCAGGAACCAGCACTTTCGGAATAAACGTCTTCACGATGACCAGCGGCTCGTTCTCAACAAAACGAAGACGCTCCAAGCAGATAACTTCCTCACAGTTCGGACCGAATATAGAAATAAGCTTAGCCTCGGCCTTCACCACCTGTAAGCTTATGACCTTCGTGAAATGTGTAAGACCCTTCATTTCCATTTCTTTCGAAAAACTAATCATATTCTCAAGAAACCATTGATCATGCTTGGGATGCGCTACGAGCGTACCTCGACCTTTCTCTCGCGTCAACAAGCCTTCAAACACGAGCTCACTGATCGCTTGCCGAACAGTCGGTCTGCTAATCTGACAGACCTCGACCAGTTCCCTCTCAGAGGGAATCAACATTCCGTGCGCTAATGAGCCGCTTTCTATCTCTCCTTTCAAAAACTCTTTTAATTGATAATATAAGGGGATGGGACTATCCTTTTGCAGGCGTATTCTCTCTAACATCTGTAGCACCTCAATCTAAGAAGCCATGATTTGTATGGATATATTTACCACTTCACTTTATTTCATTTAATCACGTAATTGATAATGATGTCAAGATGTCATTACCACTTTTAAACAAAATAAGGTTATGGTGCAAACCTCTAATTCATGACAACGTATCTGAATGAAGTCATGGGATGGAGCAAGTGGTTCTGGTGCAAAGATTAAAAAAAGTTCGCAGTTACACGACAGACTATACTTTGTCTATGCCACTAAACCAAATATCTTATTTAGCCATTCAACAGCAGTGAGGACAGTCGAATTATCATAGGCCTGCGCTTTCCTTATCATATGCAAAGCTTCAATTCCCTTTAACGTCTGGTCCGCTATAAGAAACGATTGAAACCGAGCATTGGTTTTGTTATTTTCTTTATGAATCTGTGATCTTGCTCTACAATGTTGTTTAGATACTTTGTTTGTCTAATTACGGTTTCTTTTGGTAAGGATTTGTCATTTATTAATTCTTGTATGGCTGGTGGATATGCTGGATTTTTATCCAAGGTGATTACACGTGGGATTTGAGTATGTGGAGAGGACAGAGCCTTTGTAAAGAAGCGTTTAGCTGCCTGCATATCCCGATTTTCGGATAACATGAAATCAATAGTTTTCCCCATAGAATCAACGGCTCTGTATAAATACTTCCACTGACCTTTAACTTTGATGTAGGTTTCGTTAGTCCTCCAGGAGTCATTTGTAGGTTTCAAAAAGGGGTGGATTCGTTTGTCGATTTCTGGTCCAAATTCATGCACCCATCTCATAATCGTCGTATGGAAAATTCTTAATCCTCGATCACTCATCATTTCAACTATATCTCGATAACTTAAACTATATCTCAAATACCATCTCACCGTTAGTAAAATGATTGTTGATTCATTTTGCTTCCATTTGAATATATCCAATTTCGTTTCCAAAGCAAGTTGCTCCATCCCATGACTTCATTATCAATTACGTTATCATGAATTAGAGCTTTGCACCACAACCATAAAATTTACTTACATGTTCAATTTGGATTAAGGTCATTCCCTTCGCCTCCATTTCGTGATCACGTGATCCCAAATAAATGAAGTCTACGGTTTTTTATCCTAGGTTCTTACCGCTTCGCCTTATAAAACTCATGATACAGCTTCATGAGCGCCCGCTTCTCAATCCTCGATACATAGGAGCGGCTAATACCTAGCTCCTTCGCGATCTCCCGCTGCGTTCGCTCTTCGCCGCCTAATTCCAGTCCAAACCGCCCCACCACAACTTCCTTCTCCCGCTCATCCAATATCTCCAAATTCTTATATATCTTTGATTTCTCTATTTTCAGCTGTACAGCATCTACCACATCATCCGCCTCGCTACCGAGGATGTCGATCAACGTAATTTCATTCCCTTCTTTATCCGTTCCAATGGGATCATGCAAGGACACATCTTTGCGTGTTTTCTTTAACGAAAGGATCTCGTTCTCGATACAGCGAGCCGCAAAAGTCGCGAGCTTCGTGCCCTTATTCGGCGAGAAAGACTCGATCGCCTTAATCAATCCAATCGTCCCGATCGAGATCAAATCCTCTAGATCTTCACCTGTGTTATCGAATTTTTTGAGGTTGTGAACATGAAGCAACGTAATTTTCATCAGTCGCCGCCAAGTAAATGAACAAAAGACTGCTACGAGGCAGCCTTGTGTAATTTATATTGAACTGATATGAACGCGGCGGTCAATACCTCACTTTTAATAATTTGTTACTTTAAAACTTTGGCACGAAGGCAAAGACGTTGATGGTGGTTAACAGTCTGATATGCGCGGGTTGGTTACCGCATTTTAATCCATCCGTCGCTGAGCTGCCTCGGACTAACGGTGCACATTCGGCTATCACTCAGTGCCTAGTGAATAGTTCAAAATGAGGGTGCTCACTAGTGCTCTCTATGACTCTTACACCTCATCCTTTAGTAAATCTTAACGTGATTATAGCGTACTCCTCAACCCTGGAAAAAACTGTATCACCTCCTCGACTAGAGCATAGAATGAGAAATCGTCCCATAGTTAAAGTTAGGGACACCAACGAACCAAAGGAGCAATTCTTCACTATTTAGGTTTAAAGCTGCAGCATAAACTTGATCATTTTATCGTACAGTCCAGGCAGTCCCTCATGTCCGAAGTCCGGAAAAATTTCGAGTTTCTTACTCGCTGTTATTTTGTTATAAGCGGCAAACTGAGTCGAAGGCGGACAAACGCTGTCCATTAAGCCAACGGCCATCATCACTTCTCCTTTGATTCGTGGTGCTAAATGCTGATTATCTATATAACCAAGCTTCGTGAAGATTTCATCTTCATTCCTATGTTGAGGATCAAAATAACGAAAAAAGGATCGAAGCTCGAGATAAGCATCTTTGGCAAGATCCATTTCCCATACCCGCTTGTAGTCGCATAAAAAAGGATAGACAGGTGCAAGCTTCTTAATTCGTGGTTCCAGCGCTGCGCAGGCTAATGTAATCCCTCCGCCTTGAGAAGCTCCAGTGACCCCAACTCGATTTGCATCGACTTCAGGCATTTCCATGACAATTCCTGCCAGCTGTGCCGCATCCAAAAAAATATGTCTAAACAACAGATTATGAGGTTTATCGCTCAGCCCACGAATAATATGACCGTTTTGCGTTGGCCCTTTGATTCCGCCTGTATCTTCCGATGATCCGCCTTGCCCGCGACAGTCCATCGCAAATACGGAAAACCCAAGAGAAGCATAAATGAGTTTATCGTGCCAATCCCCCGAGTTTCCTGAATAACCATGAAACTGAATGATGGCTGGATGAGGCTGCGCGATATGTTTCGGACGCACATACTTCGTATGAATTCTCGCCCCCCGAACACCAGTAAAATATAAATCGAAACAGTCCGCAAACGGCACTTGAAAATCACTCTTAACCAGTTCAACATTCGCGTTAACAGATTTCATTTCGTCGAGCGAGTGACTCCAAAACTCCTCAAAATCTGCAGGTTTCGGATTGCGACCTCCATACTGCTTTAACTGCTCTAATGGCATATCCAAGGTCGGCATGTTCTATTCCTCCTTTAACGACTATATGATTGATTAAAAAATGCCCTTATGTCCGGAATCGTGGCGACTTCCTTCGAATGCAGGGATTCTATACCTGCAGGCACGGTCTGAAGCGCAACGTATTTAAAGGCCCCCCGTGGTGAGTTCGGTGGACGTCGCTAAGGTTCAGGATGTGATCAGTTCGCATTAAAGCAAATCGCGGTGAATCTTTACAACTAGCTTAACCAGATGCACGTTCCCTTCCGGATGACAATTCGGGCGGTGAATTTCGCCCGGCCAATAGACAGTGAAATCGCCCGGTAGAAGCCGGATACGTCCTTCGTTCTCAACATGCTCGAACAGTATGTAGTCGCTCTGCTTCAGATTGTCTTCAACCGCATGGTTCAGATCCGAAGTAGAGGCGAAGCCTTGCCACTCTTCCCCTTCTAACACGAGATGGATGTCGGCATAACAGGAATGAGCCTCGGCGAGCTGTTCCTCGAACTGCTTTGTCATTGGACTCTGCTTCATGACGTACATGTTCTTCCCTTCAAATTCAACCGTAGTACGCATATCGGCAGTATTCAAGTTGATGACGTATTCGAGTGCACGACATACAGCCTCACCGTATTGGTATTGGTGATCCTGCCTATGACGGATCGTATCGATAATCATTGCAAACTCCTCCTAATGTCCAATACCTGTACCACTCCGGTGACGACACAGCACGTCACTCCCCACGTAGAATGCCTTGATTTGTTCGCATTCTTTCACGGTAAACCGTTTAAGCGGCTGGCGGACAGCCCACGATGAGATAACTCCCTGCAAGTAAAGCATATATTTCTCATATGGGATGACATCGAATTGGATCATATGCGCAATCACCTCGTTGGCTTCGGATTGCATCTCCTGCAGTGTCGGCATATGAGGCCGCTCTTCTGCCGCAATCAGCTTATACATTTGCGCGAACAAGCCGGGCATCATGTTGAATGTACTGCCGATGGCCCCGTCCGCTCCCGCATAAGCACCTCCCGAATAGATCTCGTCATGTCCATTGAAGATCAGGAACTCGCTGCCGCATCTCACCCGAATCTGCTGCATCTCAAACAAATTCAGCGATGTAAATTTCACTCCGATGCATTGGGGATTACGGCTCATCTGCTCGTAGAAGTCCATGGACAGGATGACCCCAGTCGCTCCGGGAAATGGTAGACGATCATTGGCAGAGGAACCGCAGCCATAATGGCCTCGTAATGCTCGCGGATTTCTTTCATCGTCACCTTGTAGTAAAACGGAACGACGGCCGAAATCGCATCGACGCCTTGCTTTTCCGCATGTTTGGCAAGTCTGATCGATTCCAGCGTGCTGATGCAGCCGACATGCGCAATAATCGTAACCCGTCCCGCAGCGGTTCGGACCACCGTCTCCAAGATTTGCTCCCGCTCATCGGTTGTCAAAATAAACCCTTCGCCAGTGCTACCTCCCACATAAAACCCATGGATACCCTGACTAATTTGATGCTCCACCAAATTTGCCAATGATTTGAAATCGATTGCGCCATCCTCATGCATCGGTGTCAGCAGCGCCGTAAAAATACCGCGAAACGCAGGATGTTTTACATTGTTTTTGGTTTCATTGTTTGTGGTCATACCCTTATTTCCTCCCTTGGCGCCATAGCGCTTGTTGTGAATCGTAATGATTGTATTGTAGCGCCAGATACAGTGACGCGTTTCTCATTTTTTTATAAAATCTCTCATTTCTTTATGAAAATGACTCAAGTATAATGAAGCTACAACGAGGGAGGCGAAACGGTGCCATGTACCCGCAATACTTGTTTGAATACCCGAATGTCGAAACGGACTTTCCTTTTTATATGAAAAAAAAGAAATACACCTCGGTCCCGTCCCATCGCCACGATTTTATCGAATTATCGTTCGTGCTTGAAGGGACGGGCAAGGAACGTATCAACGGTACCGAGCATGACTTGCTGCCCGGCACAATCGTACTTCTGCTGCCTTACCAGGTTCACGAATATGAAGCAACCCCGGGCGAGAAGCTGCAGATGTATATTTGTAATTTCGATATGAAGCTGCTTACTGCGGGCCCGGAATCGGCTTGGGGCTTGCACGAGCTTCTGTTTGGCAGCGATAATCCCAGATCGACGCATATCCGGTTGGAGGGCCACGATTTCGAGGAGGGGTTGAGGCTATGGGAACGGCTGTACCGGGAATACGAGTCCTCGAAAGCCTGGAAGCCGATCATGCTGCGAGCGCTGCTGTTCGAAACATTGGCACAGTTCGTTCGTGGCAGTGACGAGCCGGAAGGAAGGCGGATCGAAGATCAGCGCCCCAATTCCGCCAAGAATATCTGGCCGATTGTCCAGCATGTTTACGACCATTATCTCGAACCGTTATCTTTGACCTCGTTGTCCGAAAGGTTTCAAATGCATCCGTCACAACTCAGCACGCAGTTCGGAACCGAGCTCGGCATCCATTTCGTCGATTTCCTTCATGAGATTCGGATCCGTCATGCCTGCAGCCTACTCATTTCCTCGGACATGCCGATCTCACAAGTCGCCTACGAATCAGGTTTCTCTTCCTATCCCACGTTCTCGCGCGCTTTTCACCGCATGAAGGGAATGTCGCCGCGCGATTACCGCGAGCAGCAAGGGCGGGAGCGCTAATTCTATTTTGGAAAAGGCTGCTATGAAAATCACTTCATTACTTCCACCGACTGGATGTACTCGACACTTCCGTCGTAATAATTGCCGATACGAAAATCGCTGGCATTATTCAATTGGCTGGTTTATACCTGGCTATATCCGGTGAAGGAAGCCCTGGCATGGAGGAAGCCCAAGGTGCGGTATAACATAAAATCCAGACAATATGGATGCCCTTTGCGGTCAATTGATTGACCATATTATCCAAATGATTCAAGTAGGCCGTGTCATACACGCTTCAATCCTGCCCCATTCCGGGGAAATGCGGATCCACTGAATTTGGGATTCGGCGATTTGATTGATTTCCGTTGTGTAATCCGTCGTGTAGCGTTGCAAGGGGTCATTCACCCCAAAGTAGTCGGAATCGATGGCGTTGGCTTGGTTAAGCGGTAAACCGATGATGCCTGCAAGACAAATCATCAAGAAAATCCCCATCTTCCTCAGAAACATAAGAAGTCCCTCCATTCAATTTGAAAATACATTTTGGATCGCCATGTATAAGGAAAGCCCCGGTCAGAATTGCTTCCTAACCGGGGCAGGCCATCATTCTAGCGCGTGGGCAAGTTCAATCAAGATGTCTGCCAACTCATTCGGAATCCGTTTTCCTTTTTGCGCTGATATCTCGTTCACATAAGCGCCATACTGCGAATGTTCCAGCTTTTTGACAAGCGAGTTGATCACTCCGTTCGATCCAGCTCCGGTTACGAAGCGCTGTGTTAATATCATTAGGCTTTCCCCTGACACTTGAATCGTGTAGCTCGACGTTTCGATTGTAGTGTTGCCTGCTGCATCCTCAGCGGTGGCCGATACCTGGTGTGTGCCCAACCCCAACATATAGGCAGGACTATCGACCAGCAGCCCGTTGCAATCGCTGTAAACGATGCCCGACACGCTATCCGTAGCCGAACATGCTATCTTTACGTTCTGATCGACTGTAAACGTGCCAACGCCGGAAATTTGCACAATCGGGGAAGTCTGATCAATCTTGAATGCAATCGACTTGGCTTGCTCTACATTTCCTACAGCATCGGTTGAGCGGTATAACAACGTGTATGCTCCATCTTCAGCAAACCTAAGTTCCTGCGTGTATGGCTGCCATGTGGCACCGCCATTCAAACTATACACGGACTCTGTCACGGCGGACCGATCATCCGTGGCGCTCAGGTTAACTTTGACATCAGATACATACCAATCGTTATGCTTCGTTCCGGTAAGCGCAGCAAAAGTAGTTGGCGGGGTATCATCTGTTACGACCCACTGCATGGAACGAAATTTATTGGACAATTTACCGTCGCCGATCCCGCCTCCCCATTCGATCCAACCTTTCCTACCGTTACCATCATTGTCATTAACTAATAAAGAGAAGCTGATGACCCCGTTCCTTTCAGCTTTGATCGGCGTTAATTCCGACCAAGGAAGCGCCAGCTCGTAAATCGTATCGTGCTGATTTTCATCTCTTGTCACGACAAGATCGCCATTTGTCACCAACCCTTTACTTACTCCCGGAGGTGTAATCCAGCGATAAATTTGCGGACCGTTTGGCGTTTGGGAAATCCCGTATTCATACCAACTGAGACTCTCGCCCGGGAGTCCGTTCGAAATTGCGAATTGAAAGCTGTCATTTTTATAAATGTCCGCTCCGGTAAAGGGTGCCGAATTGGTGTTATCTTTGACCCTTGCTGTGATATACAGACGATTCGAATCGAAGTTAAGCCAAAATTTCCCGCTTAAATCATTTGCGCCTTGATAACCTGTCATCTTGACCGTACCCTTGGACAGGTCGATTGTGGAGGAAGCGGCTGCCGTTTCTGAATCGAGTGCTCCATCAACGTTAACTGTCCCTTGCCTAATGGGGTTGAATTCTGCCGTGCCTTCATACGTGAACGGATCATAGTCATCGAAATAGACCGTCACTTTAAGCGCATTGGTTACCCCTAGACCGTAACCCGTAAGCGGAATATCAAATACTTCTGCGGAACTGGACTTAACCTCAGCATGAAATTCCTTCATTCCCGATTGCGTACCAAACTTCCATTCGACTCTTTTAACTTGCAATCCTTTGGTGGTAGAAAGATTATTGATCTGAATTTGAAGCGTTTTGCTCATCGTATCTACGTCGGCAATAATGGGACGAACCTTGACTTCATAGGACTGGAGAGCTGTAACCGTGCTCCTTATCATGCCGATCTTGTCATTCCCTTTCATCAAGAAACCCTTAACCAAGCGGGTACCAGGTTCATTCAAATTCGAGACGGTCAGCATTTGGGTAACCTTTTGACCACCCTCGGCAAATACCGGATAGGACTCGCCTTCAACCTTGAAGTTAAATGAGTATGGTGCAGATGTTGTATTATCGGTTTCCAATGTCAGCTTGATCGGATCACCAACGCGAGCGGGATCTCCATGCAGGGAGAACGTAGAATCCTTCTCGACTCCGGAAATGTCCCCTTTTATAAAATACGGCTCATCGTTTAAGGTCACATATACGTTCCCATTATGAGGAACATAAGTATCAGTATTTCCCATCATATCCGTGATTTGGATCGAATTGACGGTATGAATAACAGCCGGGACTGACGAACCTACAGCCCACAATGCTCTTATTTGTTCACCATCCTTATCAAATACGTAACTTCGGATGTCAGTATCCGTCGAATCCTTACTTACGAACTGTGCGCCGCCAAGCGCTCTTGACATGGTTGCATAAGCAGCATAGGCTGGCTTAGGCGTGTAAGCGCCCAGTTTATCATTGGTATTACGGATGATGCCGAAATTATCTTCGTTATAATTGAGTTGAACGCCATCGTTCATAAAATCGTACCACATGATTTTGTCGATGCCGTTCGCGATTGAAACGACATAACCACGAATCAGATAGTTCGCCTGTTTCTGTTCATCCACTCCGCGACTATCGAGTTGTGTCGGCCAGCCTGTCTCGGAGATCCAAATTGGTTTCAGCTGCCCGTTATTGTATGTTCGAATCAAGTCCTTCAAGCCATTAATTTGACTTTCCAACCGCTCTGGCTCACCGGGATATACATAAGGATGAACGGAAATGACATCCAGATATTGCATACCCCCAAGCTGGAATACTTTTTCCATCCAATTCAGATCGATAGCCATGACCATGCCCACGACAGGTGTATCGGGATGCGCAGCCTTGACTGTTTCATACGTTTTTTTCAGCAATGGAAAATAGTTTTCCGGTTTCGAATCTGCCGGACCATTTCCTCTGTCCCCGAAGCTTCCGTTGAATTCGTTGAAAACCTCGACCGCATCAAGCTGGCCATCGTAATGATCCGCATACGCTTTCACATAATTGGCGAATCCTTCACGGCCCTCATCGGTATAGGGGGTGCTATTGTTATCGTAAAACGGGTTGTTGAACCCGGAAACAAACGTGAAATCAAAATGATCATCGTTCAACTTCGCCATGTAATCATCGGGAGAAGGAGAAAAGGTGTACGAACCCTTTTGCTTTTCAATACTGTTCCATTCTCTGCCGTCCCGAACCATATCGATACCGGCATATTTCATCATTGTTATCATATTAGCAGCATCTGCCGGCGGGATACGGTGCAGATGGGTAGCCATCCCGAACGGTGAATTCTCACGCCCTGATTGATCTAGGGGAGAAAGCACGGCAAATGGAGTTTTGATGGTAATGGGATCGCTGTTGTTCGATTCAACTTTGATTTGTAAGGTGAAATAACCGAATTTTGTAAAAGGAACCGTCACTATGGACTCACCCTGAGCAACCGGACTGTTCCCCGCAGATACCGCAGCTCCTTGATAGTCATAGACTGTCCAAGCTACGTTTGGTCTTGTGGTAATGACCTTAAATTGAATAGCTTCATGATCGATAAACACATTGCCCGGACGAAGCTGTACCAGTTTGGTGGATGGCAACATCGTTGTAATAAAGGGGCCATCCGTGCTCCATTGATTCAAACCGTTAACAGCCTCGACCTTAAACGTGTACTTTTGATCGATTTGCAGCCCCGTAACCGTATAAGTGCTTGCCGTACCGGCAACCGTCCCCAAGACGATGCCGTTTTGATAAATTTTATAACCGGTCACGCCTACAGGGTCCGCCGCAGCCGACCAGTTTAATTGCATGCCCGTTTCGTTGAGATCCGAAACGGTGAGACTTCCCCCGGATGGCCAATTGGGAGCGTTTGCATTTACACGGTATGTGGAAAGTTCCAGATATGGACGGTTCACCGTGTTTTCCATACTGTTGATCTGCACAGCATGACCTTGTGCAGCTTGCTCCAAGAACGCGAAACTGACCGTCTGGTCCAACGCCTTTTGCCGTTTCACGAATGCCGTTACATCAATTTCATACCAGCCCGCCGTTTTGCCTACATCGATATTAGCTATATAAGTATCAGGACCAGGCTTCGTATTCCAAGTTACCGTGTTTGCTTTCCATGAATCATTCTCCATGCCAAAGACTTGGACACCAATCGTCGAATTCTCGGTATCAATGGCATATATCTTTAATTTGGCCGAGGCGATCTCGCTGGCAAAATAGTTTAAATCATATTTCATATACGCCTGCCGGTTTAAGTTGGCATCTGCAGCAAAATTCTTCACGCCTAGCAACGCAGATGTTCCATAGTTATCATTCGCATTCCCTCCGCCCCGGACATAGGTGTCCTCGAGTGGCAGCAAAACCGTCTGTTTAGGGTTGGGCAACGTTACGGTCACATAGGGCCCATCGTTACTCCATTGATTCAGGGCATTACCGCTTTCAACCGTGAACGTAACCTTCTGTCCGACCTGCAATCCTGTCACCGTATACGAGGTTACCGATCCGCCAACCGTGCCAATGACATTTCCATTTTGATAAATGGTATAGCTAGTCACGCCTGTAGGGTCTGCAGCTGCCGACCAGTTCAACTGCAGGCTTGTTGCGCTCACGTTTGAAATGTTGACGGATCCTCCAGACGGCCAATTGGGAGCGCTTGCATTTACGCGATCAGCAGAAATCTCCAAATACGGACGGTTCTCCGTATTCTCCACGCTGTTGATGTTCACAGCATGGCCTTTTGCCGCTTGCTCCAAAAAAGCGAAACTTACCGTTTGATCCAATGCCTTTTGCTTTTTCACAAATGCCGTCACATCGATTTCATACCAACTCGCTATTTTGCCAACATTGATATTGGTTATATAATGTTCGGGAATTGGCTTGGTATTCCAGGTTACCGTGTTTCCTTTCCATGCATCGTCTTCCATGCCAAACAATTGAACGCCGATCGTTGAATTTTCCGTGTCAATGGCATATATCTTTAACTTGGCCGATCCGATCTCACCTGTAAAAGTGCTTAAATCATATTTCATGAAAGCTTGCCGGTTAATATTGATATCTGCATCAAAACTCTTTACACCTAGTGTTGTAGAGGATCCAAAATTCGTATTCGCGTTCCCTCCACTTCTGACATAGGTGTCTTCACTTGGATTTATTTGTGAGATAACCGGATTAGACGCCGCAGCTAAAGCTGTCATTTTATCGTTTGCGTAGGGTACAAGCGGGGCAACAAACCCTTGGAGTATAACTGCTGTCATGGTAAAAACTAAAACTAGGCTCGTTACTTTCAATCGCATTTTATTTATCATTTACTCACCCCATATCGTTGTTTTAAAATAGCAGCCAAGCACTTCCCCCGGATGATAGACATCCGGAAAAAGAGCTGGCCAATTTCGTTGCCTATTGTTATTTAAAATTGTTCTTGTTCTTCTGGTACCAATCCTGAACCTGTTTATCCACGCTATCTCCACCGAGTCGCTTCCATTCTTTGCGGAGATCATTCATTCCATCCTGGGCTGTTATGGACTTTCCACCGGTAACCACCTTCGTTTCAATTTGCACAGCAATTGGTGAGAACGTAGCGATCAACTGGGTGAGTTCAGGAATATCCGGGCTGTACGGAATATCTCTCCGGTACACATTCTTCATTGCCAATTCAAGCGACTTCGCCTTCAACTTGGCATAGTTCTGGGATAGCTCATCCTTCGCCGCCGTGTCTATGATCAATTTAGGTGTCATAATCGAATCGATCATGAGCGCATATTCGCCGGCATAACTGACTTCCTTGATAAATTTGTCCTGATTAATTGTCTGCCGAGCGCCATCAACCGTTTTGTAATGTACGTTCTCCTCCCCATACTTGAGAGGCACCCATCCATCCTTCAGCATCCAGTCTATAAATTGGATGGCCGATTTGATTTGGTCTTCCTTCATCTTGCTGTTAAATACGGTAAATACGCTCGGTGGGGCTTCCTGATATAAGCCGTTCTTACCATACTTGGTGCTGATCGATTCAAGCGGAGTCAACTTCGCATCTGGCACGTTTTTCAACAAATCGCGATAAGAGTTATCCATACTCCCCGCACCCCATTGCCCCAAATATATGCCTGCTTTACCGGTCGTCAACAACTGGTTTGATCGCTGAAAATTAGTGTCTGTAATATATTCCTTGTCGATAAGCCCTTCGTCAAAGAGCTGCTTCTGGAATGCAAGCGAATCTGAAAAACGGTCAAGGAGCCTACCGTATTCCAACTTGCCGCCTTCTACATACCACTGATTTTCTTGGCTGAAAAATAAAGCCCGCAGAATACCGACACCGCTACTGCTTAATGAGATCGGTACGGTGTCCGCTTTGCCGTTGCCATCCGGATCACCGTCTCTGAATTTGCGGGCGACATCGAGAAATTCTTCTGCCGTAGTCGGAGTCTTCAGACCTAGCTTATCCAGCCAGTCTTGGCGAATCCACATGCCGTGATTGGCGACCGTTTCTCGCGCGAACGAAACCGCATACGTTTGACCGTTGACATTCAGATAAGGCTTAAGCTCCGGGTGTTTCTCCAGATATGCTTTATACGTTGTGCTGTACTTGTTGATATAATCGCCGATCGGCTGAATAACGCCTTGGTTGGCCAATTGGCTGATATAATTTCGGTCGTATTCCCAGATTAAATCAGGCGCTTCACCGGAAGCGATGAGAGCGTTCAATTTGGGCTGGGCCTGGCTCCTGGTAACGGGAACCCATTTGACATTCACAGGCGATTTCTCATTAATCCACTTTGTCCACCGGTTGTTTTCATAGGTGCCTTCCTCCGTCGGGACTGTGCCGCGATCGAACATCGATACGCTGATTTCCTTCTTAGGACCCGGACTGGATACTGAAGTGGACCCCGGCGAACTGCTTGTTTGTACCGAAGAAGTCTGGTTGGAGCTGCATGCGACAAGTAATGACAAAGACATGGTTACAGCGAGAACGGCATTTCCTGCGTATTTCAACTTGCTCATTCTTTTTATCCCCTTTATCTGTATGATATTCCTATCTAGAGTCAGTTCGCTCTGGAAATCAACCTTTGACCGAACCGATCAAAACGCCTTTGACAAAATATTTCTGGAGGAATGGATATACGCAAAGAATCGGCATCACGACAATGACAACAGCAGCAGCTTTAATCGCTTCCGGCGTAAGCAGAATGCGTTCCACTGCATCGTTCCCTCCAATATTGTTTAATAAATTCTCATCCACCTTGTTGACCATCTGATACAGTTTCACCATTACGGTCAGTTTGGCTGACTTTGTGATATAGAGCATTACATTAAAGTAGCTGTTTCACCAGCTAACCGCGTAAAACAAGGATAATGCTGCCAAAATCGGCTTGTAGAGCGGGATAAAAATCTGCATTAATATTCGCCAATCGCCGGCACCATCCATCGCCGCAGATTCCTCAATTTCCTCCGGCAGCCCTTCCATGAATGTTTTCATCACAAACATGTTGTAGGTGCTGATCAAACCAGGCAGCCAAACAGCCCAATACGAGTTTATTAAACCCAACGTTTTGATGAGGATAAAGTTGGGAATGATACCTGCGACAAACAACATCGTAACCGTGATCATCATCAGCAGCGCATTTCGACCGAGAAGTCTCCGTCTTGAAAGCGGATAGGCTGCCAGAATCGTCATGACCATATTAAGCACTGTTCCGACAATCGTGACCACAACCGTGTTGCGCATTGCTATCAATAACTGGCCGTCGTCAAACAAACGTTTATAGGAACTACATTGAACTCGACTGGCCAGAAGAAAACTTCACCGGAATTAATCGCCCTGCTGCTGCTGAAGGATGCCACAATTTCGTACCAGAACGGGAACAGTGTCAATAATGAGATTGAGCCTAGGAATAGGTAAGTACTTAATCTTGCAAATCCATTTAATATCCCTTTGTTCGTTCTACTCATTGCTTACCATAGCCCCCGTTCCCCGGAAATTCGGATCATCCGGTTGACGCCAACAATAAGGATCAGGCCTATGGCCGATTGGAACAGCCCTATCGCCGTTGTATAGCTGTAACTCATATTCTGCAAACCTACCCTATACACATAGGTGCTAATGACATCTGCAACATCAAGTACAGAGTTATTTTGCAGAACGAGCGTTTGTTCCAGCCCCACATCCATCATTTGTCCCATTCTAAGAATAAGCAGAATGGCAATCGTACTGCGAATGCCCGGTAATGTAATGTGCCAAATTTGACGCAGCTTGTTGGCACCGTCCATCTTCGCTGCATCATAGAGCTGCGGATCGATCGAGGCCATTGCCGCCATATACAGAATCGTCCCCCACCCTGCTTCCCTCCAAGTGCTCGATAACGTATACACAATCGGCCACCAAAAAGAATCGGCCATGAAGTAAACGGATTCCCCTACGGTTAATTTCTTGATGACCATATTCACAACCCCCGTGCTCGGTGAGAACACGGCAACCACAATTCCGCCCAAAACTGCCCATGACATGAAGTGGGGAACGTACAACATATTTTGCACAATGCTCTTATACCATTTCCGCCTTACTTCATTAAGCAGAAGAGCAAGGACAATCGGGACAGGGAATCCAAGAACGAGACTGTACAAGTTAAGTACGAGTGTGTTTCTTAATATCCTCCAAAAGTCCGGGCTAGCGAAAATCATTTGGAAATGCTTAAATCCAACCCACTGGCTTCCGAATACGCCGTCCGCAAACCGATAATTCTTAAACGCAATGATCTCACCAAGCATCGGAGCGTATTTGAACAGGACATAAAAGCTGATCACGGGCAGGAGCATCATATATAAATACTTATCCCGCATCAGCCTTCTCCATACCGACTGCCTGAACCTTCCGATTCCAACCGATTGTGTCCCGGTCCGTAATTCTGTTGCCGGGAGCCTAGCCTTCATATTTCTTCACCCTCTCATTAAGTCGTTTTGCCAAACCTTTCGTTCGGTTACGATTTGATTGTAGGAGAGGTGATAAGAGAAGGAAATAGACGTGTTATGAGGTAAGTGCCCTTTTCTGTATATTGCCTGGTTACATTTCTTTAGGGTGGTATCTTTATCTTGGGTTTTTGCGCCTTGAAGCTTACTCCGACGCAGATTTTGCTTCAGACATTAGCACCCACTCCCGATATTCGGTTGGTGTCATGCCCGTATATTTTTTAAAAGCCCGAAGATAGCTGCGCGTATTCGTGTATCCAACCCATTCCGCTATATCGTTAATCTTGCGGTTCTTAACAGCAAGGAGCTCCTTGGAAGCATTGATCCGGATTTCGATCAAATAATCGATGAAGTTTTTCTCCGTATATTCTTTGAACAGCTTGCTAGCGTATGTCGGATTTAACTGAAACTTTTCGGACAGCAACTCGAGAGAAAATTCACTGTCACGATAATGATCTTGAATGTAAGGCAACAACCTGTCGATGGTCTTATTGCTTCCCCGTTGACTTCGTTTTCCTTCAATTTTCCCCGCAAGTCCTTCAAGTACGGTTTTGACAATCCGCTGCGCATCCTGCCAATTGTCGCATTGAATAATCCGTTGGTGGAGATTACCCATCTCTTCAAGCGTTTCCTCTGTATTTATGCCGACTGAAGCAACGACCTGCAATGATTTCATGATCAATTCGTAAGAGAGCTGCCTTATCAAATCGGGAGATAAGCTGCCGTTGACCGCTTCTATAAACAATTCTGATATGTATCCCTCTAATTTCCCGTTCTCTGTCTGCTTTAACGCTTCCACAATTCGATCCGTCATCTTTATCAAGCGGTAATAGTCCTGATTATCATGCCCCAGTAAATCTTCGATAGAAATGACGGAATGACTGCCGATCACCATTTTGTATTGCAGGGCTTTTTGCGACTCTTCGTATGATAGGGGGATATCCTTCATATCTTGATAGCATCTTCCTACACCAATGGTCACCTGAAGCCCGAATTGCCTCTTCATGACATCCAAGACCAAATCGAGGACGGCCAATGCACGCAGATGGTTTTGGTCCATATCTCCTTCGGCAAAGCTAAAAACGATGGCAGCGAAACCCGCTCCTAAATTGACTGCAGCTCCCGAGTTTTCCATATTCATCAACTCTTCCGCAACGTTGCATAACGCATACGTATACAAGGTTTCATCCTTCGGGCTGACACCGCCCTCCTTACCGATCTCGGCCGTACACACGACAAACCGCTCAGAAAACAAGCGGATTCCGGTAAATTCAAGGTGATGGCGCACGGATGCGTACTCCGTTCTATAGCCGGACAGCATGTCCAAGATGATTCTCCATTTCAATACTGGCTTGGAATCCCGGACCTGCTTTTCTAGTTGTTCACGGTCTACAAACATTTGGTCGAATACCGTTTCTAGGTAACCCAACCCAATAACACGTCTCATCGACTCATGTTCCGGATGGACTGGCTTGAACGCTCCTGACATTTTCCCGACTAATCGGTCCAAGGGCTTAAATGTCCGACGGTTTACGTAAAAAAGAACAGTCAAAGCGAATAGAACCATGCCGACGGCAAACGCAATCATCAAACTCCGTGTAGATTCCAAAGGTTGATACACTTTAGACTTGGGAATAACGCTTACAATTCGCCAATCCCGTATAATTAGAGGCCGTATAAAATATCGATTGCTCAATCCCCTCCATATTCACTGTGAAGTGTCCGCTACCGTTATGGCTCAGAATCTGTTGACTATAGGGAATGTCTGCCAAGTTCTTATACAATTGCTTTGCGTCGTCATGAGTCACTATGTTTGCTTGATCATCGATAATGAAGGTATGTCCGCCATGGTCTTCTTCATACACATCCTTGATCATCCGATAAAGAACATCTTCACTGATATTGATGGCAACAAGTCCCTTTCGATATTCAGGGCTGCTGATCGATGGATAGGAACGAATCAGCGTGACGACAGCCTGCTCTTTTTCGCCATCCCATACTTTATGAGTAGTTAGCCATTTCGAATGCTCTTTCATCTTTATATAGCTAGCCAACCAGTTGTCTTGCGAGACATTCCCCTTCATATAGATTTTATCGGTCAGCATATCGCCACTTACATCCGAATAAAGGAATATAGAAGAAAATAGTTCATTCGTATGTACAAGCGTTTTCAGTTTGTTTGATAATCCAAAAAAATTCGCATATTTTTGAGCTGCATCATCATAACTGTCATACATGAAATAAACATACTCCAGCTCCTGCGACATGTTCAGCAAATCTTTCTCCGTTTGACGAAAAACGATTTCCATTTTATCATCGATCTGTTTTAGCAAGGCAATATGGGTATTCTTCAGATCCTGCTCCAATCGTCCCACAGTTCCGGCATAAGACAACCAGAAGGTTAAAAAAATGATCGCAATAAAGACCAAGCTGTAAATGAACATGACCTTGCCAGAAATACTCAATTTCATAGACACCTCTCCCTACTACAATCGCTCACTTTATATCGCTAGTCTTATTGACGGAATTCAGTAGGGGTCATCCCGATCCTCTTCTTGAAAAGCCTACTGAAATATTTTTCGTCTTGGTACCCCACTCGATTGGCGATTTCATACGTTTTCAGATTAGAGCCGAGCAGCAGTTCTTTTGCCTTATCCATCCGAACATGGGTCACGTAGTCGGTTAAATTTACACCCTCCACCTGTTTAAACAAAAAGCTTAGATAGACAGGCGACACAAATACTTCTTTGGCAATTGTATCCAAAGAAAGGTTGCTTGCATATTGGGTCTCAAGTATAGCTTTAGCGGCTTCCACCACGTTATTTCTGCCGGATTTCCGCAAATCTACAGTCAGCTGGAGCAAATAGCGAAGAAACGTTTTGCAGATTTGACTAAGTTCTTCCAGCGTAGCAGCAGATAAAACCAACTGAATCTGCTCAGCGGTCAATAAATGATCCAATTGCATCTTAGGATGCAATTCGGAGATAACGCTTGCTCCGGAAATCATGGCTTTCAGGCTCTCCGTTTTCGTTAATGGGATGGTAATCTCCCGCTCTTGAAGATCAGTGAAAAAGGAGTGCATCCATAACTCTAATTCCTGAAAATTACCTATTTTTAGTGCCATGCGCAGCCTTTCATGAGCCGATGATGTTTCTTCAATGGCGGACGTTTCCATCATCGGAGGCTCCTGTTCATCGTTCTTCCGCTTTCCTTTTGACGCTTCCCAATCCACGTCGTCAATAAAAATGACTTCGTTCGGTCCGGTATAATATTTATATTCCAAGGCTGTTTTGGCCTGCTCATAGGCCATCTTTCCGTCAAGAACCAATTGTTCGCAAAGGCCCCCGATACCAATTGTGACAAAGTATTTTAATGTTTGTCTTATATTCGCCGCCAAAAGCCGCAGGTCACGGTGAAGTTCCTCCATTGAAAATGTCATATTTACAATAATCGCAAAACGATCCGGCAACTCAAGAAAAATGCATTTATTTTCCCAGTCTTGCAAAGTTTCTTCAGCGATGTTTTGGATAGCGAAATTCATCAACTGTTGATCTTCATAATTATAATTTCTGACAATTTCGGGATCCTGCTCGATTTGCAGCAAAACCATCCGGAAAGGCTGCAGGGTCAACGGAACCTTGAGGTAGGCGGTTTTTTCCATAAACAACTTCTCATTGATTCGCGCCCCTTCCAATAAGGTTCTAACAAACCTATCCCGGATTAACGGCAAATTTTCTTGTAGTTGGCGGTTTCGTTTGTTCTCTTCCTCCCATTCTTTTTTGATCTTAATGAGCACATCTAACAGCATATCCGTGTCAGGAGGCTTAAGAAGATAATCGGAAGCTCCAAGCTGAAGCGCTTGCCTGACATAGTCGAATTCATCATGGCCGCTGAGAATGATAGATTTTATTGACCATTTCCGGTTGCGAATTTCTGTAAGCAGTTCCACTCCCCCCATAATTGGCATTTGACAATCTACGATAATCAAATTGGGCGGTGCGCTTGCCATTTGCTCCAGAGCCTTCCTTCCATTTTCCGCCGGAGGAAGCCATTCAAAGCCATACTCCTCCCATGGAATTAAAACATGCAGTCCTTTAATGACGATCGGTTCATCTTCAATGACCATGACTTTCATATAGTTTCCCCCATTGTTCTTCATTTTCGATGATAGGAATTCTTACAATTACAGTGGTACCGACATCAGGCATACTGTTGATTTGCAGAGCATATGCAGGACCAAACATCATCTGCAAGCGTTCATTCACATTTCGCAGGCCATAACCGCCTTTACTTCGTACAGGGATATATAACAGTTGTTCGACTTGATCCGCATTCATTCCACAACCATTGTCCTGAACGGTCCAAATGATATCGCTCCCTTGAATACAGGAATGAATCAAAAGAACTCCCTGGAGATCTGTTGATGATTTGAATGCATGAAGGATAGCATTTTCGACGATCGGCTGGAGAAGAAGCTTCATCGTAATAAAATGGCCGATAGTAGAATCAATATGATAAATGGGCGTGAATCGATTAGGGAATCGCGCATGTTGAATATTGATGTAGGCTTTGATTTGATTCATTTCGTTTTCTAATTTGTAGAAATCTTCTCCCTTATTCAAAGAAATCCGGAACAATTCACTGAGCGAATGAACGACTCTAGCCGTTTGGTTATCTCCGTTGAGTTTTGAGCTAAAGAAAATGTAATCCAACGTATTGTAAAGAAAATGCGGCTCGATCTGTGCTTGAAGTGTCTTCAATTCAATCATTTTCTGATTTGTTTGGCTGATATACACTTTCTGAATCAAATCATTCAATTCAACGACCATTTCGTTGTACTTTTGCGTAAGCATTCCGATTTCATCTTTTGACTCCACGGGGACCTTTTGATTAAAGTCACCTCGTTTAAAATTGCTCATGGACCGAAGCAATTTCTTAATTGGCAGGGTAATGCCTTTGGAAAGTAATATGGACATCACAACCGCAACGAGCAGGAGAGAGAAGGTCAATACGATCGTGCTGCTTAGAACAATGCCATACTGCTTTTGGATATCTTCCATGGGGGTAAGACTCACAATATGCCAACGATACAGCTCAATGGATGTGTTAGCAGCCAAATACTTTTTATTTCCTATTTCGTAGATCCAGGTTTGATTGGGCAGCAGCAGGTTTTTGATTTCGTTCACATTGTCTTTAAAATTTTTGCTCATTTCTTTATCGTCCAACTTACTTGCGACGAGTTGATAATTGTCGTCGAACAGAAGCAGATTGGTCGTCCGACTGATCTTCACGTCTTGGATGGCATCTCTTAACGCGTCCCGATTAATTCCAAGAAAAAACATGCCCAACTTTTTGTCCGCATCATACAAACTTAAAATACGCCGTCCTAATACGATGTCATTGTAATTATGCGCATAAATAAACAGAGGCGATCCCGAATAATCCAAGTGAGACTGACCGTTACGCGCAGCCGTAGCCATATACAAGGGTGATTCTTTAAATTCTTCATAGGGAACAACCTGCCTGAAAAATCCTGAGAAATCTTTAAACAGAAAGTTATTTTCGCCATACAAAATAATAAATGAAATATACGTTTTAGCTTGCTTCAAATTAGATAAATAATTGAAAATCGTTTTTTGCGGATCACCAACATATGAAGGAGAAGTTTGGCTGAGCAGCGATTGAATAGTTTCGTTCCCGACTATAAAGGAAGAGAGATCGGTAGCATCATCCAGCATATTTTGGATATTGTCGGCAATAAGCCGGATGATTTGCACTTGATTCTGCATGGTCTGTTTCTCCAAAGAACGAGTTGCAATGTTGTACGAGAAAATGCCCAGACCAATAACGGGAATAAGCACAAGCGAAATGAAAGCAACAAGCATTTTGGTTTGCAATGTTTTGAATTGAAACATCGTGTTTTCTCCTCAATCATGTTGATTACTAGCATTATAAAGCTTCGCAAACATCTAAGGTATAGCAGATTCACACTTGCTTGAATAAGTCCACCAATCCTTAAAATCGTCACATTGTAATAAAACCCTGTAACAATTACGATAAATTTGCATCCAAATCATCAAGGAGGGGTAAACATGAAACAGCTAAAAAAGCCTGCAATGATCCTAATCAGCCTAACCTTATTGGCAAGTGCAGCGTTGACAGGCTGCAGTTCGAACAACGGGGAAAAGAGTGCGCCAAGATCAGCTCCGTCAGCAGCAACGAAAGAAATCGATTGGAAAACCGTGAAAGCGGATATCCGGTTCGTCTATCCGGGAACATCTGAAGCGGAAAAAGAGTTAGCCGATCAATTTAAAACAAAAATGAAAGAAAAGTATCCTAACGTCAACATTGAGTACATGTTCTTATCCTGGCAGGATATGGAGAAGAAGTTACCTATCATGCTTTCATCTGCCGATTATCCGGATATGACGATGACCCAAGACGTAACCAACCTTGTGCAGTTGGACGGATTGGAGGACATTTCTCCTTATCTCAATAAAACAGGCTCCGCATTGAAAAAAGATAATTTTCTTCCAGGCACACTGGAATATGCGTCCAGAGGAGATAAAATCTATTCCGTTCCGAATCTTGCCAACTCATTTACCCTCCTAGTCAATGAACAAATGCTGAACGAAGCCGGCATGAAAGTTGAAGAATTAAAAACTTGGGAGAGCGTGGAAAAAGCAGCTCAACTCATGACCAAAGGCGATAAGTACGGCTTTGGATATCCTCTGGGCGTAGCTCGTTTTGCTTTCAGAGTTCCTTTCACAGCCGCATATAGCAATGGGCTTCTGCTCAACGATACATCGGAAGCGTCAAAGAAAAAATATATCGAGACGCTGGATCATTTCAAAAAACTAGAAGCCTATGAACCGAAAGCACATTTCACTTGGGGTTATCCGGAAATGTGGCGTTCGTTTAGCAACGGAGAAGTGGGCATGGTTGCTGCGGGAACATACTTTTCCGCTAATGTGTACAGCATCAATCCGGACATTATTAAGGTAACCAGAGCGATTCCATATCCGAAAGGACCTTCCGGGGACAAGGCACAAGCACCGGTATCGAGCGTTGGCGTAGGCATGTTCAAAGGCAGCAAAAATAAAGATGTCACATGGAAGCTAATCGAAGAGTGGTCCTCTTCCGAGTTTAATACGTCAGAAGCAGCGGTAGTTAACGTCACCGCGATGAAAAATGCAAATTTGGATGAGATCGTCAAAAAGGCTGAAAAAGTTTATCCCAAAGCCATCGATGGCCACAAGCGAATTTTACAAGACTTTAACCAAATCCTTGTCAACAACGGCGTTCCAATGGCTACCATCGTAGGGCAACCCGAGATGGAGACGGTTGTGCAAGATAATATAACGAAGCTTCTTACGGGAAAAACGAGTACAGAAGAAACGTACACGGCTATCAAAGATGGGATCAATAAAATAAAAGACAAGTTTAAATAACGTTAGTCAGCATGCTTCGGGGAACCGACAGGAAATATAAGTCGCTGTTCCCCGTTTTTATTTATGATCAAAATGCGAAAGTTTACTCTAATAAAGGAGGAAGTTCACCTATGGACACCCCAATCAAACAACCTGCTTCTTCTATTGCCATAAAAAATAAACAGCACCGTTCGCTTATCAGACGGTATGCTTTCGGCTATTTACTGCTTGCGCCAGTCGTATTATATGTGGCGTTCTTTCAATTTTATCCGTTGTTCGATACGATTCGTCTCAGTTTCTTCAATTATTCGCTTCTTCATGGCGGCGGCATGCAATTCACAGGATTGAGCAACTATAAAGAGCTGACCGTGAATGACGATCATTTCTGGTTTATTCTTAGGAATAGCCTAGTATGGGTTATCGGATCCACGTTACTTCAGTTCCTCATTGCTGTTCCTGCCGCACTCATCCTAAATCAGAAGCTTCGCCTTAGGGGCCTATGGCGTGGGTTAGTGATGGTTCCATGGGTTTCTCCTGTTGTTGTGATCGGCATCATCTGGAAATGGATTTATGACGGACAATATGGGTTACTCAATTACTATTTAAAGTTGCTGCACCTGCTACAGGACAACATCGTTTGGCTTGGACACGAATTTTGGGTGTGGCCTTCCTTGCTGCTTACTTCCACGTGGAAAGGGTTCCCCTATGTTACTTTGATGCTGCTTTCCGCACTACAGGGAATTTCCAGTGAGATGAAGGAGGCTGCAGAAATTGACGGTGCGACCAATTGGCAAAGATTCCGTTATGTAACACTACCTTCGTTAAAACCCATCATGTACGTCACCGGCATGGTTTCAATCATTGCATCTTGGACGAAGTTCGAAATGATCTGGGCATTGACCAATGGCGGACCGGGTTATACGACCAGCATTTTACCGACCTATTTATACACCCACGCATTCGTTTATTTGGATTTAGGCAAAGGCGCTGCTATTGGAACTTTATCGATGCTGATTGTGTTGATTATGGTATTTGTTTATGCCAAATTGTTTGGTAAAGATAATAGTTAAGGGGCGAGAACATGAGAGAAACTTACTTGATGAGAATATGGAAATACACGATTTTGTTTCTATTATTAGTTTTTACCTTGGTACCTTTTCTCTGGCTTTTGGATACTTCATTCAAGAGCGACGAAGCCATATTTGCCTCTAAACCGACATGGTGGATATCACCTTTTACTTTGGATAGTTATACATGGGCTCTCGGAAAAAAAGGGATCCAGCTTGGCAAATTGTTGTCCAACTCTCTGATCACCTGCGCGATTACCGCGCTGATAACAGGATTGATCGCTTGTATCAGCGGTTATGGTTTAGCCAGATATAAAGTTCCAGGGATCAAATTAATATTCGTACTGCTTGTATTAGCCCAGATGATTCAGGGACCGATGATTATGATTCCATGGTATAAATTTGCATCCTCGATGTCGCTTTTGAATACTAAAACCATTCTTGTGATGATTTATTGCACAATGACAATTCCTGTTGGCGTCTGGATCATGAGCGGTTTTTTCAAAACAATCCCGATCGATCTGGAAGAAGCGGCCTACATGGATGGCGCATCGAAATTAAAAACATTATTTGTTGTTGTGATTCCCCTTGCTTTGCCCGGGTTAGTGGCGATCAGCCTCTATTCCTTTATTCTTGGTTGGAACGATTACCAATACTCGCTTATTTTAACAAACTCCCTTTCTGCAAAAACGGTCCAGGTCGGCATCGCCGAGGTCATGGAAAGCATGGGCTCGACCAACTGGGGAGGCATTCTCGCCAGTGGCGTCATTATCATCCTTCCGATTATTCTGATCTTTGCTATCATTCAGAAATTCCTCATTGAAGGTTTAACCGCCGGAAGTGTTAAAGGATAATTTCTACACAATAACGAGTGTTAAGGTTAGTCACCTTTAACACTCGTTTTATAGTTTCTATATCAACCATTTTCAGCGCATACTTTGTTTCATACGACCAGTTTTTTCATTTCTCCAGGCATTATTTCTACGGCCTGTCCTTCCAAACTCAACCATACGGACATGGCGGAAGGATTATGAACCCACTCTCCTGAAACAGCGAACCGCAATTGGCGTAATGCTTTCATGTACAGCACGATTTCAATATTGGTCGCATACCAAATATCGGGATGGCGACCGATCAATTCACCAAATCGCTCTAGCTGCTCCCAGTTTTGATTGTTATTAAATTCATAGCTGTGACCCCATACATATAACAGTGACATGCGAGGATGACGCGGTCGATCATCGATAAACTTCTGGCCGAATTCCAGCATATCGCGATGATGGCAAGTAGGGGACCACAATAAAAAATCGTCCGGCATGTCAAAGCCGCCATGATTATTCGTGGTTCGAGCATATTCCACTCCCAGTGCAGGAAGCAGCGCCACAACCTCCTTGTTCCAAGCGCCGTGAGGGTATGACAACCCCTTTACGGGATATTCTGCAAGATGCTCCAACTCTCGGCGATCCTGCAAGATCTCATCGGCAATTCTTTCCTTTGGAGACAAACTCAGAAATGGATGGCTGACCGTATGAGCTGACACCTCATGCCCACTAAATAATTCTTTCACTTCCGAACGATCCAAATAACCTGGTTTCCCCAAAAGTCCGGAATTCAAGTGAAACGTCCCCCGGATGTCGAAATCATTTAAAATACGAACCATGCTCCGGTCGAATTCCCGTCCGTCATCGTAACTTAGCGTCAAAGCTTTGCTCTTTCCGCCGGGAAATAGATCAAAACGAATACGCATACAATCCCTCCAAATTTCAACCTTTTACGGAGCCAATCAAAGCTCCTTTAATGAAATATTTTTGCATCCATGGATATATCAATATGATGGGTCCTATCGAAAGCAGCGCAATACCAGAGCGAACGTTGCTCATCGCAAGTTGCGCCTGCTGCGCATTATTATTAAGCGTCAATTCATTGCTTTGTTCGCTTGCGGATGCCAACATTTCACGCATAATCACTTGTATAACCGTCAAATTGCGGTTGCGAATATATATCGTGGCATCAAACCATGCATTCCAATGCTCGACTGAAGCCCAAAGTGCGATGGTGGCCAGTACAGGCGTCGAAATCGGCAAGATGATTTTAAACAGAAGCGTTACATAACCGGCCCCGTCGATCACGGCGGATTCCTCCAAAGCTGCATCCAGCGACATAAAATAATTTCGCATGATGATGATACTGAAAATGGCAACGGCCCCCGGAATGATGAGAACTAGAAAGTTGTCGAGCAGCCCCAAGCTGCGAATGATCAGATAAGTAGGAATTAACCCTCCGCTGAAAAACAAGGGGATGATGAAATACGTGGTAAGCCCCCCGCGAAAAGGCAGTTCTTTCTTGGCAAGCGGATAAGCGGCCAGTATGGTAAATAAAACCTCCAATACAGTCCCGAAGGCGGTACGTAAAATCGAGTTCATATAGGGCCGAACGATCTCCCCGGAGGAGAGCAAATACCGATAAGCTTCAAAGGACCAATTTTTCGGCCAAAAATGAAAACCAAGCGTAGTCGCTTCTCTTCCGTCGGAGAAGGATAACACCACCACCTGCCAGAACGGATACAAGATTACCAATGAAAAAATAACCATAAACAAGCTGTTTAAACCAACAAACCACCAACCGGGTTGAAGTCTGACACGGATTCTGCCGGCTCTTTGCTGCACTAGCCTCATTTTCACCACACCCCATAGTCGTTGAATTTGCGCACAATCTGATTCACCGTGACAAGCAGAACAACCCCCACCACGTTTTTAAACAAACCGACTGCAGCGGAATAATCTAATCTAAATTCGACAAGACCCGCCCGATAAACATAGGTATCGATAATATCTCCAACCTCATATACCAACGGACTGTACAAGTTAAGAATTTGATCAAACCCGCCGGATAAAATGTGACCTAAACGAAGTAGAAATAAGATCGTGATCACAGGTATAAGCGAAGGCAGTGTAATATAAATCATTTTGTGGAAACGGTTAGCCCCGTCTGATTCCGCCGCTTCATAGATCTCCGGTGAAATCGAAGATATCGAAGCCAGATACAGAATCGACGCCCAGCCCACTTCCTTCCAGGCATCGGAAATCAGCAGAAGAGGAATAAAATAAGTTTTACTGGATAAAAAATTGATCGGTGTTCCGCCGAAAAAGGTAATGATGTAATTGACACCCCCCCGTTGTGGGGAGAATACCTCAACGACCATGCTGGCAATAATGACCCAAGACATGAAATGCGGTAAATACGAAATACTTTGTACGGTCCTCTTGAATCTATTGTGCATGATTTCGTTGATCAGTAGCGCAAAAATGATTGGGAATGTAAAGCCTATCACAAGCCGCAGCACGCTGATGATGACGGTATTTCGGAGTGCTCTTATAAATACGAAATCATGAAACATATTTTTAAAGTGTTCAAAATTATTCCAAGGGCTGTCCCAAATCCCCAGCCCGGCTTTAAAGTCCTTGAAAGCAATGATAACGCCATACATCGGCGCATAATGAAAGATAGCAAGATGCACGACAGGCAAAAGCAAAAGAAAATACAACATTTTCATTTTTTTTACTTTTTTCCACTTCAGAGCTCTGGATGTTTTCGCTTTAATGACTGATGTTTCAACTGAGATAGCCATGTTCCTCCGCCTTTCTAAAAAGTGGGGAGATTTGTCTCCGACAAATCTCCCACGTTCCAACTCTTATCCGTTTTTTCTTTATTTCAAATTACTTCTTACGGAGATCGGCGACTTTCGGCGCTTTTTCCAGTTCGGCAAGAATCTCATCACCACCGCTGCTGCGCCAATTCTTCACGTAGGCATCCCAAGCAGAATCGACATTCAGCTCACCCGTAATGGACTTAAACAAGAATTCATCCTTTATCGTTTTTAATTTTGCATCGTATTTGGTTTTCAACTCATTGAATTTGGTTTGATTGGAATAATCCCATTTGAAGGGCCGATAGGCAATTTTCCTGCCTGCTTCGGCACCAAAATACAGATCTGTCAATTTGGAAACGGCAGCATTACTATAATACGCATTGACATTACCAAATTGGATCGGCAAATTGTAGTAACCTATACCGTCTTTTTCGACTTCCGCTGCCTGTTTAGGAATGACAGCCGACTTATAGGGCTCAGCTTCCCACGAATAATCTTTTCCTTCTTCACCAAACGCTGAGAGCATGAGCCCATCTTTGTCCAAGTTCAAATAGTCAAAAATCTGGAGAATGCGAGCTAATTTTTCATCCGAGACATCCTTTTTGATGACCATCGCGTAGCCGAATCCATCTACAGGCGTATAAGCGGCCGAACCCTGCTGACCTTTAAAACCGATAGGCGGCGGGGTAAAAAGGAATTTCGCATTCGGATCCTTCAGGATGAGATTTCCGGGCGGACGATTGAACGTAAATGGCACCATTCCTGCCGCTTGAACCTGCACCTGCGCTGCGCCGTATTTCCCGGCAGCGAACTTTTCCCAGCTTTTAGCGCGGTTTAATGTGGTGAATTCCGGATCGATATACCCCTTTTTATTTAAAGAGGCCATATATGTCAGAAACTCTTTATAGTTTTGGCTGATCGCATAACTAACCAACTTCCCGTTTTCCTCCATATTATAATCCGCACCAGCGCCATAATCCCAACCAATGCCAAACGCCCCAGCTTCCGTACTTAAAGCCCAAGATGCATCGCTATTGTTCAGAAGCAAACCATACGTATCCTTTTTACCGTTGCCGTCAGGATCGTTATTGACAAACGCTTCGAACATTTTCTGCTCTTCATCCAGTGTAAACGCTTGTTTGGAGAAGAAAACTCTTTCGGCACCGCCGGAAGTACCCACGGGAACGATGTCCCCTTTAGGTTTAAATCCAAGTTTTTCCATCCAATCCAGACGGTAAACTTGACCCCAAGTGAGATTATCCCATTCTTGTTTATAACCCGTGAGGGCATAATATTCGCCATTCTTACCAGGAACTTGATTTATTTTCCACCCCGTCGGCTGATCGCTTAAAACTTTAGCGTAATTAGGAGCATATTTCATGATCATTTCTTTGGATATGCTTCGGGTGACAGCATCCGAATATAACTTTTCCGGCGCATCCATGAAGGCGATATCCGGTAATTCTCCCGATGCTACCATCAGATTTTTTTGTTCCTTGTTGTTTACATCCAGTTTTCGATTTTTCAATTTCACATTGAATTTCTTTTCAATCAATTGTTGAACCTTGTTGTTGTCTTCGATCTTGCCTCTTGCCCTTGGCCAACCCAACTGATGTCCAGCGTTTTCGATGTATCCGCCGGCTTGTCTGATGCATTGGTAACGTTCGGTTCGCTCGTTGTTTTCCCCCCCGAACATCCCGAAGCCATCAAGACCACTGCCAAGCTTAGTGCGGCAACGCTTACTTTTTTACTTGTCATATCCATCCCCCTAATCTTATCGCTTGCCTTACCTATTCATTATAAATAAGAAGCCCCTGAGATCAGTAACACTATCATCAGGGGTTTATAATACGAATCTCATACATTTGAGGACGCTTCCATCGAGTTGACGCCCTGATACGGAAGACGGATTGTCACTGTCGTTCCAACACCCGGACTATGGATCGATAAGCCGTACGCCTCACCAAAATGGAGCTTGATTCTGCTATTCACATTATATAATCCTACGTTTCGCCGGTCTCTTTTCTCCAAATGAAGACGGATTTCATCCAGCTTTTTTGGTTCTATGCCTGGGCCGTTATCCTTTACGACCACTTCGATACAATGCTCCTTTTTCATACAGCTGACCCTAATCCTAATCTCGCTGTTATTCGTCTTAAGGGTGTGTCTTATTGCATTCTCAATAATGGGTTGGAGGATCATCTTATTAACGACACATTCGTTCAGCGACTCGTCCAAATGCCAATCGAAATGAATTCTGTCCTTATAACGGTAACTCATGATCTTCGAATAGGACTGACAGTAGACGATCTCTTCTTTAAGCGTCGTCAATGGGCTGTCTTTCCCCATAGCGTATCGAAACAGACGACTCAGTAATCCAATCATATCTACGGCCAAATGGCGCTCTCCCTTTTCAATCATATACATGATATTCTCAAGTGTATTATAAAGGAAATGGGGATTAATTTGTGCCTGCAGCGCCTCCATGTGCAGCTCTTTTTTCTCAAATTCAAGGGTTAGCCTTTCTTCATTCGCACCCAGCGTATCTTGTACCAGCCTGTGAATCCTCTCCAGCATATAGTTAAAAGAAATTCTCAACTGTTCAACTTCATCGATCGCAAAGGCTTTGTGGAGAGTTAATTGATTAACATGTTCAAGATCAATGTTCAGATAACGGTCTTGAATGGAAGCTAGCGGTTGCACTAAATACTGTGACATCAAGTAGGAAAATAGGAGAATCAGCAAAAAAAGAATGACCAACAAATAAATATCATCGAAAAAGAGACGTATCACTTGATCCTTTATCTCCGAAGCATCGTACCTTGCAATCACATACCAGGGTAAAGCAGTCATTTTCTTGGAAAAATATATGGCGTTATCCGTGCGGAATAGAGTCCCCTCCGATTGACCCAATTGAAAAGGAATGTCGGCTTTCTGCCCTATTCTTCCCATATCAGGATGGGATACTATACGTCCGTTTTCATCAATGATAAACGCTTCACTGCCGTTCCCATTCAGATCGGCATACAAATTGGTGAAGAAAACACCGTTTATATCCGTTTTCATATAAGCAATCGGGCTGGAATAACGATTAATATCGACGATGCCTATGCTTAAACTTACCTTAGAGGATGCTGTATCTGTCGGTGGAAGCCAGTAAAAAATATTTTTACGGCTAGCGCGCATTTGCTCGAAAAAAGCCGGGTCGATTTGGGTTGCATGCTTATATCGATTGCTGTAGATCAATTGATTATTTATATTATAGATGCCAATGGCATCCTCACTGAGAATCGGCAAAAAACTGTCGAATATCAGTTGATCCATATGCTGTTGAAGGTTGTCGCTTGGTTGATCCACGTAGGATACAACGAACGCATCGTAAGCCAACCGGGTCATGGCGGATTCTTTTTGATCGGCAAATAACTCTACCCTATGAGCTGTCTTATCAAACAACGTATAAAAGGTTTCTTCCAATTCCTGCGTAATGATTCGCGATGATTGCACATAAAAAACCGTAACGAAAAGACAGATAGGAAGCAGTATCGTTATTAATAAATAGACAAATAAACGGTCCCTCATCGTGAACCTTTTGTATCTATTTCGCCCAACTTCTACAGGTTCCCACCGTTCCTCCAAGCTGCGCTGCCTTCCTATCCAACTGATCAGACTGTGCAAGGGGAACAAAATTTTGCGGCCAATCAAATGCGATAGAAAAAAAGTTAGCAAAGCGCTGCCGCCTAAAATGATGAGCGAATATCCCCCAAGCGTCAGAAATTGCCTTTTGTGAAACCCCGATTCGGTTTCGGCCAAAGCGATACGGATGTCATGAAATCCGATATCCCGAAAAAAATATCGTTTCCCCGAGAGTGGAACTCCGTCCATTTGCTGCGTATTCTCCATATTTTCCAGCAGTTCATTGATCTCTGGAGTGACTTCGTTCCCCTTAAATAATACCTGATCCAGTGAATCCAAGACCGCCAACGATTCGCCGTATGGAAGAATATGATTGAACGACCCTGCATTTAAATTAATCGTGAGGATGCCGAGTGTGCCTTCTGGACCTTTGATCGGACACATAAAGTAACTTGATTTGTTCCATGTGTCCAGCAGATTTCGCAGCGCGTCATCTTTGATGTCCAACGATTTCAAGCCAAATGCTTGATAAGTCTGGTTTAAGGAGACGAACTTGATCTGATTGTCCAGATTGGAAATAGGCAGTTGATTGCCTTCAAAATAATAGGAGGAATATTTGGCATTCGAACTGTACTGGCCCCCCCTTGTCCAAACCGTAATGCCGCTGATGAACTCATTTCCTTTATTCAAATTAAATAGGGAGGACTCTACGTTTTGCGACAAGCTCACCTTTTCATACGATGTTGCGTTTGGCCGCTCTAATTTGTCCAACGATTGAATTAATATGGTGTTATTACGCAAACTATCTATGGTTTGGTAAATATCTTCGAATTGTTTGCGCACATCCGCGGTTGTTTGATTTAATTTCATGGCTTGCACCATATCGGTTTTCTCATCAATATAACGTACGGTTTTCACATAAAGGACATAGCCGATAATGATGAGCATCAGCGAAACGATCGAAAGGGAGAAAAGCAACAAAAAACGATTCAGCTTTATCTCTTTTCGCTTCATTACACGCCTTCCTTGGACAAGTAGAGCGATCCGCCCGATTCTCTATAGGTTTGTGGCGTAACACCGCTTAAGCGTTTGAATATTTTATTGAAATACGAAAAATTGCCATAACCGACACTCATCGAAATTTCAAAAACTTTGTAATCGGTATGCAGCAGTAATTTCATAGCCTCGTTGATTCTAACTTCATTCAGATAATCGATAAAATTTTTACCCGTTTCCCGCTTAAATAATGTGCTGAAATAGTTCGGATTGACGTGCAGTCGTTCCGAAACATCTTCAAGCCTGATTCGCTCTGTATAGTTTTCAGCAATATATTGCTTCGCAACAGCAACATAAGAATTGCGATCTCCATTCGTCCTTACAACCAAATGACTAACGGAGTTAACGGGTTGGCTAGCCTCTTTCTTCAAATCATTGGCCACACCCCGGAACAACTCGAGGAATTCATCACGAATGATCGGCTTAAGCAGGTATCCCTTCACCCCAAAACGGATCGCTTCCTTGGCATATTGAAAATCATCATAGGCGCTCATCAGCGCAACCTTGATGTGAGGAAATTCAGTTTTCAAACACTGAGCAAGCTCCAGTCCCGTCATATTCGGCATTAAAATATCCGTCAAAATGACATCCGGATGACATTCGCGCGCCATTTTCAGAGCCAATTCGCCATCAGAAGCACACCCTGCCACTTCAAATCCAATTTCTCCCCATGGCATGTTATTGACTACCCTTTCGCGAATAAACTCCTCATCATCAGCAATCAATACTTTGTACATCGGATCCCTTCCCCCCTGTTATAAGCGCTTACAAATAGAGAAGATTGTTTCTCCTTATCATTAGATGTTACCTTGATAAGTATGAAAAAACAACTATCGTCTATCGACGATAGTTGCCTTGCCTAAACCATTATTGCGGTGTCTAACACTGCCGCCATTAAATCGATCCCGGTCCGTTTGAAGGGCGGATCCGATTCCAGCTCCTGAAATGCCGGATCCTCAACCTGCATATAGGTAATGATCGCTTTGCCGGATTTCGTGAACATACAATTCAGATTCGTATATTCATTCGGTCCCTCCGCAATATTTCCCACCTTTCTCCAGGATTCCCCGCCGTCTGTAGAAACCGCTGCGCTTAAAGGCGTACGTCGTCCGAAATGATGCTTACCGGGTTCGTACTGGCTATCGTTCCATAACAGAAGAAGTGCGTCGATGCCGGGGATCCGCCGCACGCAAGTGCATGATTCCGGCGATTTCAAACCGCTTGTTTGCGGTAAGCTCCACGTGTTGCCGCCGTCCATTGAAGCGCACAAAAACACCGCGCCCAATTGGGACCTGATGGACATGAGAAGACGTCCGTCGCTCATTTCAGCAACGGAGGATTCCATGGCGCCACGCATAGGCAGATCTACGGTACCAGCGGCACGCGTCCACGTAAATCCGTCATCATCGCTAAAGTAGCATCCGATCTCATTGTGCTGACCACCTTGATGGCCTGTGCCAAAGTGGAAGGGAAGCAACAATCGGCCGCTGGACAACAGGTTGATATGGTTCGCACCGCCTTGCAGCCATTGACCCTTCGTACGTTCCCAAATGTGTGTGAGAAATTCCCATGTTTCGCCTCCATCCTTCGAGACATGGGCTTCCATTGTGGAACTGGATCCCCCTCGATGACCTCTTAAGCAATGGAGTATTAACGTTCCATTGGGAAGAAGACACAGACCAGGAGCCTGCACATTGTGATCTTCCGGATTGACATCGATCAGCATCCGCTCGCGTCCCCAGGTCATTCCGCCGTCCATGGAGGTTTTGGCATAAATCCGGCATAGATCGAAATCGCTTCCAAAAGAACCGTCATATTTGTGCCAAACCGCTAACAATGTGCCATCCTCCAACTCAGCGACGGAAGCCGTATCGTTCCTTGGGTTATTGGCAGAGGATTTCGCAATTGTTGCGTATTTTATTGTATTCATCATGTCATTTCACCTCGTATATGGTCATGTCAAACATACTTTTACAAATTCACCTGATTGAGAAATGGTTTTCCGTCACGGTAATTCATCAGATTGTTCAAGAGCAACTGACAGAAACGATCGAATTCTTTGACCGACCGTCCTCCCGAATGAGGCGTAATTATCACATTATCCATTTCCCATAACGGACTTCCCTTCGGAAGCGGTTCTACCTCGAAGACATCAAGCCCCGCCCCCTTCAGCCTACCGCTGCTCAATGCCGCATGCAGAGCATTCTCATCGACGATACTTCCGCGGGCCAGATTATAGAAATAGGATCCTTTCTTCATAGAAGCGAACATCGCAGTGTCAAACAATTTCTCGGTCGATGCGTTACCGGGCAAGATTAGAATTACGTGATCCGCTTGCGCTACAGCTTCCTGCAAGCGGGAGCTCGGGTACATCTCATCCATGTAAGGATGCGATTCCCCAATTTCACGTCGCACCCCAATGGTGCGAACGCCCAATGCGCGCAGACGTCGCGCGATTTCTGTCCCGATGCCGCCAACACCGACAATGCATGCCGTGCTGTCAAACACCTCTTCATATTCAAATTGACGACTCCATTTATGCTCATTCATATCGCGTATATGATGCGAAATACGACGAGTCAGTGCGAACATCATAGCCATTAAATGCTCTGCTACAGCTACCGACATGACACCGCTAGCGTTACAAAGCGTAAAAGAGGTACCCTCTTGATGCGTGTTGCCCAAGAAAGCGTCATAACCAACACTTCCTAATTGGACAAGCCGAACCGGGCTTCTTGCAAGCCATTCCGCTTTCGGCCAACCAACCACAATTTGCGATCTACCTATCTTTTCACGGAAAACTGACTCAGGAGTCTCTTCGTTAATTTGCTCCAAAGTTGCCCAATCGGACAATACCTGCCGGATCCGTTCCATGTGTTTTTCCGTAAAACCATTGACAGCAACCAAGACGTGAGGTTTCATAGTTTATTTCTCCCACCTTCCTATTAGGATACCGTCAGCGGAACCCGATATACAGAACCTGGAAGGTATGGATATTTCTCTTCCAGCCCATCTGGTAAGTGTACGCCCAACCCAGGGGTCGACGGAACCTGTATGTTACCGTTCTCCATTTTCAAAGGTTCAACCATCATTTCCTCACGCAGGGGATTCGGCACATTGGAAAGCTCCAGAATCGTACAGTTCCTAGAAGCGAACGCCACGTGGAAATTCCCCATGATGCCCACACCTCCGCACCATGCGTGAACGGCAATAGGAATGGACTTGCGTTCGCACATTTGCGCTACCTGGCGGAACACGCTCAATCCCCCGATAACGGCCGCATCCGGCTGGAACAGGTCGAGCGAATTCGCTTTCAAATATGATTCAGCTTCTACCAGGCTCGTTACCGTCTCCCCTCCTGCAACCGGAATGTTGACGTTGCGCCGAATTTCCGCAAATCCTTCATAGTTGGTTACCTCTGCCGGTTCTTCAATCCAAAGTAGGTTGTATTTCTCAATACGTTTTGCAATCTCAATGGCTGTTTTGACAGACCATGGATATTTAGCTAAGCCTTGCGCGGCATCAACAGCCAATCCGATATCCGGCCCAAGAGCTTCGCGGCATACGGCTACTTTCTCTTCAATCGCGTCGATATCCGGCAGCAGGTTGATGCGAATTTTCACTGCCCGGAATCCTTGTGTCACATAGTCACGCATTTCTTGTTTAAGCTCGTCAATTGGCTTATTATTGCCACCGCTTGCATAAGCCATTATTTCATTATGTACCTTACCGCCAAGCAATTCGTAAACAGGAACGCCAAGCGCCTTACCTTTTAGATCCCAAAGCGCCATCTCGATACCGCCGATCACGCATTGCGTTAATCCCATTCGTCCCAGGTAATAATTAGCAACCCGCATTCGATCGGACATCTCAAGGACGGACATCGGGTTTTGTCCAATCAGATCGTGCTCCATCTGTTCCGCTATCCCTCTGACTGCTTCGGGTGCATAAGTACCCGCGTAGGTTTCACCCAAACCATAAATACCTGCATCTGTTTCCACTTTCAGAAAAGCCGTTGGACGGTATCCCGTTTTCAAACAAATTTCCCGCTCCGCGTCCCCTTTATTTGCGTACGGAGCGCTGACAAGGATACATTTAACTGCTGTGATTTTCATTCCGGTTTTCCCCCCTCGATGTTCACTTTCACCAAATTATTCGTTTATTCCGCTATTTATTATATAAAAGAAGCATCTGAGGTCCGTAACACAATCATTAGAGTTATCTAATACAATCTTCACCGATTTGGAGACATTCTCTTCCTGCGGATGACTTGAAGTCAATTCAGCATAATAATGCTTAATTAAATCCACTAAATCTAAATTTCATCCCGTTATCGCATAGCGTTCATAGTGATATTATGAGATAGCATCCAACTTCTAAAGGAAAGGGGTACGATAGTAAGTATCTACTTTTGAATGCGCTTTAAAATGAATGAAATATGATTCATGGCAATGGATATGATGAGAGGAGACTTTATTATGAAAGAAAATCAAAGAAAACTTCTTTATAGCCTCTGTTTCACTTTCCTATTTACCTTGGTGCTTGGGTGCTTCATAGTTGTAAATTCATCTGTTGCACATGCGTCTTCATCACCTTCTTATACGCTTGATGAAAAGGTAGCTTATCAAAATGATGGTTCAAATAACTTTTGGTGGACGCACATGAGGTGTGCGTCCATCCCGAATGGTGCAAGTCCCCAAATTATGTGTACCGTTTCCAAAGATAAAAATGAAAGCCCTACCAATTTATCGGATGTCTTTTATGATATCGCTTATACATCCAGCGCGGATCTAGGTGAGACTTGGTCATCGCTGACAACCATTCCTCAATTTCAATGGAAGACATTGCCGGATGGTTACCAAGGTATGTTAATTGATCCCGTCCCCGTGTATCACAAAAAAACAGGAAAGATCGTCCTGTTCGGCATGGCCCAATCCTATGGTCTTAATTTTGCAAAGAAACATAACTACCCCGCTTACGCGATATACGATCCTGCCTCTTCAACTTGGAGCAGCGATTGGTATTTATTGGACTGGCCTAATGTATTCGGACATACCGGCAGTGTTTATCCATATGAAGTAGACGATGGTACGGGAGACCTGCTTTGGCCCATCAACTTATTGGACGGAACGGGCGCCGTAAAGGTCATTAGGGCTTCATTTAACGGCACTGCACTTTCCTATATGAGTCAAGGTTCAGCAGTACCGAATCCTGGGGGCAACGGGAACCGTTCAGGCATTGAAACTTCCCTTACTCAATATAATAACGAATACTTTATGACCCTTCGCGATGATACCCAGAACAGATTAGCCAAAAGCAGCGACGGTTTGATCTGGCAGTCAGCAGTTACCTTACAATGGGAGGACGGGACGGCGGTAACCGGAAGTATGAATACCCAGATGCATTGGGTGACACAACCGAATGCGCTATACCTGGTCTATACCCGTCAGGATGCTTCTAACACGGATATACTCAGGTATCGAGCTCCCTTATGGATGGCTGAAGTCGATCCTGTCACGCTTCGGGTCAAGAAAAACACAGAACAAATCGTGATGTCGATAACGGACAACCGGGCACAATTGGGCAATTTTGGAACCACTGCAATTACGCCTGATTTGAGCGTCGTGACAAGCAACGAATGGAGATCCCTCGTTCCGAATCGGGCCATCGTTTCGAGAATTTGGTGGAATAAGTCTATCGTCGGTAACTGGAGTTTAGATGAAACTTCAGGAAATACTGTTGTGGATTCCGCTACCGGCCTTAATCCCGGAACCATTGTGAACGCGACACGAAACACGAACGGCAAATTCGGCAGCGCTTTAACCTTTGACGGCAGCGGCGATTATGTGAACTTAGGCGATCCTGCCAGCGGTGCCTTTGATTTCGGAACCTCACAAAACTTCTCGGTTTCCGCTTGGGTGAAAACCAGTGTAACGGGCACAACAAAGTATATTTTGAATAAAGGAGATACGAACGCTTCGTACTGGTTACGATTTGAGGAAAACAATACCATTAAATTTCTTCTCGACTATGGCAGCACCTTTGATGCCGCTCAATCGACAGCCACCTATACGGATGGGCTATGGCATCATGTTGTTGGTGTCGCCGACAGAGTAGCAGGTCTTAAACTATACGTCGACGGTGTATTAGTCGGTCAAGATAACAGCCCTACAAGCGGGACCATCTCCAACTCCCTTCCATTGACAATTGGAAATAGCTCTTCAAACACAATGAATGGTTTAATTGATGAAGTGAGACTATACAATTACGCTTTGAATTCAGCGGAAGTAGGACATTTATACGGGTTGAACGGATATTGGAAGTTTGATGAAACTACAGGAAGTACAGTGCTGGATTCTACCTACAATGGTTATCATGGAACAATTACGAATGCTGTTCGGAGTGCGAGTGGTATGTTTGGCGGTGCTTTAAGCTTTGATGGAAATGGCGATTATGTATCTTTGGGAGATCCCTTCAGCAATGCTTTTGATTTCGGAACCACAGGAAGTTTTTCCGTTTCCGCATGGGTAAAGACAAGCATGCCGGGCACAATCAAATATATTGTGAATAAAGGAGATACAAATGCCGCATATTGGTTGAGATTTGAAACAAATAATACCATTAAATTTTTGTTGGATTATGGTAGTACCAGTGATGCGGTTCAATCGACAGCGACCTTTGCAGATGGGCAGTGGCATCATGTCGTGGCTGTAGCCGATAGAGCTTTGGGGCTTAAGCTATACGTCGATTCTGTTCTGGTCGGCCAGAACACGACGCTTACGGGAGGAAATATATCTAATGCATTTCCGTTGACCGTAGGCGTCAACTCCGCAAGTACGATGAACGGCCTGATCGACCAAGTTAGCATATACGCTTATCCATTAAGTGCAGCGGATGTGCAAAGCTTACAATAGATTTCCATCAATCACATTCAAAAAAGGTAGATACTGCTTCTAGCAGTATCTACCTTTTTTCTTCTCGAATTATCCGATGCCATGCAAGATCATGTTTGTCCCCTCAGGAGGGTTCAAAAAGGGGCGGATTCGTTTGTCGATTTCAGGTCCAAATTCATGGACCCATCTCATGATCGTCGTATGGGAAATCTTAAATCCTCGCTCACTCATCATTTCAACTATATCTCGATAGCTTAAACTATATTTCAAATACCATCTCACCGTTAGTAAAATGATTGCGACTCATATTGCTTCCATTTAAATAAATTCAATTTCGCTTCCAAAGCAAGTTGCTCCATCCCATGACTTCATTTCAATGATGTTAACATGAACCAGGGCTTTGCACCACAACCAAATAATACTTAGTAACCAAGTTCGCCCCCTCCCACACCTACTTTGCATTGTATTTAATCAAAAACCGAAACACCTTTCGGAATACCGGTCTTCATTTTCCATTTATCCTCTCAGTCGCCCATCCCAAAACCGCACAATCCGCTTCGCCTGCTCCGCTACCTGCCGATCATGCGTAATCACAATAATCGTCCTGCCCTGCTCATTCAACCGCCTGAAAATATCCATAATTTCCACACCCGTCTTGGAATCCAGGGCTCCCGTAGGCTCATCCGCCAAGATGATCGGAGGATCTCCTGCCAACGTTCGCGCAATCGCAACGCGTTGTTGCTGCCCGCCAGACAGCTCTGAAGGAAAATGCTTCCTGCGATCAAGCAAATCCACGGCTTCTAATGCCTGCAAAACAAGCGGCTCACGTTGCTTTTTCGTCATCCCGCGATAGATTAGCGGCTATTCCACATTCTCATACGCATTCAATCTCGGCAGCAAGTTGAAATTTTGAAATACAAATCCGATCTTCCGATTCCGAATTTCCGCCAATTGTGAATCCTTAAGGGAATCAATCTGTTTCCCATCAAGGATGTAGGCCCCTTCATCCGAAACGTCCAAACAGCCGATGATGTTCATCAGCGTGGATTTTCCGGAGCCTGACGGCCCCATAATAGCGACAAATTCCCCGTGCGCGATATCTAGTGATATATCATCCAGCACCCGAATCGTTTCCCCGCCCATATAATAAAATTTACTTACATGTTCAATTTGGATTAAGGTCATTCCCTTCGCCTCCATTTCGTGATCACGTGATCCCAAATAAATGAAGTCTACGATTTTTTATCCTAGGTTCTTACCGCTTCGCCTTATAAAACTCATGATACAGCTTCATGAGCGCCCGCTTCTCAATCCTAGATACATAGGACCGGCTAATCCCCAACTCCTTAGCAATCTCCCGCTGCGTCCGCTCTTCCCCGCCTAATTCCAGTCCAAACCGCCCCACCACAACTTCCTTCTCCCGCTCATCCAATATCTCCAAATTCTTATATATCTTTGATTTCTCTATTTTCAGC